>NC_013729.1:1894872-2526496 GCF_000024345.1 Kribbella flavida DSM 17836 | reverse complement strand
AAGGTGAACGCCTGGCCGAAGCCGGGGCCGCCGGCGCCGGCACTCGCGAACGGGTCGCCGCCGAGATCGTGCACCTGCTTCTTCTGCGGATCGCTGAGCACCTGGAACGCGCGGCCGATCTCCTGGAACTTCGCGTGCGCGTCCTCGGAGTCGTTCACGTCCGGGTGGTACTGGCGGGCCAGCTTGCGGTAGGCCTTCTTGATCTCGTCCTGGGAGGCGTCACGGCTGACGCCCAGGACGGCGTAGTAATCGGTGCTCATGCTCCAGACCAGAGGTAGGGGAAAGTCATCAGGAGTCGGCCAGGATCTGGCTGACGTACCGCGCGACGGCGCGGACCGCGCCCATCGTGCTCGGATAGTCCATGTGGGTCGGGCCGACGATGCCGAGCGTGGCCAGCGCCTCCGACTTGGAGCCGTACCCGGTCGCGACCACCGAGGTGGTGGCCAGTTCCTCGTACGGGTTCTCGTGCCCGATCCGGACCGTCAGGGTCTGCGGATGGGTCGCCTCGCCCAGCAGCTTGAGCAGGATCACGTGCTCCTCGAGCGCTTCCAGCACCGGCTTCACGTTGCGCTCGAAGTCGTCGCCGTACCGGGTGAGGTTGGCCGCGCCGCCGACCGCGATCCGCTGCTCGCCCTCGTCGGTGAAGGCCTCCAGCAGGGTCGTCACGATCGCCGTGACCAGCGCCCGGTCGGCCGGCTGGAAGGTGTCGGGCAGCCCGGCCAGCGCGCCGGCCGCCTCGGACAGCCGCTGACCGGTGAGCGCGGTGTTCAGCCGAGAGCGCAGGTCGGCGATCAGCTGCTCGTCGACGTCGTCCGGCGCCTCGACGATCCGCTGCTCTACCCGGCCGGTGCTCGTGATCAGCACCAGCAGCAGCCGCCGCGGCGTCATCGTGACCACCTCGACGTGCCGCACGCTGGAGCGGGTCAGTGTCGGGTACTGCACGATCGCGACCTGCCGGGTGATCTGGGCCAGCAGCCGCACCGTCCGGCGGACCACGTCGTCCAGGTCGACCGCGCCGCCGAGAAAGGACGAGATCGCCTTCTTCTCGGCCGGCGACAAGGTCTTGACCGTGCTCAGCTTGTCGACGAACAGCCGGTACCCGGCGTCGGTCGGGATCCGGCCGGCGCTGGTGTGCGGCTGGGTGATGTACCCCTCCTCCTCCAGCGCGGCCATGTCGTTACGCACCGTGGCCGGGGAGACACCGAGGTTGTGCCGGTCGACCAGCGTCTTCGAGCCGACCGGCTCGTGCGTCGCCACGTAGTCCTCGACGATGGCCCGGAGGACGTCCAGTTTGCGTTCGTCCAGCACGCGCACCACCCTCTCTCAGCATCGGCCCAGCATCTCTCGACTGGCACTCAGACAGCCCGAGTGCCAGTCTACCGAGCCGTAGCGACAGATGGCTCGTCAGGCTGTTTCGGGGGAGGCTCCCAACGGTACTGCGGCCGGCCGGTCGACCGTACTCGCGACGTCCACCGGCTGGTCCTGGGCGGCCGCTTCGAGCAGCGACTCCAGGACGTCGAGCACGTGGTACGCCAGCGCTCCGTCGGCCCGGTGCGGCTCACCGGTGCGGATGGCGCGGGCCATGTCGGCGACACCGACCCCGCGGCCTGCCCCGGCGTACCCGCCGGCCACCGGGAGCGGGGTCCAGTCCCGCTGGGTGGCGGTGGCGAGCTCGACGGTGCCGTCGAAGTGGTTGGGGTCGGGCACCGACAGGCTGCCTTCGGTGCCGTGGATCTCGATCCGGGGCAGCCGCGCGGCCCACACGTCGAACGACATCAGCACGGTCGTCAGCGCGCCCGAGGCGTGCTCGAGAATGCCGGTGACATGGGTCGGCACGTCCACCGCGAACGTCGTGCCGGCCCGGGGCCCGGTGTGCACCTTGCGCTGCTCCTGCGAGCGCCCGGCGCGCCCGGTGACCCGGCGAACCGGGCCGAGCAGCGTGACCAGACTGGTCACGTAGTACGGGCCCATGTCGAGCAGCGGTCCGCCGCCGGCCTGGTAGTAGAACTCCGGCGCCGGGTGCCACAGCTCGTGGCCGGGCGTGACGAACGCCGCAGTCGCCGCCGTGGGTACGCCGATGTCGCCGCGGTCGATCGCCGCCCGGGCGGTCTGCGTGCCGGTGCCGAGCACGGTGTCGGGCGCACAGCCGATGCGCAGGTTGTTGGCGGCGGCGAGCTTGAGCAGCGGCTCCGCCTCGGCCCGGTCGACGGCCAGCGGCTTCTCGCCGTACGTGTGCTTGCCGGCCTGCAGGGCGGCCTGGTGCACGGGTGCGTGGGCGGCCGGGATGGTCAGGTTGAGCACGATGTCGACGTCCGGGTCGGCCATCAGGTCGTCCGATGACAACGCCCGGACTCCGGGGTACGCGGCAGCCACGGTCTGAGCCCGCGAGACGTCCAGGTCGGCCACGGCGACCACCTCGACGCCGGGCAGCTGGGCCAGGTGCTCGAGGTAGGTGCCGCTGATCACGCCGGTGCCGACGACACCGACCCGGGACACCGCGTCGCTCACTTGGCGGCCCACAGCAGTCCCCGCTCGACGATGGTCCGGACCTCCGGTACGGCGAGGTCGGCCAGGCTGTGCCCGGGGGTGCAGACGAAGACGCGGCCTTCGCCCCAGGTGCGGGTCCAGACCGCGGGCATGGTGGCGCCCTCGATCCACGGGAAGTCCGGGTGGGCCTTGAACGTGGTGGTCGCCAGCACGGTGTTGGTCGGGTCGGCGTGCACGTAGTACTGCTCGGTGTGCAGGTCGAACGACTCGAGGCCCGCGACGATCGGGTGGTCGGCCACGACGTCGATCCGGTGGTCGACGAACCCGCCCGGGTGGGAGACGAACTGGCCTCCGGTCATGAACTGGTAGTCGGAGCTGTTCCGGAACGAGTCGACGATGCCGCCGTGCCAGCCGGCCAGACCGGTGCCGTTGCGGACCGCGGTCTCCAGTCCCTTGAGCTCCTCGGCGGTGATCTCGCCCATGCTGATGCACTGCAGCACCAGGTCGGTGCCGTCCAGGTCGAGGTAGCTGGAGGTGCTTCCGGAGACCGTGACCTCGAAGCCGTTGTCCCGCAGGAACGGGACGAACAGGTCGGTCGCCTCGACCGGGAGATGGCCTTCCCAGCCGCCCCGCACCACCAGTGCTCGTCGTGTCGTCACGCCGCCCGCCCTTCTCCGCTGGCCAAGAGGTCCGATCTGTCGGAGCCGCCTACGCGACCCTAGGTGGCGCTCGAAGTCCCTACAACCCCCGTTCCGGTGAATGGATATCGGTTGCCGCCACCGGCCACGCCGGAGGGTTCGCCGGATGGGTGTCGAGCGGTCGCAGGTGCGGCAGGGTGACGTGCTGACGCGCTGAGCAGGGGCGCCGGTTAGGGTCGGAACATGAGCGAGTGGACCGAGCTGGGTGATCGATGCTGGGTCCGCCGGTATCGCGAGTGGGACGTGAACGTCGGACTCGTGGTCGGCAGTGAGGGTGCGCTGGTGGTCGACACCAGGGCCTCCACCGCGCAGGCCACCGAACTGCTGGCCGAGATCCGCGAGCTGACCGACGCGCCGGTCCGCTGGGTGGTCAACACCCACGCCCACTTCGACCACACCTTCGGCAACGGGGTCTTCACCGAGGCCGCCCGCTACGCGCACGAGAACGCCGCGGCCGCGCTCGCCGAGCGAGGACCCGCGCTGCAGCAGCACTACCGCGCCGCCCCGGGCCCCGACCCGGCGTACCCGGACATCCCGGCCGAGGTGCTGGCCGAGGTGGCCGCGACCGGGCTCGTCGCGATCGACCACACGTTCGCGGTGGCCAAGGTGATCGGCCTGGGCGATCGGCGGGTCGAGCTGCTGCACCTGGGCAACGCGCACACCGACGGGGACGTCGTGGTCGTCGTCCCGGACGCGGACGTGTACTTCGTCGGCGACCTGGTCGAGCAGTCCGCTCCCCCGTCGTTCGGCGACGACTCGTACCCGCTGGAGTGGCCCGAGACGCTCGACCGGGTGATCGGCCTGCTCGGCACGGAGTCCAAGGTGGTGCCGGGGCACGGCGCGGTCGTCGACGCGGACTTCGTGCGCGACCAGGCCGGCGATCTCGGCACGGTGGCGAACACCATCTCCGGGTTGCACCACGCCGGCACCTCGCTCGAGAACGCGCTGCGGCACACCGACGACTGGCCCTGGCCGATCGACCACCTGGAGCAGGCCGTACGCCGCGGCTACGCCGTCCTGGGCGCCCCGCGGCGCCCGACGCTACCGCTACTGGGACCGGGCGCGGACCACTGATCGTGGTTATCCGTTGACACGGTGAGTGCGCATCCCGCAGGTTGTTGCGAAGCATCGACCGGATGGGGTGGCGAGGATGACGAGCACGGAACAGACCTACCACCCGGACGGACGCGTCGAGCTGACCGATCCCGAGGCGGTGGCGACCAGCCGGTACGGCAACGCCGAGCTGGCCCCGACGCGGCTGGCCGAACGGCGCTGGACGACGTACAACTACGCGGCGCTGTGGATGGGGATGGCGCACAACATCCCCAGCTACCTGCTCGCGTCGGGACTGGTCACGCTCGGGATGAACTGGTTGCAGGCCTTCCTGACCATCACCCTGGGCAACCTGATCGTGCTGGTGCCGCTGCTGCTGAACAGTCACGCGGGCACGAAGTACGGCATCCCGTTCCCGGTCTTCGCGCGGGCCTTCTACGGCGTGCGCGGGGCGAACTTCCCGGCGCTGCTGCGGGCCTTCGTGGCCTGCGGCTGGTTCGGCATCCAGACCTGGATCGGCGGCCAGGCGATCCACGTCATCGTCGGTGAGCTGGCCGGCGCGGGCTGGCGGGACGCGACGGCGATCGCCGGGCACCCGTGGACGCTGTGGCTCAGCTTCGCGGTCTTCTGGGCGCTGCAGATGTGGCTGATCTGGCGCGGCATCGAAGGGCTGCGGCGGTTCGAGAACTGGGCCGCGCCGCTGGTCACGGTCGCGTTCCTGGCGCTGATGATCGCGATCCTGGTCAAGGCCGGCGGGCCGGGGCCGATCTTGTCGCAGCCGTCGACGCTCGGCTGGGACGCCGACTTCTGGAAGATCTTCGCGCCGTCGCTGATGGGCATGATCGCGTTCTGGGCCACGCTGTCGCTGAACATGCCCGACTTCACCCGGTTCGGGCAGGGCCAGCGCCAGCAGGTGCTCGGCCAGATCATCGGGCTGCCGACCACGATGTCGTTCATCGCACTGGTCTCGATCGTCACCACCTCCGGCACCGTGGTCGTCTACGGCTCGGCGATCTGGGACCCGGTCGAGCTGACCCGCCGGTTCGAGAACCCGCTGGTGGTCACGATCGGCCTGGTGATGGCGATTCTGGCGACGATGTCGTGCAACGTCGCGGCGAACGTCGTCAGCCCGTCGTACGACTTCGCCAACGCCCTGCCGCGCTGGCTGAACTTCCGCACCGCCGGCCTGCTCACCGGCGTGATCGGCGTGCTGATCCAGCCCTGGCGGCTGATCTCGGACCCGGACATCTACATCTTCGCCTGGCTGTCCTTCTACGGCGGTCTGCTCGCCTCGGTCGCCGGCGTCCTGATCGCCGGGTACTGGTTCGTCGACCGCACCAACCTCTTCCTCGCCGACCTCTACCTGGTCAACGGCCGCTACTGGTACTCCGCCGGCTGGAACTGGCGAGCCGTCGTCGCCACCCTCGTCGGCTCGGTCCTCGCCGTCGGCGGCGCGTACGGCGGCCCGTTCCCCACCGAGGGCCTGATTCCTTTCCTGCAGCCGCTCTACGACTACTCCTGGGTCGTCGGCCTGCTCGCCGGCTTCCTCGGCTACGTGGGCCTCACCGTCGCCTTCCCCCACCGCACCGACAAAGCCGTGCACGCGGCCCCGACGTTCTGACCGGATTGAGTTGGCCGACGACTTCGATCCCCCGTCGTGAGCCGGCACCGCCCGTACGGCCGGTTGTTGCTCGACACGCACGTGCTGCTCTGGTGGCTGGCCGACGGGCCCGAGCTGTCGGGCGAGCTGAAGGACCGGATCGACACCGAGCTCGAGGTGTACGTCAGCGCCGCGACCGTCTGGGAGCTGTCGATCAAGGCCGCGGCCGGCAAGGTGACCGTCCCGGAGGACTTCTCGGAGGTCGTGCTGGACGGCGGCGTGGGTGAGTTGCCGATCCGGTTGGTGCACGCTCAGGAGGCCGGCGCGCTTCCGCTTCTCCACCGTGACCCGTTCGACCGGATGCTGGTCGCCCAGGCGCGGATCGAAGGTCTCACCCTGGTGACCCGCGACAGTGCGATCCACGCGTACGACGTACCGGTGCTCGCGGCCTGAGGCTGCTGGGCGGGTCGCCTGCGGCGGCAGCGGGTTGCGGCATACGGTTTGGGGATGGCTGACAGGTATGGGAACGACGTGCTGGCCGGGGACTGGCGGAAGCCGAAGAACGGGCGGACCGTCGACATCGAGCTGGAAAAGGGCATGGTCGTCGAGGAGCCGAGCTCGGGCTTCGTCGGGGCGGTGGTGCGCTGGGAGCACGGCGTCGTCGACCTGGAGGACCGGTTCGGCAAGGTCCGGACCTACCCGATGGGGCCGGGATTCTGGGTGGACGGCAAGCCGGTGAGCCTGGTCGCGCCGAAGAAGAGCGGGCCGGCCAAGAAGACCCGGACCGCGTCGGGCTCGGTGGCCGTCGACAACGTCCGGGCCCGGGTGGCGCGGGCCAGCCGGATCTACGTCGAGGGCCGGCACGACGCCGAGCTGGTCGAGCGGGTCTGGGGCGACGACCTGCGGATCGAGGGCGTCGTGGTCGAGTACCTGGAAGGCGTCGACGACCTGCCGGGCATCGTGAACCGGTTCCGGCCCGGACCGGGCCGACGGCTCGGTGTCCTGGTCGACCACCTGGTCGAGGGCTCGAAGGAGTCGCGCATCGCGGCCCAGGTGACCAATCCGCACGTGCTGGTCGTCGGTCACCCGTTCATCGACATCTGGGAGGCGGTCAAGCCGTCCTCGGTCGGCATCGCCGAGTGGCCGCGCATCCCGCCCGGCGAGGAGTGGAAGAAGGGTGTCCTGCGCACCTTCGGCTGGCCCGCCACCGACCAGGCCGACGTCGCCGCCGCCTGGAAGCACATCCTGTCGAAGGTGAACAGCTTCGCCGACCTCGAGCCGGCCCTGCTCGGCCGGGTCGAGGAGCTCATCGACTTCGTGACGATGGACTAGGTCGGGGAGACCCGACCTACATTTCCGGGAGGCGTTGCTCGATCCACGAGCGGATGCGGCGGCGGGCTCGCCGGACGTACCAGGAGACGACGAACAGCGCCGCCGCCACGGTCAGCACGATCCCGGCCAGCAGCGCCGCCACGATCCGCACCCCGGCCACGTCGACCACGCCCGCGACCACGAGCAGCAGCACGCCGACGCCGGCCGCGGCCAGCGGCAGCCGCTGCTGGAACAGCAACGGCCGGCGCGCCACCCCGAGGTCGGCGTCCCGCACCAGCCGACCCCACAACGTCTCCCGGGCCGGCTCGGTGAACCACCGGACCGTGCGCAGCAACCACGATCCCGGCTGGTTCTTCCGGGCCGCCGCGGCCTTCACCCAGTCGCCGACCTGCGGGCTCACCCCGCCGGACACGTCGATCATCCGGTCGGCCAGACCCTTCGTCGTGGCCCGACCTTCCTTCGAGGTGTTCAGCTCGTCCCGCATCGTCGTCAGCGCGCTGAGCCCGGCGTCGACCGGGAAGTCGTCGGCGAGCTTCTGCACCTGCTGCGCGACCTGCTCGACGGTCCAGTCCTCCGCGGCCAGCACCTGCCGCTGGGTCTCGCGGATCCAGGCCGCGTCGGCGCCGAGCATCGCGCCGAGGTGGGCGACGCAGTGCAGCCGGCCCATCAGCCAGTCCCACCGGCGCCACTCGGCCGCGCCGAACGCACCGAAGTGCCCGACCTGCGTGCCGTACAGGATCCGGTCCTTCAGGTCGTACGCGATCGAGCCTTCGGGCAGGTCGTCCAGCAGGGTCAGCGGGATGTCCGGTCCGAGCCGGAGGAACTGGAACGGCGCGCTGCGCTGCTGCGGCGTGCGCGCCGAGGTGCAGCGCGAGACGATCTCCACCTCCAGCGCGGTTTCCACCATCACCGGCCCGAGCGACGTGATCAGTCCGGCGAACTCGTCGCCGAGCGCGCGCTGGATCTGCAACGTCTCGAAGATGTCGCTCAGCCCGACCGCGACCGCCTCGGCTCCACCGGCCGGCCGCAGGTCGAGGTCCGCCTCGGCCAAGTGGTCCGCCAGCGCGTCCCGGACCGCCTGCACCTTCTGCAGCGCGTCGCTCGCCGCCTTCAGCCACTGCTCCAGCTCGGTCCGGTCCACGGGCTCCGCGGTGTCGATCTGCGTGCGCAACGACCGCAGGACCAGCCGTACGACGCGCTCGGCCGCCCCCGTCCCCCAGGGCCAGCACGGATTGCCTTCGGAGTCGTAGCGCAGTGGCGCCGTCGACCCGTCGGGCCCCGGAACCCACGGGTGGTGGTCGGACGCGAGGACCTCGTCCACCTCCTGCTCCGACAGCGCCGTGGCCGCGTCGAGCACGGTCGACTGGTCGTGCGAGGCGATCGTGACCGCCTCCCAGACACCACCGGCCGCCCGGCCCCGCGAGTACGCCGGCTGCAGCAGCTTGGCGGCCTCGTGCAGCGCGCCCCGGTCCTCGGGGTGCCGCACGCACCGGTCGAACAGCCGCTGGGTGTCGGACCAGGACGCGTCCGCCTCCAGCAGCAGGCGTTCCAGCTGCTCGACGTCGGAGCGGAAGTCGACCTCGCGCGGGAACTGCACCGCCGACAGCGCCGCCACCCGCCAGTTCGGCTCTGTTGCTTCGGGCAACCGAGTTTCGGCCAGCCCGATGCCCGCCGACGGCACGACGTACAGCACGTACCGGCTGGCCTTGCCGACCACCGGGCGCCGGGCGACCACGTCGAGCACCGGCCCGAACGGCGCGTTGTCGAGCACGCCGCCGTCGACCAGCCAGGCTCCCGAGTCCGCCTGGTGCGGTCCGGGCTGCATGCGTGGTGGCGCGGCGGCCAGCTTCGGCGTCTCCAGCACCGGCCCGAACGCGACCGGGAACGACGCGGAGGCCCGCGCCGCCCGCGCCAGCAACCGGGTGTCGGCGAGGCCGTTGGTCTGGCTCAGCGAGAACGCGCGCGTCGCCCCGTCGTACACGGCGCTCTGCTCGCTGGTGAAGCAGAACAGGTACCGATGATCCGGTACGACGAACCGCTGCCCGGCCGCGTCCTTGGCCTCGAACTGCTGGACGCCGAGGCCGGAGGCGGTCACGAACAACGTCACCGGCTCGGCGGCCGAGGCCGTGCCGGCCCCCGCGACGCCTTCGAGCAGCGCGTTCAGCTCGGTCAGGAAGTAGTTGCCGTCGAGCACCGACGTGGACGGCTTGCCGACGGCCGGGACCAGCCTGCCGACCTCCAGCGACCCCAGCCCGACCCACTTCTGCCGCAGCCACGGTCCGTGATCGCCGCCTGGGTCGAGCGTCGAGCCGTGCGAGACGGCGGTCGCGAGCAGGGACCCGTTCAGCCCGCCCGCGCTGGTGCCGGCGATCACGTCGACGACGACCCGCCGGACCTCGCCGTCGCGGTGGCACAGCTCGTGCCAGCGACGCGCCAGCTGCTCGTCGTACGGTTGCGCGGCCGGCGCGTCGCGGCCTGCCGAGGCACGGCGGATCAGGTCGAGCTCGTGTGTGACACCGCCCATCCAGACCGCCAGGCTGACGCCTCCGTTGAGCACCAGCGCGATCCGGATCTCGTGGTCGGACATGGTTCCCCCCTCGTTCCTGTCAGGGATACCACGACGGTGACCCGCTGCGACAGACGGTGAACGAAGCGGCGGCGAACTGTTGCCGTCGGGCGGCACGCAGAGTCATCCTGAGGGGTGGGGGTGGTGGGGATGTCCTGGTGGAAAGCATCCGCGCTCGTGGTGGCTCTCAGCCTGACCGGCTGTGGCGGCGGCGACTCCGGCGGCGGTGACGAGGCCGGCGGGGAGAGCACCGTCAGCACCTCGGCACCCACGACCGCCGACCCTACCGACGACCCCACCGAGGACCCCGGTGAACCGTCGCCCGAGCCCACCGATCCCGAGCAACCCCAGACGGCGCAGTCGAAGCCCGCGATCAAGAACGCCAAGCTGCCGGTCGGCGGGGTGCCCGAGTTCGACGACAAGGGCAGGGCCTGTTTCGCTCCGGCCTGGGGCGGCTCGGAGTTGCCGGCCGGTGTCACCATCACCGCGGTCGACTTTGCCCTCAGCAACTCCAGCGTGCTGGAGCTCGGTTCTCACTCGTGCCCACAGGGCCCGGCGTGTGGTCCCGGCAGCCCGTTCGGCGGTGCCGACAGCTGCTATCTCGCGCTGACGAAAGTGGGCAACGGCTCTACTGTGCTGACCGTCCGCGGCGACATCACCTGCGAGTCCGAGGCGGACTGCGACAAGGTCAGGGCCGAGCACCTGAAGGGCGGCAGTCTCACCATCACCGTCGACGACCAGGTGATCGTCCCGCCGGAGGAAACCCCGAGCGTGGAGACTCCGGCCGAGTCGCCCAGTGAGGAAGCCCCGAGTCCGTCCAGCTCGGATGGCTGACCAGCGGGCCCAGGTCGAGCGCTGGGTCAGCTTCGCGGCCGGCATCGTCGCGCCGGTCACGCTGATCAGCGCGCTGCTGTTCTACTTCGGCTACGTGTCCGCGCGCTCCCAGTACGAGTACTTCGGGATCGACGTCGACACGATCGGCCTGAGCACCCAGGACTACGTGATGCGTAGTCCGCAGCCGCTGCTGGTCCCGCTGCTCGTGCTCACCCTGATCGCCGTCGCCGGACTGCTGCTGCACAACGCGATCCAGCCCACCGCCACCGCCGTACGCCGTACTCGGGTCGTTGCCGTCGCGCTGTTGCTGGTCGGCGTGGTCGCGCTGTTCCTCTACCCGGCGATCGGCCACGTCCCGTACTACCCGCTCGTCGTCCCGCTGCTGATCGGCCTGGCCGCGGCCGCGCTCGGCTATCTCTCCTACCTGTCCGCCCATCTTGCCGACCAGCGACCGCCGGTGATCCTGATCGTGCTGCTCGGCGTGGTCACCACGACCTGCGCGTTCTGGGCGACCGCCACCACCGCGCAGTACTCCGGCCGCGGGCTGGCCAAGTCCGACGCGCAGAACCTCGGCCAGTTCCCGGTCGTCATTCTCGACACCAAGGAACGCCTCCAGCTGCGCTCCCCCGGCCTGGAGGAGACCGCGCTGCGGGCCGGCGCCGGCCAGACCTTCAACTACCGCTACCGCGGCCTGCGCCTGCTGGTCGTCGGCGAGAACCGCCTGTTCCTGGTCCCCGAACGCTGGACCCCGTCGAACACCACGCTGGTGGTGTCCCTCGACTCCTCGATCCGAGTCCAGTTCCAATTCCAGAACGACCCCCCGTAATCCTCCCCACCATGTGAGGGGAGAACCCGCCAAGTGCTGGGTCCACCCGGCCGAATTCCGCCGGTGAACCCAGCATTTGGCGGGATATCCCCGGAAATGGTGGGGGGTCAGGCGGAGCCGCGGATGATCAGCTCGGTCGCGTAGATCTCCGGGCTGGTCAGGTCGGCGCCCCCGATCTTGGCCAGCAGCAGCTCGGCCAGCCGGGCGCCGAGCCGCTCCACCGGCTGGCGGATCGTGGTCAGCTGCGGCGTGGTCGTGGTCGCGACCACCGAGTCGTCGAACCCGATCACCGCGACCTCGTCCGGCACCCGCCGGCCGCGCTCCGACAGCACCCGCAGGGTCGCGGTCGCCATCAGGTCGTTGGCCACGAAGATGCCGTCCAGCTCCGGGTGCTCGTCGAGCAGCCGGATCGCGGCCTGCTCGCCGCCCTCGGCGGTGAAGTCGCCGTAGGCAACGGCCTGCGGCAAGCCGGCCTCCTCGGCGACCTGCTGGTAGCCGGTCAGCCGGTCGATGCCCGCGGTCATGTCGAGCGGGCCCGCGATCGTGCCGAGCTTGCGCCGCCCCTTGGACAGCAGGTACTCGACCGCGGTCCGGGCGCCGGCGACGTTGTCGACGTCGACGCTGGCCACCGGCACCTCGACCCCGAGCGGCCGGGCGCTGAAGACGATCGGCAGCGGCAGCTGGGCGAGCTCCTGCAGCACGTTGTCGCGGCCGTGGTGGCTGACGATGATCGCGCCGTCGACGTGACCGCCACGCAAGTACCGCAGCAGCCGCTGGTCGTCGCCCTCGGCCGGCTCGATCAGCAGCACCAGCTGTGACGACGTCGGGGCGAGCGTCATGCTCACGCCCCGCAGGATGCCGGCGAAGAACGGGTCGGAGAAGACCCGGCTGTCCGGCTCCGGCACCACCAGCGCGACCGAGTCGGTACGGCGCGTCACCAGCGCCCGGGCGGCCCGGTTCGGCACATAGCCCAGTTGGCCGATCGCCCGCTCGACCGCGGCCACCGTGTCCGGCAGCACCTTCGGGGACCCGTTCACCACCCGGGACACGGTCGCCCGTGACACCCCGGCCAGCGCGGCCACCTGCTCCAAGGTCGGAGTCCCACCGCCGTGACCCTCGAATGCCATGGGACCTCCCCTACGCGACATGACCTCCACACGGTAGTACGTCGACACCCTCCGCCGCGCACATTTCCCGCCGCGACGAGCCGGAACGGCGGCCGACAGGCTCGGGGTAGGGTTACGCGGCGGGTGAGGCGTTCTGGTGCCTAGTTACCGACGCGGGTGTTGGCGGCCTTGTCGGCTTCGCGCAGCGCCTGCTTCCAGGCGGCCGACGACGACTGCTTGCCCTCGTCCACCCGGGCCAGCGCCTCGGTGAAGACCTGGTTGATCTCACCGTCGCGCGGACCCTTGTGCTGCTTGAGGATCACGTTGTTCGCCCGGTTGACGAAGATCTTGCCGACCGGCGCGTTGTTGAAGTACGGGTTCACCTGCGCGGTGACCTGCTCGGACTCGTAGGCGTCGACGGTCGACGGGAACGAACCGACCTTCTTGAACACCTTGATCTGCTGCTCCGGTGCGGTCAGCCAGGCGGCCAGCTTCGCGGCCTCCGCGGGCTGCGTCGACTGGGTCGGCACGGTCAGGTAGGAGCCGCCCCAGTTCCCCCCACCGCCGGGGAAGACGTCGGCGACGTCCCACTTGCCCTTGCCGAACGTGCCCGCGTTGTCGGCGATCACCCCGAGCAGCCAGCCCGGGCAGGCCATCGTCGCGAACGCGTCGGTGCGGAACGCCTTGGTCCAGGCGTCGCTCCAGGCCGGCAGCTTGGCCGACAGCCCGTCCTCGGTGGCGGCGACGATCTGGTCCCAGGTCCGCTTCAGCAACTCGTTCTCGTCGCCCAGGTAGCGGTCCTGGTTGGAGTAGTAGGCCTGGATCAGCTGGTTGCGCATCGCCTCCCAGGTCAGCACCGCGGAGTCGAACCAGGCCGAGTTCGGCATCTTCGCCTTGAACCGGCGGCCGGCGGCGAAGTACGACGTCCAGTCCGGGAACAGCTTGGCGACCTCCGCGCGGTCGGTCGGCAGGCCCGCCCTGGCGAACAGGTCGCGGCGGTAGCAGATCGCCTCCGGCCCGATGTCGGTGCCGTAGCCGATGATCCTGCCGTCCGAGGTGGTCGCGCTGGCGACCTTCCAGTCCAGCCAGCGCGACTTCAGCTCGTCCGCGCCGTGGTCGCGCAGGTCGACGAACTTGTCCGCCTTGGCCAGGTACTTGTAGATCCAGCTGACCTCCATCGCCTCGATGTCGGCCATCCCGGACCCGGACGCCAGGTTCGTCTCCAGGTTCTTGATGTGCTCGTCGACGGTGGCGGCCCGGCGTTCGGTGATCTTCACGTTCGGGTGCGCCGCCTCGTACTCGCGGTAGAGGTCGCTGTAGCCGAACTCGTTGAAGGTGGCGATGGTGAGTTCCACCGGCCGCCCGTCGCCGGCGTCCACGGACGCGTCACCGGCCGGGTCGTCGGCGCCGGCGCACGCGCTGACCAGCAGAGTGAGGCTGCAGGCAAGGGCGACGGCTGCGGTGCGATAGCGGGCCATGGGCCGCATGTGACTTGCTCCCTGTGCATGGGGACGGGTTGAGAGCGCTCTCCGGTTGTCCGGAAGTGTCCCCGAGTTTCGAGCGTGCCTGCCGAGTGTGTCAAGGACCACACCGTCACGCTGAGATACAGAGTCAGCTTGCTCAGGACATACCCCTGCGGTTCGTCACGGTGTGCACCACATCGATGACGGACGGCTCGGTTACCTGCGAGTTTGCCGGATTTGTCCGAACCGGAACGGTTTCAGGGAAGCAGGTCACGAACCACGGCGTCGGCCAGCAGACGACCACGCCGCGTGAGCACCAACCGCCCGTCCCGCTCGTCCACCAGACCGTCCAGCCCCGGTACGGCGGACCGCCCGGCGGCGTCCAGGACATCCAGCGGCAGCCCCGCGCGCAGCCGGATCTCCAGCAGCACGCGCTCCACCCGCCGGGTCTCCTCGTCGAGGATCTCCCGCGCGTACGCCGGGCTCTCCCCCGCGGCCATCCGGTCGGCGTACGCGCTCGGGTGCTTGACGTTCCACCAGCGCACGCCGCCGACGTGGCTGTGCGCGCCCGGGCCGACGCCCCACCAGGTGTCGCCGCGCCAGTAGAGCTCGTTGTGGCGGCAGCGCGCGTCCTCGGTCCTGGCCCAGTTGGAGACCTCGTACCAGGACAGGCCAGCGCGGGTCAGCAGGTCGTCCGCCAGCACGTACTTGTCGGCGAGGTCGTCGTCGTCCGGCATCGGCAGCTCCCCACGACGAACCCGCCGGGCCAACTGGGTGCCGTCCTCGACGATCAACGCGTAGGCGCTGACGTGGTCCGGCGCGGCGGACAAGGCCGACTCCAGCGACGTCCGCCAGTCCTCGAGCGTCTCCCCCGGCGTGCCGTAGATCAGGTCGAGGTTCACGTGCTCGAAGCCCGCCGCCGTCGCCTCCTTGACCGCCTCCAGCGCCCGGCCCGGGGTGTGCCGGCGGTCGAGGATCTGCAGCACGTGCGAGGAGGCGCTCTGCATGCCGAAGCTGACCCGGGTGAACCCGGCCTCCAGCAACTCCTCGAGGTACCGCTGGTCCACCGACTCCGGGTTCGCCTCGGTCGTCACCTCGGCGTCCGCCGCCAGCCCGAACTCGTCCCGCACCGCCGCCAGCATCCGCCCGAGATCCCGCGCCGGCAGCAACGTCGGCGTACCGCCACCGAAAAAGACGGTGTCCACCGGCCGCTCCAGCCCCGGCAACACCCGCCGAGCCAGCCGGACCTCCTGCACCGCCGTCTCGGCGTACGACGCCTGCGACGCTCCCCCACCGAGCTCCGTGGCCGTGTAGGTGTTGAAGTCGCAGTACCCGCAGCGGAACGCGCAGTACGGCACATGCAGGTAGAACCCGAACGGCCGCGCCCCCGCCTCAGCCACCGCAGCGACCGGCAGCGCCCCGTCCCGGGGCGCGACCTCTCCCTCAGGCAATGTCGACGGCACGTCTCCATGCTACGGAGTCGCACGGAAGCGCCGCCGAAGCCCGGCCTCCGTCTTGACCACTCGGTGCGCTCCTGGCCGGAGATCTTCGATCCTCGGGCTTTCGACGAGAAGCTGCGTACGGCGCTGCGGGCGTTTGCCGGCGGCGAGCGGACGCTGGAGTCAGCCCCGCGGCTTCCGCCCGATCCGGTGATCCTTGGGCGGCGGGCGCGAGGAGGGCGGTCGCGGAATTACCGTCGGCAGCTGCGCGCACCTCCGGAGGCACTGCGGCTCGGACCTAGCGGCTTGCGTCGTTGCCGGCTGGGGGTTCGGTGTTCTCGCCCCCGAGGATCTTGGCTGGCGGGGGTGTGAAGCGGCGCAGCGGCAGGCCTCGCATGGCTCGTTCCATCGCGGTCTTCCACAGCGGGCCGGCCGTGCCGGAGCCCGTCGGGTCGGCGATGTCGCGGCCGCCGAGGGTGTGGCCGTACATCAGGTCGGTGTACGGCAGGTTCGCGTCGGCGACCACGGACGCCGCGGCGAGATTCGGCGCGTAGCCGGCGTACCAGACCGCGCGGTTGTCCTGGATGGTCCCGGTCTTGCCGGCCAGATCCCACCGGCCGAAGGTGAGCCGGCCCCCAGTACCGCCGGGTTCCATCACGGCGCTGAGCACCCTGTTCACACCGTCGGCGACCTGTGGCGCGATCACCTGACGGCACCTCGGGGACGTGGTGCTGATCGGTCGACCGGACTTGTCCCGGACCGAGGTGACCAGCACCGGCATGCAGTACTTGCCGCGGGCCGCGAAGGTTGCGTACGCGTTCGACAGCATCAACGGCGTCACGTAGCCGACGCCGAGGGTGAACGACACCACCTGGTCGAGAGCCCCCAGACTCTGGGCGTTGTACAGGCCCAGCTTCGCGGCCATGGTGGCCGGCGCGCACAGCCCGGTCCGCTGCGACAACTGAAGGAAGTAGGTGTTCGTCGACGCCCGGGCCGCTTCCACCATGGTCAGGTCGCCGCTCGTGGTCGAGTTCCGCGGGCGGTAGTCCGGATCCTTGGTATACCCCTTGCACGTCCGGAATGGCTGACCACTGAGGTCGATCTGCGCCGGCGAGTTGATCCGGTAGTCGATCGGGTAACCCTTCGCGATCGCCGCTGCGATCGTGAACGCCTTCATCGTCGACCCGTTCTGGAACCCGCCGTAGCCACCGGCGTACGACTTCTCGACGTTGTAGTTGTACGCCGTCTGGTACCTGCCGTTGCCGTACGGTCTGCTCTGGGCCATCCCCTTGACCACTCCGGTGCCCGGCTCGATCACGGTGATCGCAGCGACGGCGGTGTCGCGGGGGCTGGTGTACTCGTTGATCGACGCCTGCGCGGCCGCCTGGATCCTCGGATCCAGTGACGTCGTCACCGACAGGCCGCCGGTCTTCAGGTAGTGTTCCCGCTCCTTCGGCGTCGCGCCCAGCGCCGGGTTCTGGAGCAGCTTCGACACGACGTACGCACAGTAGAACGGGTAGCGCGCCCCCGCGCAGCCGTTGGGCACCTTTCGGACCTTCTTCGGATCGAAGACCGGGGTCCGGATCGCGTCGTCTGCCTGCTCGGCGGTGATCACCCCGAGCTCCTCCATCCGGCGCAGGACGACGTCGCGCCGGTCCTTGGCCCGCTTGGCGTCGTTCGTCGGGTCGTAGCCGGTCGGGTTCTTCACCAGGCCGGCCAGCAGCGCGGCCTGCGGCAGGGTGAGCTTCGCGGCGGTCGTGCGGAAGTAGTGCTGGGCGGCGGCCTCCACACCGTATGTGCCGTCGCCGAAGTTCGCGAGGTTCAGGTACCGCTCCAGGATCTGGTCCTTGGACAGTTCCTTCTCGAGCGCGATCGCGTACCGCAGCTCGGTCAGCTTGCGCTGGTACGTCACCGCCGTCGCCGCCGCGCGTTGCTCCGCCGTCGCGGCCTTCTCGACCAGGCTCATCTTCACGTACTGCTGGCTGATGCTCGACCCACCCTGCTGCACCGACCCCTCGGTCTGGTTCCGGATCAGCGCCCGCACAGTGCCCTTCGCGTCGAGCGCGCCGTGCTCGTAGAACCGCGCGTCCTCGATCGCCACGATCGCCTGCCGCATCACCCGACTGACCCGGTTCAGCGGAACCGGCACGCGGTTCTGCGCGAACAGCGTGGCGATCAGACTCCCGTCGGCCGCGAAGATCCGGCTCCGCACCTGCAACGGCTCGGTCGTCAGCTCCTGCGGCAAGCTCTCGACCGCGTCGGACACCTTCTGCGTCCCGACGCCGACCAGCCCTGTCAGGGGAATCACCAGCCCCGCTGCCAGTGCACCCGACAGTACGCTCAAACCGATGAACCTGTTCACGGCCTGAACGAGGTTGCGACCGCCCCTGCCGGCTGCGTCCACCTTTTCAGGGTACGTCCGGTCGCGGGCGTGGACCGAAGATCGTAAGCAACCTGTGAGGAAAGACTTCGGTTGCCTCCGGCAAGCTCGGCGGGCGCTGAGCGCTGCCGCCGGCAAGCCACCGGGGGGACCTTGCGACCCATCCGCCCGCCGAGCGCCGGTCAGTCGTACATCTTGTCCAGCAGATCGCCGTACTGCGTCTCGACGTACTTGCGCTTGAGCTTCAGGCTCGGCGTCATCTCGCCGCCCTCGACGGTGAGGTCCCGGTCGAGGATGGTGAACTTCTTGATCGTCTCCCACCGGTTCAGCCCGGCGTTGAGCTCGTCGACGTAGCCCTGGACCATCTCCCGGGCCGCGTCGGAGGTGACGATCTCCGCGTACGGCTTGCCGCCCAGGCCGTTGGCCTCGGCCCAGCCCTGGATCGCGTCCGGGTCGAGCGTGACCAGCGCGGTGACGAAGTTGCGCTGGTGACCGTGGACCAGGAACTGGCTGGCGTACGGGCAGATCATCTTGAACCGGCCCTCGATCACCTGCGGGGCGACGTACTTGCCGCCGGAGGTCTTGAACAGGTCCTTCTTGCGGTCGGTGATGAAGAGGAACTCGTCCTCGAAGTGGCCGATGTCGCCGGTGTGGAACCAGCCGTCGGCGTCGATCACCTCGGCGGTCTGCTCGGGCAGGTTGTGGTAGCCGCTCATCACGCCGGGGCCCTTGATCAGGATCTCCCCGTCCTCGGCGATCTTGAACTCCGCGGCGGGGAAGACCGGTCCGACGCTGCCGAGGCGATAGTTGTCGAGCCGGTTCAAGGTCGAGCCGGCCGCGGTCTCGGACAGGCCGTAGCCCTCCAGGATCAGCAGCCCGGCGGCGTGGAACCATTCGGCCAGCCGCTTGTCGAGGGCCGCGGAGCCGGAGACGAAGAAGCGGATCCGGCCGCCGAACCGGGCGCGGATCTTCGACAGCACCAGCTTGTCCGCGAGCCGGTACTTCGCAGCCAGCGCGCCGGTCGGCTCCTTGCCCTGCTGGCGCAGCTTGGACACTTCGTGGCCGACGCCGAAGGCCCAGTGGAACAGCTTCGCCTTGACGCCGCCCTCGGCCTCCATCATCGTGACGATCCGGCCGTGCGCCTTCTCGAAGACGCGCGGCGCGGCGGCCATGAAGGTCGGCTGGACGACGGCGGCGTTCTCGACGATCTTGTCGACCCGGCCGTCGATCGCGGTGGCGAACCCGATCTGGAACTGGACCGCGAGCAGCACCTGGCCGAACACGTGCGACAGCGGCAGCCACAGGTACTGCAGGTCGTCCGGGCTGAGCACCCGGATCCCTTCCACCGCGGCACCCTCGTAGGTCCACACCGAGTGCGGCAGCCGGACGCCCTTGGGGCGGCCGGTGGTGCCGGAGGTGTAGACCAGCGTGCACAGGTGCTCGGGCTTGATCTGCGCGATCCGCTCGTCGATCGCCTCGGGATGGTCGGCGAGGTGCCGGGCGCCGAGTTCGTCGAGGGTGGCGAGGCTGATCACCCAGTCGCCGTCCTGCTGCTCGGGCTCGCCGTCGATCAGCACGATCTTGCGCAGCGACGGGATCTCGGACCGGTGCTCGCGCAGCTTGGCGACCTGGCTGGCGTCCTCGGCGAAGACGACCTGCACCTCGGCGTCGGCGACGATGTACGCCACGTCGGCGGACATCGTGGTCGGGTAGATCGTGGTCGTGGCGGCCGCGGCGACGACGGCCGCGAGGTAGCACTGGACCCACTCGAGCCGGGTGTTCGCGGCGACCGCGACCCGCTGCTCGGGCTCGACGCCGAGCGCGATCAGGCCGGCGCCGCGACGGCGTACCAGCTCGTCGGTCTGCTGCCAGGTGACCGACGTCCAGCCACCGCCGGACGGGTAGCGGAAGGCTTCCCGGTTCGGAGTGGCCGCGACACGGTCGAGGAACATCTGAGCGAGGTGTTCCTTGCGGGAACTGAGCAACGCGAGTTGCGGACCGTCGGCAACGGGCTTCATGGCTGGCCTCCCAGGGGTCAGTAACCGGAGAGTAATAGAGAGCACGCGTGGTGGCCATGGGCCTGGCTCATCCGAGCGCACCATCTCGATCACGTTTCCGCAACATGCCGGCACGGCCCGTGGCCCTGCTCTTACTGTCCGTTCCCGACAGCCTGCCCGGGATCGCTGCCACCTGCAACGGTCACCCCGGGCGCGCGGTCGTCAGCGCTGAGCGAGCAGCTCCGCGATCTGGACCGCGTTCAGGGCGGCACCCTTGCGCAGGTTGTCGTTGGAGACGAAGAGCACCAGGCCCCGGCCGCCGGGCACCGACTGGTCCTGCCGGATCCGGCCCACGTACGACGGGTCCTGGCCGGCCGCGGCGAGCGGCGTCGGCAGCTCGGCCAGCTCGACACCGGGCGCGGCCGCGAGCAGCTCGGTGGCCCGCTCGGGCGTGATCGGCTCGGCGAACTCGGCGTGGATGCTCAGCGAGTGACCGGTGAAGACCGGGACCCGGACGCAGGTACCGGCGACCAGCAGGTCGGGCAAGTGCAGGATCTTGCGGCTCTCGTTGCGGAGCTTCTGCTCCTCGTCGGTCTCGCCGGTGCCGTCGGCAACGATCGACCCGGCCAGCGGCAGCACGTTGAAGGCGATCGGCCCGGCGTATACCTGCGGCTGCGGCAGCGTGATGCCCTGAGCGCCCCGGGCCAGCCGACCGGCGCCGTCGACCAGGGCGTGGGCCTGGTCCTCGAGCTCGCGCACGCCGGCGCCGCCGGACCCGGACACGGCCTGGTACGTCGACACCACCAGCCGGGTCAGCGTCGCCTCGCGGTGCAGCGGCGCGAGCACCGGCATCGCGGCCATCGTGGTGCAGTTCGGGTTGGCGACGATGCCCTTCGGCAGCACGTCGAGATCGCCCGGGTTGACCTCGGCGACGACCAGCGGGACCTCGGGGTCCATCCGCCAGCCCGACGAGTTGTCCACCACGACGGCACCGGCCGCCGCGACCTTCGGCGCGAGCTCCTTGGAGGCCGTCTTGCCGTTGGAGAACAGCGCCAGGTCCAGCCCGGCGAAGTCCGCCGTCGCCGAGTCCTCGACCGTGATCTTGTCGTCGCCGAACGGCAGCTGCGTGCCCGCCGACCGGGCGGACGCGAAGTACCGAATCTCGTCGACCGGGAAGTCCCGCTCGACCAGCAGTTCCCGCATCACGCCGCCGACCTGACCTGTGGCTCCGAACACTCCTACTCGCATGCCGCGAGCCTACTGTCCGTCCAGCAGGCGGCCGACCGAGTTCCAGCATGCGGCGGCCCGGGATCCCCTGGGCGGAGGGAACCCCGGGCCTGAGCGGGGGACGTCAGCGACCGGTGAGCTCGTCGAGCGGGATGCCGAATCCGGGACGGTCCGGCACGGTCAGCTCGCCGTCGCGCCACTGGTAGGCGCTGGTGTCGGCGCCCAGGGTCTGACCGGGGACTCCCTCGACGGTGTCGACCCGGCCGAGGCCGGCCGCCAGCTGCGCGGCGTACAGAGTCTTCAGCGGCAGGCCCCAAGCGTGCGGGGACGCGTACGCGCCCAGCTCGGCGACCTTCGGCATGACCGCTCGCCAGCTGGTCAGGCCGAAGGACACGACGTCCATCAGCAGGACGTCGATGTCACCGTTGGCGGTGATCTTCAGCAGGGTGTCGAGCTCCGGATTGCTCTCGCCCTCGGCGATCAGCGTGGCCGATCCGGTTTCGGTGAGATGCGCACGAAGCCGGGCGAGGTCGGCCGCGTCGTCGAGGAACGGCTCCTCCACCCAGTACAGGCCGACCTCGGCGACGGCCTGCAGGTAGGCGATGAAGCCGTCGCAGTCGTAGCCGTCGTTGGCGTCGACCAGGATGCGGTGGTCCGGATAGGCCTCCCGGACCGCACGGGTGACCTCGATGTCCCTGGCATCGCCCGCGGCGCGTGCCATCCAGCGGTTGCCGCGGCCGATCTTCAGCTTGAACGCGCGGTACCCCGCCGCGTCGTCGGCCGCGCAGTCGGCCAGCACCGCCGGTACGCCGCGCGGGTCGTCGTCCGGGTCCAGGTCGGCGAAGTAGATCGCGCCGTCGTAGCAGCTGATCGTCCGCTGCCCCCGCGCGCCCAGGATCGCGTACACCGGCTGGTCCTCGATCTGCCCGACGAGATCGTGCAGGGCGAAGTCGAGCCCGGCGACCGCCTGGTCCCGTACGCCGGTCGCGGGGTCGATCAGGTCGAGCACGGACCGCCCGACGACCTGGTCCTCGGCGGGCAGGGCACCGGCGACCAGCCCCCAGCCCGCCTTGCCCGTGTCGGTCCGCAGAATCACGATTTCCGCGTCGCCACCGCTGCCGTGACTGCCCAGCCGGGCGTTGCGGCCCACGGTCCGCGGGTACCGGCTGGTGATCGCCGACCTCTCGACGGCGGTGACGAAATGGCGGTCCAAGGACATGGGGACTCCCGTTCGGTGGTGAGGTGTGCGGTCGGACGGCACGAACCCTGACAGGGTCAGCCCTTCAGTCCGGATCGGGCGACGCCGGCGATCACGTAGCGCTGGACCAGCGCGAACGCGATCAGCACCGGGACGCTGGCCAGCGCTGCTCCGGCCATGATCGCGGGATAGTCGGTGGCGTACGCGCCCTTCAGCGTCGCGAGGCCGGCCGGCAGGGTGAGGTTCTCGGGGTTGAAGAGCACGTAGAGCGGCCAGAGGAAGTCGTTCCAGCTGCCCAGCAGGCTGAGGATCGCCAGCGTGGCCAGCGGCGCCTTCGCCAGCGGCAGCACGATCCGGACGAAGATCTGGAACCGGTTGGCGCCGTCGATCAGCCCGGCTTCCTCCAGTTCGACCGGGATGGAGACGAAGAACTGCCGCAGGAAGAAGACGCCGAACGCACTGGCCGCGCCGGGCACGATCAGCGCCCACTTGCTGTCCAGCCAGCCCAGGCTCTCGACGATCAGGTAGTTGGGCATCAGGAAGACGAAGCCGGGCACGAACAGGGTCGCCACTATCAGCGCGAAGATCGTGTTCTTGCCCCGGAACCGCATCCGGGCCAGCGGGTACGCCGCGGCCGCCGCGGTCACCAGGACCAGCACGGTGTGCGCCACCGCGACGACGACGCTGTTGAACAGCCAGCGCAGGACCGGCGCCTGGGCGTCGGCGAACAGCGAGGTGTAGCCCTCGGTCGAGAACTCCGCCGGGATCCACTGCGGCGGCAGCGCGGTCGCACCCTCGGTGGTCTTGAACGACGTCGACAGCATCCACAGCAGCGGGGCGATGAAGATCACCGAGAGGATCAGCAGCAGGGCGTAGAGCAGCAGGTTCGCCGCCACCCCCTGGCCCGGCCGCCGACCGGCGGTCACGATCGTGGCCATCGTCAATCCCCTTCTTTGCTGCGGAAGAACACGAAGTTGGCCGCGCTGATGACGATCAGCAGCAGGGCGAGCAGGTAGCTCATCGCCGCGGCGCTGCCGATCCGGAACTGCTCGAGCCCGACCTGGGCGATGAACATGATCGCTGTCCGGGTCTCGTTGGACGGGTTGCCGGCGGTCAGCAGGTAGGACTGCCCGAACATGTTCGCCGAGGCGAGGATCGTCATCGTGACGACGAAGAGCAGCACAGGCCGCAGCCCCGGCAGGGTGACGTGGACGAACTCGCGCCAGCGGCTCGCGCCGTCGACCTTCGCCGCGTCGTACAGCGCGGTGTCGATGCCCTGCAGACCGGCCAGGTAGACGACCGAGTTGAAGCCCATCGTCCACCAGACGGTGACGCCGACCAGGGAGATCCAGACCCACGGCAGCGCGGTGAGCCACGGAATCGCCTCGTCCAGCCCGACCTTGGACAGGTAGTAGTTGACCAGGCCGACGTTCGAGCTGAGCAGGAACTGCCACAGCAGTCCGATCACGCTGACGCCGAGCACGTACGGCGCGAAGTAGATCGCACGGAAGGCCGTCCGGCCGCGGAAGTTCCGGTTCAGCAGCATGGCCAGGCCGAGCGGCAGTACCACCAGCAGCGGGACCGAGAAGAGCACGAACTTGCCGGTGGCAAGCATGCTCTCCCAGAAGTGCTCGGCGAGCAGGTTGTCGGGGTCGAACAGGTTGAGGTAGTTCGTCAGTCCGACCCACGGCCGGGTGGGCAGGAAGAAGTCCCAGTTGTGCAGGCTGATCCACAGCCCGTACACCGCCGGCGCGAGCACGAAGACCCCGAAGACCAGCAGGAACGGCGCCAGGAAGAGGTACGGCGTCAGCAGGCCCGGGCGTACGCCGCTCCGTCCCACCACCCCCACGCTGCCGGGAGCGCGGCGCGAGCGCTCGGCGACCACAGTGTCGGTGGCCATCACCGGCTCCCTTCGTACTTCTGCCGATTCTCCTGGAGCAGCTCGCTCGCCTGCGCGACGGCATCCTCCATCGCCCGCTCGGGCGTGCTGTTCTGCAGCAGGACGTCGGAGACGGCCGGGTACAGGATCGTGAGCTGGACGTCGGCGATGCCGGGGATCAGGGGGTAGAACTTGATGAAGTCGACACCGCGCGCAACCTTTGCCTGCGGCACCAGCTTCTGGAAGTCGCCGGACTGCTGCACCGACCGGCGCGCCGGGATCGGCCCGGCCTCGGCCCAGCCGGCCGCGTTGCGGGTCAGCCAGCTGATGAAGGCCACCGACGCGGCCACCCGGTCGGGGTCGAAGTCCTTCTGCCGGGCGATCACGAACTGGTGCGAACCGGAGAAGGCTGCGCGCTGCGAGCCGATCCTGGGCAGCGGCGCCACGCCCCAGTCGAGGTTCTTCACCTTCGACAGATCGTTGATCAAGGCCCCTGGTCCACCCCAGAGGAAGGCGTTCTTGTCGTTCTTGAAGGCGACGTTCGCGTCGCCGCCGCTGGCGTTGCGCGGACTGAACCCCTGCTCCAGCAGCGACACCTGCCACTCGAGCGCGGCCGTCGCCGCCGCCGAGGTGAAGTACGCCGTCGTGCCGTCGGCGTCGTAGTGCGTTCCACCGTGCTGCCAGAGCAGGGAGTCGAACGGCCGGCCGACACCCTGCGGGTCGACGGACGCCAGCCAGTGACCCGCGATGCCCTTGCTGCGCAGCGTTTCGAGCGCCGCCAGGTACGCCGCGGCGTCCTGCGGTGGCTGGTCGGGGTCGAGCCCGGCCTTCGCCAGCACCCTGCGGTTGTAGAACAGGCTGTCCGGCCAGATGTCCAGCGGGATCGAGTAGCGGCGGTCCTGGTACACGCCGGACTGCCAGACCGTTGCCGGATACTCCTGCTCGCTCAGGCCGACCGCGTCGACCAGGCTGTCGACCGGCATGATCACCCCGCGGGCGGCGTTGGTCGCGACCTGGAAGTTGTGCATCAGCGCGAAGTCCGGCGCCAGACCGCTCGCCACCGACGCCGGGAACTTCTGGTAGAAGTTCGACCACGGGATGGCGTACATCTCGATCGTCACGGCCGGGTTCAGCTCCTGGAACCGGGCCAGCAGCTTGCGCATGAACGGCCCGTCACCGCCGGTCAGCCCGTTCCAGAACCGCAGCGTCACCGGCGGACCGTCGTACGCACCGGTCGCCGGCGGCAGGTCGGCCGCCGCCGACCGCAGCACGGAGCCGCCACAGCCGGTCGCCAGGCCCCCGAGCCCGGCGCCGACGCCGGCCGCGCCGAGACCGCGCAACAGCGATCTTCGCGACAGCACGTTGCCTGTTGGAAACGACACGTCAGTGCCTCCAGTTCACCTGGCGGAGGGATGGGGTGCTGCTCGCGATGCCGGATTCGGCGTCGGGACCGCGCTCGATGACGAGGACGCTAGAACAGCGTGGTAGAGCGGTCAAGGTTTCCACCGATGCTTGTTCTGCAAGGCGACACAAAGTTCCAGTGGGCAGAACATTGAGCTGCCCTTGTTCTGCCTTTAATTACGGCGGATCTCGAGCAGAGTGTGGGCAGGTTTGACAGCAAGTTCCGTCCAGTAGAACCTTGATCTGTGATTACGACGCAGCCGCCCCTCCACGTCCGGCACGCCACCCACCCCGCGCAGATCCTGGGTTTCGACACCGCCGCGCTCCGCGAGCACTACCTCGTCGAGGACCTGTTCACCCCGGACACGGTCACCGCCGTGCTCACCCACCACGACCGGATCGTGCTGGCCGGCGCCCGTCCGGCGTCCGGCCCGCTCGCCCTCGGCACCTGGCCGGAGCTGCGCAGCGAGTACTTCCTCGAGCGCCGTGAGGCCGGCATCGTGAACGTCGGCGCCCCCGGCAGGATCACCGTCGACGGCGCCGAGTTCGAGCTGACCACCGGCGCCTGCCTGTACGCCGGACGCGGGGCGCGGGAGGTCGTCTTCGAGGGTGCCGACGCCGCGTTCTACCTGTTCAGCGCGCCGGCGCACACCGACTACCCGACCACGCTCGTCGAGCCCGGCCAGGGCAACCGGCTCGAGCTCGGCGACCAGCAGACCGCGAACCGCCGCATCATCGACCAGTACATCCACGCGGACGGCGTACAGAGCTGCCAGATCGTGCTCGGCGTCACCACCCTGCACTCGGGCAGCACCTGGAACACCATGCCCGCGCACACCCACGACCGCCGGACCGAGTGCTACCTGTACTTCGGCCTGCCGGAGTCGGAGCGGGTCGTGCACCTGCTGGGCGAGCCCGAGCAGACCCGGCACCTGCTGGTCGCCGACCGCCAGGCGGTGATCTCGCCGAGCTGGTCGATCCACTCCGGCGCCGGTACCTCGGCGTACAGCTTCGTCTGGGCGATGGCCGGTGAGAACCAGGCCTTCAGCGACATGGACGGCGTCGACGTGCAGGACCTGCGATGACGGGCAGCCCCGACGGCCTGCTCCCGGCGGCCTTCTCCCTGCGAGGACGGACCGCGCTGGTCACCGGAGCGCGCCGCGGGATCGGCGCCGCCATCGCCGTCGGGTACGCCGCGGCCGGGGCCGACCTGGTCCTGCTCGCCCGGGACGCGGCGCTGGACGACACCCTGGAGGCGATCAAGCAGAACGGCGGCGGCGCGGCGACCGTCGTCACCGCCGACTTCGCCGACCCGGCCGCGGTCGAGCAGGTCGCGACCGCCCTGGTCCGGGACCACCGGATCGACATCCTGGTCAACAACGCCGGCACCATCCGGCGCGCGCCGGCCGCGGAGACCGCGACCGCCGACTGGCAGCACGTGATCGACGTGAACCTGAACTCCACCTGGGCCGTCACCCGGCCGGTCGGCGCGGAGATGGTCCGGCGCGGCGCGGGCAAGATCGTCACGATCGCCTCGCTGCTGAGCTTCCAGGGCGGCATCACCGTGCCTGCCTACACCGCCAGCAAGCACGCGGTCGCGGGCCTGACCCGGGCGCTGGCCAACGAGTGGGGACCGGCCGGGGTCCAGGTGAACGCGATCGCGCCCGGCTACATCAGCACCGACAACACCACCGACCTGCGCGCCGACACGGACCGGGAAGCGGCCATCCGGGACCGGATCCCGGCCGGGCGCTGGGGCCGGCCCGACGACCTGGTCGGCGCCGCGGTCTTTCTCGCCTCGGCGGCCGCCGACTACGTCAACGGGCACGTGCTCGCCGTCGACGGAGGCTGGCTCGCGCGCTGACCGGTACGCCAGGCGCGGCTCCCGGCGTACGGCGTACCGGGGGGTGCCACAGAGGGTGCGGACGACCAGCACAGAGGTGACAGGATGAGCGACATGAGTTCCCCTTCGGCCATCGACAAGACGCTGATGGTGCTCGACGCGGTGCTCGAGCACTCCCGGTTCACCGACGTGGTGACGGCCACCGGCCTGGCCAAGTCGACCGTGCACCGGATCATGGCGTCGCTGGTCGAGCACGAGTTCGTCGCGCAGGCCGAGGACGGGTCCTACCACCCGGGCCCGAAGGCGCTGCGGCTCGCCGGGCACGCGCTGACGAACGTCGACCTGGCCACCGTGGCCCGACCGGTGCTGGCCGACCTCGTCGCGCAGACCCGGTGCACGGTGCACGTCGGGCTGCTGAACGGGGACGAGGCGATCTACATCGCCCGGCTCGACGGCCCCAAGCCGTACCGGATGCCGTCCCGCGTCGGCAAGGCCTTCTGGTTGCACTGCACCGGCATCGGCAAGGCACTGCTGGCCGAGAAGGACGACGAGGCGCTCGACGCGCTGATCACCCGGACCGGTCTGCCCGCGCGCACCCCGCTGACCCACACCACCGCGGCCGCGCTGAAGGCGGACCTGGCCCAGGTCCGGTCCCGTGGCTACGCGCTCGACGACGAGGAGAACGAGCCCGGCATCCGGTGCGTCGCCGCCGTCATCCACGACCACACCGCGAGCGCGATCGCCGCGGTCAGCATCTCGACGCTGTCGCTGGAGCAGTCGATCGCGCAGGTCGCGCTGATGGCGCCGGCGGCGATGGAGGCCGCCCGCAAGATCTCCGCCGCGCTCGGCTACCTCGAACCGACGACCTGAGGCGTGTCCGGAGACAGCCCTAGACCTGCGGCGCCGCAGGCTGGGCGGCCGGGACTGGGCGGCGGGCCGCGGCCCAGCGGACGACCGGGACGAACAACACCCCGACCAGCGCGAACCACCCGCCGAGAATGATCCAGCCCGGGACGCCGAGACCGAGCGGCAGCAGCGCCAGCACGGTCGGCGCGACCATCGTGCTGATCGACATGCTCGTGTTCCAGACCCCCTGGTACTGGCCCTGGGCCGCGTCCGACGCGAGGTCGAAGCCGAGCAGGAACGACCCGGACGACTGCAGCAACTCGCCGATCACCTGCACCAGCGCGCCGACCGCCAGCAGCGCCACCGCGACGACGGCTCCGCCACCCGAGGCGCCCGCGAACAACACCATCGATGCCATCAGCAACAATCCGGCCGTCCGGGTGGCGCGGGCGGCCGAGAGCGGGTCCTGGATGCCGCGGCTGGACCTGACCTGGAACAGCGCGACCACGACGGTGTTGATGATCAGCAGCAGGGCGACGGTCCAGCGCGGCGCCTCGGTGTGCTCGACCACCCAGAGCGGGATCGCGACGTCCAGCACGGCGTAGTGGATCGACATCGCCGCGTTCAGCGCCGCGACGGCGAGGTAGCCGCGGTCGCGCAGCGCGATCCAGACCGGCCCGTCGCCGGACCTGGGCTGCGGCGCGACCCGCGGCACGGCCAGCACGAACAACGCCGACGTGCAGGTGAGAACCGTGTCCAGCACGAACATCACCTGGTACGCCGTACGAGTGTCGTAGTGCAGCGCCAGCGCACCGATCCCGGCGCCGGCCATGACGCCGATGTTCGTGACCGCCCGCAGGTACGCCCGGGCGGCGACCCGCTCCGAGCCCTGGGTGACGGCGGCGATCAGCGCGGCCCGGACGGCGCCGGTGCCGCGGTCGAGCACGGTGACGATCACCGCGACGACGAGGAACTGCCAGAACGAGTCGACGAGCAGGTAGAGCAGCGACAGCAACGCGACCGTGCAGCTGAGCAGGACGAAGAGCCCGCGCGGCCCTCGACGGTCGGCGAGGTGGCCGAGCGGGACGGCCGACAGCAGACCGAACAACCCGGCGACGGTCAGCCCGACGCCGACCTCGGCGACCGAGAGACCGACGATGCGGGTGAAGTAGAGCACGCTGACCGTCATCAGCAGCCCGCTGCCGATCCGGCTGAGCAGGGTGGCCAGGGCCAGCGCCCGCAACGGGCCCGGCGCCGGGATCACGCCCTTCACCGGCCGGAACTGCCCGGGTCCTGGCCCTCGGCGGACGGCGAGACCTGGGTGCGGCCGGCGACCCGGCGCGCGGTCTCCCGGAGCTCGTTCATCAGGTCGACGCCGGAGTCCAGCATCGTCTGCATCTTGGGCCCGTCCTGCGCCGCGAACATCACCCCGGCGGTGACCTCGTGGTCCGGCCGGCTCACCACCGTGATGGGGTCGCCCGCTCCGATCGCACCCGGCTTCAGCACCTTGCAGTACACCCCGGGCCGCCCTGCCTCGTGGAACCGCTTCACCCAGCGCGCAATCCCCATCCGGTACTGGAACGTGATGCAGGGGATTCGTGGCGCCCGCACCATCAGCTCGACGGCGTCGTCGCCGTCGCCGATCCGCCACACCTCACCGATCAGAGCCCCGGTGAGATCGACGCCGGCGGTCCGCAGGTTCTCGCCGAACAGTCCGGTCGGGATCTCCCGGCCCAGCTGCTCGCTCCACCACAGCGCGTCCTCCTCGGCGTACGCGTAGACCGCCTGGTCCGGTCCGCCGTGGTTCGCGGTGTCACACTGCCGGTCCCCGCGCAGCCCCAGCTCCCCCACCGGAACCCGCCCGGCCTGCGGCCGCTTGTCGATCGCCGTCCAGCCCGACTCCTTGGGCCCCGGGATCAGCTCCTTCACCACGTTCACCGTCAGCACCCGCATGCCAGCATCCTCCCCCGGCACGCGCGCGGACTCCACTGAGTTTCGCCCTAGTCCTGGATCGCCTTGACGACGGCGATGTTGCGGGTCAGCCAGTCCTGCGGCAGGGACTCGTCGGTGCCGGCTTCCTTGAGCGTCCACAGCACGTTGAGCATCTGCCGGACGATCACCCAGTCGCGAGCCCGGTCCTCGTCCAGACCGGCGGCGTCGATCGCGGTGTAGAAGCGGGACCGGACCCGGAACCGGATGTCGCCGGAGGCAACGACCTCGGGCCAGCGGTTCCACAGCAGCGGCGCGATCTCGTAGTGCGGGTCGCCGGACAGCGGCTTCGGGTCGATCACCAGCCAGGGTTCGCGCTCACCGGCGAGCACGTTGTCGTAGTGCAGGTCGGTGTGGATCAGCCGGCCGTCGCAGGCGGGGTCGGCGACGAAGTCCTGCGCCAGCGAGATCGCCTGCTCGACGTACCGGTGCGGGACCGGGGCGGAGGCGGGCAGGGCGCGAAAGTCCTCGATCCAGCGCTTCAGCTCCCCCGACAGGGTCCGGTACTGCGGTCCGGCGGCGACGTTGAGCCGCGGCAGCACGGACCCGACGATCTCGCAGGCCTCCCGGTCGTCGACACCGGTCAGGTCCCGCGGTTCCAGGCGCTCGAGCAGCATCGCGAACCGGCGCGGGTCGGCCCGGAGCAGCTTGACCACGCCGTTGCCGTCCCAGGCCCGCAGCGCGAGGTGCTCGGTCTCGGCCTCCCAGTGCGGGAACTGCACCTTCAGCACCGCCCGCTGCCCGTCCGCCGTCCGCACCGGCAGCACGATCGCGCAGTTCCCGTACGCCGTACCGCCGTCGACCGCCAACTCCCACTCGGCCAGCAGCTCCTGGGTCAGCCGGGGCAGGCGGTCCAGCCAGGCGCGCCAGTCCGGGCCCCGGGTGCCGACGACCAGGAAGCCGGCCGGGATCTCGACCGCCGGCACCTACTTCTTGGCCTTCTCGGACGGCTCGTTGGTCTTCAGCGCGGCGATGAAGGCCTCCTGCGGGACCTCGACCCGGCCGACCATCTTCATCCGCTTCTTGCCTTCCTTCTGCTTCTCCAGCAGCTTGCGCTTGCGGGTGATGTCACCGCCGTAGCACTTGGCGAGCACGTCCTTGCGGATCGCCCGGATCGACTCCCGGGCGATGATCCGGGACCCGATCGCGGCCTGGATCGGCACCTCGAACTGCTGCCGCGGGATCAGTTCCTTCAGCTTGCCGGCCAGCGCGACGCCGTAGGCGTAGGCGTTGTCGCGGTGCACGATCGCGGAGAACGCGTCGACGGTCTCGCCCTGCAGCAGGATGTCGACCTTGACCAGCGCCGCGGCCTGCTCGCCGGTCGGCTCGTAGTCCAGCGAGGCGTAGCCCTTGGTCTTGCTCTTCAGCTGGTCGAAGAAGTCGAAGACGATCTCGGCCAACGGCAGCGTGTAGCGCAGCTCGACCCGGTCCTCGGACAGGTACTCCATGCCCTGCAGGTTGCCCCGCTTGGTCTGGCACAGGTCCATGATCACGCCGATGAAGTCCTTGGGACTGAGGATCGTCGCGCGGACCACCGGCTCGTAGATGTCGGCGATCTTGCCGTCGGGGAACTCGCTCGGGTTGGTGACGACGTGCTCCTTGCCGTCCTCCATCTCGACCCGGTAGACGACGTTCGGCGCGGTCGAGATCAGGTCCAGGTCGAACTCGCGCTCGAGCCGCTCGCGCACGATCTCCATGTGCAGCAGGCCGAGGAAGCCGCAGCGGAAGCCGAACCCGAGCGCGCCGGAGCTCTCCGGCTCGTACTGCAGCGCCGCGTCGTTGAGCTGCAGCCGCTCGAGCGCGTCCCGCAGTGTCGGGTAGTCGTCGCCGTCGATCGGGAACAGCCCGGAGTACACCATCGGCTGCGGGTGCTTGTAGCCGCCGAGCGCCTCGGACGCGCCGCGGATCGACGAGGTGACGGTGTCACCCACCCGGGACTGGCGGACGTCCTTCACGCCGGTGATCAGGTAGCCGACCTCGCCGACCCCGATGCTCGGCGACTTCATCGGCTCCGGCGAGATGACACCGACCTCGAGCATCTCGTGCACGGCGCCGGTGGACATCATCTTGATCTTGTCGCGGTGGGTCAGCTCGCCGTCGACCACCCGGACGTAGGTCACCACGCCGCGGTAGGTGTCGTACACCGAGTCGAAGATCAGCGCCCGCGGCGGGGCGTCCTTGACGCCCTTCGGCGGCTCCACCTGCGCGACGATCTCGCTGAGCAGGTCCTCGACGCCCTCGCCGGTCTTCGCCGAGACCCGCAGCACGTCGGACTCCTTGCAGCCGATGATGTGCGCCAGCTCGGCGGCGTACTTCTCCGGCATCGCGCCCGGCAGGTCGATCTTGTTCAGCACCGGGATGATGTGCAGGTCGGCGTTCAGCGCCAGGTAGAGGTTGGCCAGCGTCTGGGCCTCGATGCCCTGGGCCGCGTCGACCAGCAGGACGGCACCCTCGCACGCCTCCAGCGACCGCGACACCTCGTAGGTGAAGTCCACGTGGCCGGGGGTGTCGATCATGTTCAGGATGTACGTCGTGCCCTCGGGCGCGAGCAGGCCGCCGGGGGTGTCCGGCTTCGGCGCGAACGGCAGCCGGACCGCCTGCGACTTGATCGTGATGCCGCGCTCGCGCTCGATGTCCATCCGGTCGAGGTACTGCGCCCGCATCGAGCGGTCGTCGACTACCCCGGTGATCTGCAGCATCCGGTCGGCCAGCGTCGACTTGCCGTGGTCGATGTGGGCGATGATGCAGAAGTTCCGGATCAGCGTCGGGTCGGTTCGACCCGGCTGCGGCACGGTCGTGGGGCCAACGGGCACGGAGGGATCCAGTTCGTCTCAGGGGTGGTGCGGTGATCACTTCATCATCCCATGACGCGCCAGCCGTTTCCGCATCCGCGGTTCCCGGCCCCCGGTGCGGCCCGGAAAATGCCCTGCCGCCCGAGCGGCCGGGACCTAGGCTGTCGAGGTATGGCACACGCAGTGGGCGTCCGGTTGCCCTACGAGAAGGTCCCGCCGGCGGTCCGCGGCTGGGTGGAGCGCGTGCTCGGTTCCCAGGTCGTCTCGGCCACTACCCAGCAGGGCGGCTTCTCCCCCGGCGTCGCCGCCCGGCTGGTCACCGCGTCCGGCCGCCGTGCCTTCGTCAAGGCCGTCGGCGCCGAGCTCAACCCGGACACCCCGCAGTTGTTCCGCAACGAGATCGCCGCCATGACCGCGATCACGCCGTTGCCGCACGCCCCGGTTGTCTACGACACCTACGACGACGGCCGGTGGGTCGCGCTGCTGCTCGAAGACATCGACGGGTATCTGCCGCCGCACCCGTGGCGTCCCGCGGACGTCGACCGCGTTTTGGGCGCGCTGGCGCAGCTGTCCGACGCGCTGGACCCCTCGCCGTGGCCGGAGGCGCCGGTCGCCGCCGTACGCAGTGAGGCGTTCCTGAGCCGGTGGGACCTGGTGATCGCCGACGGCCTCGCCGTACCGGACTGGGTCGCCGGGCGCGAGGCGGAGCTGGCCGCGCTGGCCCGGACCGGGGTCGCGGCGCTGGCGGAGGGCAAGGCGCTGTCGCACTGGGACCTGCGAGCCGACAACATCCTGGTCACCGAGCAGCGGGTGGTGTTCGTGGACTGGGCGCACGCCGCCCTCGCGCCACGCTGGGCCGACACGGTGATCCTGTACGCCGACATGTACGACTCCGTGGCGCTGCCGGAGCTTCCGGACGACCTGGGCATCACCGGTTTCATCGCCGCGATCGCAGGCGGGCAATGGTGGGGCAGCGCCCAGCCGGCCCCGCCAGGACTGCCCACTGCGCGATTGGCAGCGTCAGAGCGCCCTCATCCATCTCGACTGGCTCCGCGACCGACTCGGTTGATGCAGCGTTCCGCCCTGCCAGGCGTCTTCTGGGTGTGACGAATCCAATGGTGAGCATCGGGCGACCAGCTGGCGCCGTACCGGTGCCTGACGACGCGCCGGCCGCGGTGTCGAGGCTGTACCGGCAGCACTGGCTGGGGCTGGTGCGGCTGGCCGTCCTGGTGGTCGACGACCGGCAGTCGGCGGAGGACCTGGTGCAGGAGGCCTTCGCCGAGCTGTACCGGCGCTGGCCGCTGGACGACGCCGACAAGGCGCTCGGCTACCTGCGGACGACCGTGCTCAACCGAAGCCGGTCCGTCCTGCGCAGACGCCGGGTGGCCCGCCTCTACACCCCTCCGGCCCTGCGGCCGGAAATCTCGGCGGAGAGCGAGGTCGTGCTCAGTGAGGACCGCCTCGAGGTGCAACAGGCGCTGCGCAAGCTGCCCACCCGCACCCGCGAGGTCCTGGTCCTGCGCTACTACCTCGACCTGCCGCACGCCGAGATCGCCCAGATCCTCGGGATCAGCGAGTCGACCGCACGCTCCACCGCGTCGCGAGGGCTCGGGATCCTGACCGAGCAGCTGAAGGAATCCCGATGACCGACACCGAGACCCGCCTCCGCGACTACCTGCACGCCCGGGCTGCCTCTGTGGCCGACGACGCCGAGCCCCCGGGCCTGGACGAGTCCGCGACTCCGAAGCGACACCTCTGGCCGGTCCTGATGGCAGCCGCGGCGATCGGCGCCGTCCTGGTTCTGGTGGTGCCGCTGGTGGCGCGTGTGTCCGGTCCCGACCGTGTACTGGCCGAGCGGCCCGGTACGGGCCTCGGCGTGCCCTTCGTCCTGGGGACAGATGCACTGACCCTGCACGACGGCGAGACCTCGGTGCCGCTCGACGTCGGTCTCCCGTCCTTCCGGGACACCGCACGGGTGGACGGCGGCTGGCTGATCCAGACTCAAGCGCAAGGGACGCGATCTTTTCGACTCGGCCTGCTGCGCACCGACGGCAGCGTCAAGCCGTTCGGCCCGGCTGACACGCTCGGTTTCCGGCTGTCGCCCGACCGCCGTCACGTGGTGACGGCGGTACCGGCAGACCGGGGCAAGACCAGGCTGGTGATCCTCGACGTCGCGACCGGCGCAGAGACCGACAGCATGGTCGCGCCGATGGGGCTCATCACTCCGACCGGCTGGAACCATCAGGGCGTCTGGCTCATCGAGGAGTACTCGTCGAGCGTCAAGCCCCAGCTGTGGCGGCCCGGCACCGATCGGCTCGTCGAGCTCGACGTCCCGGAGTACGCCGCCCACCTGATCGTTCAGCCGGGGACGGAGCGCGTCCTTGCGGTCACCAGGAAGGGTGGCGCGACCTGTCTGCGGGCCGGAACCCCGCGGGACGGCGGTCTGGCCGTCGATCGCGAGCAGTGCGGGGCGGTGAAGACGCAGGTCTACGCCGCCCTCTCGCTCGACGGCGCCACGATGGTCAACCTCGATCAGAGGCTCGCTGTCGACGTGGCGACGGGCCGGAGGATCACGCTCGAACTGCCCGGCGACCGCCACCTGTCCTTGCCGCGGTTCGAGGACGCCACCCACCTCCTCGTGGTGGCCACCGATCTCAGTTCCGGCGGCTCGGCGCCGCCGGAGACCGTCTTCCGCTGCGACGTGACCACCGGTGCCTGCCGGTCGGTGTACAACGTGCCGGCAGGCACCAGGATCGGTCTCGGTCTGTCCTAGCTGTCCACCCGGACCACCGTCGAGCCGGAGCCGTCCGCGCCGTCGGTGTACGACAACAGGCCCAGGTAGCGAGTGCCGGTGGTCAGGCCGGTCCAGGTCGCGGTGACAGAAGTCTGTCCCGCGGCCTGGACGCTCTGCGAGGCCGGTGTCGCCGTCAGGTTGCCGGCCGCGGTGGTCAGCTCCCAGTGGTGCAGCTTGACGGCCTGCTCGTTCGCACCTGCGTACAAGTCGACGTAGACGTCGTACGAACCGGCTGCCGGGGCCGGCAGGTTGACCTCTTCCTCGGCGGTGCCGCCGGTGCTGCTGCCCAGCAGAGTCGTCGTACCGGCGCGGTAGACGTACACGTCGAGGTCGGTGCCTGCCGGGTAGTCCGCGTCGAAGGTGGAGAACCGGGCGTACTTGGTCCCGGCCGGCACCGTGACGGTGCTCTTGGCGACGTGGTCGTTGGCCGCCGGGTTGGTGTTCGGGAACGAGACGCCACCCGGGTTCTTCAGCGCCGCCTCGTTCGTGCCGGCGGCGGTCAGGCCGACGGCGGAGGTCTGCAGCGTGCCGGTGTAGCCGGCGGTGATCGGCACCTGGACGGAGCCGGCCACACCGGTCCCGTTGACCTGCGGCGGAGCCTTCACGGTGAGCGGCCGCACCGCGAGCGTGCTGCTGACCACGTGCTTGGCGGAGCGCAGGTGGAGCTTGCCGAACGAGTACTGCTCCAGCGGCGCCCCGTTGTGCTCGATCGTCACCTTGTACTTCGCGCTCGCGCCCGGCAGCAGCACCAGCACCTTCGGCGTCACCGACACCTTGAAGCCGGTCAGGCCCTCGACCTTCGGGAAGTAGGCCTCGGGCAGCTTGCCGACGTTGCGCACGGTCCGCGTGACGGTCTGCTTGCCGGCCAGGTCCCCGATCGCGATGGTCGGGTAGTTCAGGTCGCTCGGGTCGATCTTGCCCTGCGCGCACAGCTCGTGCGTCGCCGGCACCTGACCGGAGCCGCAGACGAACCGCGCCCAGTCGTCGTACGACGAGTCGTAGACCAGGCCCGGGTTCATCGCCTTCTTCGGCTGCATCAGGCCGGAGCCGTAGCCGAACGGCGTACCCGGCGAGCCGGAGTCGTTCTGGATCGGGTTGCCGGCGGTGTCCAGCGTGGTCGCGGTGGTCAGCAGCGCCGACTTGATCGCCATCGGGGACCAGCTCGGGTTACGGCCCTTGATCACCGCGGCGGCGCCGGCGATGTGCGGCGCGGCCATCGACGTACCGCTCATGAACGCGTACTGCCCTCCGGCCGCACTGAACGCGCTGGTGGCGGCGAGCACGTTCGTGCCCGGGGCCATCACGTCCGGCTTGAGCAGGTCACCGTTGCCGGCCAGGGCCGGACCGCGGCTGGAGCTGGCGGCCACCTTCGGCGCGTTCACCCGGACGGTCTGGGCGGCGCCGATCTGGGCGGTCGGGTTCGGGGTGCTCTCGACGTACGCCTTGACCTCGGGCCCGGCCACGTGGTCCAGGTGCACGGTCGGCACCGAGTGCAGGTCGGAGTCCAGCGTGCTGGCCGTCGGGTTGACCAGGATGACGCCGACACCACCGGCGTTCTTGACCTGCAGGCTCTTGTCGACCCGGGCGCTGACGCCGCGGTCGCAGACGACGATCTTGCCGGTCACCTTGGCCGGGTCGAGCGTGCCCGGCATGCAGAGCACCAGGTTAGTCGGGTTGGCGCCGGCCAGTCCGGCGTCCTTGGCGAGGATCACCGGCGAGCTCGGCGTACCGGCGCCGATGCCCGCGCCGGTGAACGACTTGCCGTTGCCGAGGGTGACCGTGGTCTGCACCTCGCGGTCGTGCGTGCCGTTGGCAACGGTCGTCACCCACGGGTAGTTCTTGCCGACCGTGCTGACGCCCGGCCCGGTGTTGCCCGCGCTGGTGGAGACGAAGACGCCGGCCTTCGCGGCCCGCAGAAAGGCCAGCCCGGTCGCGTTCACGAAGGTCGAGCCGCTGCCGGAGATCGAGTAGTTGATCACGTCGACGCCGTCGGCGACCGCCGCGTCGATGCCGGCCACGATGTCCGCGTCGGTGCCGCTGCCGCCACCGGTCGCGTCGACGGCCCAGAGGACCTTGTAGATCGCCAGCCGGGCCTGCGGGGCGATGCCCGAGCCCTTGCCGTAGTCGCGGCCGAGCACGGACATGTCGACGCCGTGGTTGCCGGCCGCCGTACTCGCGGTGTGGGTGCCGTGGCCGCCGTAGTCGCGCGGCGAGGTGAACTCCTCCGCGATCGGGCGGGTGCCGATGCCGGCGTTGAAGTAGCGGGCGCCGATCACCTTGTTGTTGCAGGCGACGGGGGCCTCGGTGCCGACCTGGCAGGTGCCCTTCCACTTCTTCGCGATCAGCGCGTCGGACGCCTTGGTGGTCTTGAGCGGCGCGAAGCTGGCCCGCTCGGGCACGTAGCCGGAGTCGAGCACGCCGACGATGACGCCGTCTCCCGCCTTCTCGACGCCGCCGGCCTGCTGCCAGGCGCCGCCCCGACCGGACAGCCCGAGGTACCGCGGGGTGTCGACGGTGTCCTGGTGCTGCAGCTCGCTCGGCTCGACGCTCTTCACACCGGAGGCCTTGGCCAGCTTGACCGCCTCGTCGTGCGACATCCGCGCCGAGAAACCGGCGTACGTGTAGTTGTAGTCGTACAGCTTCCGGACGGCCGGGACCTGGTTGAGCACGGCGGCCCGCTCGCGGCCGAGGTGCTGGACGTAGGAGACGACCTGCGTCGCGTCGCGGACCAGCTTGCCGCCGGGCAGCGCCCGGGTGGCGGGCAGGCCGGCGATGTCACCGTCGTACTCGGCGACCGGGGAGTCGTCCAGTTGCACGATGTACGCGCCGGTCGAGGACTCCTTGACCGGCGGCCCGGCGACGGTGGACGTGGTCGGGGTGGAAGCGGTCGCGTGGGTGACGACCGTGGCCACCAGCGCACTGGCGCTGAGGGTGGCGACGGCGAGCACCGTGAGGCGCCCGCGGGCAGAAGCTGGCACGGAGTTCCTCCAGAGCTGGACGGAGCGGTGGAGTGCTGGGACCTACAGGGCCCCGCGGCGCCGGTGGTGACCGACGGCACAGGGCCCTGAGTATGCCGCTGCCCCGGCCCGGCTGTCACGTCCTTCTTGTGGCCGGCCGGTCGAGCTGAGGCAGCAGGGTCAGATCAGCGTCGCTTTCCAGATCTGGTGCTGGCGGTTGTCGCAGGCCTTGACGGTGACTGGGCCCGGATGGGCTGCGGAGCCGTGAGCAGTGAGGCAGCGCCCGCCGGCCCGGAGCTGGTAGTAGCCGAGACCGGCGTTCACCAGCGTCCAGGTCTGGCCGACGCTCGTGTCGCAGGCCTCAGACCGCCCGTTGGTCGACAGACACGTGTTCCCGCTGCCCCGTACGGCGTAGGCACCAGCGCTCGCCTTGTCCACCTGCCAACGCGGCGCCTCGTCGCAGGCCGCCTGGAACACCCGACCGGTACCGCCCGGAGCACTCAGGCACAGGGCGGTTGCTGCGCTGGTCAGGGACGAGATGGCACCGTCACGGACTCCCGCGTCGTCGCCGGTCCCGGTGCTGGGTCCGGAGTCGAAGTACGCCTTGCACTCACCGTCGGCAGCCCAGGCGCTGGCGATCTCGAGCACCCGCCGGCCGTTCTCGGACGGGACGAGCGGCGAGCTGTAGTTGGGGCAGAAGTTGTTGTACGGGCTCGGCACCTCGACCGGCGCCGCGATCTCGTACCACGGGCCGGCGCCGTTCTCGGTGTTCCCGAAGATCGTCTGGCCGTTGCCGTCGGCAACACTACCGTCGGCGTTGTGCAGGATCTGGCCGATCAGCAGCAACTTGCCGTCTCGCTGACCCTCGTTGGCGCTCCAGGCGACGGTCGGCGTGTGGGTGAAGTATTTCCCGTCAGCGGTCCGCGGCTGGATCCCGCGCTGCTTCGGGTCACCCCAGTTCCACCCGTCCCGGGAGGTCCGGTAGAACACCGCGCAGTCGTACTGGCCGCCGAGCGCGCAGATCTCGTAGGTCAGGAAGTAGGTCCCGTTCGGGAGCTTGCGCACGACCGGCATGCCCGGGCGGTGCCGCGGGTCGTCGCTGGTCACGGTCGCCCGGCGATCGGTCCAGTGGATGCCGTCGGAGGATCGGACCTCCATCAGCTTCTGGTTCTGCGCCGCGTCCGTCTCGTCGGCGTAGTGACAGACGAGCCGACCGTCGGCCGCGATCGAGAACTCCGGCTCCCACAGGCCGCGATCGTTCACCGCGTCGGCACAGCTGGACAGGTACGACCAGGTCCGGCCGAGGTCGTTGCTGCGCCAGATCCGCAGCGACATCGGGCGATCCGAGGCCCCGACCGAGCCCGCCCACAGCAGGGTCCCGGCCGGCAGTTGGCCGACCGCCTGCGGCAGTTCGTACAAAGTGGCGCAGCACAGGCCCTGGCCGTCGGCCGCTTCGGGGTCGGCGACGGCACCGACCTGACGGAAGGCCGCACCGGCGTCGGTGCTCTCGTAGATAGCGCCGAGGCCGTCACCGTTGCCGACGAACGTGACCACGCTGGCCAGGATCCGGCCGTTGGCGGCGCCGTTGTGCTGCAGCCGCAAGGCGCGCGGGTACAAGCCGGCCCCGTCCCGGAGCAAGGTGCCGCCGGCCCCGTCGGCTTGTGCGCCGACCGCGTTGGCTGCGCTGGCCGCGTCGGCCGCGCTGGCCGCGTCGGCCGCGTCAGCCGCCTCGGCCGCGTCAGCCGCCTCGGCCGCGTCGGCCGCGCCGGGTGCGGCCGCTGCGGTCGGCGTACCGGCCACGAGACAGGCGATGGTGGCGACGGCTACGAGCGTTCTACGCAGCGCCGGCCGGGAGACGCGTCTCGGCTGTTTCGGCATGGAGAAGTTCCTTTCTCTGGGCGGGAGAAGGACGACGACGGCCTACTCCGCGGTGGCCGGTTTGCATCGTTGCAAGCATCTTCACTAGCGAATTGCATCGATGCAAGAGCAACTTTGCGGTAATTTCGCCCTACCGCCGAACCAGGAGGGACCGATGACCAGGGCCACCTTGCGTGACGTCGCCGAACGCGCCGGGGTGTCGATCCGGACAGTCTCGAACGTCGTCAACGGCTACGCGGCGGTGTCCGGGGCGATGCGCGCCCGGGTCGAGGTGGCGCTGGCCGAGCTCGACTACCGCCCCAACCTGGTCGCCCGCAACCTGAAGCAGGGACGGACCGGCCTGATCGCGCTCGCCGTTCCCGAGCTCGACGTCCCGTACTTCGCGGAACTGGCTCGGGCGGTCATCACCTCCGCGCGCCAACGCGGGTTCGCGGTGATGATCGAGCAGACCGACGGGGAGCCCGATCGCGAGCTCGAACTGCTCGACCGCGGCTCCCGGACCGCGCTCTTCGACGGTCTGCTGTTCAGCCCGATCGCCGTCACCGCCGAGCAACTGCGGGACCGCAGCAACCAAGTCCCGCTGGTCCTGCTGGGCGAGCACCTCGCCGCGCCGTCGTACCACCACGTGGCCATCGACAACGTCGCCGCCGCGCGGGAGGCCACCGAGCACCTGATCGCCCTCGGTCGTCGGCGGATCGCGGCGATCGGCGACCAGCCGTACGACACCGGCGAGACCGCCCAGCTGCGCACCGCGGGGTACCGGCAGGCCCTGCGCCGGGCCGGCCTGGAGTACGACGAACGCCTGGTGGTCCCCACCGAACGCTTCCACCGCCGCCTCGGCGCCCAGGCGATGACTCAGCTGCTCGCACTGCCCGAGCCGCCCGACGCCGTCTTCTGCTACAACGACCTGCTCGCGCTGGGGGCCATCCACGCGCTGCACCGGGCCGGCGTCCGGATCCCGGAGGACGTCGCGGTGGTGGGCTTCGACGACATCGAGGAGGGGCAGTTCAGCACGCCGACCCTCAGCACGATCGCCCCCGACAAGATCCGGATCGCGGAGCTCGCCGTCGACCGCCTGCTCGACGCCATCGCGGGCCGGCCCGCCGGCCTCTGCTCGACCACCGCGCCATACCGCCTGACCCGCAGAGAAAGCACCACCCCCGCCCAGCCGGCACCCCAGGCCGTCGGCTGACGCCCTCGGCCGGATTGGTGGAGACCGGCGGATGTTGGTAATCTGTTTCTTCGCGCGTGTACGCCGGTCGTTCCGTCCTGCACACCGCACCTTTCCTGTACTGACCGCAAACTCCTGATCGAGGCTCTGCTCCGTGGCGAACATCAAGTCCCAGATCAAGCGCAACCGCCAGAACGAGGCTGCCCGGCTTCGCAACAAGTCGGTGAAGTCGACCCTCAAGACGGCTGTTCGCCGCTTCCGCGAGGCCGCCGACGCCGGCGACTCCGCGAAGGCGCAGGAGCAGGCTCGCGTTGCCGCTCGCCTGCTCGACAAGGCCGCCAGCAAGGGCGTCATCCACGCCAACCAGGCCGCCAACCGGAAGTCGTCCATCTTCAAGAAGGCTGCTTCCCTCTGATTCGCACCCGACGATCGGCCCTCCGTTCCCGGACCGGGCCGATCGTTTTCGCGTGCCCGAAGCCTGCCTTTCGCACGCCGGAGCCTGCCCTCTGCGTGCCCGAATCCTGCCTCTCGCGTGCCCGGAACGGGCCTGAGCGCGGCCTAGGCCAGGCCTGAGCCCAGCCTGTCTGCGCTTCTTCTGCGCCTGGTTGCAGCTCCGGCGCGTCCCTCGCTCGGCGAGGTATCCGGGAATGTGGGACGGCCGTACCCGCAGCGAGCCGGCAGCCGTTCTTCAGCCGTCGGCGTCCACCAGAACGGCGGCCGTCATCCGCCGCACCGTCGCCGCCCGCGGGCACTCTGCGATCTCGCCGCTCCCGGGCACTCCGCGCTAGCGACAGCCGGCTCCTCTCCGCCCGCAGCCGCCGACTCCGCTCCCCCGCGCGCCGCCCGTTCGGCTCCGCCCGCGCCCTGCCGACTCCGCTCCGCCGCACGCTGCCGGCGAAAGCGCGAGCGTTCCGGCGACCCATCGCAGGAGTCGGGCGACGGAGTACGGCTCAGCGGCGGCCGTGGGCTCGGCTGACGGTGATGACCATCCGCTCCAGCGCGTAGCCGGCGTCGCCCGACGCGCCCTTCACGTCGGCATCAGCCTGCGCGACCGCCTTGATCGCCGTCGCCAACCCGCCCGGGGTCCACCCCCGCGCCTGCTGCCGCAAGGTCTTCAGCTTCCACGGCGGTACGCCGACCTCGCGCGCCAGATCCGCCTCGCGCATCCCACTCGGCGCACTCGTGTACTTCGCCAGACCCCGCAGCCCACCGGCCATCGCGCTCGTCACCAGCACCGCCGCGACCCCGCAGTCGAGCGCCCACCGCAGCTGCTCCAGCGCTGGCTCGGTCCGGCCGGCGATCGCCGCGTCCGCCACCGCGAAGCTCGTCACCTCGGCCCGCCCGCCGAAGTACTGCCCGATCAGCTCGGGCGTGATCGGCTGCCCGTCCGAGTCGGACACCAACTGCGAGCACGCTCCCGAGAGCGCCCGCAAATCGTGCCCGACCGCGTCGACCAGCGCCGCCGCGCCCCGCTCGTCGATGCCACCGCCCAGCAGCCGGATCTCCCCCATCACGAACTGCGGCAGCTCCCAGGTCTTCGGCGCCGTCGCGACCACCTCGGTGACCGAGGCCTTGCGCAACTTGTCGAGCACCGCCTTGCCCTTCTGTCCGCCGGAGTGCACCAGGACCACCAGCACGTCCTCGGCCGGCGTACCGGCGTACTCGAGCAGGTACGGCACCATCTCGGCCGGCAGGTTCTCCAGCAGGCGCAGCACCAGCACCCGCTCCGTCGCGAACAACGACGGCCCGGTCAGCTCCGCGAACACCCCGGCGTCCAGCTCGCCCGCCCCGACGTCGGTCACCTCGACGTCGGTCTTGCCCTTCGACACCGCCGCGATCGCCGACCGCACGGCCCGATCCGCCAAAAACGTCTCCGAGCCGGTGACGAGCAGCACGTCCCCCAGCTTCGGCGCAGAATTCTTCCGAGCAGCCATAACCCCGCCAGCATCCCACGCCCCACCGACAACCAGCACACCCACCGCTCCCCGGCCCCCCGAACAACAAACAGGACCACCGAACAAGCCAAACCCTGCCCACACTCACAACGCGCGGATCGCGTCCCCGAACTCCGATACCAAGGCCTCTCCCGGATACCGCGCCCGCAACTCCTGGTGGAGCTCTCCCGCGACCATCTGCAGATGCACCACGCTCTGCCTCCCGTTCTTGAGCCCACTCCGACCGAGCGCCACCGCCTGCTCCAGGTCACCCTCGCGCCCTGCCACGAAGGCGAGCGTCAAACGACACTCCGCGATCCGCATCGGACTCAGCTCGGTGCCGTCCGGCGCGAGGTTGTCGTCGATGACCGCTTGCGCCCGGGCTCTGGCGAGGTCGTTCTCGCCGGCCAGTCGATGCACGTCCATCGCGTAGTAGTCCCACTTCGCCGGATCAACCTTGAAGTGGTTGTCCGGCCGGTCCGGGTACGGCAGCCGCCCGAGGAACTCGCGACCGGTTTCCAGCAGCGTGTCCAGCCCTGACTCCCCCCAGCCGAGCCCTGGCCTTCGCCTCCTGGGCGATGAGCTGCACGTGCACCGACGACGACTTCGCCACGGCTTGGCCTTTCTCCGCCGCCTCAGCAGCCTGCCGGAACCTGCCTTGGGTCAACGCGAACCACGCAACCATCTCCTGAGCCCACCCAGCGATCTCAGGATGACCGGCCTCCAACCCGAGTTGCAGTGCTGCTGACCGAGTCGACTCGGCCGCGGTCCGCATGCCCAGGTCGTACTCGACGCACCCCGCGAGCAGCGCAAGCCATCCACCGGCGACCAGGAGGTCCTCATGAGCTTTCAATCCGACCGGACGACGCAGAAGCGCCGCGACGTGCTGCGACCAGCTGTGCGCTTCGTCCCGCAACTCAAGGGCATCGCGGCGGTTGTACTGGCAACACAGCTTTTCGATGGTCGCTTGCAAGGACTCGATGGTCCGCGCGGTCGTGTCACTCGCCTGCATCCGCTGAACCAACTCAGCCGTCTGCCACGGCGTCCGGTCCAACCTGCTCACCGCATCACCTCGCGCCGCCGCCAGCAGCTCCCCCTTGGCCCGCAACGCCTCGTCGCAAAGCCGGGCCAGCTCCTCGGTCGGCCCCTTCCGACCGTTTTCCACGTTGCTCAGATACCCACGGCTGTAATGCGTAGCCCGCGCCAACTCCGCGAGCGACCACCCCCGATGCCCGCGATACTCCCGCAACCGCTGCCCGAAGCTCACGTTGTCCAGTGTCACCCATGCCTTTGTATCCCTGCATCCTCATCCCGCGGGATACAGGGGAAAGCTCCAACTGACGAACCGTACTCATGACACTCGACTCATGAAAGCCATCGGGAGCGAGCTGAAGGAAGGCGACTGGGTCGTCTGGGAGGACTACGGCGTAGGACTGGTTTCACACATCGTCGGCGAGTGGATGTGGATCTGCTGGAGCACAGTCGGCCATCTGCATCACCATCGGTCCTTCGCCAGGCATGTGCAGAAGCTCAATCCCTGACCGGCGGGGCGCGCGTGTGCAGCTTCGGACCGCACGCGTCCCGCCTTCCAAAGCCATGCCCCAGCGATGGCGGCTGTTCTTCACAGTGCGAGAAGACTCAGCGCGGCTCAGAATCTGCCGAATGAGCCCGTAGGCGTGCCGCGTGACCTGAACCATCCAGTCGTGCGGGAGCGCGGATACCCGGTGCTGCCCCAGGCGCCGGACGCAGCGCCCTCACCTCCCTTCCTCATCTCCTTCCCCGGCCGCGCTCAAGGAGTGCGGCCCTTGGTGGTGGTGGTCAGGCGGTTGTTCGGGGTGGTGACGGCGATGGCGCCGGTGGTGTCGGTGCGGGTGATGGTGGTGCCTTGGCGGGTGAGGAGGTCGAGGGTTCTGGGGGCGGGATGGCCGTAGTCGTTGTCGGGGCCGGCGGAGATGAGGGCCAGGCGGGGTTGAGTGGCGGCCAGGAAAGTGGGGTCCTGGCGGGCGGAGCCGTGGTGGGGGACTTTGAGGATGTCGGCGCGGAGGTCGGGGTGGGTGGCGAGCAGGGCTCGTTGGGCTTCGGGTTCCAGGTCGCCGGTGAGCAGGATGCGGACGCCGGAGGTCTCGGCCAGGAGGGTGATGCTGGCGTTGTTCTCGGGTGAGCCCTCGTCGGAGGTCGGGGACGGGGCGCCGGAGGTGGGGAGAGCTGGGACCCGGGCGGGCCAGAGGGTGGTCCAGGTGATGGGGCCTAGCGTGCGGCGTTCCCGGTAGGTGACGGGGCGGATGGGGATGTGGTGGGCGGCGGCCAGGGCTTGCACTCGGCGGTGTTCGGCTGGTGGGGAGTAGTACGGGGTGACCTCGATGGCGTCGACCTGGCGGTTGTGCAGTACGCCGGCCAGGCCGCCGGCGTGGTCGGCGTGGAAGTGGCTGAGGACGAGGACCGGGACGTGGTGGATGCCCAGTTCGCGCAGGCAGCGGTCCATCGGCGTCGGGTCGGGGCCGGTGTCGACGACCACCGCCGAGCTGGGGCCGGCGCGGAGAACGAGACCGTCGCCTTGACCTACGTCGCAGGCGACGAGGATCCAGTTGTCCGGCGGCCAGCCGAGGCGTGGGGTGGGGCGGAGGACGACGAAGACCAGGACGGCGACGGCCAGGAGCATGGCTAGCGGGCGGGCGAGCAGTCGGTGCAGGCCGAAGGTGAGGGCCAGGCAGAGCAAGGTGAGGAGGCCTACGCCGACGACGGTGGCGGGCCAGGGGCTGACGGCGCCGGGCAGGTCCGCGCCGGTTTCGGCGACGAGGATGATCCAGCGGGCCGGCCAGCTCGCCAGCCAACCGGCGAGACGGGCCAGATCCGAACTCAGCAAGGCGATTCCAGCGGCACCGAAGCCGAGGATCGTCGCGGGGCCCACGGCTGGACCGGCCAACAGGTTGGCTGCGACGGCGACGAGGGAGACCTGACCGGACAGCCAGGCGACGATCGGCGTACAGGCGAGTTGGGCGGCCAGCGGGCAGGCGATGGCTTCCGCGAGGCGGATCGGCATCCACGTGGCGAGCACGTCTCGCCAACCGGGGCCCAGGAGCACGATGCCGGCCGTGGCCAGGACGGAGAGTGCGAACCCGGCTGAGCGGGCCAACGACGTGTCGAGCAGCAGCAGGACGATCACCGCGACGGACAGGCTGCGGACGGCACGACGGCGGGAGCCGCCGGCGGTCATGGCAGCGAGCGCGACCAAGCCCATGGCGGCGGCGCGCAGGACGCTGGGCTGGGGGCGCGCCAGGGTTACGAAGACGACGACCATGGCGAGGCCGACGACGGTCAGTCCTCGGGCGCGGACGCCGCAGAGCCGGGCCAGTGGGAGGACGAAGGCGAGCAGCAGTGTGAGGTTCGTGCCGGAGACAGCCGAGAGATGGGTCAGCCCGGTGAGTTCAAAGTCGTGCACCAACTCGGGTGGGAGGGCTGACTCGTCGCCCATCACCAGGGCGGGCACGAGGCCACGGACGTCCGATGGCTCCCCTTCCACCGAGGCTCGCAGGCCGGCGCGGACGTGTTCGGCGGCCAGGAGCCACCAGGGCGGTTCGGTGAGGACCTTCGGGGTCGAGCGGGCGGAGAGCATCGCGGCGATGTCGGAGCCGCGGTCGGCAGGGCTCAAGCGGCCGGTCGTCTCGATGCGCTGACCGAGGCGGACGTGCTGCCACCGGGCGGAGCCAATCACCAGGACCGGTGTCCGCAGGCGGGTGGTGGAGCCTCGGGCGGTGACCTGCTCGACCGTCGCGTTCAGTACGACGTACGGCGGGCGGCGGCTGCCGGAGCTCTGGCGGACGGCGGGGTCACTGGTGATTTTGAGCTGGAGCTTGGCGGTGGAGTTGGCGGCGGCGAGGGCTGGGATCGGACCTGCGGTGAGCTGCTGAAGCTGGAAGGCGGAGGCGGCCGCCATGCCGGTGACCATCGTGGTGATGGCCACCAGCATGAGCAGGAGGCGTGATCGGCGGCGCAGGGCGATGCCGAGCAGGACGACCGAGATCGCTGCGGCGAGTCCCGCGGTGGTCAGGGCGAGCTGAGTCGAGAAAGCCATCAGCACGATGGCCGTGAGCCAGCCGGCAGCCGCGGGCAGTAGGAGGCGAAGATCGAGCGGTGGGCCGGCTGAGTCCTCCGGTGCGGGGTCAGATGCGGACATGGGGTTTCAGGTCCTCGTACTTCTTGGTGCCGACGCCGGGGACCTCCTGGAGCTGGTCGATGGTGGTGAACCGCCCGTGCTCGGTGCGGTAGTCGAGAATGCGCTGGGCCAGGACCGGACCGACGCCGGGCAGCGCGTCGAGCTGGTCGAGCGTGGCGGTGTTGAGGTCGACGGAGGTCGGCGTGCTGCGGCCTGGCGTCGGGTTCGGACCGGGCGGCGGGAGGTTGGGCAGGCCGACGAGGATCTGCTCGCCGTCGGTGACCGGGCGGGCGAGATTGAGCGTGGTCAGGTCGGCGCCGGGCAACGCGCCACCGGCTGCGGCCAAGGCGTCGGCGACGCGGGCGCCCGGGCGGGTGTGGATCAGGCCGGGGCGGCGGACCTTGCCGGCGACGTGGACGACGACGGTCGTGGGCGGGGTGGCGGTCGAGGCGGCGGGCGGATCGGTGGGCGAGGTCGGGGCGGCCACCGGGGAGCCGGTGACCAGGGCTGGGGACGGGCGGTTGTCGGGCACGGGCTCGGGCTGGGAGCGCAGCACCGAGCAGCCGGCCCAAAGCAGGCCGATGGTGAGGACCAGGGCAACCACGGCGAGGTGCCGTGGGGTCAGGCTCCAGCGGGTGCCTTGCAGGCGCTCGGGGAGCTTGGTGTCGGGGATCCAGCCGCCTCGCACTTCGTCCTCCCGTTCGTCGGCCGGTCCCCGCCCGGACGCGGCGCGCAGCCGGGCCAGGGCAGCCTGGCGGTCGGCCGGGTCCGGCGCGGGAGGTCGGCGTGATGGCTTCACACAGGGAAAGTACGAGCGAAAAGCCGGTCGGCCGCGGGCAATCGACGACCTGTGGAGAACCGTGCGCAGTCAGCGCAGGGTGGCCACGACGGCCGGTGGAGAACCGCGCGCAATCAGCGCGGTAGCAACGACGACGGCCGGTGGAGAACCGCGCGCAATCAGCGCGGTAGCAACGACGACGGCCGGTGGAGAACCGCGCGAAGTCAGCGCGGAGCGATGACGACGGCGAGCATGCCGGGACCGACGTGGGCGCCGATGACTGCTCCGACCTCGCGCAGCACGATGGCTTCGGCCTGGGGCAGGCGGTCGGCAAGGCCGTCGGCGAGCGTGTGCGCCTTGTCGAGGTTGGCCAGGTGATGGACGGCGACCTGGACCGGCCCGGCGCCGGCACGCTGGACGGCGATGTCGGCGAGGCGAGCGATCGCCCGGCTCGACGTACGGACCTTCTCCAGCGGGACGATGCGGCCGCCGCTGATGGTGAGCAGCGGCTTGACGGCCAACGCCGTGCCGAGCAGGGCCTGCGCGGCGCCGATCCGGCCGCCGCGGCGCAGGTACTCCAGGGTGTCCACGTAGAAGTACGCCGACGTCGCCGCCATCCGGGCCCGGGCGGCGGCCTCGACCTCGGCCTGCGACGCGCCGGCGGCGGCAGCGACCGCGGCAGCGAGCACTGGGAAGCCCAGGCCCATCCCGAGGGAGCGCGAGTCGACCACCCGCACCGGAACCGGCGACTCCTTCGCGCCGATCATCGCCGCCTCGACCGTGCCCGACATGTCCCCGGACAGGTGGATCGACACGATCGACTCCGCCCCGGCCGCGGCACACCGCGCGTAGGTGTCGGCGAACGACTGCGGCGCCGGCCGGCTGGTCGAGACCGGGGTGAAAGTTTTCAGCGCCTCGGCGACCACGTCCGCGCTGGTGTCGCCGTCGTCGTACGACGTGCCGCCGATCACCACCTGCAGCGGTACGACGGTCAGCGGTTGCCGGAGCACCTCGTGCGCCGACAACCCCGCCGTGGAGTCGGTGACGACGTGCACGCGGGCTGACATGCAGCGAGGTTACCGGACAGTTTTCGTCGGCGCCTGGTGCCAGACTGCGAAGAATGAGGGAGACCAGCGAAGAGATCGCGGAGCTGCAGCGGCTGCTGGACGCGGCGTACGGGCGTTCCACCGAGCATCTCCGCAGCATCGTCACCGAGCAGCGCAGGCTGGACGCACAGGAGCTGACCCAGGTCCTGACCGGCATGTGCACGCTCAACCTGGCCACGGTCACCGCCACCGGCGAGCCCCGGATCAGCGCGGTCGACGGCCACTTCCTGCACGCACGCTGGGTGTTCAGCACCTCCGGCAGCGCGGCGAAGGCGCGGCACCTGCGGGCCAGACCGGCCGCCAGCGTGTCGTACGTCGACGGCGAGCGGATCGGGGTGTTCAGCCACGGGCGGGTGGAGTTCCTGACCGATCAGCACCCGGACTTCCAGGAGATCGAGGACCACCTGGTCGCGCACTACGGCAGTTCGCCGTCCAGCTGGGGCGACGACATCGTGTACTGCCGGCTCCAGCCGCACTGGATGGTCGGCTACGCGTTCGACAAGTCCGCCGTCCTTCCCGGCTGACGGACCGCAAGCAGAAGCGAGGTGGCGGCCAACCCCTCCAGTGGCTGCCACCTCGCCGTGAGCTGACTCCCCCTGGTTGTCAGCTCGGTGAGCTACTGCTTGCCCCGGGGAGCCCCAGCGGTCGACCCCACCGGTGGGTGACCAAACCCACCGGCTTTCCCGTGTCGACCGGGCCGGCACTCGTCCCCTGTGTCGTGTGCCTGACCACTGCTGGAGCCCCACCCCGGGTCCGGTGCCCTGACGGCGCACGGCACCCGGTATCGCGTAGGACAGACCCGCACGCCGCAGCACGCCGGAGTTCACGACAGCTGAGCGGCGCCCCCACCGGTCCCTGCCGGACAACCTCCGCGTCGCCTCCACCCGGCCCGTGATCTGCCTCGGCGCTCCGGTGGTCCGCGCTTGCCTCGTCACGGTGACCACCTCCTGCCTCGGACAGCCGGCCCGGCCGTCGATCTCTGTCTCGTGGAACCTGCCCTACGACGTACATCCTGGTCGCGGCGGCCATGTCAGGACGAGGCAGAAAACCCGGCAGTTGCCCGGCAGCTTCGATGCAGCCGAAAGGAGCACCCGGCACGAGCACCCGGAGTAGAAGCCGGGACGAGCCCGCAGGAGCGGCTCAGGAAAGCGCAGTCAGTACGTCGTCCGCCAGCCGCCGGACCGCATCGGCCGGGTCGGGCTCAGGCCAACCGGCAGCTTCCGACGCACTCGCGCAGGACTCCTGCAGCACCGCCCAGGCAGTCGGCAGCATCGGCGGGTCCATGGTCCGCTGCCAGGCCAGCAACTGGCCGCACAGCCGGTCAGCCGCCTCGGAGTGTCCGTCGGCGTGCAGCACGGCCACCGCCTCGGGCAGCACGTCCAGGAGGTACACCACTCGTCCCTCGACCTGCAGCCGGCTCACAGCGTCTCTGATCGACGTCCGAGCCACCGTGAGGTCCCCGGCGCGCCGAGCCAACCTGCTGCGGTACAGCATGACGAGGTAGTCGAAGTAGCCCCGGTGTCCCCGGATGTCCGCGTCCGCCTCATCCAGCAGCGCCTGCGCCTGCTCGAAGCGGCCCTCCTGGTACTCCACCATCGCCAGGCATCCCGCGACCTTCGTCCGCTCGGGGTCGTCGGACGCCTGGCTGTCCCGGGCCAGCTCGGCCCAGCGCCGGGCATCCGCCAGGTTGCCGAGCTCCAGCTCGACCCGGCTCAGTGCCAGGTACGCGATGTCGTCCGGGTAGACCTCCGGATTGACCAGCGCGGCCTCCCAGGCCAGCAGCAGCTCCTTGGCCTCCGGCAACCGCCCCCACCGGGCCAGAGCAAGACCACAGATCGCCTGCACGGTCGCTGACCGCTGGACGTTCCCGTGCTCCCGCGCGTCGGCCACCAGGGGCGGGATCTCCGCCAGGCTAGCGGTGTCGAGCAGCAGAGACCCGGACGACACCCAGCCACCCCGAGCCATCAGTCCCATCTCGGACTCCGGCGCGATCAGCGTGCGCGCTTCGCCGTAGTACCGCCGGGCGGCCCGCACGTCACCGGTCAGGTTCGACAGTCGGCCCGCGATGGCCAGCAACCTGCCGCTGGTCCCCTGGTCCGTCACGTTCTCGGCGCACTCGACGGCCCAGCGGATGCCGCTCTGCGCGACGCTCGCCTGGTACTGCCAGGCGACCCGGAAGCCGAGCACGATCTGCGCGGCCGTGTCCCACTGCTTCAGCTCGGTCGCACGCTCCAGCGCCACCTCGAAGGTCGCCGAGTTCGCGTTGGCCGCCCGGTACCGCTGCTGGTCGGTGCCCTGCGACGCCAGCCCGGCGTAGGCGTGCTCGCGGATCGTCTCGAGCATCTTGTACCGCGCGCCGTACAGCGCCTCGAACTCCAGCACCGGCTGCAGCAGCGACTTGTCCACCAGCTCGGCCAGCAGCATCGGCACGTCCAGCGGGTCGATCGGCGGCCCGGTGCACACGCCGACGACGGCGTCGAGGGTGAAGGGCGAGCCGAGCATGGACGCGCGGTACAGCAACTGCCGGGCGGCGTCGGACAGCGCGTCGACGCTCCAGGCGATGGTGTCGGCCAGCGTGCGCTGGTGCGGCGCGCCGAACCGTCGCGGCCCCGACAGCAGCCGGAACCGGTCGTCCAGCGCGGCCAGGATCGTTTCCACCGACAGTGATCCGGCCCGGGCCGCTGCGAGCTCCAGCGCCAGCGGCAAACCGTCCAGCCGCTGGCAGAGCCGTGCGACCGTGGCGGCGTTGGCCGGGGTCAGCTGGAAGTCCGAACGCACCCGCGCCGCCCGCCGGACGAACATCTCCACCGCCGGGCTGGCCGCGATCTCGGCGAAGTCCCGGTCGTTCGCCGGTACGCCGAGCACTTCGACCCGGCGGACCACCTCGTCGGGCAGTCCGAGCGGGATGCGCGACGTCACCAGGACACCGACGCTGGGAAAGCTGCGGACCATCCGGTTCGCCACCGTCGCGACGCCGTCGAGCACGTGCTCGGCGTTGTCCTCCACGATCACCAGGTCGCCCGGTTTCCGCCCGGACAGCACGTCGTCCAGGTCGGACGTGCCCGGCGCGGTCCCGAACGCGTCCAGGATCGCCGACGGTACGGCGGCGTCCCGCTGCACGGTGGTCAGGTCGACGACAACGACCGTGGTGTCCGCGCCGGAGAACCGGTCGGCGGCGGCCAGCGCGAGCTCGGTCTTGCCGACGCCTCCCGGCCCGACCAGCGTCACCAGCCGGTTCTGCCGCAGCAGGTCGGCCAGCTCCAGCAACTCCTTGTCCCGCCCGACCAGTCCGTCGGGAATCGGCCGCGTTCCCAGCCAGCGCATCCCGGTCGAGGCCGGCGCGCCGACGGCGATCACCGGGCGGATCGAGCCGTGCCCGGCCGCGGCGAGGAACCTGCCCGCGTCACCGTCGCGCAGTCCGAGACCTTCGGCCAGCAGCCGGACCGAGTCCTTGCGGGGCTTGGCGACCCGGCCGGCCTCCAACTCGCGAATGGTCCGGACGCTGAGCCCGGCCGCCTCGGCCAGCTCCTCCTGGGAAAGCCCTGCCTGAACCCTCAAGTCGAGCAGGAGATCGGCGAACCCGCCGCTTCGTCCCGCCTCCCGGCCCTCCGCGTCCGACAAAGCCCGTCACCCCCTCTGAGCCTCACACCGCCACAGCACAACATAGCGTGACAACGCCCCCGGAAACCGGACGCGCGGGGTGACCGGACTCACAGCGGCCGCCGGCGTGAATATCGGACGGAATTCCGCAGCGATTGAAGGTTGAAATTCAAAGGTGTGGTCACGACCCCGGTGAAATGCGGTGGGTCAGGCGCTGACCCGGACCTCGCCGGCATTCTGCTCGGCGTACAGGGAAAGCACGCCGGACCAGTCCTCGATCCGGGCGGCGGTGTCGGCGCGGCCGCGGTCGGCGTTCAGCAGGCTGCCGGCGCAGATGCCTCGGGTCGCGCGCACGATGAGTTCGGTACCGACGCCGCGCCAGTGCTCGCGCAGGGAATCGAGGGCCGCCATGCCGCTATTCAATCCAGGTCGTGTTTCGCCGGCGTAACACCTCCGGCAACATCGCGATAAGTCACCGAGAAACTCCGGACCGAGCGACGACGGTGATTTGTTGACCGTCAGCTCGGCAGCCAGGAAAGCCGGACCTGACGGTCCGGATTGTCGACGTTGGTGTCGACCAGACAGATCGACTGCCAGGTGCCGAGCATCATCCGCCCGTTCAGCACCGGGATCGACGCGTACGGCGGAATCAGCGCCGGCAGCACGTGGTCCCGTCCGTGACCGGGGCTACCGTGCCGGTGCTGCCACCGGAAGTCGCGCGGCAGCAGCTGCTCGAGCACGGCCAGCAGGTCGGTGTCGCTGCCCGCGCCGGTCTCCAGGATCGCGATCCCGGCCGTGGCGTGCGGCACGAACACGTGCAGCAGTCCGTCCCCCTGGGCCTGGTGGGCCTCGGCGGAGACGAACTGCTCGCACCTGCTGGTCAGGTCGAAGACGACCTCGCTGCTGCCGGTCCCTACGTCGATCAGTTCGGAGCGCATGACCGCAGCGTGTCAGGCCGGGACGATGTTCACCAACTTCGGCGCGCGGACGATCACCTTGCGGACGCCGCGACCGTCCAGCGCCTTCTGCACCGCCTCGGACGCCAGCGCCAGCTGCTCCAGGTCGGCTTCGGAAATGTCCGGGGCGACCTCCAGCCGCTCCTTCACCTTGCCCGCGATCTGGACGACACAGGTCACCGACTCCTCGACCAGCAGCGCCGGGTCGACCTTCGGCCAGCCGGCCTTGGCGACGGTCGGCGCGTGGCCCAGCTGCTCCCACATGTCTTCGGCCGTGTACGGCGCGACCAGGCTCAGCAGGATCGCGACCGTCTCGACCGCCTCGCGCACCGCCGGGTCGGCCGCGCCCGGGCCGGAGTCGATCGCCTTGCGGGTCGCGTTCACCAGCTCCATCACCCGGGCCACCATCACGTTGAACCGGTACGACTCGATCAGCTCGGTCGCGTCGGCCACCGTGCGGTGGGTGATCTTGCGCAGCGCCAGGTCACCCGCGGCCGGGTCGGCCCCGACCGGCGCCTCGACCGAACCGCTCAGCCGCCAGGCGCGCTGCAGGAACCGCAGCGAACCGCCCGGGGACAGGTCGGCCCAGTCGATGTCGTCGTCCGGCGGACCGGCGAAGACCATCGTCAGCCGGATCGCGTCGACGCCGAACTCGTCCAGCTGGTCGCCCAGGTTCACCCCGTTGCCCAGCGACTTGCTCATCGCCTTGCCCTCGTTGATCACCTGGCCCTGGTTCAGCAGCCGGGTGAAGGGCTCGACGGCGTTCAGCAGGCCCATGTCGTGCAGCGCCTTGGTGAAGAACCGCGCGTACAGCAGGTGCAGGACCGCGTGCTCCTTGCCGCCGACGTACTGGTACGCCGGCATCCAGCGGTTCACGGCCTCGGGGTCGAAGGCGCCCTCGGTGTAGTCCGGCGAGCAGTAGCGCAGGAAGTACCAGGACGAGTCGACGAAGGTGTCCATCGTGTCGGTGTCGCGCTCGGCGGCACCGCCGCACTTCGGGCACGCGACCTCGACCCAGTCGCGGACCGACGCCAGCGGCGAGACACCCCGGGGAGCGAGAGCCGCGCCGCGCAGGTCGGGCAGTTCCACCGGCAACTGGTCGTCCGGCACCGGGACCTCGCCGCACGAGGGACAGTGGATGATCGGGATCGGCGCACCCCAGTACCGCTGCCGGCTCAGCAGCCAGTCGCGCAGCCGGTAGTTGATCGTGCGCTCGCCCAGTCCCTTGTCCTGCAGCCAGTCGATGATCCTGGCCTTGGCCTCGGCGACCGGCAGGCCGTTCAGGTCGACCTCGTCGTTGGCGCTGTTGATCGCCGGGCCGTCACCGGTGTAGGCCTTGCCGTCGAAGCCCTCCTCCGGCTGCACGGTCCGCACGATCGGCAGCCCGAACTTCTCGGCGAACTCCCAGTCGCGGCTGTCCTGCGCCGGCACCGCCATGATCGCGCCGGTGCCGTAGTCGGCCAGCACGTAGTCCGCGGCCCAGATCGGGATCCGCTCGCCGGTCACCGGGTTGGTCGCGTACGAGCCCAGGAAGACGCCGGTCTTGTCCCGCTCGGTGCTCAGCCGCTCGATCTCGGTGGTGGCCTTGACCGCCTTCAGGTACTCGTCGAACGCCGCCCGCTGGTCCGGCGTGACCAGCTCCTCGGCCAGCTTGGAGTCCGGCGCGACCACCATGAAGGTGGCACCGAACAGCGTGTCCGGCCGGGTCGTGAAGACCTTGATCGGCTCGTCGCGTCCCTCCACCTGGAAGGAGGCGAACGCGCCCTCGGACCGGCCGATCCAGTTCCGCTGCATCAGCAGGATCTCTTCGGGCCACTCCAGCAGCGACATGTCGTCCAGCAGGCGCTGCGCGTACTCGGTGGTCTTGAAGTACCACTGGGTCAGCTCGCGCTTGGTGACCTCGAACCCGCAACGCTCGCAGCGGCCCTGCACAACCTGCTCGTTGGCCAGCACGGTCTGGTCGTTCGGGCACCAGTTCACGTACGACGCCTTGCGGTAGGCCAGCCCGCGCTCGAAGAACCGCAGGAACAGCCACTGCGTCCAGCGGTAGTACTCCGGGTCGGAGGTGTGCAGCCGGCGCGACCAGTCGAAGCTCAGCGCGTACCGCCGGATCGACTCCGCCTGGGTCTCGATGTTGGCGTAGGTGTACGTCGCCGGGTGCTCGTTGCGCTTGATCGCGGCGTTCTCGGCCGGCAGCCCGAAGGAGTCCCAGCCGATCGGGTTCATCACGTCGTAGCCCTGCTGGAACCAGAACCGGGCCAGCACGTCGTGCAGTGCGAAGACCTCGCCGTGGCCCATGTGCAGGTCGCCCGACGGGTAGGAGAACATCGTCAGCGCGTACCGCCGCTCGGCCGATCCGTCGTCCCGCGCCTTGAACGGGTCGAGCTTCTCCCAGACCGGCCGCCACTTCGCCTGCATGGCGTCGAAGTCGTAGCCTCCCCGGTCGATCGGGCCGTCCGCCGCGTGCTCCTGCTCGCTCACCGTCGTACTCCTGCATCGTGTGTTGTTTGAGCAAACCCTGCCAGACGCCGTTCCGGCGCATAAAAAAGCCCCTCGCACAGGAGGGGACGCCGTACTGACCGGCGCTCATCGGGCGCCTGGATGCCAGTACGGCTAGCTAAGGAGCAGGTTCACTCGCATAGCACCAGATTACCCCATCCGCCAGCGCGATGTGACCGGGTTCACCGACCGGCGAAGGTCGTGCCACCGGTGCGTCGGTACTCCCCCGGTGTCCGGCCGTACCTCCGGCGGAAGGCGGTACTGAACGGGCGGACGTCGGAGTAGCCGCACGCGTGGGCGACGGAGGTGATGGTCGTCGACGGATCGAGCAGCAGCTGCGCGGCCAGCTCGAGGCGGAGGCGGCGCAGGGTGGACATCAGCGAGGAGCCGGTCACGGACCGGAACAGCCGCTCGGCGTGCCGCTCCGACAGGTGGACCGCGGCGGCGACCTCGCGGACGGTGATCGGCCGGGCCAGGTTGTCCAGCAGCAACCGCTGCATCGCGTCGACCACCACCGCGTCCCGCGCCTGCGACCGGGCCGTCGGCTCGACGGACAGGTCCTCGTCGAAAGCGAACGCGCGAGCGGTGTCGAGCACGAGCGTCGCGCCGAGGGCTGCCAGCGATGCCTGGTACCCCGACTGCGGGGCCGCCGCCTCGGCCGCCATTCCCCCAACCGTCGCGGCGAGCCCGCCCGTCCGCGCCGACACCACCGGCCCGTCGGTCCTGGTCAGCCCGGACCACCACCCCGCGCCCATCGGTCCTCGCGTGACCGGGCGGAAGGTGAAGCCCCAGAAGGCGATGCCGAGGGGATCGGCCCGGCTGGACTCGATCTCGTGCGCGTCGCCGGGGCGGGCGAGGAAAACGGTGCCGGGGCCGACGGCGTACTCGGTGTCGCCGGAGGTGAAGCGGCCCTCGCCGGCGTACGCGAGGCAGACCTCGTGGAAGGAGTGGCTGTGCCGGTAGTTGAGCCAGTACTCCGGCCGGTAGTGCCCCCAGCTGACGAAGTCCGCGCGGAACCCGTCGACCTCGCAGGACTCCAGCAGCCCCGCGAGGTCGACGAACCGGTCCGCCGTAACGACCGAACCCAAACTCAAACGCCGCTCCTGCCGGTCGGGTCCACTCCCCTCAGCATCATGCCCTGCCCGAGCGAGTGGTCGTGCGTCTTCACCGCGGGCGGGTCCGCCGGGTCGCGGTACTGCACCAGCCACGTCGTCCGCGCCTCGTCGCTGACGTTCACCCCGGACCCGTGCACGGTCAGGTAGGTGAAGAACAGCACGTCCCCCGCCTCGGCCGGCTGCGGCACCGCCGACTCGAACGGTACGTCGGGCAGGTGGAACGCGCCTTCCGGGTCGTGCTCGCGCGGCCCGTCGAGGTGGCTGCCCGGAACCACCCGGACACAGCCCTTCTCCTCCGGCGCGTCGTCGAAGTGGAAGATCGCGGCGCCGACCCGGTGCTCGGTGTGCGGGAAGAACGGGTGGTCCTGGTGCAGCGGGAACGGCGACCCGTTCTCCGGCGGCTTCACGAACAGCTTGGTGTGGTGCAGCTGCACGTTCTCCACACCCAGCACCGCGGCGGCCACGTCGGTGAACCGCGGGTCCACCAGCAGCCGGGAGAACGCCGCGTCGTAGAACTGCGCGTCGTGCAGGTGCTGGAGCCGCGTCGCGCCCTCGGACAGGCCCGCCGCGGACTGCCAGGTCGGGTCGTCGTCACGGTTCAGCTGGGCCAGCAGCTGGTGGCTGCGCTCCCGGTAGAAGGCCGCTTCCGCCTTGCTGAGCAGGCCTTTCACCAGGACGAAGCCGTTCTCGGCGTACTGCGCGGCCAATTCCGGCAGGTCCGTCCGGCTCGGCGTGATCGTCATCTCGAAGTCCTCCTGATCGGGTCCTTCGAGCCTAGGAACACCGGCGCCCGGGCGGCAGGACCGCGCCGGACGCCGATGTTCGCGAGACGGACACGCGGGGCCCGGGCAGCTACTCCCGCTCGGCCGGTGCGGCCGGGTCCGCCGGAACGACGATCGGGCGGATCCGGGCCCACAGCACGAAGAGGGCGGCGAAGACGAGCATCGCGATGCCGCCCCACAGGTTGATGTTCAGCCCGTCGGCCTTGGCGATCTCCTGCGGGTCGGCGATGATGCCGAGAATCGTCAGCACCACGCCGTACAGCCCGATCAGGGCCGCGATCACCACCCGGATGTCGAACGCCCCGGCTTTCTGCTTTTGGTCGGCCATCTGTAGTCCCCTTTCCGGGTCAGCCGAAGACGATGTTCAACGCGACGGTCAGGGCGAGCGCGATCCCGGCCAGCAGGGTCGGCTTGCGGTACCAGCCGTGGTCGCCCTCCTGGGCTTCCTCGGTCCGGTCGGCCTTCGGGGTCAGCGAGTACACCAGCCCCTTCAGCTCCTCGTCCGACTTCGGCGTGGTCCGCAGGCTGATCAGCACGCTGAGCAGGATGTCCACCACGAACGCCGCACCGGCACCGACGAAGCTCGCGCCCTGCCCCGGCAGGTTGATCACGCCGGTCTCGGAGAGCACGAACACCGCGACCGCGGTCGCCGTACCGCTGACCAGACCGACCCAGCCGGCCGTCGCGGTCATCCGCTTCCAGAACATGCCGAGAATGAACGTGGCGAACAGCGGCGCGTTGAAGAACGAGAACAGCTGCTGCAGGTAGTCCATCAGGTTGCTGTAGCCGGAGGCGATCGCGGCGGTGCCGATCGCGACCACCGTGCCACCGACGGTCACCCAGCGGCCGGTGCGCAGGTAGAAGTCGTCGCTGCGGTCCTTGACGATGTACCGCTCGATCAGGTCGTAGGTCATCACGGTGTTGAACGAGCTCAGGTTCGCCGCCATGCCGGCCATGAACGAGGCCAGCAGACCGGTGATCGCCAGGCCGAGCATGCCGTTGGGCAGCAGGTCCCGCATCAGCAGCAGCAGCGCGTCGTTGTAGGTCACCGAGTCGCCGGTGCCCGACTTGACCGCCTGCAGCTCCGGCACCGCGACCGCGGCGATCATGCCGGGCACGATGACGATGAACGGGATGAACATCTTCGGGAACGCGCCGATGATCGGGGTCCGCCGGGCGGCCGACATGTTCTTGCTGGCCATCGCCCGCTGCACCTCGACGAAGTTCGTCGTCCAGTAGCCGAACGAGAGCACGAAGCCGAGTCCGAAGACCAGTCCGATCACCGACAGGAAGCTGCTGTCGAACCCGCTCAGCTGGTTGCCCGGCCAGGCGCTCAGCTGCTCGGAGCCGGCGTTCGGCGCGACGGTGATCTTGTCCACCAGGCCCTGCCAGCCGCCGACCTTGTGCAGGCCGACGATGGTCAGCGGCAGCAACGCGGCGACGATGACGAAGAACTGCAGCACCTCGTTGTAGATCGCCGCCGACAGGCCGCCGAGCGTGATGTAGCTGAGCACGACGACCGCCGCGACGATCACCGACACCCAGATCGGCCAGCCGAGCAGCACGTTCACGATCGTGGCCAGCAGGAACAGGTTCACCCCGGCGATCAGCACCTGGGCGACGGCGAAGCTGATCGCGTTCACCAGGTGCGCGGGCTTGCCGAACCGGCGCAGCATGAACTCCGGCACGCTGCGGACCTTCGAGCCGTAGTAGAACGGCATCATCACGACGCCGAGGAACAGCATCGCCGGAATCGCGCCGATCCAGAAGTAGTGCACGGTGGGCATGCCGTACTGCGCGCCGTTGGCGGACATGCCCATGATCTCGATCGCGCCGAGGTTGGCCGAGATGAAGGCCAGCCCGGTCACCCAGGCCGGCAGCGACCGGCCGGACAGGAAGAAGTCCAGGCTGTTGGAGACCGCGCGTTTGGCCAGGTACCCGATGCCGAGCACGAAGACGAAGTACAACGCGATGATGAGGTAGTCGATCGCCTGGGCATCCAGCCTCAGGATCGATTCTTGCGCGAGCATCGGCCCTCCGCATCTATGACGCAAGGTGGTGTTACCGGTGGGGAACGTTACTCCTGGTTTCAACCACAGTCCCGGCGACCCGCGCCCCGGCGTTTCTCCACCTCGCTGTCCACCCGGGGCTGGTGCTCCGGCGACCTCCGCCGGTCTAATCTCGCGGCTATGAGTGCCTGGTCCGAGCTGAGCGGTCTGGCCGGACGCCACGGCCTGCCCGCCGGCCGGGGCCTGCTCGCCCGGTTGCTGATCACGATCGTCGCGATCGGCGTGCTGGCGTCTTCGACCCCGGCCGAACCGTGGGCGTGGGCCGTGCTCGCCGTCGGTTTCGGCGCGTTCGTGCTGGGCACGTTCCTGATGACCAGCCGCGCGCTGCTCTCCCTCGGCCTGCTCGCGTACGCAGCGCTCAGCGCCTCGGTGATCACCGGCATGCCCGGGTCGAACGCGCTGGTGCTGATGCTGGTCGGGATCACCGACATCGCGGTGATGACCTTCCCTCGCACGCCCCGGCTCCGGCGCAACCTGCCGCTGCTTGCCGTCGGCATCGGATGCGTCGCCGGCCTGGTGGCGTCGGCCGCATGGTTCGGCCGGTCGGAGAGCTGGTTCTTCAGCCAGCTGCTCTGGATGGCCGTGCTCGTCCTCTTCGGTCTCAACCGCCGGTACGACGAGGTGCGGGCGCAGCAGACGGCCGAGCTGCTGGAGCAGACGCGGCTGGCGCAGCGCGAGCACGCCCGGGCGGCGGCGCTCGACGAGCGGACCCGGATCGCCCGCGAGTTGCACGACGTGCTCGCCCACTCACTCGGCGCGCTGAGTGTCCAGCTCGAGGTCGCCGAGGCGCTGCTGGCCGAGCGCGGCGACACCGCGGGCGCCCTGGAACGGGTCCGGCGGTCGCGCCGGCTGGCGGTCCAGGGGTTGACCGAGGCCCGGAACGCCGTCGCCACGCTCCGGCAGGACGACGTACCGGCTCTGCCTGAGGCTCTCGCCGCGCTGACCGAGCAGCACCGGAAGGACCATGGCGCCGAGGCGCGGTTCGGCGTCATCGGCGTGGCCCGGCCGCTGGACCCAGGGGTGGTGGTCGCGCTGCTGGGCACCGCCAGGGAGGCGCTGACGAACGCCGCGCGCCATGCTCCGGGGCAGCCGGTCGAGGTGGGCCTGGAGTACCGGCACGCGGTCGTCCGGCTCGGTGTACGGAATGCGCTGGCGGCCGGCCGGAAGCCGAGCGAGCCGGTCGGGTACGGCTTGGCGGGGATGCGGGAGCGGCTGGCTCTGGTGGGTGGGACGCTGACGGCGGGGGCGAAGGGCGGGGACTGGGTCGTGCTGGCGGAGGTGGGCTATGAGTGAGCGGGTCCGGGTGGTGGTGGCGGACGATCAGCAGGTGGTCCGGGAGGGCCTGGTCGCGTTGCTCGGACTGATCGACGGCGTCGAGGTCGTCGGGGCTGCCGCCGACGGCGCCGAGGCGGTTCAACTGGTTGCCGAGCACAACGTCGACGTGGTGCTGATGGACCTGAAGATGCCGGTGCTGGACGGCGTGCAGGCGACCGCGCGGCTGACCGCGGACAACCCCGAGGCGGCGGTGCTGGTGCTCACGACGTACGCCGACGACGCCTCGATCGCCCAGGCCCTGCGCGCGGGTGCCCGGGGGTATCTGACGAAGGACGCCGGCCGGGTGGAGATCGGCGCGGCCCTGCGTGCGACGGCGGCCGGCCAGTCGACCTTCGATCCGGAGGTGGCGCGGCGGCTGGTGGCCGGTTTGTCACCGGCGCCGGCCGGGAGCAAGGACGGGCTGACCGCGCGGGAGACCGAGGTGCTGCGGCTGATCGCGCAGGGACTGAGCAACGGCGAGATCGCCGGCCTGCTGTTCATCGGCGAGGCGACCGTGAAGACGCACATCAACAACACCTTCGCCAAGATCGGCGCCCGGCACCGCGCCGAGGCCGTGCGCTACGCCTACCGCCACGGCATCGCCGAGGCCTGAGGCCGGTCCGCGAAGGTCAGACGGTGAGCTCGGCGACGACCGGGCGGTGGTCGCTGCCGGTGGGGTCCATCACCCAGGCCTTGGTCGGGGTGACGCCACGGACCATGATGTGGTCGATCCGCGCCATCGGGAACTTCGCCGGCCAGGTGAAGCCGAAGCCCTGCCCGGCCGCGCCCTGCGCCGACCGCAGGCCCGCCGTGACCGGCGCCAGGCTGCGGTCGTTCGCGGTGCCGTTGAAGTCGCCCATCACCACCACGCCGGCCAGCTTCTCGCCGGCGATCTGCTGCCCGAGCTGCTTGATCGTCTCGTTGCGCTGGTTGGAGGTGAAGCCGCTGGTGCCGATCCGGACCGAGGCCAGGTGGGCGACGTAGAAGGCGACCTTGCCCTCCGGCGTACTGACCTCCGCGCGCAGCGCGCGGGTCCAGGCGAAGCCGACGTCGACCGACGCGCTCTCCTCGACCGGGAACTTCGACCACAGCGCGACGGTGCCCCTGGTCACCACGTGCGGGTACGTCGCGGCGAACTGCTTCTTGTAGACCTTCAGGTCGGCCGAGGTGATCTCCTCCAGCGCCATCACGTCGGCGTCCGCCGCGAGCAGCTGCTGCGCCGTCCGGGCCGGGTCCGGGTTGGCCGCGTCGACGTTGTGCGACAGCACCCGCAGGTCGTACGGGCCGCCGCCCTTGCCCGGGATCAGCAGGTTGCCGAACATCAGCCCCCAGACCACCGCCGGGACCAGCAGCGCGACCCCGGCCGTCGCGGACCGGCGTACCAGCGCCGCCACCGCCAGCACCGGGACGGCGAGCCCGACCCAGGGCAGGAAGGTGTCCAGCAGGCTGCCGAGGTTGCCGATCGAGTTCGGGACGTGGCGGTGGAACAGCAGCGGCAGGGCGGACAGCACCGCGAGCACGGCGATCAGCCGGCCACGGCGCCACTTGCCCCCAGTGCGGCTCCGGCGGGCGGGACCACGCGGCGGGCGTTCGGCGAGAACGGTCTGGCGGTCGGACATGACAGTGATTGTTGCGGACAGCCGCTCCGGACCAAAGTCCGTGACACGTAAGGGGCGGGTAATTCATTCGATGGGACGACGAAGCAGCGCTGCGGCGACGCCGATCGGAGGACCCGCGGACCGAAATGACCAGCCGGTGGTCACCCCCTCGATCGCGCGGCGCACGGACCCGGCCGGACCGCGATCCTTGCCATCGGCAACATCAACCGCCGGCGACGGCGAACCGGACTCCGGCGGCTGCCGGCGCCGGACACGGTCAGCCCTGGCGCCTGGCCCCCACAGCGCCGACAATGCCGGTATGCCGCAGACCGAGACCGACGCCGCCCAGTCGTTCGTGGTGCGCAGGAGCCGCTGGGAGACCAGCGTCGGCCTGCTCTACCTGGGCCTGGTCGTCTTCGGCCTGATGGTGCTGCTGACCATCGGCTGCGTGGTGTTCGCCCTGGTCCGGGACGAGCCGGTCCGGGGGCCGCTGGAGGCCGTCTGGCTGTCGCTGGGCGGGATGCCGCTGATCTTCGCGGTCGGGCTGCCGGTCCTGCTGGGCGTCGGCTGGGTGACCACGGCCGAGTCGCGGCACGAGGACGACAGCGAGGACGTGCTGCTCGCGCTCGACAGCGAGGGCGTCTACCTGGGCGGCGACCAGCCGCACCAACTGCCTTGGGACCAGGTGCACGGCATCTGCCGCGTCGAGCGCCGGGACGTCGGCCCCGACGGCGACGAGGCGTGGCACGCGCACCTGATCGTGCTCAAGCACCCGGACGCCGAACTGCCCCGGTTGTCGAAGAACTGGGGGCCGTCCTGCGACTGGCCCGGCGGCCTGCTCACCAAGACCCTGTCCTTCGCGGAGCTGGAAGCCGCCGTCGCCCGGTACGCGCCGCACGTCGCCGTCACCGACCGCGGCCGCGTCGCCGGCTGAGGCGGCCGCGCCCGATCAGCTCTTGGTGGTGAGCAGCTTCTCCAGGTCGGCCAGCGTGGCCTGCGCGCCGATCGGGCCGAGGCCGAGGAACCACACCTCGTCGTCGACCCGGGCGACATGACCGGCCTTGACCGCCGACAGCGACTTCCACAGCGCGCCGTTCACGACGGTGTTCTCGGCCGTGGTCTCGGGCTTGCCGTAGCTGGAGTAGAAGATCCAGTCGCCGTCGGCCTGGCCGATGTTCTCCTGGGAGATCTCCAGCGCCAGCTCCTGGATGTCCTGCACCTTGGGCCGCGGCAGGCCGATGTCCTTGAGGATCACGCCGATGAACGACAGGTTGCCGTACAGCCGGATGTCGCCCGGCCGGAACCGGACCAGTGAGATCGTGGGCGACCCCTCGACCTTGTTCTTCACCTCGGTGGCCCGCTGCTGGTACGCGTTCAGCAGCTCGGTGGCCTTGGCCTCCTCGCCGAGCGCGTCGGCGACCAGCAGGAAGTCCTCCTTCCAGGGGAACCCCGGCCGGATGCTCATCACCGTCGGCGCGATCGCGCTGAGCTTGGCGTACAGGTCGTTGGCGCGCAGCTTGCTGCCCAGGATCAGGTCCGGCTCGAGGTTCGCGATCGCCTCGAGATTCAGCTCGGTGACGCCGCCGACCGTCGAGATGCCCTGCGCCTTGCCGGCCAGGTAGCTCGGTACGCCGCTCTGGCCCGCGGTGGTGGCCATCCCGACCGGGGTGGTGCCGAGCGCGAGCACGCCGTCCAGCTCGCCGCTGTCGAGCACCACGACCCGCTCGGGCTTCTTCTCCAGCGTGGTCTCGCCGAGCGCGTGCTTGACCGTGCGCGGGAAGGCGCCGTCGGCGGCGTCCGAGCCGAGCTTCGCGGTCTCCGCGTCGGCGGTCGAGAACAGCCGGCCGCCGGTGGCCACCTCGGTGTCCCCCGGTCCGGAGTCGGCCTGCGAGCCGCCGTCCCCGCCGCCACAGCCCGCCAGGACGACGGCCACCGCGAGCGCGCCGCCGAGGGCGAGCTTGATCCGGCTCTTCATGCCAGTTGCCTTTCTCCGGACAAATCGTCGGTCGAGGCTACATCGAGGGCGGTAAGGCATACCTAACGGGTCAGCCTTCGGCCAGCAGCTGCTCGAACGACAGCGGCACCGCGAACGGGTCCGCCACCCGGGCCGGCTCGCGCTGGGCGATCGCGCGGGCCAGCTGCACCGCTGCCCGGTCGATCCGCCGGGCCAGGGACTCGCCCGCCTCCTCGCCACCGGCCCAGTCCTCAGGTCCGGCGAAGACGCCGGTCGGCACGACGGTCGCCCGGAGGTAGGAGAACAACGGCCGCAACTCGTGGTCCAGCACCATCGAGTGCCGCCCGGTGCCTCCGGTCGCGGCGACCAGGACCGGCTTGTCCACCAGCGCCTGGTCGTCGAGCACGTCGAAGAACATCTTGAACAGCCCGTTGTACGACGCGCTGAACGTCGGCGTGACCGCGATCAGCCCGTCGGCCGCGGCGACCCGCCCGAGCACCGTCTCCAGGTCCTCGGAGGGGTAACCGACCAGCAGGTTGTTCACCAGCTCGTGCCCGTGGTCGCGGACCTCGATCACCTCCACCTCGGTGTCGATGCCCAGCGTCGTCAGCTCCCGGACCGTCGCGGCAGCCACCCGGTCGGCCAGCAACCGGGTCGACGAAGGCTGCCGCAGCCCGGCCGAGATCACCACCAGCTTGCGAGTCATCACCGCACCTCCTCAACGCTCTGCGGACCACCCACCGCGGCGAGGCTCGCCGCCTTCAGGGACTCGTGCGTCGGAGCTTCCGGTACGTGCGCCGGCCGCCCGACCGCGAACTCCTTGCGCAGGACTTCGGTGATCTCGCCCAGCTGGTCGATCTGCTCCAGCACGGTCCGGTGCGGAAGCCCCAGGCTGTCGACGTTGAACAGCTGCCGCTGGTAGTCGCCGGCGGCGTACTCGCGGAACTGCAGGATCCGCTCGGTCACCTGGTCCGGGCTGCCGACCAGCAACGCGGTGTCCCGCACGGTCTCCTCCAGCGAGGGGCCGCCGCCGTAGATCGGCGACGCGTCGTAGTACGGCCGGAACTCGCGGATCGCGTCCTGCGAGTTCTTCCGGACGAACAGTTGCGCGGCGAGCCCGACGATCGCCTGGTCGGCCGGCCCGTGCCCGTAGTGCTCGAACTGCTCCCGGTACAGCCCGACCATCTGCCGCACGTGCCGCTTCGGCCAGAACAGGTTGTTGTGGAAGAACCCGTCACCGTAGAAGGCCGCCTGCACGGCGATCTCCGGGCTGCGGATCGACCCGTGCCACACGAACGGCGGTACGCCGTCCAGCGGCCGCGGCGTCGAGGTGAACCCTTGCAGCGGCGTCCGGAACTTGCCTTCCCAGTCGACCACGTCCTCGCGCCACAACCGGCGCAGCAGCGCGTAGTTCTCGACCGCGAGCGCGATGCCGTCCCGGATGTCCTTGCCGAACCACGGGTAGACCGGGCCGGTGTTGCCGCGACCCATCATCAGGTCCACCCGGCCGTCGGCCAGGTGCTGCAGCATCGCGTAGTCCTCGGCGATCTTCACCGGGTCGTTGGTGGTGATCAGCGTCGTCGACGTGGACAGCATCAGCTTCGACGTCCGCGCCGCCACGTAGCCGAGCAGGGTGGTCGGCGAGGACGGCATGAACGGCGGGTTGTGGTGCTCACCCATCGCGAAGACGTCCAGGCCGACCTCCTCGGCCCGCTGCGCGTACTCGACCACGGCCTTGATCCGGCCTGCCTCGGTGGCCTGTCGCCCGCTCACGGGGTCGCGCGCCACGTCGCCCACCCCGAAGATCCCGATCTGCATGTCCGGTCGCCACCTCTCGTCGCACACTGTTCCCTTGGTTGACATGTCAACCGAAGGAGTGGCGCCACTATTCCCGGACCTCCGGACTTGCCCGGGGGCGTCAGGACGACGCGGCCAGCACCTCGGCCAGCTCGATCCGGCGGCGCTCGGTGGCCGAGCGGACCGCCGCCTCGACCATCGCCAGCGACGCGACGTTGCTGCGCGCGTCGGACTGCGCCGGGGCACCACTGCGCACACACCCGACGAACTCGGCCAGCGAGCCGGCCGTCTGCTCGGGCTGGTCACCGACCGGGACCGCGGCGACGGGATCACCGGTCACCGGGGCGTTGTCGCCGTCCCACAACGCGGTGCCGTGCTCGCCGCTCACCCGCCAGCGGCTGTTCCACGACGTCTCCTGGCCGGGGGCGCACCAGCTGCCGTGGAAGACGAACCGAGCGCCGCCGGGAAACTCGAAGATCGCGGTGGCGGCCGCGTCACCGGCGTACCAGCTCCAGCCGGGGTTGTACGACTCGCAGTACACGCCGACCGGGTCCGATCCGAGCAGCGCGCGGGCCGCGTCGAACTGGTGGATGGCCATGTCGACGAGCAGCGGGTACGGCATCTCCTCCCGGAAGCCGCCGAAGTGCGGTGCGCGGGCGAACTCGCAGGACACGCTCGCGATCCGGCCGAGCTCGCCGGCCGCGGTGCGGAGCGCGGCGAACTGATTCAGGTACCGCCGCGACTGGCTGATCATCAGCAACTGGCCGGTCTGCTCGGCAACGCCCGCGATGTACTGCGCGTCGGCGACCGTCGGCGCGATCGGCTTCTCGCACAGCACCGGCAGCCCTGCCCGCAGCGCCTCCTCGTTGACCGCGTTGTGCGCGGCCGGAACGGTGACGTTGACGACGGCTTGGGCGCCGGTGGCGTCCACCAGCTCGGACAGTGAGCGAGCGATCGGCACCAGCGCGGCCAGCTCACTCTCGCTCGCCTGCTGCGCCAGGCCGAGGTCGAGATCGACCAGGCCGACCAGCTCGGCGTCCGGTGAGGCGGCGATCGTGTGCAGCCAGGTACGGCCCATCGCACCGGCACCGACCTGGAGGATGCGCAGCGGCTCAGCCACTGAAATCTCCGACCGCGTGCCGGCGCAGCTCGGGAGCCTTGCGGGCGGGCCGGTCCTGGTGGGCCCAGGCGACGCCGTTCGCGATCACCCTGCGGACGGCCTGGTGGTGGTAGACCGGGTACTCCTGGTCGCCCGGCGAGAAGTAGAAGATCCGGCCGTGCCCCCGGCGGAAGGTGCAGCCGCTGCGGAACACCTCGCCGCCGCTGAAGTTGCTGACGAAGACCAGTTCGTCGGGCACCGGGATGTCGAAGAACTCGCCGTACATCTCCTGCGCCTCGATCTCGATCGGCTGCGGCACGCCCTGGGCGATCGGGTGCGTCGGGTCGACGGTCCAGACCAGCTCCCGGTCCCGCTCGTTGCGCCAGCGCAGCGAGCAACTCGTGCCCATCAGCCGCTGGAAGATCTTCGAGTAGTGCCCGGAGTGCAGCACCACCAGCCCCATCCCGGCGAGCACCTGCTGCTGGACCCGCTCGACCACCTCGTCGGCGACGTCCCCGTGCGCCAGGTGTCCCCACCAGACCAGTACGTCGGTAGCGGCCAGCACCTCGGCGGTCAGGCCGTGCTCCGGCTCGTCCAGCGTGGTTGTCGCGACCGTCGCGGCGGCGCCCAGGTTCTGCTCGATGCCCTGCTTGATCGTGGTGTGCATGCCGTCGGGGTAGATGGCGGCGACGCTAGCGTCCCGCTGCTCGTGCCGGTTCTCGCCCCAGACGAGGACGCGGACGGGGTCGGTTCCGGGCATGGCGGACTCCACTCCTGGAGGCGGCGGGCGGCAGTGGTGATACGGACGGTAAAACGGTTAACCTGAGCCTAGCCGCGACCGCGGCCACCATGTCAAGACCTGTCCGGGAGTACTGCGTGCCGACGGTTCGCGATGTCGCCGAACGGGCCGGGGTGTCGATCGCCACCGTCTCGTTCGTGCTGAACGGCAGCAAGCCGGTCACTCCGGCGACCCGGCAGCGGGTCGAGGCGGCGGTCGCCGAGCTCGGCTACCACCGCAACGAGCTGGCCCGGGCGCTGGCCAGCCGGAAGACCCGCATCCTGGCTCTGGCGCACCCGACCGCGGAGCACCGGTTCGGCAGCTCAACCACCGACTTCATCACCTCCGCGGCCCGGGCCGCCCGGGCTCGCGGGTACCACCTCGTGCTCTGGCCGATCGACACCGACGGCCAGGAGATCCACGACCTGCTCGGCCAGGGCCTGGTCGACGGTGTGGTGCTGATGGAGGTGAAGCTCGACGATCCCCGGGTCGACGCGCTCGCCGCCTCCGGTACGCCGTACGCGCTGATCGGGCGGACCCGTGATCCGGCCGGGCTGGTCCACGTCGACATCGACTTCGACCGCTCGGTGGCCGACGCGCTGGACCATCTGCAGGACCTGGGCCACCGCGAGATCGCCTTCGTCACCGCCGAACGGCCCGGGTACGGCCCGAAGGTCAGGTCGGAGGCGGCCTATCGACGGTTGTGCGCCGAGCGCGGACTCGAGCCGCTGCTGCTGGAGTGTGCGCCGACCGCGCCGGCCGGTCAGGGCCTGATGCCGCGGCTCGTCGAGCGCGTGACGGCGGTGATGCTGATGAACGAGTACGCCGCCTTCGGCGTACTGACCGGCCTCGCCCGCGCGGGTCTCGGCGTACCGGACGATCTGTCGGTGCTGTCGTTCACCTCGCCGGACATGGGCGCGCTGGCGGATCCACCGTTGACCACGTCGCACTCCCCCGGCGCTGAGCTGGGCAGCCTCGGCGTGCACGCGTTGATCGACCAGCTGGAAGGGATCGAGCCCTCGGCGCCGCGCCTGGTCCCGTGCACGTTGGTCCCGGGTCAGTCGACGGCCAGACGGCCGTGAATGTGCGCGTCGTGCCAGCCGTCCGCGTGCAGCATCGATCCGCGCAGGACGCCTTCCACGGGGAAACCCGCTGCGGTGGCGACGCGGCAGGACTGCTCGTTCTGGGTCGAGTGGTCGATGGTGAGGCGGTGCAGCTTCAGCGTGGTGAAGCACCACTCGGTCAGCACGCCGACAGCCCGCACGGCGAGACCGCGACCCCGCGCTTCCGGTAGCAGCCAGTACGAGAGGTGGGCCTTGGCTTCGGCGAGGTCGATCCCCCGCAGCCCGATCTGGCCCAGGGCGCGGTCCTGCTCGTCGACGACCGCCCAGCTGGCGGCCTCCTCGTCGGCCCAGCGACGCGGCCACTGGGCGATCCAGCCGAGCGCCTCGTCGTCGTCATCGATCCGCAGGACGTGCCAGCGCTGGATCTCCGGACCCGCGAAGGCCCGCCGGACGGCTGGAGCGTCGCCTTCGTGCCAAGGTCGCATCCCGGTCAACCGGGGTTGTTCCAGCTCCCGCAGCGTCCCGGCGGCCAGGGCGGGCTGGGTCAGCATCGGCATGGTCGAAAGTATCCCCGACAGGCCCTAGGGCGTGTTGATCGATTCCCTGCAGTCGCGAGCAGGTGCCCGGTGCGGTGGCTCGGCGTGCTGGAGTGAAGGCCTCGATGTTTTTCCATCGTGGCCTTTGCTCCAGTGCGGCGAGGTGCCGTGCCGGGTGCCGCGCAGCACGCAGGGAATCGATCAACACGCCCTAGGCGCGGGGGACGCCGGTGCGCGAGAGCTGGCGCTCGACGGTGCTGAGGTTGAAGGTACCGGCGTGCCGGCCGTTCCACAGCTCGGCCATCACCATGTTCACCCGGAAGACCTGCTGCAGCGGCTCGATCGCGACCAGCTCGTCGGCGGTCAACGGCATGCCCAGATCGGCCGCCGCCTCCTGATAGCCCATCAGCAATCCAGGAGACCGGTGCACGCGGGCGATCACCAGCTCCCAGCTCCGGCTGTCGCGATGCGTGAGGTCGAAGTCGATCACCCCGTCCAAGGCGCCGTCCTCGCCGAAGTGCAGGTTCCACTCCGCGAAGTCACCGTGCACAACCGTCTGCGGCAGCTCGAGCAAGCCGTACTGCGCGACCAGTCGCTGGCCGTTCGCCATCGCCGCGTCGGCCCAGTCGGCCAGGTCGGGGCGTACTTCCCTCAAGGCACGGACGCCGAGATCCCAGTCCTGGAAGTCACCCATCGCCGGCAGGTCGCAGCCCTGGAAGAAGCCTGGCCGCTGCCCCGGGTCCAGCCCGCGCAGATCGGCGTGCAGCCGGGCGAGCAACCCGCCGCGCTCGACCTGTTGCGGCGGAGTCTCGTCGCGATGCGGGCAGCCCGGCACGAAGCGGGTTGCCGCCCACCAGCGTCCGTCGTACCGGATCGGGCCGGCGACGGTGGTCGGCACGTTCCAGCCGTGAGCTGTGAGGTGGGCGAGGACTCGCGCCTCGAAGGCAAGGTCCTGCTCGGTGCGGAGTACGTGGTAGCGACGAAGTACGACGGGCTGCCCGTCGCCGGTCCGCAGGAGCCAGTTGCCGTTGCCGGGATGCGCCGGATCGGTGCCCTGCATCGCCGTCGGCCTCGCGCCGGACAGTCCGAGCTCGGCGGCGACGTCGTCCGCGGCGGTGGGCATCCGGCCATTATCGGGGTGCGACGGGCTCGGCGCACGGTGATAATCGGCGGCATGGACCTGCGGCTGCGCGCGATCGAGGTGACCGACGGCGTGGACGCCGTCCGGGCCGGCTTCACTCCCGAGCTCGTTGCCGTCGACAACGAGGTTCTGGTCGGTTGCGGAGCGCTGCGCTGGTGGGACGAGTCGGACGGGACCCGGCTCTACCTTCTGCTCGGCTGGGTCGAGCCCGTACTGCGCGGACGTGGCTACGGCCGCCGAATCCTTGCTCAGCTGGAAGATCGAGCCCGGGAGCACTTCGCCTGCCACCCTGCGGACGTGACGCCGATGTTCGGCGGCAACACCCGCGACGACGACCCCACGGTCGAGGCGTTGCTGCGTGCCGCCGGCTACCACGTCGCCTTCACCCGGGTGCAGCTCACGATGGAGCTCGACGCCGCGCCGATGGTCGACCTGCCGGCCGGGGTGGAGCTGCGGGCCGCCTCGGAGCAGGACCACCGCGCGGTCTTCGAGGCGAACGCCGAGGTGTTCAGCGACCGCTCGCTGGGCTACGTGCAGGACAGCTTCGAGGAGTTCGAGCGTGAAGCGGCCGAGGACTTCGGCGACCACGAGCTGTGGACCCTGGCGTACGCCGGCGACCGCCTGGTCGGCTGGGTGATCAGCGCGATCGAGGAGGATGGCGTCGCCGACACCCCGTGGGTCGGCGTCCGTCCGGACTGGCGCCGCCGCGGCCTCGCCTCCGCCCTGCTCCGCGCGAACCACGCCCAACTGCTCGATCACGGCGTTCGCACCACCGGCATCTGGACCCTCGAGGAGAACCCCACCGGCAGCGTCGCGCTCTACGAGTCCCTCGGCTACCGCCCGGCGGCGCGGCAGCCGAGGTACCGCAAGGAGTTCTAGTCGACGATCGCCCCGCAGGTCAGGTTGAGGACGGCGCCGGTCATCGCGCCGGCGTGGTCGGACACCGCGAAGGCCGCGGTCCGGGCCACCTCGTTCAGTTCGGGCAGCCTGCCGAGCGCTGTCCCGTCGATCAAGTGCTGCAGGCTGCCGTCGTCGGGGTTCACCCACTCCGGGTGGGTCTGGGGCGTGAAGTTGGGTCGCAGCGCGACCACGCGCACGCCGTACTTGCCGATCTCGCCGGCCAGCGACCGGGTCAGGCACTCGATGGCCGCGCAGGCGAGGCTGAAGCCGCCCATCTCGAAGCCCGACTCCCGGGCGGCCGACGACGACAGCATCAGGATCACGCCGCTGCCCTGCGCGGTCATCCGCCGCGCGGCCGCCGTCGCGGTGACGAAGTTGGTCCGGGCCGCGTCCTCGACCGGCCGGACGAAGTCCTCGACCGACATCGCGGTCAGCGCGACGTCCTGGGTCTCCCGGACGCTGACAGCGTTGCAGCAGATGTCGATCGGCCCCTCGACGGACGCGACGTGGCCGGCGACCGACTCGGCGTCGTACGCGTCGACGACGGCCGTGGACGCCCAGCCGCCGGCGGCGGTGATGTCGGCCGCGACACGTTCCAGCTTGGCCGCGGTGCGCCCGGCCAGGTACACCCTGGCGCCCTCGGCGGCGAACGCGCGGGCGAAGGCCCCGCCCATCGCGCCGCCTCCGCCGTAGACGATCGCGGTCTTGTTCTCCAGCAACATGGCCCTGCTCCTTCGTCGATCCCGGAAACACTTCTCACCCGGGGACGAAGCCGGCCCGACGATCTCGACATCGCGCAGACCTGACCCGACCATCACGGGGGAACGGCCGGGCCAGGCTACCTGCGATGGTACCTGTCGAAGGCTGCCTCAAGGTGTCGATCCTGAGTGGTTTCGCGCTGACCGGCCAGCGCGGCGGCACTGTCGCTGAGCCGGATGGCGTCCACAGTGGCGTACCGGAGCCGGCGGGGTTCACGACTCCAGGCAGTGAGCGGGCAGCCGCCGATCCGCACTGTGCGTGGTGGCTGCCGTTTGCTCCGGACCTGCGCCGGGCACCGGATCCCTGGCGGTGCGTTTGTGCCGCCGTGAGGCTTCACGCTAGGAGGCGTGTCATGGGTATCGGTGCGGGAATCTTCCTGCTCGCGGTCGGCGGCATCCTGTCCTTCGCGGTGTCGGACCGGATCAGCGGCGTCGACCTCACCATGGTCGGCTACATCCTGATGGGCGCCGGCGCCATCGGCCTGATCCTGGCCGTGGTGCTCAACAGCCAGCGCTCGCGTTCGTCCCACACGACGGTCGTCGAGGAGCGCCGCGCCCCCCGGCTGTAGGCCGCAGCCTTCGTCCAGCTCTGGTGGGCCTGCCTCAGGTCGCCAAAACAGCCACCACACCGGCCCCCCGTTGTGACGGTACCGTCACACTGATATATCTTGAGACAGTACTGTCGCAAGGGAGCCGCGTGCCCAGCAACCGCATGCAAGAGCTTGGAACCGCTGTCCGCGTCGAGCGCAGACGGCGCCAGCTCTCGCAGGCTGCAGTGGCCGCCGCCACGGGCGTCTCCCGCGAGTGGCTCAGCCGGCTCGAGAACGGCGCGCCGCGGCTGGAGGCGGACAAGGTCCTGCAGGTGCTGGACTTCCTTGGTGTTGCCGTCGTACGACCCGAGGAGCACCCGACCCGGGCCGACATCGCCAAGGCGCAGAAGGTCGCCTGGTCGATGGAACTGGAAGCGCAACCGCTCACCGAAGAAGGCTTCCAGAAGGTGCTGCGCAAGGTCGTTCAGCACCGATTGACTCGCTCGACCGCGTGAGCCACGCCGACCTGGGAGGCGACGAGGACGGTCAGACTCCGGTCGACGCCGACGATGCGCAGTACCTGACACCGGAGTACTCGTTCATCCGCACTCGCGGCGAACTGAACGACGCGGAGGCCTCCACATCGTCGACGCCGTGCTGTGGCTCGACGACGCGGTGACCTCGCCCGACGCCCTACTCAGCCAGAGCTTCCTCCGGGAACTGCAGCGGCGGATGTTCGCTGACGTGTGGTCCTGGGCCGGGCAGCTGCGGCAGCGGGACACCACCATCGGGGTCCGGCCGGCCCACATTCAGAAGCAACTGCAGGCGCTGCTGGGCGACGTCGCGTACTGCATCGAGCACGGCATGGACGACCGGACCGAGACTTGTGTTCGCTTCCACCATCGGCTGGTCTTCATTCATCCGTTCGTGAACGGCAACGGACGTCACGGCCGACTGGCCGCCGGGTCCCTGGCGGCCGTTCTTGGCTGCGACGACCTGACCTGGGGTGCACGGCGGCGGCCGCCCAGCGGCCGAGGCTCGCCAGGAGTACTTGACGGCGCTTCGCGCGGCAGACCGAGGTGACTACACGCTGCTGCTTGCCAGTGCTGTCGGCTGACGCATCCGGTACCGCGACGTACTGTGAACGGATGACCAGACCCTCGGAGCACGCCACAGCGCAGTACGCGGGATCGGACGCGCGGCTGAGAGCGCGGATGGCCGTGCACGAGTACGGGACCAATCCGCAGAACTGGTTCGCCTGGCTGGCCGAGCGGCTCGACGTGCGCGGCGACGTCCTGGAAGTCGGCGCGGGCACGGGCAAGCTGTGGAGCGAGGTCCCGTACGACGGGGCGCGGCTGACGCTGACCGACTTCTCGGAAGCGATGTGCGCGGAGCTGCGTCGGGTGCCGCGCGCCGTCGTCAGGCAGGCCGACGCGACGGATCTGCCGTTCGACGACGCGAGCTTCGACCTCGTGATCGCCAACCAGATGCTCTACCACCTCGACGACCCGTCGGCAGCCTTGGCCGAGTTCGCGCGCGTGCTGCGGCCGGGCGGACGACTGGTTGCCGCAGTCAACGGGCAGGACCACATGGACGACCTGCGTGCTCTCGGCCGGGTGATCGGCCGTCCCGGGCTGATCCGCGGTCTGGTGATGAACGACGTCGTCGCGGAGACGGTGGGCCCGCTGGTGGCGGAGCACTTCAGCGACGTCGCGGTCGAGCGCTATCCGTCCGACCTGCAGATCCCGACGGTCGAGCCGGTGCTGGACTACCTCAACAGCCTGACCACCTCGTCCCTCACCGCCGACGAGCAGGCGGCAGTGCGGGACGTCGTACAGACTCGGATCGATGCCGACGGCTACTTCTTCGTCCGCAAGCACGTCGTCCTGGTCACGGCCCGCGGCTGAATCACCAGCGCAGGTCGCACACCACCGCCTGGTGGTCCGACGGCGTGATCCCGTCCACGGGGTCCCCCGCGAGCTGTGCCTGGGTCACCTCGACCTCCTGGGAGAACGTGCCCGGGCGGTAGAAGATGTGGTCGATGCGCTGGTCCCGCAGGTCCGGCCCGGCTTCGTCGGGAGACGTGATCGCGTCCGGATCACCGGTCCAGGCGTCGCGCAGTACGTCGTAGAGGGGGCCGAGCACGCGACTGGTCGGACCGGCGTTCAGGTCGCCGGCCACGATCACCGGCGCGTCTCCGTCGTACGCCGGATCGGTGGCGAGCTCGGCCAGCAACCGCGTCTGCGCGATCCGGTCGTCGGTGAACGCCGGCTCGTACTCCAGGCACGACGTGACGACGTGCAGCGTGACCTGCGGGTGATCCAGCGACGCGACGACCGCGACCGGCTCGAGCTGCCGGTGCCGCGCCGGCATCGTACGGACCTTCCAGTCCGCGATCGGCCAGCGACTGAGCAGCCCCATGCCGAGGCTGACCGGGTCGTCGCCGCGCGCGATGTCGGTCTCCGGCGGGTAGGACGGACCGGCGTACCGGCAGTGCATGCCGAGCTGCTCGGCCAGGGTCTCGACCTGCTCCGGCCAGGCTTCCTGCACCGCGACGACGTCGGGGCCTACGGCACGCAATGTCGCCAGGATCGCCTCTTGACGGTCGACCCACTGCGGGCCGAACCGCCACCAGAGGTTCCAGGTCATCACTCGCACGGTCGTCGCGCTCATACCTCAACCCGTTCCCACGCGCTGCTGCTCCATGCACGCGGCGACGTCGATGCTCAGACAGGCGGCGCCACGCTCGCATCCAGCCGCCCCGACCGCCGCAACGCCTCGGCGACGAACCCGCTGGCCTTCAGCTCCTCAACCACGGTCGCCAGAAACGCGACCGTCTCCGCCTGCCGCCCCTTCCTGGTCGCCACCGCCTGCCGGATCTCCATGAACCGCTGCTGCACGACCCGCACCCCCGGCATCCTCGCCACGAACTCCTCCACCGGCCGCCGAATCCCCGCTCCCGCCTCCAACCCCTGGCCCAGGAACACGTCCACGCCTTCAGCTCCCCGCACGATCGATGCCCGCTGCAACGTCCGGGTCAGGAACAGGTCGTACGCCGAACCGTCCTTCACTCCCACCCGAACCCCGTTGCGATCCACGTCCTCCGGCGCCACGATCGCGGAGTCCTCCGGTACGACGTACACGCCTTCGATCACCACGTACGGCGCCGTGAACACCACCTCGTTCGCCCGGGCCGGCTCGACCGCCAGAAACGCCAACTCCGCCCGCCCCTCCACCAACGCCGCGAACGACTCCCGGGCGGCACCGAAGCACAAGAACTCGACTTCGGCCCCCAGCCGCCGGGCAACCTCCGTCGCGATGTCCACCGTCACCCCACGAGGCGCTTCCGGTGTTCCTTGCGCCAGCACCGGATTGCCCAGATTGATCGCGGCCCGCAGCACTCCCCCAGGAGCCAGCTCCCCAGCAACAGTGGTCATACCCGCGACCCTACGCGCCACGGCTCTCGACGCGGCGCACCTCCACCACTCGCCAACCACGGCCAGGGGCGCCGACGGCACCACGCTCACGCCTGCGACGACCGACCGGCCAGAGGTTGGTAAGTGGTGGAGATACCGCATCACCAGACGCCGTGCAGACTGGGCGCGTGGTAGCCGTCCTCATGACCCTCGGACCGCTGGCGGTCCTGGCCGGCTTGTATTTCTGGACCCGCTCACTGGTAACCAGCCGCTGGCGCCGAAGCCCCGGCTGGTTCGCCGGTACAGCCGCGCTCCTGCTGCTCGCCACGGGACTGGCCTACGTCATCGGCTCCTTGGCCGGCGCCAACCTCGACCCCGAGAAAGCCCGCCACGCCGACGGCGAACGCTACGACGCCACCTACCGCCGCGCTCACCTCGACGAGTACACCCAGTGGTTCCCCCTCCACGACAAGTGCCACGCCGGCTACGACCTGGTCCCCGCCTGGATCAACCCCGCCCTGGTCATCCTCCCGGTCCTGGCCACCGCCTGCCTCGCGTACGCCGTACTGCTGACCGTCACCCGCGGCACCAAGCTGCCGACGACGTGAGTATCCGCCAACTGCGCCCGCGCCATTCCCCGGACCCGACCTACAGTGCCGGTTGAGCTACGGCTGGCCAGGCTCTGTCATCGACCGCGAGCCACGGCTCGTCCGCGGCGGCCATCGGAGTGATCCCGGTGAACGCCCGGACGTCGTGGTGGAGGTGTGACTGGTCCACGTAGCCGGCGTCCGCCGCGACGCGCGCGGGGGCATGGCCGCGGACGAGGCGGTGCATCGCGTGGTCGAAGCGGACGAGCATGGCGGCGCGTTTGGGAGTCAGGCCGAGCTGCGAGCCGAAGCGCGACCAGAGTCGTTGCCGGCTCCATCCGGTGCGGGCCGCGAGGTCGCGCACACTGATCCGGCCGCGGCTGGCGACGATCTGGCGCCAGGCAAAGGCCACCTCGGGCTCAACCACCGGTCCCGCGGGCAGGCGTCCAGATAATTCCGTGGTCATCAGGGCGAAGCGCTCCTGCCACGTTCCGGCCTCGTGCAGCCGTTCACGCAAGCGCGGTGCGTCGCGGCCCCACAGGTCGTCGAGCGCGATGACGCTGCTACCCAGCTGTTCGAGCGGCAACCCGAGCAAGGTGTGTGCGGTCGGCGGAGAGAGGCGGATCTGTACACACGCGACGCTCTCGACGCGCACCCCGAACGCGCTGAAGGCGAGCCCCGCCGCCAAACTCTCCGTACGCAGGCGTCCGGCGGCGCCCTGGATGTCGAAAGGGCGGTCGCCGAACTCGAGCCCCACCGTGACAGCCGGGTGCGGAATGGCGCGTACTTCGACCGGACCGCGGATGCGGAATCCCGCCATGTCGACCCCGGGCAGCGCCGTCGCCTGTGCCGGGCGCGCGATCTCCCAGTCAGCGGCGGCGGCTGGCCGGCGTACTGGTTGCACCCGTCAACAGTACGAGCGGTTCGCCGACGGGAACAAGGCGCCGACATTTCTCCAAGACGGGCTTGCCCCGGGCGGTCGAGGGTGTCGGTACCCGGAACGACTCAGAGCGGAGAACGATGGACGAGACGACCAGTACGCCGGGCCGACACTCTCAGCGCGCGGGCGCACCGCCGTACGGGACGCACGACCGGCGGTCGGGGAGTCGGCGGCGGCGGATCGCGCTGTTGACCGCCTCCGGACTGGTTGCGCTGCTGGCGTGGAACACGGTGGTGGTGTCGACCAAGACCGCCGGGGCGACCGGTCAGCAGATTGTGCGCGTCCCCGGCGGGGACCTACACGTCGTACAGGACGGGCCGGCCAACGCTCCGGCCGTCGTACTCCTGCACGGTTTGGCCGGCTCGACGCGGTGGTGGGACCCGGTGCTGCCGGCGTTGCGGGACCTGCACGTGATACGCATCGACCTGCTTGGGCACGGTGAATCAGCCAAACCGGCCAACGGCTACAGCATCGCGGAGCACGCCGCCCGGGTGGGTGCGGTGCTCGATCAGCTCGGCGTACGCCGTGCGACCGTCGTCGGGCATTCCACCGGCGGCGCCGTCGCCACGTCGCTGGCCGAGCAGCGCCACGAGCTCGTGACGGGGCTCGCGCTCATCGACACCGGCCCGCGAGTCGACGCGTTCCTCGGCGAAAGCTTCGTCGCCAAGCTGATGACGACACCGGTGGCTGCGCAACTGCTCTGGCGGCTACGAACCGAGAGCGCGATCCGCACTGCGCTGAGCACGGCTTTCACCCGTGAGGTGCAGATCCCCGACCAGCTCGTCGCCGACGTACGGCGGGTGACCTACCGCAGCCTCACCGCCACCGACGAGGCTTCCACCGCGTACCTGACGGAACGACCCATTCCCGACCGCGCCGCCCGCCTCGACCTGCCGACCCTGGTGATCTTCGGCTCGGCGGACCGCCGATGGCAGCCGTCGTCCGCCGAGGACTACCGCCGAGTCCCCCGCGCCCGGATCGAGATCCTCGACGGAGTCGGTCACACCCCCATGTACGAGGACCCCGGCACAACCGGAGCCCTGCTGCACCAGTTCGCCATCGGGTGATCGGCTGCAGACGCTCCAGGGCGTTGAGCGACGACCCGACGGTCAAGCCGTCAGGATCGGAGTGGTTTGGGCGAGGGCGATGCGCCAGTCGCCGGCGGCGCGGGTCAGTACGTACGTCATGACCGCGGTGGTCGGCAGGTCCGTCGGGCCGGTGGCGGGGCGTTCGTCGTGAATGGTCTTGGCGAGGCTCACGATGGCGACATCCGGGGTGGCGAACCGAATGTCCTCGATGTCCAGCACGGTCCGGACGTCCTTGAGCGGCGTTGCGAGTCCTTCCGCCATGGCTGATCGGAAGGCTTCACGGCCGAACACCCGGCGGCCGGCGAGGTTGATGAGCACCAGGTCGTCGGTGTGTAGTGCAGGCAGTGCATCGGCATCGAACTGCGCGTCCTGGCTGCGAGCGACCAGGTCTCGGATCAACTGCTCGTCGGAGGTCATGCAACGAACGTAGGACTTCAACACGAGTTGAGATCAAGTCACTGACCCTGAAGCCTCGGGAACTTACTGGAGCGAACTCGCGTCGCGGGCCGCCCACGGGTTGCACTCGTAGACCGACGGGGCGACGCGAGCCGAGGACTTGACCGACGGGTGCCGGCCCCACGTGAACCAGCTCGCGATGTTGCGGTTGGTGCCGTGCTGCCGCAGTTCGCCGGGGCGGTCGCCGGCATGGCTGTTGTTCTCGAGCGCCTGCTGGGAAAGCGACCTGGTGATCGAACCCCGGCCGGCGTTCATGCCGTAGAACATGCCGGAGAAACACCACGCCTGGAGCTCCAGCTGGCGGGAGAGCAGCTGTCCTGCCTGGCTCGAAAAGCCAACGGCCTGGGCGCGCGCGTGGTACGCCGCCATCACGCCGATCTGCTGCTGCAGGTGGTGCCCGTACTCGTGGGACAGCACCGCCAGGGCATAGCCCTCGCCGTACCGGGCGATGGACCGCATCGAGTCGAAGGGCATCACGATCGTCTGGTCGGCCGAGCAGTAGAACGCCTCGCGTCCGGTGCTGTTGCGCCCGCAACCCCCGGCGTACTGATTGCCTTGGGCACCTGCCCACAGCCGCGGGCCGGCCAGGGTGAGACCGAAGTGCGCCAGCGTTGCTCGCCACGCCCGGTCATGACAGGCGATCGCGGCGCTGTAGTACGCCTTGGCAGCAGCCGCCTGGAGCCTCCACCCGGGCAGCCGGCAGTTCACCGCCCGGATGCCGTAGCCCGGCTGGAGATGGACCGGATTCGCTCCCAGCAGCGGATCTCTGGACACCGGCCCGGAGACCCGCGGCGACCAGGCGGTCCGAGCGGCCGTCGGCGTGGGCACAGCTGTCGGAATCGGCGCGCTGGTCGGCGTGACCGAGGGCAGGATCGGAGGCTGCGTCGGCATCAACGACTCAGTCGGAGCGGAGCTGACCGTCGGCCGCACACCCCCCGGCCGGGCAGTCTCCGCAGCACCGCACGCTGTCGCCGCCAGCGCGACCGCGGTCGTAGCCACCGCCACCATCACGGACCTCGACACCACGACACCAACTCCTTCTCGGGGGCTACGGCAGCATACGAAGAACTCCGGCCGTCTGACGGAGCAACTAGCCACCAGGTTCCCGTCGAGCGGTCAGGACTCCCCCGGACGGACGACGCCGGTCTCGTAGGCGAGAACGACGATCTGCACCCGGTCACGGAGCTCCAGCTTGGTCAGGATGCGGCCGACATGGGCCTTCACCGTCGCTGCCGAGACCATCAGTTCGCCGGCGATCTCGGCGTTCGAACGGCCCTTCGCCACCTCCACCAGGACCTCACGCTCCCGGTCGGTCAGCTGACCGATCCGTGGATCCGGGTCCGGCGCGGCGCCCGGAAGGCGCGCGGCGAACGCGTCCAGCAGCCTGCGCGTGACCCGTGGCGCCACCACGGCGTCGCCGGCCGCGACCGCGCGGATACCGCCGAGCAGGTCCTCGGGCGGCACGTCCTTGAGCAAGAATCCACTGGCGCCGGCTCGTAGCGCGGCGAAGACGTACTCGTCCAGGTCGAACGTGGTCAGCACCAGGACCCGGGCCGCCGAGCCGGTCTCGACGATCCGCCGGGTGGCCTGGATGCCGTCGACAACCGGCATCCGCACGTCCATCAGCACCACGTCCGGGCTCAGCGCGCGCGTCATCGCGACCGCCCGCTCGCCGTCGCCGGCCTCGCCGACCACCTCGATGTCGGGCTGAGTCTCGAAGACCATCCGGAACCCGATCCGGAGCATCGGCTGGTCGTCCACCAGCAGCAGCCTGGTCATCCGGCCACGCGGTCATCCGTGCGCAGCCGGGCCCACACGCACCAGCCGCCGACCGCCGTCGGCCCGGCTTCCAGCTCGCCGCCGTACGACGCCGCGCGCTCGGCGATCCCAGCCAGACCGTGCCCGCCGGACCGCTCATCCGCCGCGTCCGTCCTCGCCTGGCGGCCGGCGCCGTCATCGGTGATCATCAGCTCCAGATCCTCCTCGGTGCAGCGGATCCGGACCTCGGCACGGGCCCGCCGCCCGGCGTGTTTCAGCGTGTTGGTCAGCGCCTCCTGGACGATGCGGTAGACCGCCAGTCCGGCCCCAGGCCCCCAACGACCCAGGTCACCCTCGCGAATCAGCGACACCCGCAGTCCCGCCGTACGAACCTGGTCCAGCAGCAGGTCGATGTCGTCGACACCGGGCTGTGGGCTCAGTACGTCGCCCGACCGCAGTACGTCGGACGGCCGCGCCACCAGCTCGTCCTCGGCTCCAGCCGTCTCGCCCTCGCGGAGCAGGCCGAGGAGCCGGCGCATCTCGCCGAGCGCCTGGCGTCCGGTGGCAGACACCTTCGTCATCGTGTCCGCGGCCCGCTCGGGCGACCGGGTCGCCGTGTACGCCGCGCCGTCGGCCAGCGCGATCATCACCGCGACGTTGTGCGCCACGATGTCGTGCACCTCCCGCGCGATCCGGGTCCGCTCGGCGCTCACCGCCAGCCGCGCCTGCTGGTCCCTGTCCCGAGCGAGCCGGGCGGCGCGTTCCTCCAGTTGCGCGAGGTACGCCTCCCGCGTCCGGAGGTTGAGGGCGAACAGGATCACCACGGCGACGATGGCGGTCACCCCGACGGCCGATCCCCAGGCCGCTTGCTCGACCAGCGTGACGGTCAGCACCGTGGCCTCGACCGCCACCAGCGCGGGTACGAGCCGGCGACGCGTTCCGTGGCGGGCCACGGTGTAGATCGCGACCATCGGCATCACGACGGTCGCCGCGGTGTCCACGCCGACCAGTTCCGCACCCCAGGCCAGGCCGAACACGAGCCAGAACACCACCGCCGGCGCCCGCCGACGCCAGACCAGCGGGACTGTCATGAGCACGAGCCAGCCCCAGCTCGCCAGGTCCGGTGAGCGGTCGCTGAACTGGGCCCGGCTGGCCTGGATCGCGGCGCACACCGCACCCACCGCAACCGCCGCGGCGACGTCCCGGAGCGACCGGTTCCGCTCCGCGAGTGCTCGCACTTCCGCAAACCCGCCCATGCTCCCGAGGGTACGTACTGCGGCCCGCCGGGCGCCTCGCCAACCATCGACAGGTACCCGATTCCGCGATCGCGCCTGCTGACTCGGTGCGGGACTGGTCATGCATCCCGCCGGTTGAGCACCACGGCGCCCGCCGCCAACGCCAGCGCGGACCAGCCGACTACAACCAGCGCAGCCACTCCAGGAGACGCCATCTCGAACCCGCCACCACTGCCGTCGACGGAATACATCGCCTGCGCTGCGGCAACCGGTGAGTACGGCGCCACGTCATCGTGCACAGCGTCGGGCAACGCGGCGGGCAGCAACGACGGCACCACCAGCAGGATCGTCACCAGCGTGGTGATCGACCCGGCCGTGTGCCGGAGCGCCGTGCCCAGGCCGAGCCCGATCACGCCGAAGGCCACCGGCGCCGCGGCGGCCCCAAGGACGGCTCGCAGTACGGTCGCGTCGTCCAGCGCGACGTCGGCACCGCTGGTGGCACGACTGGCCAGGAAAGCGCCGAAGCAGACGACCAGCATCACCACGGCTGTCACGCCGACCAGCACGAGCGCCTTCGCCCAGAGCACGGGCAGTCGCCGGGGAACGGCGGCGAGCGTGGCCCTGATCAGTCCCGAGCTGTACTCCCCCGTCATCATCAGTACGCCGGACACGCCGATCACCAACGAGAACAGGTCGACGCCCAGGAACGCGCCACCGGCGACCTGTTCCAGCGTCACGGCCGTTGCCTCGTCGTTCGCCTGGCCGCGTTGCACCGAGCCGATCACCGCGGCCAGCCCGATCGTGACCAGGGCCGTTGCCCCGAGCACGATCCAGGTCGAGCGCAGCGACCAGAACTTGGTCCACTCCGACCGAATGACCCGGCGGAACGTCACGCCGTACGGCATCTCGTTGCCAATGGCAATCGTAGTCATGCCGCCACCTCGGCCTGTCCGCGCTGTGCCGTTTCGTCGGCGGTGTACTCGACCGCGGTCCGGGTGAGCTCCATGTAGGCCTGCTCGAGGGATGCTCGTTGCGGCGTGAGCTCGTGGACGGCGTACCGGTGTTCGAGGGCGAGATCGGCGATCGCCGCGGCGGTCAGTCCGTTGACGATCAGCAGGCCCGCCTCGTCGCTGGAGACGGTGGCGCCGTGCCGGACAAGCAGTTCGCGCAACTCGGTCCCGGCCGGCGTCCGAACCAGCACCTGGCCCACGCCGACCCGGGCGATCAGCTCGGCGACGGTCGTGTCGGCCAGCAGGCGGCCCCGGCCGATGATCACCAGGTGGTCGGCGGTCACCGCCATCTCGCTCATCAGGTGGCTGGACACCAGCACGGTCCGGCCTTCGGCCGCGAGTTCCTTCAGCAGGGTCCGGATCCACAGCACGCCATCGGGATCCAGCCCGTTGACCGGTTCGTCCAGGATGACCGCGGCCGGATCCGCGATCAGCGCGGCCGCGATGCCCAGCCGTTGCCCCATGCCGAGCGAGAAACTGCCGGCCCGGCGATCCGCCACCGCGCCGAGTCCGACCAGGTCGAGCACCTCGTCGACCCTGCCGGTGGAGAACCCATGGGTCTGGGCCAGGGCGAGCAGGTGGCTGCGCGCGGTTCGCCTCTTGTGCAGGGATTTCGCCTCCAGCAGGGAACCCAGTTCGCGCAGCGGCGCGGCGTGATCGGCGTACCGTCTACCGTTTACGGTTGCGGTGCCGCTGGTGGGCCGATCCAACCCGACGATCATCCGCAACGTGGTGGACTTGCCGGCGCCGTTCGAGCCGAGGAACCCGGTCACCTGCCCAGGGCGTACCGCAAAGGACAGCTCGTCGACGGCGACGGTGTCACCGAAGTATTTGGTCAGTGCCTGAGCTTCGATCATGCTGCCGACGCTAGGTTCCAGGCGTCTTCGCCACGACCGCCCCGAGGCTAGACCTGTGCCCCCGCGCCTACGCCTCAGGTCTACCCGGCTTCCGACTTGGCACGCGTCCGCGAACTTCGCCACAGCTTCGTGTGTCGCTGTTGCCCAGCTCATGCAAGAGGCCGGTTCCCCTGACGGGAAACCGGCCTCTGACCTGCGGTGGAGCTTAGGGGATTCGAACCCCTGACCTCTTCCATGCCATGGAAGCGCGCTACCAACTGCGCCAAAGCCCCGCGGTGTCTTGCGACTCCGGAAGTTTAGCGGATGGGGGGCCGCAAAGAAAAATCGGTATCGGATGGGTGGAGGGTGACGATGAACACGGGTGGGGCGGGTGCGTCGGGCTTGCGGTGGGGACGCTTCGGCGTGGGGCATCGCCTCCTCAGTGCGCCGTGTCGGGAATCTCTTCGGGGATGAGCGGTACGGCCCGGAAGGAGGCCTCGTCGCCGCGGTGGATGTAGATGACACCCTCCAGAGTGAGGTCGTCGAGCAGGACGGCCCAACCGCGCCCGCTGGTGGGGTCCAGCTCGTCGTAGCCGTCCCAGCTGAACTCGACGCCAGGACGGCCTTGGATCTCGGTGGCCCGGCAGTCCAGCGAGCCTTGCACGGCAACAACCACGAATTCGCCGGTGCGGTCATCGGCGAACTCGATGTAAGCGGGCTCGACGAGATGGAGAGCGTCATCGTCGAACTGGTCGAGCTCGACGATTCGCCAGCGTCCTGCAATGGCCATGGTCATGCTCCGCGTCGCTTTGCCGGGTCAGGGATGGGGCTGCGGGTCGTCGCTCATGACGGGTTCGGGGAGGGAGCCGGCGTTCCACTCCTCGATGCGCCAGCGGTTGTGGCGGCTGGGGAGCAGGGAGACCCAGTTGCAGTTGGAGAGGCCTCCGAAGGCGGGCCAGTGGGCCTGGGGGATGCCGAGGAAGAGGCAGATGCCTACGCGGGCGGCCAGGCCGTGGGTGGCCACCACGACGGTGTCGGAAGCGGTGGCCTGGTCGACGGCGCGGGTGAGGGCGGGGGCGAAGCGGGCGGCGACCTCTTCGACGGTTTCGCCGGCGGTGCCGCGGCGCTGGGGTTCGCCGGCCCGGATGCGGGCGGCGGCCTCGGGGTGCAGGTCGGCGAGCTCGGCCATCGTCAGGCCGGCCCAGTCGTCGACGTCGATCTCGCGCAGCGCCTTGTCGTACTCGACGGTCAGGCCGGTCAGGGCGGCGAGCTCGGCGGCGGTGGAGGCGGCGCGCTGGAGGTCGCTGGAGAACAGACGGGTGGGCGCCAGGGAGGCGAGGCGGGCGGCGGCGGCGCGGGCCTGCGCCTGGCCGACCTCGTCGAGCGGGATGTCGGCCTGGCCCTGGATCTTGTCCTGGAGGTTCCAGGAGGTCCGGCCGTGGCGCCAGACGATCAGGCGTCCTGCAGTCATAACGCGTGCTCCCGGTGGTGAGGAGCCGGCCCATCCGGCCGGCGGCGGTCAGGCGTCGAGCGAAATCAGCGTTGCGGGGCAGTCACTGCCTCGGACTGGTACGGGCCGCCGGAGCAGTTCGACGGACAGGGCATGCAGCGGTTCGACGGTCACCAGCCGTCGGGCGGCGCGCACGGTCGTCAACCCCGGTCGAGGCGTCCCGCAACCGACACCCCCAGGTACGGCGTACGGGCGGACGCGCTCAGTCCGTCGGCGCGCCGGGGACCGGCGACGGCAGCGGGATCGTCGGGCAGTCGCGCCACAGCCGCTCGAGCGAGTAGAAGCTGCGCTCCTCGGTGTGCTGCACGTGGATGACGATGTCCAGGTAGTCCAGCAGCACCCAGCGGCCCTCGCGGGCGCCTTCGCGGCGGACCGGCTTGGCGTCGAAGTCGACGCGGAGCTTTTCCTCGACCGCGTCCACGATTGCGCGGACCTGGCGGTCGTTGGACGCCGAGGCGACCAGGAACGCGTCGGTGATGGCGAGCTGCTCGGAGACGTCGAACGCGAGCACGTTCTCCGCCTTCTTGTCGTGGGCTGCCTCGGCTGCCGCGGTGAGCAGCTCGACGGCACGTTCGGAGGCTGGCATGAAGTTCCTTCTAGTGGTTGGTGTAGAGGTCGCGCTTGGCGATGTACTGGACGATCCCGTCGGGCACCAGGTACCAGGTGGGGTTGCCCATCGCGACCCTGGCCCGGCACTCGGTCGACGAGATCGCCAGCGCCGGGACTTCGAGCAGCGTGATCCGGTCCATCGGCAACCGGTCCAGCGGCAGCTCGGTGGCCTCGGTCCCCGGCCGGGTACAGCCGACGAACTGGGCGAGCTTGAACATCTCGTCGACGTCGCGCCAGGTGAGGATCTGGGCCAGCGCGTCGGCGCCGGTGATGAAGAACAGCTCGGCGTCGGGGTACAGCCGGGACAGGTCGCGCAGCGTGTCGATCGTGTACGTCGGGCCGGGCCGGTCGATGTCGACCCGGCTGACCGAGAACCGTGGGTTCGAGGCGGTCGCGATGACCGTCATCAGGTACCGGTCCTCGGCGGGCGAGACGTTGCGCTCGGTCTTCTGCCAGGGCTGACCGGTCGGGACGAAGATCACCTCGTCCAGGTCGAAGTACGACTGCACCTCGCTGGCCGCGACCAGGTGGCCGTGATGGATCGGGTCGAAGGTGCCACCCATCACGCCAAGGCGCCGGACCCGCTCCGGGAAGTTCACGTCAGCTCATCCGCCGCTCAGCTGTGCGGCCGGCCGTTGCCCAGGATCACGGTGACGGCCAGCAGGGCCACCAGCACGAACAGGGAGAACCCGCCGTACCACCACGGCGAGATGTGCGACGCCTCGCCGGCAGCTTCGGTGAGGGGCGCCAGTCGGGGCAGGAGTTCGGAAGCCATGGAGCAGAGCCTATCTCGAACGGCCCCGGACGAGCGCGACCGGTGGCCTCAGTGGGCCGTCCGGTCGCGCGAAGGGGTCAGTGCCGGCGGGTCGAGCGGGTCAGCAGCCGGCGCCAGACCGAGGGGCCGGTGGCGGCGCGCTGATGCATCGCGGCGACACGGCGCATCTCGTCGATGTGGGCACGGGCGACGTCGGGGGTGATCATGATTCCTTCACTGGGTTGTGACGAGCGTCCGAGGGGGCATCCCCGGACACTTGAAAGTGTACGGCATAAGCTGACGCAACACAAACGAATTAAAGGTAGATCAACGGATCTTCCTACGAATCTGCGGTCAACAGGAGTCTTCATGGATGCGATCGATCGGCAACTGGTCGAAGCCCTGCGCGCCAACGGACGGTCCAGCTGGGCCGAGCTCGGCCGGGTGGTCGGCCTGTCCGGACCGAGCGTCCAGGAGCGGGTGAAGCGGCTCGAGGAACGCGGGGTGCTGCTCGGGTACCGCGCGGTGGTGGCGCCGGAGCAGGTAGGGCTGGGCACCAGCGCGCTGATCGGGCTGTTCCAGCGCGACGACGTGGAGACCGACGACATCGTCGAGGGTGTGCGGGAGATCGCGGCGGTCGAGGACTGCTGGTTCGTCGCCGGGGACCAGGAACTGGTGGTCAAGGTCCGGGTACCGGACGTGCACGAGTTGGAGGCGGTCGTCGGTCAGCTCCGCCGGGTCAACGGCGTGGTCAGGACCCGGACGACGGTCGTCCTGTCGACCCGCTGGGAAGCCCGTCCGGCTCCCCTCCCCCAATAGCCGCTCCGGCATCCTTCACGGCCGCGACCTCCGGCCCGACGGCCAGGCTGACGCCGGTCCGGCCGGCGGCTCGTCCCGCGACCAGCACTGCTGCGGCCGCAGCGAAAGCCAGTACGGCGGCCGCCGGGTAGAGCAGGTCCGGCACATGCTCGTACGCCGTACCGCCGAGTGCCGGGGCCAGGAACATCCCGCTGATCGACGCGGCGGCGTACAGGCTGGAGTACCGCCCGACCATTCCCTCCGGCGCCGCGTCGGCGACATGCGCGGTCGCGGTCGGTTTGTAGAGCATCTCCCCGCAGGTGATCACCGCAACCGCCAGCGCCGCACCGCCAAGCGCCGGCCACACGCCCAGCGCCGCCAGACCGATGCCGACGAACACGAACCCGACCGCGACCACCCGCAGCGCCCGATGCCCACCGAGCCGAACGGCCAAGGGCGCTTCCAGCAGCACGATGACGACTGAGCTCAGGCCGATCAGTACGCCGTACGCGACGGCCGGCGAGCCGGCGTCTCGCAACAGCAGAGGCATCGTGGCGAACAACTGTCGGTAAACCGTGTCGACAACGACGATCGCGGCGAGCAGCACCAGGATCGAGCGGTCCTGCCGCAGCGCGCTCCACAGCCCCGACGCTTGCCGGACGACCACTCGTGACGCCCGAGGCACCCAACGCCAGACAACCACCGCCAGCACAAGACTGGTCGCCGCGTCGATGACGAACACCAGCGAGAAGTCGTACGCCGCGAGCAGTCCGCCCAGCGGCGGCCCGATCGTGAACCCGGCGTTGCTGGCGGACCGCGACAGGGCGATCCCCTCCCGCCGCCGATGCGCGGGCATCGCGGTCGCGACGAGCGCGCTGAGGTTCGGTCGACTGGCTCCACCGCAGAGTCCGGCGACGGCGGCCAGGACGGCGAGGCCGGTGGTCGGCACGATCGGCATCGCCAGGCAGGCGACGGCCCAGCTCACCTGACTGCCGACCGCCGCGGCCCGCAGGCCGAACCGGTCGCCGATCCAGCCACCGCCGAGATTGCCCCCGAGCAGCCCCACGCCGTACGCCGCAGCGGCGAACCCGGCCTGCTGCGGGCTCATCCCGCGGTCCTCGACGAGGTAGAGCGTCAGGTAGAGCCACGCCAGAGCGCCGGCCGAGCTGACCAGTTGGCCGAGCATCACCGCCTTCAACCACCCGGGAAGCTCCGCCACCCGCCGCCAGTACGCCGTCATCCGCGCCCCTCGCCGTCGTCTTTGCGTCGCCGTCGCCGTCCGGCATGGCCGTCGTCCTGCGTAACCGTCGTCTGCACGAGCCGCCGTGGCGGGTACAGTGAGTTTCCGAAGGGAACTTAGCCGGGCGGCTACCTTGGGCGCAACTGGCACGGGTCGAGGAGGCACTATGCGGCGCAGCAGTTTCTCGCCGGAACCGGACTGCGCGATCGCCCAGTCCCTCGCGGTCGTCGGGGACGGGTGGGAACTGCTGATCGTGCGGGATCTCGCCCGGGGTCTCGATCGGTTCGACCTGTTGGCGGAGTCGCTGCGGATCTCACGCAAGGTGCTCACCGAGCGGCTGGGCGGTCTGATGGACAGCGGCGTCGTCGAGCGAACGGCGTACCAGGAGCGGCCTACTCGGTACGCGTACCAGCTGACGGCGCGCGGGCGTGCGTTGCTGCCGGTGCTGGTCGCGCTGCAGGACTGGGGAGATCGCTGGGTTCTGGGCGACGGGCAGTTGACCGGGACCAACGCCGAGTCGGAGCCCACGGCCCATCGGCTGCACGAGCTCGTCGGCGCGGCCGTTCCGGCGGGATTGTTGCTACCTGCAACCGGCGGGGATGGCCCGCCGGAGTCCGTCGATGTGGTCGACGGGCAGGCGAAGGCGACGGTGCTCTTCGGGTATCCGGCGACAGGGCGGCCGACTCCGTTGCCTGCAGGCTGGAGTGAGATCGCGGGCGCGCACGGGTGCACGTTGGAGAACAGGCTGTTCGCGGAGCGGTACGACGAGTTCCGGGCGGGCGGGATCGCGGTGCACGGGGTGAGCACGCAGCGGCCGGAGGAGCAGGCGGCGTTTGCGGAGGCCGAAAAGATTCCGCACGTGCTGCTGTCGGACGTGGAGCTGCAACTGGCGGCGGCGCTGCGGCTGCCGACGTTCCGCGCCGGCGGGGTTGGGCGGCTCAAGCGATTTGTCCTGGTGGTCGGCGCCGACCGGGTCGTTCGCGCGGTGCGCTATCCGGTGACGGACCTCGCCGACGCCGTCAACTGGGCGTTCACCACCGCATCGGATCAGGCCGGTGGAGGCGCGGAGCGGCGTGGTTGAGGGTGCCGCAAGCAGGCTGTGGTGAAGGCGACCGGCGACGGGATGCGGACCGACCTGCGCAAGCTCGTCGTCAGCCCGCCCGATGGCTGACCCAGCCGGCCGGCCGAGTCAGCCCGGGAGTCGCCTGCGCGGCATGATCAGGTCCTGATCTGGCCCTCGCCGATGACGACGTACTTCGTGGACGTCATCTCCGGCAGGCCCATCGGACCGCGGGCGTGCAGCTTCTGGGTGGAGATGCCGATCTCGGCGCCGAAGCCGTACTCGCCGCCGTCGGTGAAGCGGGTGCTCGCATTCACCACCACGGCCGCCGAGTCGACCGCCTGCACGAACCGCCGCGAGGCCGCTTGTGACCGGGTGATGATCGCGTCGGTGTGGCCGGAGCTGTACTTGCGGATGTGCTCGACGGCGCCGTCCAGCGAGTCGACGACGGCCGCGGACAGGTCGAGCGAGTTGTACTCCGCGGCGTGGTCCTCGTCCGTCGCCGGCACCACGTCCTTGCCGAGCGCAACAACCTTGTCGTCGCCGTGGACCGTGACGCCCGCGTCGGCCAGCGCGGGCAGCGCGGCGGCGAGGAACTCGTCGGCCACCGTCGCGTGCACGAGCAGCGACTCGGCCGCGTTGCAGACGCTCGGCCGCTGGGTCTTCGAGTTCAGCAGGATGGTCAGCGCGAGATCGAGGTCCGCGTCGGCGTCGACGTACACGTGGCAGTTGCCGACGCCGGTCTCGATCACCGGCACCGTCGACTCCGAGACGACGGTCCGGATCAGGCCGGCGCCGCCGCGCGGGATCAGCACGTCGACCAGCCCGCGGGCCTGCATGAGCTCCTTGACCGCGGCCCGGTCGCCCGGCACGCCCTGGATCACATCCGCGGGCAGGCCGGCCTCGACGACCGCGTCCCGCAGCACGGCGACGATCTCCGCGTTGGAGGAGGCGGCCGAGGACGAGCCGCGCAGCAGGACGGCGTTGCCCGACTTCAGGCAGATCCCGGCGGCGTCGGCGGTCACGTTCGGGCGGGCCTCGTAGATGATGCCGACGACGCCGAACGGCACCCGGACCTGCCGCAGCTCCAGCCCGTTCGGCAGGGTGTAGCCGCGGACGACCTCGCCGACCGGGTCCACCAGGCCGGCGAGCTGCTCCAGCCCCGCGGCCATCGCGTCCACCCGGCCCCGATCCAGGGCGAGGCGGTCGACCGTCGACTCCGGCGTACCGGCCTCGCGGGCGGCGGTGACGTCGTGGGCGTTGGCCGTGACGATCCGGTCGGCGTTCGCCCGCAGGGCCGCCGCCATCGCGTGCAGGGCCGCGTCCTTGGTGGCACGGGACGCCGCGGCCAGCGCGTACGACGCTTCGCGGGCCCGGCGGCACAGCTCGATGATTTCACTCACGCCTTCATGGTATGGCGATCGCCGACCAGCCCGCGCGACCGTCTCAGCGCCTGTGGACAACGCTCAGGCGAGGGAGGCACTCCGCTGACGGAGCAGCTTGACGGCGGCGAAGACGGCCAGCGCCAAGCCGGCCGCCGCCAGAACGACCGACCACAGCACCGAGCCGCCGAACGCCAACGGAAGGAAGCCGAGCATGGCCGGTGCGCCGAGCAGAGCGCCGACGGCGTTCAGCGGCGTCATTCCCGGGATCAGACCGACCTCGTCACCGTCGACGGACCACCAGCCGCGCGCGGTCGACCGCTTCAGGACGGCGGACTGCAGCAGCAGCGGCAAGCCCGACAGCGCGAACAGACCGACGTACAGCCACAGCAGCCACCCACTGTGGCCCCAGCTCTCGGTCTCGACCCGCTCCCCCGGCTCCGGTTCGATCAGGACCGGAGCACCTTCCCAGAACAACGCCTCTGCTTGGTCACCGTCCGCCAGACGCCGGCTGTCAGCTGTGGAGAGGTCGACGTCGGCGTAGACGCGTCCCCCCACCTCCAGCCACCACTCGCTGCCCGGACCGCGCGAGTAGTGCGGCCCGGACAGCACCACGGGAACGCGTTCCAGGCAGCCCTGCGGAGCCGCCACCGCCGCTTCCGGGCGAACCGCTGAGCGGGGACACTCCCCCGCGCTCGTCATGCCCCTCGCATCGGCCAGCGCGCCCGGCACGGTCGCCAGGATCAGCAGGCCGAGGGCGCCCACCAGCAGGGCGTACAGCACGACCAGCCCCGGCCGGGTCCAGAACGCGCGACGCCAGAACTGCCACCACCGCGCCGGCTTCCGGCGTCGCTTCGCCATCGCCCGTCACCCCCAGGTCTCGATCACCCTGGTGACGATGTACCCATCGGCGGCGCGGCAATCGCGCGATGGCGTGCGCGAGCGGCACGACGGCGGCCAGCGCCGGGTTAAGCGCGCGTCAGACGGCGCAGACATCTCACCCTCGCGTGGTCGTTGACGAAGGCGTCGAGCAGTTCGGCGTACCCGGGTCGGCTCCTCGAAGTGCGGGAAGTGACCGGACCGCTCGAAGGTGACCACCCGGCCGCAGGTCCTGGAAGCGGTCGCCCAGTCCCCAGGCCAGTTCGTAGGTCTTGTCCTCAGGAGTCAGTCGGCGCGGCGACGCGGCCAACGCCCGGCACGCCACCGCCCGCAGCAGGACGTCCAGGTCCAGCCGGTCGTCCGGCCCCACCGGGTCGGACCGCAGAACCCCTCGCTGGTCCGGCGCGATCAGCCGCACGTGCCGGGACAGCCACGAAGAGGTTCGCGCCGTTGAGCTGCACCATCACAGCAGCACCAGATCATCCCGATGGACCACTTCGCGCTCGTACGCCGCGCCGAGCTCCCGCGCGAGCTCCCGGGTCGAGCGCCCGAGCAGTCCGGGGAGTTCAGCGGCGTCGTAGTTGACCAGGCCGCGGGCGACGACGGTGCCGGCCGGGGAGACCAGGTCGACCGGGTCGCCGGCCGAGAACGTGCCCTCGACCCCGCTGATCCCAGCCGGCAGCAAGGACGTACGGCGTTCGGTGACCGCGCGGACGGCGCCTTCGTCGAGCTGGAGCCGGCCCTGCCCCGAGGTGGCGTGTTCCAGCCACAGCAGGCGGGTCTTGCGGCGGCGTCCGGTCGGGTGGAACAGCGTGCCGACCGGTTCACCGCGCAGGGCTTCGCCGACCCGGCCCGCCGACGTCAGGACGACCGGAATCCCTGCTGCGGTGGCGATTCCGGCTGCTTCGACCTTCGTCTGCATCCCGCCGGTGCCGACGCCGGAGGACCCGGTCCGGCCGATCTGCAGCGGCTCCAGGTCGGCCGGGCCGCGGACGTCCGTCAGCATCGTCGTTCCGGGTTTGCGCGGGTCACCGTCGTACAGGCCGTCGACGTCGGAGAGCAGGACCAGCAGGTCGGTGTGCACCAGGTGGCTGGTCAGTGCGGCGAGCCGGTCGTTGTCGCCGAACCGGATCTCGGTGGTGGCGACTGTGTCGTTCTCGTTGACGATCGGCACCACGCCGAGTTCCAGCAGGCGCGCGAACGTGCGGTACGCGTTGCGGTAGTGGCTGCGCCGGGTCACGTCGTCGACGGTCAGCAGCACCTGGCCGACCCGGAGGCCGTGCGCGGCGAAGGCTTCGCCGTAGCGGGCCATCAGCAGGCTCTGCCCGACCGACGCGGCCGCCTGCTGGGTGGCCAGGTCACGCGGCCGCGAGCGCAGTCCCATCGGCGCCAGGCCGGCTGCGATCGCACCGGACGACACCAGCACCACCTCGGTGCCGTCGACGCGCCGGGCGGCGAGCGCGTCCACGAGCAGCCGGAGCCGGTCGAGGTCGATCCGGCCCCGCTGGGTCAGTGACGACGACCCGACCTTCACGACGATCCGCGTGGCCTTGACGACCTCCGCGCGTGACTTCATCGCTCACCCGTTCTGATCGGGTCCCTGTCCCGCGGTCTGCTCGCGCGCCTCTTTGCGCGCCAGCTTCTCCGCGGCCTTCGCTGCCGCCTTCGCCTCGGCCGGCGACAGGTCCACCTCGTCGTCGACCCAACCCTGACCGTACTCCGACAGGTCGCCGGAGGGACTCAGCTCGCCGGACCGGACGGCGTGGTACTCGCTGTCCTTCGCCTTGCGCCGCTGCACCGCCGGGCGCGGCTCCTCCAGCCGGTGGTCCTCACCGCGCCGGGCCAGGATCTCCGCACCGGCCTGGACCTCCGGCGCGAAGTCGAAGACGACCGCGTTCGGGCCGTCGCCGATGATCACCTCGTCGCCCTCGACCGCGCCACGTTCCAGCAGTGCCTTCTCGACGCCCAGCCGGTTCAGCCGGTCGGCCAGGTACCCGGTCGCCTCGGCGTTCGCGAAGTCGGTCTGCCGGACCCAGCGCTCGGGCTTCTCGCCCTGCACCAGCCAGCTGCCCTCGGGGGTCTGGCGGACCTTGAACTCCGGTCCGCCGGTCGCCTGCGGGCGGATGACGATGCGCGTGGTGTCCGGCTTCTCCTGCTCGGCGCGCCGCGCGGTGACCAGCTCGGCCATCGCGTACTTGAGCGCCTCCAGCCCTTCGTGGCTGGCGGTCGAGATCGAGAACACCCGCAGCCCGCGCTGCTCCAGCTCGGCGGTCACCATCTCCGCGATCTCGCGGGCGTCCGGTACGTCGACCTTGTTCAGCGCGACCAGCCGCGGCCGGTCCTCCAGGCCGCCGTGCGCCTTCAGCTCGGCCTCGATCGTGTCGAGGTCGCTGACCGGGTCGCGGCCCGGCTCGTACGTCGCGCAGTCGATCACGTGCACCAGCGCGGCGCAGCGCTCGACGTGCCGCAGGAAGTCGTGGCCGAGCCCGCGGCCCTCGCTGGCGCCCTCGATCAGGCCCGGCACGTCGGCGACGGTGAACGTGGTGTCACCGGCGACGACGACGCCGAGGTTCGGGATCAGCGTGGTGAACGGGTAGTCGGCGATCTTGGGCCGGGCCCGGCTGATCGACGCCACCAGCGACGACTTGCCCGCGCTCGGGAAGCCGACCAGGCCGATGTCGGCGACCACCTTGAGCTCGAGAACGATCGTGCGTTGCTCGCCGTCCTCACCGAGCAGGGCGAAGCCGGGCGCCTTGCGGGCCGAGCTGGCCAGCGCCGCGTTGCCGAGACCGCCCTTGCCGCCCTGCGCCGCGACGAACTCCGCGCCCGGGCCGACCAGGTCGGCCAGGATCTCGCCCTCCGGCGTACTGATCACGGTGCCGTCCGGGACCGGCAGGATCACGTCGGCGCCCTTGCTGCCGGCCTGGTGATCACCCTTGCCCTGGGCACCGTTCGTCGCGGAGCGGTGGCCGGAGCGGTGGTAGTCGACCAGCGTGGTCAGGTCGGGGTCGACGCGCAGGATCACGCTGCCGCCGTCACCGCCGTTGCCGCCGTCCGGGCCGCCGAGCGGCTTGAACTTCTCCCGGTGCACCGAGGCGCAGCCGTTTCCGCCGTTGCCACCGGTGACGTGCACGGTGACGCGATCGACGAAGCTGGGGATCGCCATCGGTTCTTCTCTACTTCCTGCAGGTGAATGTCTGTTACCAAAGCCGAAAGGCGGGCCGCGGTATTCCGCGACCCGCCCTTCGTCAGAGCTGTGTACGTGCCGGGTGGCGGTGTTACTCCGCCGGGGCCGGGACGATGTTGACGACGCGGCGACCGCGACGGGTGCCGAACTCCACCCGGCCCTCGGCCAGCGCGAACAGCGTGTCGTCGCCACCGCGGCCGACCAGCGTGCCCGGGTGGAAGTGGGTGCCGCGCTGACGGACGATGATCTCGCCGGCGTTGACCAGCTGACCGCCGAACCGCTTCACGCCGAGCCGCTGCGCGTTGGAGTCGCGACCGTTACGGGTCGACGCTGCTCCCTTTTTGTGTGCCATGGGTGATCAGCTCACTTCTTCTTCGCGTCGATCGCGGTGACCTTGACCTGGGTGTAGTGCTGACGGTGCCCCTGGCGCTTACGGTAACCGGTCTTGTTCTTGTACTTGAGGATGTGGATCTTCGGGCCCTTGGTACGGCCGAGGACCTCGGCCGACACGGCCACCTTGGACAAAGCGGCGGCATCGGTCGTCACGGTGTCGCCATCGACGACGAGGACTGCGGACAGCGACACCGTGTCGCCGACCTGGTCCGTCAGGCTGTCGATCTCGATGACATCGCCGACGGCGACCTTCTGCTGGGTGCCGCCACTGCGCACGATCGCGTACACCGTGGATCTCACTCTCTGTTTGTTCGGAAGTCTTACCGGACCTGGTGACTGGGAGGGGCGTCCCTCACAAAGTCACACCGTCCACACATAAAGGAGGTACGCGTGACGCGCACCGACTGTTGAGTTTACTACGCTAGCGGAGCGAACTCATAATCGGGTCAGCGGCCACTGGACACCAGCTCCACCGGCGCCTCGCCACCGCTGTCCGGCGCCGAACCGCCCTCGTCGCCGGCGGACTTCGACCGGCTCCGGCTGCTCCGCCGGCGGCGGCTGCTGCGGGAGGACCCGTTCGGCTCGGCGGCGTCGGTCGGCTCGGCCGTCGCCTCGCCGGTCCCGGCGTCAGCGCCGGCCTCCGCGCCGGATCCGGCCGAACCATCGGTCCGGTCGGCCGGGCCGTTGCCGCGGTCCTCGGCGGCCGGAGCCTCGGTGGCGGGCTCGGTGGCGGGCTCGGACGTACCGTGCCCGTTGCCGGCGTTGCCGTTGACCGTCGCGGCGGCGATCTGCGCCAGGCGCTGAGCGGCGTCGCTGTTGTGCTGGACCGGCTCCGGCGTCTCGGTGTGCTCGTCGTCGCGGCGGCCCTTGCCACGGTTGCGGCGGGAGCCCTTCTTGCCCTCGCCGTCCCCGGTACCGTTCTTGTGGTCGTGGCCGTTCTTCTGCTCCGCGCCACCGCGGCCGTCCTGCCGGCGGCGGGACTCCTTCGGCTCGTCGTGCAGGATCAGGCCGCGGCCACCGCAGTGGTCGCAGTTCTCGCCGAACGCCTCGAGCAGCCCGGTGCCGATCCGCTTGCGGGTCATCTGGACCAGGCCCAGCGAAGTCACCTCGGCGACCTGGTGCTTGGTCCGGTCCCGGCCCAGGCACTCGACCAGCCGGCGCAGGACCAGGTCGCGGTTCGACTCCAGCACCATGTCGATGAAGTCGATCACGATGATGCCGCCGATGTCGCGCAGCCGCAGCTGGCGGACGATCTCCTCGGCCGCCTCCAGGTTGTTCTTGGTGACGGTCTCCTCGAGGTTGCCGCCGGAACCGGTGAACTTGCCGGTGTTCACGTCAACGACCGTCATCGCCTCGGTCCGGTCGATGATCAGCGAACCGCCCGAGGGCAGCCAGACCTTGCGGTCCAGCGCCTTCTTGATCTGCTCGTCGATCCGGAAGTTCGCGAACACGTCGCCGTCGCCGGTCCACTTCGCGACCCGCTCGGCCAGGTGCGGCGCGACCGCCGAGACGTACTCGCTGACCTGGTCGAAGGCGTCGTCGCCGGAGATGACCAGCTTGGCGAAGTCCTCGGTGAACAGGTCGCGCACGACCCGGATCAGCAGGTCCGGCTCACCGTGCAGCAGCTGCGGCGCCTGGCCGGACTTCGACTTCTTGTCGATGTCCTCCCAGTACGCCTGCAGGCGGCTGACGTCGGCGGTCAGCTCCTCCTCGGTCGCGCCCTCGGCCGCGGTGCGCACGATCACGCCGGCCTCGTCGGGAACGATGTCCTTGAGAATGCCCTTCAGCCGGCTCCGCTCGGTGTCGGGCAGCTTGCGGCTGATGCCGCCGTTGCCGCCGCGCGGCACGTACACGACGTACCGGCCGGGCAGGCTGATCTGGTTGGTCAGGCGGGCGCCCTTGTGGCCGATCGGGTCCTTGGTCACCTGGACCAGGACCGCCTGGCCCGACTTCAGCACCGACTCGATCTTGCGCGGGCCGTTGCCGCCGCCGAGGGTGTTCCAGTCGACCTCACCGGCGTACAGCACGGCGTTGCGGCCCTTGCCGATGTCGATGAACGCGGCCTCCATGCTGGGCAGCACGTTCTGCACCCGGCCGAGGTACACGTTGCCGATCAGCGAGACCTGCTCCTCCTGGGCGACGTAGTGCTCGACCAGGACGTTGTCCTCGGACACCGCGATCTGGGTCAGGTCGCCGCGGGCGCGGATCACCATCGCCCGCTCGACCGACTCGCGCCGGGCCAGGAACTCGGCCTCGGTGACGATCGGCGCGCGGCGGCGGCCGGCGGCGCGGCCCTCGCGGCGGCGCTGCTTCTTCGCCTCCAGCCGGGTCGAGCCCTCGACCGCGGTGATCTCGTTCGCGGTGTTCTTGCTGCGCGGCTCGCGGACCCGGACCACGATCTCGTCCGGGTCGTCCGGCGCGGAGGCGGCGTCCTCGCCCTTGCGGCGGCGACGGCGACGCCGGCGGCGCGACGAGCTGCCCGAGCCCTCGGCGTCGTCCTCGGACTGGTCGGTGTCCTCGGCGTCGGCCTCGGCCTCGTCGGCCGGCTCGTCGTCGTTCTCGTCCTCGTCGTTCTCGTCGGCGCTGTCCTCGGCGCCCTCGCCGGACTTGCGGCGACGACGGCCACCGCGGCGACGGCGACGGCGGCGGGTGCCCTCGCCACCCTCGTCACCGTCGGAGTCGTCGGCCTCGGCCTCGACGTCGACGTCGGCCACGGTGGCGTCGTCGGCGGACAGCTCACGGGCTGCTTCCAGCACCGGCTCGGCGCGGTCGGCGGCGACCTCCTCGGCGTCGCGGCCACGACGGCTCCGGCGGCGCCGGCTGGTGCTCGGCTGCTCGTCGGTGTCCGCCGCGGTGCCCGGTCCGTCGGTCAGCTCGTCGGCAGCCTGCGCGTCGGCCACCGGGGCGGCGTCGGCGGCGGCACCGCGGCGGCTGCGGGTGCGCTTGCGCGGGGCCTCGGCCTCCGGCGTGGCCTCGACCGGGCTGGTGGAGGCGGCCTGGGGGGCCACCTCGACCGGGGCCTGGAAGATCGGGGCGGCGACCGGGGCGCGGCGGCGGGAGCGGCGGGTCGGGGCCTCGGGGGTCTCTTCGGGGGTCTCTTCAGCGGTGGGGGTGCTGGAGGACGGGCCGCCGAGGGAGACGTACGAGGTGCCGGTGGTGGTGATCGACTTCGGAGCACTCGTGGTGACGGAGGCCTGGTCGTCGCCGGCTGAGGACGTGTCGTCGGTCTCGGCGGCGGTGTCCTCGGACTGAGCGTCCTCATCCTCTTCGGCGTCCGCCACCGGGCCGTCGGTCAGAGGGGAGTCGGGGGTGAGCAGGTCGGGCTGGGGGGCCGCGGACTTCTTGGTGGTGCGGCGGCGGGTGGTCTTCTTGGCCGGTTCCGGCGCGGCCTCGACGACCGGGCCGCCGTCGGCGGGGGTCTCGGGGGTGGCCTCGGCGGCGGTGTCCTCGGGCAGGGGGTCCTGGCCGGTCGCCTTCCGGGCGGTCTTCTTCACCGTGCGCTTGGCCGCGGTCTTGGCGGCCGCCTTCTTGGCCGGCGCCTTGGCCGCGGTCTTGCGGGCGGCGGTCTTCTTCACCGGGGCGGGCGCCGGATCGGCGGCCTCGGCGTCGGACTGGGTGCTCACCACGGCGGCCTCGGCCGGCTCCGCGGCGGACGCGGCGGCCTTCTTGACCGTGCGCTTGCGCGGCGTGCTGCTCTTGACGGCCGTCTTCTTGGCGGCGGTCTTTCGCGCGCCGGCCTTGCGGGCCGGCTGGTCGGTGGCGGCCACGTCGGCCGCCTCAGTCGTGTTCGGCTCGTTGTCGAGCATGCAGTGCGGGTCTCCTCAGGCCCTCCGGCGCATCCTGCGACCCCTGTCACGGGTCCGGCGCGCCCAGACGGCGGTCACGGTTCGCCGCTACCGGCGGGGAGCCGGCACGGCGGAAGCCTGCTGGGGTCCCGCTCCCCTGCGCTTCAGGGCACAGTCGGAGCGGCGACGGCGCCCTCCGCTGGATGCGTCTCGTGGTCGACCGCCTGGCCGGTCGCGGTCGCCTGGTTGGCGTCGCGGTCACGAGCGAGCGGATCGTCCACTGTGCCGGAGGCCGCGATGAGCGGGCCCTGGGCGAGCCTGGTCAGCAGAGCCGGGCCCGTCACCGGAAGCGTCGCTACTTCGAGCACGCCGGCGAGAACGTCGTCGGGTCTCACGGCCGGGGTTCCGTGCCGTAACACCACTTGCAGTATCGCACACGTCGCAACCGGCACCGGTTCACTACCGACGGTGAGTCGGAGAACGGCGTCCCGACAGTCAAACGACCGAAGCCCTCGTTTGGTCATGCGCTCGACCAGAATTTCCTCCCGCGCCAGGAACGCCTCGACGGCGCTCGCCGCGGCGGCCGGATCCACGCCCGGGAGCGCGATCTGCCACTCGCTGGCCTCCAACTGCTCGGCGAGCGAACCCCCGGTCGCGGTCACCACCTCGAGCACGTCCAGGCCGGTCGGCAGCGCCTCGTCGAGCGCTGCGCGGACCACATCGGGGTCGCGCTGGTGTGTGAGCGAAATCTCCAGGTACTCCGCCTCCGAGGCGGCCCCGGTCGGTGCGGCCCCGGCGTACGAGATCTTCGGGTGCGGGCTGAAGCCGTGCGAGAACGCGACCGGGAGCTCCGCGCGGCGGACCGCCCGCTCGAAGGCGCGCTGGAAGTCGCGGTGCGACGTGAACCGCAGCCGCCCGCGCTTGGCGAAGCGGACCCGCAGCTTCTGGACCGCGGGGAGCTGCTGGGACGGCGGAGCTTGAACAGGTGCCACGTTCGCATTCTGACAGCCTCCGGGCCGGGACTTCACATCTCGGCCGGACGGTCGGACCTACCGGCCCCGGCCGGGCGAAGTGACTCAAGTCACACAGACGCCGTTCACAGCCGCTCCGGCCGGCGGGTCGGCCGATCGACGGTCGGCCGATCTGCGGGTCGGCCGGGACCAGTCGGCTGGTCAGGTGGACCCGGCCGGCGCGGGATCGTCGCGCCGGCCGGGGTCTGAAGTACAGGTCGGAGGTCCTGGTAACTCGGAGGTCCTGGTAACGAGGTCAGAGGCCGGCGCACTGGCCCGAGCGTGGCCCGGCGACCTGATTCGGAGCCTGCAAGTTGCCGGGCGCGAGGGTGTTGCCCGAGCAAGCGAGCGGGCCGTTGACCGTATTGCCCGCCAGTACGACGGGCTCCGCGGTCCGGGCGCCGACAACCGAGACCGGCCCGCTGACCGTGCTGCCGACCACCACCGCCGCCCCCGTCGTCCCCTCCAGCGACACCGGCCCGTTGACCGTACTGCGGAGCAGGTGGACCTCACCCGCGCGCGACGCGTGCACCGGGCCCACGATCCGGGTGTCCGTGGCCACCAACGACGCCCCGGCGCGCACCGTGACCGGGCCGTTCACCGTCGCGCCCTGCAGGCAGGTGACCCCGCTCGCCACGACCAGCGGCCCGTTCCGTACGCCGGTCACAGTGCTGGTGCAGGCCGGAGCCGGCCGCAGCAGCGTGACCGCGAACCGGCGCGCGTCGCCGATGTTGCCGGAAGCATCGATCGCGCGGTACTCGACCTGGTGCCGGCCGTAGCCCGGCGGCACGTCGTCCCACGGCACCACTCGCGGCACCCCGAGCTTGCCGTAGACGAGTTGGTCGATCTCGGTGCCCTCGGCGGTGAACCGGAACGGCGCGTCCGCGTCGGTCGGCCAGCCGTAGTAGTTGTACCAACCGTCGCCGTTGACCCGGAACTCCGGCACGACGTACCCCGGGCTGTCGTCGGTCGCAGCCAGCTTCATCGTGAACGCGTCGTTGTACATGTACTCCGGTCCGGATGGCTTGTGCACCGTCAGCAGCGGCTTCGACAGCGTCGCGGTCACCTCGGCCTGCACGGCGTCCACGGTCCAGGTCCGGGTGTCGGCGCCGACCGTCGCGGTCAGGGTGTGCCGGCCGGTCAGCTTCAACGGCTCCAGGTCGAAGTCGCGGTCGTTGCCCGGGTTCGCCACCGGCACCCCGTCGAGCGTCCACGTGACCGCCGGCTGGGCCGTGTCGGACTGCGTGGTCTCGGCGTAGACGACCTCCTCCGCGTTGACCGGGTGATCGGTGGCGGTCGAGGTGGTGAAGGTGGTGCCGACGGACTGGGCCGGCGGCGCGGGCCGGGTGGTGTCGACCGTCCAGGTGCGGGTCGCGGTGAGGGCGGCCGAGGCGCGCACGGCCGGGTCACGGACGAACTCGGTCGGGTCGACGATCTTCGCGGTCACCACGTGCGTGCCGGGCGTGAGCTCGAGGGCGCCGAGATCCAGCGCGCGGCTGTTGGCGGTGTCCAGCACGGTGCCGTCGAGGGTCCAGGTGACGTCGAGCTCGTGGCTCGCGGGGTGCAGAGTCTGCAGCCAGAGGACCTGGTCGGCGCTGACCACGCCGGGCGGCGTACTGCCCTGGAAGAGCGTCGCACGGGACGAGATCCGCTGCGTCATCCGCTCCCGGGAGACCTGGTCGAAGTAGTAGCCGAGCACCTTCATCATCGAGTGCCGGCTGGGCCGCCAGATCCCGGACCCGGCGTACTGGCCGGCCTCGTACCGGCCGATCCGGCCGCCGCTCTCACTCTCCTCCCCGAGCCAGCGCCACCACTTGCGCTGCTGCGCCAGCATCTCCTGCTCGGTGAGCACGGTGTGGTGGATCGAGCTGGGCTCCCCACCGACGTACGGCGCACCGCGCTCGCCGCGGGCGTAGTAGTCGTACTCGTCCTGGAGACCGCCGAGCGAGTGGCCGAGCTCGTGCGGCGTGATCAGCGCCGACAGGGCGTTGCCGCCGGACGCGGTCGCATAGCTGCCGCCCGCCCCGCCGTACGTGTCGCTGTTGCCGATGGCAAGAATCTGCCGGTTGGCGGAGCTGGTCCCGGCCACCAGGTCGGCGTACTGCGCGGCGGCGGTCGCGCTGACCGTCAGCAGGCGCTGCACGCTGGCCGGGTTGCAGCCGCCCCAGAAGCCCATCTGCAGCGGGGTGTCGACTTTCGGCGAGCTCAGGCCCGGGTCGCAGTCGACTCCGCTCTGCGGCGACGGGATCTCGAGCGCGTAGACGTTGAGGTAGTTGCGGTACGACTTGAACGGCTCGATGCTCCAGAGCACGTTCAGGTGCTTGTCCACCTGCTCGCGGAACTTCGGCAGCTCGGCGGCGGTGTAGCCGTCGCCCATCACCACCAGGTTGAACCGCGACGTCGCCGGCCCGGTGACCTGCAGCGGGACGACCGTCGCTTCCGCCGCCGCGGCGGCGCTCGTCGTACCGGCGGCCGTGCCTCCTCCGGCCGCCGTCGCGACCGCGAGCGGCAGACCGGCGAACACCGCCGCCGCGACCCCCAGCACCGCCGTCAGCCGGCGCACCCTGAAACCAGTCCTCACAACTGCGGCCCTCCTGCTCCGGGCGCCCCCGACGTGGCCCGTTCGGAGCCCGCCGTGAGAAGCCTACGAACCACCTGGCCTCCTTGTCAGCGGTTGCCGCGCGCCGTTCGTGATCGCCCGACGGGCCGGCAGCCGCCGCGACCCGGCGGCACAACGGCGCCGTACGGCGTCAGCGGGCGTCGTACGGCATCATGAGTCCTCGGGGGTTCGTGAGGAGAGGACATCGATGACGCAACCGGCACAGTCGCCGCGGCCCGAACCGGACCGCGACCACCCGGTGGACGAGGCCGGCGACGGTGACGGCAAGGGCATCTACTGGCTGCTGAAGAACGTGCTGATCGGCCCGCCAGTCAAGCGGCTGTTCCGGCCGAAGGTCGAGGGCGCCGAGCACGTGCCCGACCACGGCCCGGCGATCATCGCCAGCAACCATCTGTCCTACGCGGACTGGATCTTCATGCCCCTGGTGGTCCGCCGCCGGGTCACCTTCGTGGCGAAGTCCGACTACTTCACCGGGGCCGGACTCAAGGGCCGGTTCCAGCGCGGCTTCTTCAAGGGCACCGGGCAGGTCCCGATCGACCGCTCCGGCGGGTCCGCGTCCGAGGGGGCGATCCGGGCCGGGATGAAGGTGCTGGAGCGCGGCGAGCTGTTCGGCATCTACCCCGAGGGCACCCGCTCGCACGACGGCCGGCTGTACAAGGGCCGGACCGGCGTGGCCCGGCTGGCGCTGGAGACGAAGGTCCCGGTGATCCCGTGCGGGGTGATCGGCACCGACGTGGTCGCGCCGCCCGGCAAGGTGGTCGCGTCGCTGGCCTCCCCGACGGTCAAGTTCGGCGAGCCGCTGGACTTCTCCCGGTACGACGGGATGGAGGGCGACCGGCTGATCCTGCGCGCGGTCACCGACGAGATCATGTACCGGATCATGGAGCTGTCCGGCCAGGAGTACGTCGACATGTACGCCACCAAGGCCAAGCAGCTGGAGGGCCGGGCGGTCACCGGCGCCCCGAAGAAGGTCCGCAAGTCGGACACCTCATCCGGGAGCTGAGACAGCCGGGGTCTACGCTGGACGACGTGGACGGACCGATCGCGTACCAGGGTGAGCCAGGCGCCAACTCGGCGATGGCGTGCACCGAGATGTTCCCCGACCGCGAGCAGTTGCCCTGCACGACGTTCGAGGACGCGCTCGAGGCGGTCAGCACCGGCCGGGCCGCGCTGGCGATGATCCCGGTCGACAACTCGATCGCCGGCCGGGTCGCCGACATGCACCACCTGCTGCCGGAGTCCGGGCTGCACATCGTCGGCGAGCACTTCCTGCCGATCCACTTCCAGCTGATGGGTGTGCCGGGCACGACGCTCGACTCGATCCGGACCGTGCGCAGCCACGTGCACGCGCTCGGCCAGTGCCGCAAGATCATCCGCGAGCACGGCTGGTCGACGGTCGTCGCCGACGACACCGCCGGGGCCGCCCGGGAGGTCTCCGAGCTGGGGGACCCGACAGTCGCGGCGCTGTCCCCGCGGGCCGCGTCCGGCCTCTACGGGCTGGACATCCTGGCCTCGGACGTCGAGGACGAGCACCACAACACCACCCGGTTCCTGGTGCTGTCCCGCGAGCCGGACGTGCCGCCGGTCGGGTCCGGTCCGGTGATCACCAGCTTCGTGTACCGGGTCCGCAACGTGTCGGCCGCGCTGTACAAGGCGCTCGGCGGGTTCGCCACCAACGGCGTCAACATGACCAAGCTGGAGAGCTACCAGCTCGGCGGTACCTTCTTCGCCACCCAGTTCTACGCCGACGTCGAGGGCCACCCCGAGGACCCGAACGTCGCCCTCGCGCTGGAGGAGCTCGCCTTCTTCTCGGTCGAGGTCCGCCTGCTCGGCGTCTACCCCGCGCACCCCTTCCGCGACCGCATCGCCGAACCGGCCGCCAACCGCGCCCTCCGCCCCCACCACTGACCGATGCGGGTCACCCGCGTCACCCCGGGCCACCCGTCGGCGGTGTACGGCGAGGGGTCGGCGGGACCGGCGAGGGACGGCGGCGGCGCCTCGGCGGCGCCCGCGGGGAACGGCGCCGACCCGTTGGCGACGGCCGGCGACATCCCGTCGGCTGGTAGCGACGCGGCACCCGCCACGCCCGGCGTCGACCCGTCGGCGGCATCCGTGGTGGGCCGCGTCGACCTGGCTTCGGCGTACGCGGTGTTGGAGGAGGTTGCTTCGCTGCGGGAGTTCCCGACGCTGCTCCCTCGGGCCGAGGCGGAGACGTTGCTGCGGGATCCACCGCCGGAGTACCGGTTCGCGTGCTTCGCGTGTGTCGACGGCTCGCGGGTGGTCGGAGCTGCCTGGCTGACCTTCTCCCAGTCCGAGAACCGGCATCTGCTCGTCGCTGACCTCGCCGTTCTCCCGTCGGCCCGTCGTCGAGGCGCCGGCACGCTCCTGCTCGACGCCGTACGCCAGCAGGCCGCCGCCGACCACCGCACCGTCGTACTCGGCGAGACCTTCACCCCGTACGCCGCCGCGGGCCCGGTCCCGGGTCCGGCCTTCGCCGAGGCGCACGGCTTCACTCGCCAGTACTCCGCGCTGCACCTCGTTCTCGACCTGCCCACGGACCGTCTGGAAGCGCTCGCGGCCGAAGCGGCGCCGTACCACCGGGAGTACGAGCTGATCAGCTGGCCGGACGCGTGCCCGGCGCAGTACGTCGACGAGTACTGCGGGTTGCTCGGCCTGGTGGATCAGGAGGTCCCGCTCGACGAGCTGGCGATCGAACCGAAGCGCTGGACGGTCGAACGGCTGCGCACGGCCGAAGCCCATCGGCGCGAGCACGGCCGGACCGGATGGACGACGGTCGCCGCCGCGGGCGGGGTGCTGGTGGGGTTCACGGAGCTCGCCGGGACCCCGACGCGGCCGGGGCAGTTCGAGCAGCGGTCGACACTCGTACGCCGCGAGCACCGGGGCCGGCGGCTCGGAATCGCGCTCAAGGCCGCGAACCTGCAGGCGGCGACCCGCTCGGCGCGCGACGCCCCCGGCACGGTCCACACCTGGAACGCCGAGGCGAACCACCCGATGCTCGCGGTGAACCAGCAGCTCGGCTTCCGCGTGGTCGAACGCCAGGACCTCTGGCTCCGCACCTCACCCCCCACCTGCCCCCTTCCCCCACCCGCTCCTCACCCGCCCGGCAGCCCGCTCCGATGGGTTAACCCTTCAGATGATTGGTTGGCCCCCCAGAATCCGCTGGGCCAACCCTGCACCTCGCGGGCTAACCCCGCAGACGAGTGGTCGCCTCACCGGAATCTGCTGGGCCCACCCCGCGTCGCGTGGGTTAACCCTCCAGGCAAACGGTTGGCCCACCGGATTCTGCTGGGCCAACCCTGCGTCTGACGGGTTAACCCGCGAGACGCCGGGGGTGGAGCGCCACGGCGTCTGGGCCAGGCCCGCTGACCGCACGTCCCATCCCCCGGGGCTCCCCGCCGGCGCCGAGCACACCCCGGACGCGACGCTTCGGTCCCGCACGTTCAGGGGTTCACCCGCCAAGTTGTGGGTCCACCCACCCGAATGCGATGGGTGGACCCAGCATTTGGCGGGTTATCCCCCGAAAGAGCGGGCGGGGGGCAGGTTAGCTGGGGGTGGGGTGGGTCCAGGTTTCGGTGGTGGTGGTGCCGGGTTTGTACTGGCGGGGTTCGCGGGTTTCGTCGGCGAAGGCCTGTTGCCAGTTGGTGCGGGGTTCGAGGTACTGGTGGACGGTGTGCGGCAGGGTGACCGGGGCGCCGATGGGCATGGTGTCGACGCCGGGTTGGCGGCCGACGAGGCGCCAGGAGTCCTCCGTGCCGGCCGGGCCGCGGTACTGCGCGACGACGTGCGCGAGCTGCCGGTCCGAGTGGATCGTACGGCGGAACCCGTCGAAGAACTGGCCGCGCCGGGTGTCGACCAGGCCGTAGACGAACGGGCTGCCTGCCAGCGAGCCGTCCGGGGCGAGGCGGCCCAGGTAGGAGACCAGGAAGGCCTTGAACTGCTCGTTCGGGACCGGGCGTCCGAGCCGGCCGAGGAACAGCTGGTCGCCCAGCGGCTGCAGGTTCCAGGTCGACATCTCGCCGCCCGTGGCGGTCCTGCGCTGGTAGCCGAAGAAGGAGACGAACCCGCGGGCGTCCGCCCGCGGCACGCTGACTTTCACCGGTTTCGCCGTCCGGACGTCCAGCACGACGGCGGCGTCCCGGCGTACGTCGAACTCGGGCTGCACGATCCGGTAGTGCTGGCCGGCCGGCCCGAAGACGGTGGCGTCCAGCACGTACTTGCCCTTCGGCAGCCGGGTCACGTCCCGTCCGTCGAAGGGCTCCCAGCTGTCCAGCCGCGCGAACGACACGAACGCCTGCCCCGCCGGGACCGGCTTGCCGTCCGCGCCCAGCGTGGTCACCGCCACGTCGTAGCTCTCGACCTCCTTGTCGACCACCAGCGGCACAACGACCTGCTGCGCACCAGCGGTCGCGAGGAGCCGCCCGGTGTAGAGGCCGTCGGGCCCGGCGTGCGTGGTGTCGGAAACGATCTGCACCGAAGCTTCGCCACCGGCGGCGACAGTGAGCCGCTCAGCGCTCAGCCGTAGCGCGCCGGCCGGAGCCGGACTGCTGCCCGCCTTCAGCTCAGCCCGCAGGTCGAGCGTGACCGGCGTGCTGCCGAAGTTGCGGTACGTCACCTGCCGGGTCACCGGCTGGTCGTCGGCATGCGGCCAGCGCGCCGTCCCGAACGACACACTGGTCGTCGCGGCGACCACCGACTGCCCGACCGCCCGCGCCACGTCGACCCGCCCGGAACCCTGCTGGTACGGCGTGAGCTCCGGGTTGGCCTTGGCGGTCGAGGTGAGCGCGGCCTTCAACTCCGGCGCCTTCCAGCCGGCGTGCTGCTGCGCGAGCAGCGCGGCCGCCCCGGCGGCGTGCGGAGTCGCCATCGACGTGCCGGACATCTTGGCGTACCGGTCGCCGACCGGCTCCTCCGGGTGCGAGCCGCCGGCCCGCGCGGCGACGATCCCGACGCCCGGTGCGGTGAGGTCCGGCTTGATCGCGCCGCCCCGGCCCGGGCCGGGGGCGGAGAAGTCGGCCAGCTTCTCGTCCGCGTCGATCGCGCCGACGGTCAGCGCCGACGCCGCGGTACCGGGTGACTCGACCTCACGCCCGTTGTTGCCTGCAGCAACGACGAACAGCGTGCCGGCCTCTCGGGTGAAGCGGTCGAGGGCCTGCTCGAGCGGGTCGGTCTCGTCACCGGCCGGACCACCGAGGCTGAGGTTGACGACCTTGGCCTGCTGCGCGACCGCCCACTCGACACCGGCCAGCACGGTCGACTCCGAGCAGTACCCGAAATCGTCGCAGACCTTGCCGTCCAGCAGCTTCGCGTCCGGGGCGACACCCCGGTGGCCGTTCGTTCCCTTGCCGGCGATGGTGGAGGCGACGTGCGTGCCGTGTCCCCCGGTGTCGGCGGCCGGGTCGGCGGTGAAGTTCTTGGCGGCGACGACCTGCCCGGCCAGGTCCGGGTGCGTGCTGTCGATGCCGCTGTCCAGCACGGCGACGGTGACGCCCTTGCCGGTGTAGCCGGCCTGCCAGGCGGCCGGGGCGCCGATCTGCGGGACGCTGTGGTCGAGCGACGTGTGCAGCGTCCGGTCCAGCCAGATCTTCGTTCCGGTCGCCGTCTGCCGGCCGATGCCCTGGACACCGAACTGCTGGAGGAACCCGGCGGCCTTCGCCTTCGGCACCGACAGCGCCGTACCGGACTTCAGCGCGCGGACCGTCGTGGCCTCCCGCGCCGCGACCGTCGAGCCGGTGACCAGCACCGGGATGTCGCCGCGGGCGGCGTCGTCGTACCCGTCGCGCACCAGCAGGTCGAGGTCGAACAGTCGGCGATCCAGCTGCCCGCTCTGCACGGCGGCCCGGACGTCCGACGGCATCACCGTCCACTCTTCGGCGGTCCGGCGGCTCTCGAAGCCGACCTGCTCACGCCCGGCGGCCTGGACGATCGAGACCCGGTCCCGATCACCGCCGCGCAGCACGACCTGATCGCCGGTGATCAGCGTGACCACCTTGTCCGGGGTGGCCACCGGTGCGGCCGGTTCGGCGGCCTGGGTCGGCAGTGGCACCAGCAGCAGCGCCGGGGCCAGCAGGGCGAGCACCCATCGTCTTGTCCGCACGCGTCTCTCCTTCGTCGTCGGCTCCTCACCTCTTCATGTCCGGCCACCCGGCCGAACATTTCGGCCGGGTCGGAAACAGCCGGCGCGCGGCCGAGGCCAGAAGGTCGCCGGATGCGGATCGTGGAGGTGGACGGGCGGGACGGCGCGGTGTTCGAGCGGTTCTTCCGGGTGCGGGAGGAAGTTCGACAAGCGGAGCAGGAGTTTCCGGCCGGGCTCGGGCTGGAGGAGGCCCGGCTGGTGTTCGCTGCCGAGCACGCGGACGAGCGGTCCGACGGCTTCGGTCTGGTCGACGGCGACACCTGGCTCGGCATCGCCTGGCTCGACTGGTCGCTGCAGGAGAACACCCACCAGGTGGAGGTCGAGCTCGCCGTCGACCAGCAGTTCCGTCGGCAGCGCGTCGGCACCCGGCTGCTCGAAGAGGTGAAGGAGCGCACCCGTGAGGACGGCCGCACTCAGCTGTCCGGCTCCGCGCTGGGCGACCCGGTGACCGGGACCAGCGCTGGTACGGCGTTCGCCGAGGCGCGCGGGTTCGCCCGGAAGCACAGCGAGCTGCACCAGGTCCTGGAGCTTCCGCTGGCCGACGCCACGATCGACGGTCTCGAGCGGCAGGTGCCGGGGTACGACCTGGTGCAGTGGCGGGAGAACACCCCGCGGGAGTGGCTGGCCGAGTTCGCCGACGCGCTGACGGCGATGACCCGCGACGTGCCGCAGGGCGACCGCGGGCTGGAGATCACCCGCTGGACGGCGGAGCGACTGCTCGACCGCGAAGCGCGCCGGATCGCGCAGGGCCGGTTCTGCCACACCACCGTCGCGGTCGACGACGGCGGCCGGCTCGCGGCGTACACGCAGATGGGCGGCAATGCCGCGGCGCCGGACCGGCTGTACCAGTACGACACCTTCGTTCGGCCCGAGCATCGTGGGCGCCGGCTCGGGCGGGCGGTGAGGATTCCCAACCTGCGCTCGTTGCAGGCCGGGCTCGACCACCCGGCCGTGCTGCACACCTGGAACGCGCCCGAGAACGCCGCGATGATCGCGGTCAACGACAGGCTCGACTTCCGCCCCGCCGACCACCGGATCAGCTTCCAGCTGGGACTCTGAGTCCTGGGCTCAGCCGAAGGTCCAGTCCGGGTACCCGCGGTCGAGCAGTTCGCGGTGGCCGGACCAGTCCGCCGGGTCGGCGCGCTCGGGGTCGAGCGGATCGGCGTGGCCGCCGACGAGGCGGTAGCCCCAGGTGAAGGCGGCGATCGGGACCAGGACGCGGGTGTGGATCACGTCGGGCGCGATCACCAGCAAGGTCGTCGCCCGCCAGTCGCCGTCCGGGTGCTCAGGATTGGCCGGTGCGTCGAAGAACGTCGGCAGGTGGCCGTAGATGTAGAGCGGCGCGGCGCTCGCGAAGTACGGCAGGACGTCGACCGACCGCTGGTCGTCGAAGCTGCGATGCACAAGCTGCACCCAGCCCATGATCGCGTTCAGGCCGGAGCCGTGGTACCGCAGAGTGGCAGTACAGATCGGGAAACCGCGGTACGCGTCGGCGTTCAGGTCGGGCACGACCAGCTGGTGGCCCGACGCCCACGGGTCGTCGTTGGCCAGCACCCGGACGTTGACCAGTCCGCGGTGCCCGCGGGTCTCGAACGGCACGGACAGCTCTCGGCGCATCGACGGCCTCCCCCTTGAGGTTTCAGGCAATTCTCCCCCAGCCAAGGCGCCTGCACGTGCGTTGATCGACCGGATCGGCACGCCCTAGGCTGACCGGGGTGACGGATCTGGACTGGAACGGCTGCCTCAACGCCCGGGACGTCGCCGGCCTGCCGACCCGGTACGGCGGGACGACCCGCGCCGGGATCATCCGTACCGACTCGCTGCACCAGCTCGACGACGCCGGGTGGGCGGCGTTCCACCAGGTTCGGGCCGGGTTGGTGCTCGACCTGCGCTCCGACTGGGAGATGACCGAGCCGCACCCGCTCGACGGCGACCCGGCGTACCGGCGGATTCCCTGGATCGACCCGGTCGCGGACCAGCGGCGGATGCCGGCCGACGAGCCGCTGATGGTCGACATCTACCGCGGCAGCCTCGACCGAAACCAGGGCCAGATCCTCAAGGCGTACCGGGCGATTGCCGAGGTGCCGCTCGACGTACCGGTTGTGGTGCACTGCCGCTCGGGCAAGGACCGGACCGGGCTGCTGGTCGCACTGCTCCAGGAACTGGCCGGTGTGCCGGGGGACGTGATCGCGGCGGACTACGCAATGAGCGAGACCCGGCTCGGCATCCCCGACCGGATCGCCGCCCTGCCCGGGACCGACGAGGAGCGCGCGGCGGCCGGCCTGCTGTGGCGCAGTCTGCCGGAGACGATCCTCGGTGCGCTCGACCATGTCGACCAGCGGTACGGCGGGGTCCGCGCGTACCTGGCGCGGTGCGGGTTGTCCGCGCGGGAGATCCACCGGCTCGGGCTGCGGCTGCTGACGCCGGTCGAGTTCGAGGCGGTGGTGTTCGACTTCGACGGGCTGCTGATAAACACCGAGACCACACTCGTGGAGAGCTGGCAGGCCGAGGCGCGGGACCTGGGGCTGCGGGTCGGAATCGCCAGCAGCTCGCCGCGGTCCTGGGTGACCGGGCACCTGGAGCGGGTGGGCGCGCTCGACCTCTTCGACCTCGTCGTGACCGGGGACGAGGTGGCCGCTCACAAGCCGGATCCGGCCGTTTACCAGCTCGCGCTGTCCCGGCTCGACCTGCCCGGCCGGCTGGCGGTTGCCGTCGAGAACACCGCGCACGGGGTCGCCGCCGCGGCGGCTGCCGGGATGCGGACAGTCGCGATGGCCACCCCGGACGTACCGGCCGAAACGCTGACCGGCGCCGGTCTGGTGCTCACCGGCGCCGACCAACTGTCACTCAGCGAGGCGTTGTTCGCCGTGTCGCCGTAGGACTCAGACGACCGACAGCGGCATCAGCTTCTTGCCGGTGGGGCCGATCTGGATCTCGGTGCCCATCTGCGGGCAGACGCCGCAGTCGAAGCAAGGGGTCCAGCGGCAGTCCTCGACCTCGATCGCGCCGTCCTCCTCGAGCGCGTCCTGCCAGTCCTCCCAGAGCCAGTCCCGGTCCAGGCCGGAGTCCAGGTGGTCCCAGGGCAGCACCTCGGCGTACTCGCGCTCGCGGGTGGTGTACCAGGCGAGGTCGACCGGCTCGTCGGCCAGCGCCTGCTCCGCGCAGGCGATCCACCGCTCGTAGGAGAAGTGCTCGCTCCAGCCGTCGAACCGGCCGCCGTCGCGCCAGACCGCCTCGATGATCCGGCCGACCCGGCGGTCGCCGCGGGACAGCAGGCCCTCGATGATGCCGGGCTTGCCGTCGTGGTACCGGAAGCCGATCGCCTTGGCGTACTTCTTGTCCGACCGGATCGCCGCCCCCAGCTTGGCCAGCCGGGCGTCGGTCTCCTCGACGCCGAGCTGCGCGGTCCACTGGAACGGCGTGTGCGGCTTCGGCACGAACCCGCCGATCGACACCGTGCAGCGGATGTCGTTGCGCCCGGACACCTCGCGGCCGGTGGCGATCACCCGCTTGGCCAGGTCCGCGATCGCCAGCACGTCCTCGTCGGTCTCGGTCGGCAGCCCGCACATGAAGTACAGCTTCACCTGCCGCCAGCCGTGGCTGTACGCCGCCGCGACGGTACGGATCAGGTCCTCCTCGCTGACCATCTTGTTGATCACCTTGCGCATCCGGTCCGAGCCGCCCTCCGGGGCGAAGGTCAGACCGCTGCGCCGGCCGTTGCGGGAGAACTCGTTGGCCAGCGTGATGTTGAACGCGTCGACCCGGGTGGACGGCAGCGACAGCGACACGTTGCTGCCCTCGTACCGGTCGCCGAGGCCCTTCGCGACGTCGGCGATCTCGCTGTGGTCGGCGGAGCTCAGGCTGAGCAGGCCCACCTCCTCGAACCCGGACTGCTTCAGCCCGTTCTCGACCATGTCGCCGATCGTGGTGATGCTGCGCTCGCGCACCGGCCGGGTGATCATGCCGGCCTGGCAGAACCGGCAGCCCCGGGTGCAGCCGCGGAAGATCTCCACCGAGTACCGCTCGTGCACGGTCTCGGCCAGCGGAACCAGCGGCTTCTTCGGGTACGGCCAGGCGTCCAGGTCCATCACGGTGTGCTTCGCGGTCCGCCACGGCACGCCCGGCCGGTTCGGCGCGACCCGCTGGATCCGGCCGTCGGGCAGGTACTCGACGGTGAAGAACTTCGGGATGTAGACGCCGCCGGACTTGGCCAGCCGCAGCAGCACCTCGTCCCGGCCGCCCGGACGGCCCTCGTCCTTCCACTCCCGGATCACCTCGGAGATCGCCAGCACGATCTCCTCACCGTCACCGAGCACCGCCGCGTCGATGAAGTCCGCGATCGGCTCGGGGTTGAACGCGGCGTGCCCGCCGGCGAGCACGATCGGGTCGTTCTCGCCGCGGTCCACGGCGTACAGCGGGATGCCGGCCAGGTCGAGCGCGGTCAGCATGTTCGTGTAGCCGAGCTCGGTGGAGAACGACAGCCCGAACACGTCGAAGGCGCGGACCGGCCGGTGGCTGTCCAGCGTGAACTGCGGGATGCCGTTGTCCCGCATCACCTTCTCCATGTCCGGCCAGACCGAGTAGGTCCGCTCGGCGAGCAGGTGCTCCCGCTCGTTCAGCACCTCGTACAGGATCTGGACGCCCTGGTTGGGCAGCCCGACCTCGTAGGCGTCCGGGTACATCAGCGCCCACCGGACGCTGACCGAGTCCCAGTCCTTGCTGACCGAGTTCAACTCACCGCCCACGTACTGGATCGGCTTCTGCACACCCGGCAGCACCGGCTCCAGGCGGGGGAACAGCGATTCGACAGTCATCAGATACTTCCGCTACGGGGGACAGACCGCCTACCAGCCTAACGCCGCCCGCCCTGCTCCCCCGCATCCACCCGACTACGTCAGTCGGCGACTGCCTGTGATCAGCCGAGGTGGGTCAGCAGCAGGGGGTTGACGGTGTCGGGGTGGGACCAGGTGACCAGGTGGGCGGCGCCGGGAAGGATCTCGAGGTGCGCGCCCGGGATCTGGGTGGCCAGAGGGACGACGGTTTCCGGTGGCACGGAGGCGTCGGACTCTGCGGTGACCAGGAGGACCGGGGCGGTGATCGAGCCCAGGTCCGGGGTGAGGTCGAGGGCGCTGAGGGCCTCGCAGCAGGCGGCGTAGCCCTCGGCGGGAGTGGCAAGCAGTTGCTGCCGGATCAGGTCGACCTCGTCCGGGTGCGCCTCGGCGTACTCGGGCAGGAACCAGCGGCCGAGCGTCGCCTCGGTGATCGACTGGGTGCCCTCGGCACGGACCTGAGCCGCCCGGTCGATCCAGGTCTGGGCGTTGGCCGCGGGGTTGACTGGCGGGCAGAGCAGCGCGAAGCGGTGGAAGCGGTCCGGCGCGTTCTGCGCGAGCCAGAGGCCGACGGCGCCGCCGAGCGAGATGCCGACGTACGACGCCTGCTCGGCACCGAGCTCGTCGAGCAGCTCCAGCACGTCGCCGCCGAGGTCGTCGATCGTGTACGGGCCGGGCGGCGCCTCGGACGCGCCGTGCCCGCGGTGGTCGAAAGCGACGACCCGGAAGTGGTCGGACAGGGCGTCGAGCTGCGGCGCCCACATCGCGTGGTTGGTGCCCAGCGACGACGCCAGCAGCACCACGGGAGCATCCTCGGGACCGGTTGCCTGGTAGTTGAGTCGCATGGGTCCCACCTTAGGGACTGCCGGCTGGTCGCGGGCAGGTCTGCCGCGTCGGATCCCACGGGGCGGCGTACGGCGCAGTGCTAGCGTCCGCGGCATGTCGAAGGGTGTCCCGGGTCTGGATGGCGTCGTCGAGCTGGCCGCGGTGGTGCGCAGCGGGTTCGTGGAGAGCCGGCACTTCGGGATGGCGGTGGTGCTGGATCCCGAGGGCAGGCAGCTGTACGCCGCGGGCGATGCGGAGGCGGTGATCCTGCCCCGGTCGACGGCCAAACCGCTGCAGGCGGTCGGCTGCCTCGTCGCCGGCGCCACCTTGGACGAGCGAGCTACGGCGATCGCCGCCGGCAGCCACACCGGCGAGGACCAGCACGTCGCGCTGGTCGACCGGATGCTCTCGTCGGCGGGTCTCGACCGCTCAGCCCTCCGGTGTCCGCCCGACCGCCCGGAGGACGAGCCGACCCGCTTCCGCTTGATTGCCGAGGGCATCGGTCCGGAGGCGGTCCGGATGAACTGTTCCGGCAAGCACGCGGCCATGCTGCTGGCTGCCGTCGCCGGCCATTCCGCCGGGGCGGACGCTGACCCGGCGGCCGGCTATCTGGAGCCTTCGGCGCCGGTGCAGCGAGTCATCCAGGCGGAGATCGAGAGGTTGACCGCGGCAACCATTGATGTCGTCACCGTCGACGGCTGCGGAGCTCCCCTGCTCGGTATGCCGTTGTCCGGCCTCGCCCTTGCCTTCGGCCGTCTCGCCACCGCGTCGCCCGGCAGCCCGGAGCACCAGGTCGCCGCCGCGATGCGTGCCTACCCGCAACTCGTCGGCGGCCGCGGTCACCTGAACACCGACACCATGCGCCTCCTGCCCGGCGTTCTCGCCAAGGGCGGAGCCGAAGGTGTGATCGCCATGGCCGCGCCGGACGGTCACGCGGTGGCGGTCAAGGTCATCGACGGGAACCCCCGGGCGACGACCGCCCTGGCCCTCACGCTGCTCGCGAAGTGCGGAGTGGACGTCACGCCTGCCGCCGAACTGCGGCACGTCCAGGTCCTCGGCGGAGGACGTTCGGTGGGGCGGATCGTCCCTGCCATCTAGCCAGGCACCGACGGTCGAGGCCTACGGCCACGTGGTGGTGACCTCCGCGGTGGACCGGAGGGCGGCCAGAGACTCGGCTGCTTGGTCGAAGGCGTTCCTGGCCGCCGCGGACAGCGGGCGGAACGGGGAGAACGTGACCTGGAGGCGGTTGTCGGTGAGGCGGTGGCGCCAGGTGCCGACGATCTCGCCGTCGAGCAGGAGGGCGCCAGGATTCGCGACCGCCCGCCACAACTCGCGCTGATACTCGCGGTCGGGCACGACCAGTGAGCGCTCCCCCAGCAGGTACGCGTCGGAGGGCGGCAGCAGCTTCGCCGTACTCGGCAGGCGGCCGTCCAGCAGCGATTCGAGGTCGGCGGTGAGGGCCCAGCGTCGCTTCCCCTCGATCCGGCAGGCGGTCAGCTCCTCGGCGAGCAGGCTCCACGCCTCCTTGACGGCGCCGGCTTTGTAGTCGAGCCAGGTCGCGACCTCCGCCGGGCTGGTCACGCCGACCAGATGCACGTAGCGCCGGAACAACTCGGCCCGGGCCGTATCCCGATCCGCTGACGGCTGCGCTCCCGCAGATCGGAACACCGTCGGAGTCGCCTGCGCGTCCAGCTCGAACCCGGCCTGCAAGGTCGCCTTCCGGAACAGCCTTTCCCGGACATGAACCGACTGGCACCGCTCACACCACGCCCGCACGCCGTCCGACACCCGGCCGTTCAGCTCTTCACTCAAGTCCGGCCGTGACACCGCGTCGCCACGAACCACCTCGCGCATCGCCGCGGCGACCTCGTCGACCTCGGCGCCTTCCTGCGCGTCGAGCGGGTACAAAGCGGCGGCCAGCAGCGGCAGGTCGGTCCGCCTCACCACGTACGGCGCGCCGCGGGCAGCCATCACCACGGCGACCGGTCCGCCCGGCTCGAACAGAGCGGTCACCGTGTCCGACGACTGCTGCGTTCTCGCGGCGAGTCCGATCGCGCCCGAACCCGGCGGAGTGTTCTGCAGGCCGAGACCCAGGAGTGGGGTGTCTTGTGTCCGGCGAGCAGGCTCGGCCAGTGCCTGGACCACCGCGCGGTGCCCCAGAACCTGCTCCCGGCGCAGTTCCGGCGTCTCCATACGGGCACTGTACGAAGGGCCTCCGACAGTTCGCGCGGCCTTCGGGTGCCGATGTCAGCGGTAGAGCGCCAGTGCTCCGGTCAGCGAGTCCACCGCCGCGCGCGGCCCGTAGATGCCGAGCCCGAAGTACTCCAGGTCCTCGGCCTTCGTACCGCCGATCGTCGCCGCGAACTGCTCGTACGTCCGGGACTGCTGAGCCACCTGGTTCATGTCGTGCACGGTGACGCCGCCGCGAGAGGCGGCGGCGTCGCGGAGCTCGCGCAGGCGGTCAGCCGGCGCCCGCAGTACCGGAATCGGGTGAGCGCACATGCCGGTGTGCACGGCTCCGGACGCGTCGGTCACGGACGGGCCGACGACGTCGTCGTGGTGATGCCCGAGCGCGACGCCGAGCAGTGCGGCGGTGTTGAGCGCGACACCGACCGGCGCCTCGGCGGCGACGACGACCACCATCTTGTTCGCCAGCATGGCCTGATTCCCTTTCGTGTGCCCGATACAACGCCCAGAAAGCTAGCCAATCGATCAGTCTGGTGAACGCCGGACCGAACGAAATTCGGCGTACGGGGCAAACTGGTCGGCATGGACGAACTTGATACGGCTCTGCTCCGGATGCTGCAGAACGACGCGCGCCGTACCAACCGCGACATGGCCGCCGAGCTCGGCATCGCGCCGTCGACCTGCCTGGAGCGGATCCGCGGCTTGCGGGACCGCGGCGTGATCAGCGGCTACCACGCGGCCGTCGACCTGCAGGCGATCGACCGGTCCACGCAGGCGATCATCTCGATCAAGCTGCGCCCGCAGGCGATGGCGGTCGCAACCGCGTTCCAGGACTACGTGCAGAGCCTGCCGCAGACGCTGGAGATGTTCATGGTGTCGGGCGCCTCGGACTTCCTGGCCCACGTCGCGGTCAAGGACACCCAGGCGCTGCGCGATCTCGTCCTGCACCTGGCCAAGCGGCAGGAGATCGGTGACATCCGCAGCTCGGTCGTGTTCGAGCACCACCGCCGCACCACCGTGATGCCGCTCAGCTGATGGCCTCCCCCTGTACGCCGCACGCCGGCTTCCGGTACGCCGTACGAGGTCAGGCGAGGACCGCGACGGCCTCGATCTCGATCTCGACCAGCAGTCCCGGTTCGGCCAGTGCCGCGACGCCGATCCCGGTGAACGGTGGGACAGGGCTGACTCCCAGCTTGGCGAACGCGCGGGCGGCGCCGGCGAGGAAGTCCGGCATCTTGTCCGGGGTCCAGTCGACCAGGTACGCGGTCAGCTTCGCCACGTCGTCGAAGGTGGCGCCGGCCTGATCGAGCGCGGTGCCGAGGTTCAGGTACACCTGCTCCACCTGGGCGGCGAGGTCTCCTGCACCGACCAGCGTTCCGTCGGCGTCCCAGGCGACCTGGCCGGCCACGTAGATCTGCCGGGAGCCGGTCGCGACCGACACCTGCCGGTACAGGTCGATCTCGGGCAGTCCGGCGGGGTTCATCACGGTGATGGGCATCTACTGACCTTCCTAACTCTCTTGTGGTTACTCAGGAACTGTAGGAGAGTGTGGAGCGCCAGGGAAGAACGCACTTTTCAGTGACCGGGGAACCAGATGGTGATCAAGCAGTACAGCGGCGCCCCCGAGGACGCCGATCTCACCCGCGCGGACTCGCTGGCGCGGGAGATCTTCTCCGACATCGCCAACAAGTGGGCGTTCCTGATCATCGAACTGCTGGACGACCGCACGCTGCGGTTCAGCGAACTGCGCCGGGAGGTCGAGGGCATCAGCCACAAGATGCTCACCCAGAACCTGCGCATGCTGGAGCGGTACGGCCTGGTCGAGCGGTGCGTCCACCCGACCGTGCCCCCGCGCGTCGAGTACACGCTCACCGAACCGGGCCGCGCCCTGCGCGAGACCGTCAGCGGGATGTGCGACTGGACCCATCAGTACCTCGGCCACATCGAGGCCGCCCGCCGCCGGTTCGACGGCTGACCGGACGAGTTTCCGGCTGACGGTCAGACCTGGTGGGACCGGAGGTGGATGTTCTGCAGCAGGCCGATGGCCAGCAGGCCGGCGAACATCGAGGACCCGCCGTAGGAGACGAACGGCAGCGGCAGGCCGGTGACGGGCATGATGCCGAGCGTCATGCCGATGTTCTCGAAGGCCTGGAAGGCGAACCAGCAGACGACGCCGGTGGCGACCAGGCGACCGAACGCGTCGCGGGCGTTGACGGCGATGCGCAGCCCACGCCACAGGATCAGCACGAACAGCGCGATGATCGCGCCGGCGCCGATCAGGCCGAGCTCCTCGCCGGCGACGGTGAAGACGAAGTCGGTGTGCTGCTCGGGCACGAAGGCGTTCTGGGTCTGCGAGCCGTGGAACAGACCCTGGCCGAAGACGCCGCCGTTGCCGATCGCGATCCGGGCCTGGTTGACGTTGTAGCCGATGCCCTGCGGGTCCTGGGACGGGTCGGCGAACGCGACGAAGCGCGCCAGCTGGTACTCCTTGAGCACGTTGAACTGGATCGCCAGCGCCGCGATCACGGTGCCCGCGCTGACCAGGCCGAGCATCCAGCGCTTCGGCACACCGGACACCGCGATGATGCCGAACACGATCGAGCCGAGCACCATCACCGTGCCGAGGTCGGGCTGCAGCATCACCAGCACCACCAGCACCGCGGCGACGCCGATCGCCTGCGCGACGTCGACGGTCCGGGCGCTCTCCCGGTGGTTGGTCTCGCCCTTCTCGGCGATCAGCAGCGCCATGCCGACGATCACCGCGAGCTTGGCGAACTCGCTCGGCTGGACCGACAGCCAGGGCAGCTCGATCCACGACCGGGAGCCGTTGATCACCGCACCCACGCCCGGGACCAGGACCAGGATCAGCCCGACCAGCGACGCGACGTACAGCAGTGGGGCGAAGATGCGGACCCGGCGGTGCTCGGTGAGCGCCGCGCCGACGGCGAGCACGGAACCGATGGCGAAGTTCAGCGCGTGCCGGACCAGGTAGGCGTGCTCGTTGCCGCCGGTGAGCGAGCTGCGCTGGTGGGTCGCGGACCAGATCAGCAACGCGCCGATCGCGGCCAGCGCGACCACCCCGAGGACAAGCACCCAGTCGGCCTGCCACAGAGCCGAGCGGCGGTCCAGCCGGGCCCGGACCGCAGGCATCCCGGTCAACAGGCTCATGGCGTCGCCTGCTTCGCCGGCGGTGCCGCGGGTTTGAGGTTGTAGAGGGCTTCGTAGATGCGCCGCACGGCCGTACCCGACGCGCCCGAACCGGTTCCGGCCTGGCTGATCATCATCACCACGGCGTAGCGGTCGGTGTAGGACGCGAGCCACGAGGTGGTCTGCTTGCCGTAGACCTCGGCCGTACCGGTCTTGGCGCGGACCGGAACCCGGTCGAGCGGGAAGCCGTTGAACTTCCAGGCCGCCGTCCCCGTCCGGACTGTCTCCTGCAGCGCGCGATCGATGTACCGCAAGGTCGTCGCCGGCACCGGCAGCCGGGCGGAGATCTTGGCCGGCACCGGCTGGACCTTGCCGTTCGGCCCGACCAGCTTCTTGGCCACCCGGGGCTCCCAGAGAATGCCGCCGTTCGACAGCGCGGAGTAGACCGTGGCCAGCTGCACCGGGGTGAGGGTGGTGTCGCCCTGGCCGATCGCGAAGTTCACCGCGTCACCCGCGCGGTAGCGGTAGCCGTCGACGCAGAACTCCCGGGAGAACTGCTTCAGGAACGCCGACGTGCCGGCCGGCGGCCGCTCGGCGAGCTTGCAGTAGTAGTCCTTCTGGGCGTCGTAGTACTGCTTCTTCCACTTCCGGTCGGCGATCCGGCCGGCCGCCTCGCCGGGCAGGTCCACCCCGGTCGGCCGGCCCAGCCCGAACTTCTTCGCCATCTCCACCAGAGGGTCGAAGGCGTCGATGTTGCTGGAGTCGCCGCCCTCCTTCAGCCACAGGTCGTACGCGATCCGGTAGAAGAAGGTGTCGCAGGACAGCGCCAGCGCCTCGTCGAAGCCGATCATGCCGTAGGAGGCGGACTCGTAGTTCTTGAACTTGCGGTCACCGACCTCGAAGAACGACGTGCAGTCCAGCCGGGTCTTCGGGCCGTACCCCGCGCCCATCGCGGCCGCCGTGGTGATCGGCTTGAACGTCGACCCGGGCGCGAGCTGACCCTGCAACGCGCGGGACAGCAGCGGCGTGCCCGACGCCGGCGAGTAGAGCGCGTCCAGCTCCCGCTGCGAGATTCCACCGACCCAGACGCGCGGGTCGTACGTCGGGTAGCTGGCCATCGCGACGACCTGACCGGTCTTGGTGTCCATCACCACGGCTGCCCCGGAGTCCGCGACGTAGTTGCGCTTGGTGATCTTGTCGTACTGCTTGCGGGCGGTCAGGATCGCGCTGCGCAGCTCCTTCTCGACCGCCGCCTGGATCCGGGCGTCGATGCTGGTCACCAGGGTCGCGCCCGGCACCGGCGAGGTCTGCTTCTCCACGCCGGTGGTGTAACCGATCGCGTCGACGACGACGTTCTTGACGCCGGGCGTGCCGCGCAGCATCGCGTCGTACGTCCGCTCGAGCCCGGCGCGGCCGACCAGGTCGGAACGGTGCGGGACGGAGTCCTGGCCGGACTTGTCCAGCTCGTCCAGCTCGGAAGTGGTGATCGGCGAGAGGTAGCCGACGACGTGCGCCGCGTTCACCCCGTACGGCGCCGGGTACGCGCGCAGGGTGGCCGACTCGGCGCCGACGCCCGGGAAGTCCTCCCGGCGCTCCATCACCTCGATCGCGACCTGCGCGCTGACGTCCTTCGCGACCGGGATCGGCTGGTACGGCGTACCGTTCCAGCAGGCGGGTGGCTTGGACGCCCCGGGCTCACCGCACAGCATCGTGCGCGCCCGCAGGTCGGCCGGCTTCTGGCCGAGCACCTTCGCGAGCCGGTCCAGCATCGCCTGCTGCTGCGCGTCGGGCAGCTTCGCGAGCACCGACCGGTCGACCGTGATCACCAGCGACACCCGGTTGCCGACCAGCGTGCGGCCGGCGGCGTCGACGACGGCACCCCGCGGCGCCGGGATCAGCACCTCGCGGGTGTGGTTCTTCGTGGCGGCCTGGGAGTAGTCCTCCGACGACAGGACCTGCATGTACCAGAGGCGGGCGAACAGGGTGAGGAACAGGGAGAAGACCAGCACCCCGATGACGAACAGCCGCAGACGCGCCTGGAGCGGGGCCGGGTCGAAGCTGCCGGAGCTCATGACAGCACCCGGCGGCGCTCCCGGGCCGGCAGCAGCCGGCGCATCGTCCAGAGCACGAGCGGAATCACCACGATCGCGGCGACCACGTCGTACCCGGCGGCGATGCCGAGGCGGACGCCGAACTGGCTCCAGTCGACGGTCGGGTCGTGCAGCACCGCGCCGGTGGCGGAGTACACCAGCAGGGACAGCGCGGCGGAGAGCACCACGGTGCCGGCGGCACCGACCGGGCCGACCGGCGCGGCCGAGGCTTCGCGCCGGATCATGCCTGCCAGGTAGCCGCTCAGGGCGAGCGCGAGCGCCCACCGGCCGGCCGTGTGGTCCGCGGGCGGCACGATGTCGAGCAGCAGTCCGCCGGCGAACCCGGTGATCGCGCCCCACTCCGGCCCGCGGGCCAGGGCCAGGCCGACCACGACGATCAGCACCAGGTCGCACGTCACTCCGGCGACGGCCAGGTGCGGCAGGATCGAGGTCTGCACGGTGACCGCGAGGATCAGGAACAGCGCGGCCAGCCCGTACCGGAGGGGGATCATCTCACCGCTCCTGCGCCGGCGTGAGCACGGCGCGGGGCGCCCGGGCCGGTGGACCGGTGACCACGCCGACGGTGTCGATCCGGGTCGGGTCGACGAACGGCTTCACCGTGGCGGTGGTGCCCAGCGCGCCCGGACTCGGCGTGACCGACGTGATCGTGCCGATCGGCACGCCCGGCACGTACGGCGCGTTGCCGCGCGATCCCCAGGTGACGATCCGGTCGCCGGCCTTGGGCCGGGCCCGCTGGTCGACCAGCCGGTAGTCGAGCGTGCCGCCGGGTTCACCGCGGCCGGAGACGAAGCCGAGCGCCAGCGTCGAGTTCAGCCGGCCGCCGACGGTGGAGTTGCGGTCGCCGATCAGCAGCACCGTGGCGGTCGCGTCGGTGGCCCGCACGACGCGACCCACCAGCCCGTCCCCGTTCAGTACTGTCATGTCCGGCCGCACTCCGTCCGCCGTTCCGGCATCGATGGTCACTGTGTGGTGAAAGCTCTGCGCGGCCCCGATCCCGATCACCCGGGCCGGCGTCATCGTGAACGCCGGAGCCAGCTTCAGCAGGCGGTCCAGCTCGGCGGCGCGCTTGCGGGCGTAGTCGGTGGTCCGGAGCTCACTGGTGAGTTTCGCGTTGTCCGCTTGGAGTTTTTCGTTCTCTGCTTGCAATCTATCCAGTTCGGCGAACCGGTCGCGGAGGTTGTCCACAGGTTGCCGGGCCGACGTCGCGCCGGACTCCAACGGGCCGAAAACCGCCGCGGCGGCGTGCCGGAGCGGCTCCACGGGTGAGCTGACCGAGCGGCGCGCGTCCAGCACGATCAGCGTGCAGGCGGCCAGCACCACCAGCGCCAGCACGGTCCGGCGGCGGCGGATCTCGCGCGGCAGCCCGGCCGAACGGACCAGGCCTCTCGCGGGGGTGCCGAGGTCTTTGAGCATGGTGAAGGCCTCAGCGGCCGTCGGTGACGAGGATGCGGTTCAGCGTCTCGATGTTGTCGACGCACTTGCCGGCGCCGAGCACCACCGCGTCCAACGGGTTCTCGGCGACGTGGATCGGGATGCCGGTCTCGTGCCGGAGCCGCTCGTCCATGCCCTTCAGCAGGGCGCCGCCGCCGGTCAGCACGATGCCGCGGTCGACGATGTCGCCGGCCAGCTCGGGCGGAGTCTTGTCCAGGGTGGCCTTGACCGCGTCGACGATCGCGGTGATCGGCTCCTCGATCGCCTGCCGGATGCTCGCCGAGGAGACCTTCACGGTGCGCGGCAGGCCGGACACCATGTCCCGGCCGCGGATCTCGGAGTCCGGACCGTCGGCGGTCGGGAAGGCCGAGCCGATGGTCATCTTGATCTGCTCGGAGGTGGCTTCGCCGAGCATCAGCGAGAACTCCTTCTTGCAGTAGCTCACCACCGCCTTGTCGATGGCGTCGCCGGCCACCCGGATCGACTGGCTGGTGACGATGCCACCGAACGAGATCACCGCCACCTCGGTGGTGCCGCCGCCGATGTCGACCACCATGTTGCCGGTGGCGTCGCGAACCTCGAGGTTCGAGCCGAGCGCGGCGGCCATCGGCTCCTCGATGATGTAGACCTTGCGGGCGCCGGCCATGTAGCCGGCGTCGCGGACCGCACGCTGCTCGACCGCGGTGATGCCCGACGGCACGCAGACCACGATCCGCGGCTTGGCGAAGTACCGGCGCCGGTGCACCCGCTGGATGAAGTAGCGCAGCATCTGCTCGGCGGCGTCGAAGTCGGCGATCACGCCGTCCTTGAGCGGCCGGATCGCGGTGATGTTGCCCGGCGTCCGGCCGATCATCTTCTTCGCCTCGTGCCCGAACGCGACCGCCTCGCGCGGCTCGTCGGTCCGGATCGCGACCACGGAGGGCTCGTTGAGCACCACGCCGCGGCCCCGCACGTAGACCAGGGTGTTCGCCGTGCCGAGGTCGACCGCCATGTCGCGGCCGAGCATGCTGTTCGCCATCGCAGGCGCCCCTCCCGCTGCTCGGGTCCCGGGATCACAGGCTAAGCGCGGACCAGGCGCCACCCGGGGACCGACACGACTCCGTCCGTCCGGAACAGAGTGTATCGGTCCCCTTACGGAGTGAAGTCAGACACTCCGCAGCTTCCGCAAGCTCATGTCAGGGCCTTGCGCGCCCGCCGAGGTGCCGCAACGGCAGCTACCGTCCCGCCAGAAGTAAGCCTGCTGAAACGGTCCAGGCTTCGTCGAACACGCGGATCACATTCGCCGGGTCTCCCTGAGGCCGGCGATTGAGAGTTGCCACAGCTGTCATCCAGTCGGTTGATTTCGTCACACCGCCAATTCCCATGTTGTAGCCGACCCGGATGGATTGCTCCCGGCTGACGTACCTGTTCATCGGACTGGCACTCCTCGTCTTGTTCAACCGGTCCTCGAGAAATCCGATGTAATAAGCGGCGGCCTTGACAGACCGATGGATGTTGCCTCGGTCGGTCAGCCCGCGAGTGTCCCGCAGTCCGTAATCGATCGCCCCGCCGGAGAACTTCTGCGCGCGCAGGAACGCGTCCAGCTGCATGTTCGCCAAGCCGACGCTCTGGACGTAGATGTTGTTGTCATCCTTCACACCGGCGTGGTCATCCCCGCTTTCGGTGATGAGGATGGCCAGCAACAATTGCGGATCCACCCCCGCCTCGTTGGCGTACTGGGTGAGTTTGGCGAGGAAGTCGGGAGTCATGTTGTCGCCGAGCCACTCCTTGACGATGTTCTTCCCGGACGCTGTGGTGCAGCGACCGATCGAACACAGATTCATGGTGCGGGGAACTACTCGCGCGGAGTTACGCTTCGCGGCCTGGCAGCCGGACCTGTCCCCCTTGCAGGAGGCACCGAAGTCGTTGAACCTGGCGCGGGATGCCGGCGGCTTCGGCTTCGACTTCTTCTTCGACGCCGCATTGTTGACGGCTGCCTGGTTGCTGTAGGAGCGGCCGCTGTCGCCCTCGAAGAGCAGGAGGCCGTCGGGATCGGTGAAGGTGGCTGGGCTGTTGTTGGCATAGGCGTAGGGGTTGAGTTGCTGGGGGTCTTCGGGGTCGATGACGGGATCGACCGACAGGAAGCGGCCGAGTTCGGCGTCGTACTCGCGGGCGCCGAGGCGGGTGAGGCCGGTACCGGGGTTGGGGGTGCCGCCGACGAAGGCCCGGGTGCCCCCGGTCCAGCCGGTGCTGGTGCCGCGGGGGTTGCCGAAAAGGTCGAAGCGGCGTGGGGTCACCTTCTGGGTGGCGTCGGTGATGCCGAGCTGGGCGGTGCCGTGGCGGTCGGCAACGGTCCAGGTGAAGCCGGCGGCGGTGCGGGTGCCGATGCCGTCGTAGTAGCGGGTCCCCTGGGCGGCGCCGGTCGCGGTGGTGACGGTCAGTTCGCCGCTGCCGACGAACAGGGTCGCCGAGCCCTCGTCCTGACGGATCAACTGGTTGCCGTCGGCGTCGTACAGGTACTTCGTGTCGCCGACGGAGGCCAGCAGACCCTCGTCGTCCCAGGTGAGCGTCTGCGGAGTGCCGGCCGGACCGGGCCGGCTGACCGTGTTACCCGCCTCGTCGTAGCTGATCTGGGCCGCGGTGGAGCCGGTGGTCACCGACGTCACCGCGTGGGGCCGGTCCACGCCGTCGCCAGCGGTCGGGTAGGTGTAGGTGGTGACCGCATCGGCTGCTCCGCCGACTCCCTTGTCGACGAGCTTGGTCCGGTTGCCGATCAGGTCGTAGCTGAACTCCTGCCAGTACGGCGCCGGGCCCCCGACGACAGAGCTCGATGGCGCGGCGGCGCACTCGTCCGTCGCCGTCCATGCGGCCTTGGTGCGCCGAAGATGGTCGTAGCGGTAGCACTGCGTGTCGGTCGGAACGCCCGGAATCGCCTCGCTGCTCCGGAGCACGTTGCCTGTCTGGTCGTACCTGTACGTCAGCATGTCCAGCAGGACCGAGCCGTTCAGCTCCTTGTCGGTCCTGACTTCGGCCAGCCGGCCAGTGCCCTCCTCGTACGTCATCGTCCGCCAGTACCTCCGGGCGTCCGCACCCAGCTCGAGCTGCGTCACCTGGCCGAGACCGGTGTACTCCGTGTCCGTGACGTAGGGCAGCAGACCGGTCGTCGTGTCCGGCAGCCCGTGGTCGTCGTACTGGAAGGCGATGCTCTCCGCAGCCAAGTCTCCCAGCTTCGGGAGCCGGGTCGACTTCGCACTGCCGTCGGCGGCATAGCTGACGGTCGTCTCATAGCTGCCGGCGAGCGGACCGGTCGGGACGGTGACCTTCTCCCCTGTCGGGAGCCCGGCAAGGTTGTAGCCGGTCACCGCTCGCACGTAGGTGTCCGTGCCGACGTGGCGGGTCGAAGCCGTCAGCGAGCCCTTGGACAGAGTGTCGTAGAGCCAGCTGGCCACGGCCGTGCCGGAGCCGAGCTTCGCCTCCACTCGGCGACCGAGGTCGTCGTACGTCGAGGTCAGGACCCGCCCGCGGGCATCCTTCGTGCTCACCAGCTGACCGGCGTCGTCGTACGTGAGCTCGGTGATCCCCTTGTCGGGGTCGTCCGCGCGCACCTTCCGGCCGAGCACGTCGTACCCGTACCGCCAGCTGTTGCCGGCGGCATCAGTGATCCGAGACAGGTCGCCACGCTTGGTGTACCCGTACGTCGTGCTGTCGGCCTCGCTCGTGGTCGTCCGACCCTGGTACTGCAGCCTGGCGGTCACCCGGCCACGCGCGTCCGAGACCGTGGTGGTCAGCGTGCCGCCCTCCGGGGGCAGCACAGTGACCCGGTCGCCGCCGTACGTCGTGGAGGTCGTCCACTGCGCCACGTTGAACTTGGCGTACGTCTCGGTGACGGTCCTCTCGGCGCCGTCGTACGTGAGCACCATCGCCGTCGGTACCGCCCCGGCATCCGGCATGTACAACGTCGTGCCGGGTGACGAGTCCGCGTTGTAGTAGCCCGGCCGCCTGACCGACGTCAGGCCGCGGCTGTTGTACAGCACGTCCGCCAGGATGCGGCCGCCCGCTGGACTCGGCGCCTGCGTCTGCCGCTCGCGCAGGAATCCGTCGAACAGGCTGTACGACGCCACCTGGTTGTCGTTGGCCTTCAGCGTGAGCGTCTTGATCCAGTTCGGCCCACCGCTCTGGCGTACGCCGTACTCGTAGTGCAGGTGCGGTGTCTGCAGCACGACGTCCCGGCCGGGCTTCCAGACCTTGGTCAGGCGACCGAGCGCGTCGTAGCGCAGGGTCGTGCTGCGCAGGTTGGCGTCGACCTGCTTGACCGGTAAGCCCCAGGACGGCGTCAGGGTCTCCGTGCTGACGTGGCCGAGTGGGTTCGTGCGCTTGACCTGGGTAGTGAGCCCGAAGGTGTCGGTGTACTCGGTCCTGGTCAACCGGTTGAGCGCGTCCCGCTGCTCGATCGGCCGGCCGAAGCCGTCGTACCCGGTCGTGCCGGTCGTGACGTAGCCGGCGACTCCGTCGCTGTACGACTTCGCCTGCTCGGTCCGGGTCGCGTCACCGCGCACGGGCTGCGCTCCGAAGGCGCCGCCGTCGTACGACGTGCGGGTTTCCTCGATCGCGTCGGCCGGCAGAGACGGAGTCGCGCCGCACGCCACCCCGACGGTCCGGTCAGCGCTGGGCAGGCGGACGAGCATGGCCTGGGTGTTGTGCACGTACGTCGTGGTCGTGCACCGGTCGTCCGCGGCGGTCGCCACGTCTCCGAGATCGTTGACCTGCGTCGCGTTGCCGTACTGGTCGTACGTCGTCGAGACTTCGGTCCGGCGCACGCCACCGGCAGCCAGCGGAGTGCGGGTGCGAACCTTGGCGTCCTCGACCTGGTAGGCCTTGTCGCTGCCCTGGGTGGCGGTGAGGCGGGACCACGGGTCGTGGATCTCGGCGTTCACCTCACCGAAGCCGACGCCGTTGTAGGTCACCTGCTCGCGGAGAAAGCCGGCGTACGGCTCGAGGTCGGCCACGGCGGCGCCGGTCGTGTCGACGACGTTCACCGCCTTGCTGCCCCCGGAGGCGAGCCGGTCGCCGTGCATGCCGCGGAAATACTGGTACCGCGTGGCTGAGCGCGGCGCGTCCGGCTCCTGCCGACCGTCTCCCTTCACCACCACGACCTTCTCGTAGCCACGCCACTGCGACCACGTGCGGTACTTCGCCTCGATCAGCGGGTTGTCGTCGTAGGCCCAGGCGGCTGACCCCTCGTAGACGTAGGAGGTCACCACGTCCTTGGCATCGGTGACCAGATCGTGCTCGGTGGTGGACGCCACCACGTACTTGTGGAACCAGTTGTCCCGGGGCTCCAGCTCGGGAGGCAACGTCCACTTGACCGGGTAGCAGCGCTTGCCGTTGTTGTCCGCGGCCGTCGGTACGGCTACCGGTGTGCAGTCCGGGGCGGCGTAGGCGACGGTGATCTCCCCACCCGACTCGGTGGTGACGGAGGTGATCCGCGGCTTGTAGAGCGCCGGCATGCCGTCGGTCGGTGTGTCCACTCGGTTCGGGAGCAGGGTCGGCGTGAACTTGACGGCCGGCAGGCTGACCGGGCTTGCCGTCACGTCGGTGCCGGTGACGAGTCCGCTGTGGCCGATGCTGTCCAGCCACAGACCGGCGGCGGTGCCGTCGCCGGGCGCCAGGTACCTGTGGGCAAAGTTCCACCGCTCCACGTCCGCGTAGCCGCCGCTGCCGGTGGATACCTGGGTGGTCACACTCGCAAGCCGTTTGGCGGACCAAAAGGTCGGCGACACCTTGTCGGGGCAGGTGGCGCTCGCACACTGCAGATCCCACGGCACATCGGGCCAGGCCGGACCAGTGCTCTGCGTGGCACAGTTCTGCCCCGGTACGCAGCGGTCGGCACTGCTGAAGACCACCCGGGCCGGCGCACCGCCGTACGCGGTTGCCTTGGTGGTGCCGTAGTCGATCCGCTGCAGGACACCGCCACGCACGTACGTCGCCTTGGTCGCGCCCAGGTTCTGCCCGTAGGCGTTGGACTCGACGCCGTAGAAATAGCTCATGGTGTTGCCGTGCGGGTCCACGACATGGTCCAAGTTCCACCGGTACGCCTGCTGGCAGGCCGACGCCGCGAAGGTGGCCTGGTGGCACGGTTCGCCGGTGTCGTTGCCGAACACCGGTACTGTCCACGCGGACTGCGCCGTCTCCTTGCCGCTGACCCAGCCGGGCAGCCTGTTCAGGCCGAAGTAGTACTGCGTGCCGTCGGTGGTGGTGATCCGCCAGTACTCCCCGTTGTCGTCGCCGTTCACCGCGCCGGTGAGCTGCTCCACCCTCGTGCCGTCGTCGTCCTTGGGGTGCCAGACGCCGTTGTCCAGCACGAGCTCACCGGACTGTTCGCCGAACGACATCGTGGCGTTGGTGGTCTCCCAGCACAGGTCGCCGGTCTTGGTCTGCCCGTTGTTGCCGCCGAGGTCGATCGCGCACGCCTTGTAGGAGCGCTCGATGAAACCCTGCGACAGGTCCCAGCCTTCCCCCAGCCACGACGACTGGTTGTTGGTGGCGACAGTGCGTCCGTCGGAGGCCTGCGACGAGTACGTTGCCGCCAGGTCCGGAGCCAGTCCACCCGGGACCGGTGGTGTCCGGAACGGGTAGCTCCACGTGAAGCCCCCGCCAGAGTTGGAGACCTGCCACTGAGCGGACGGTGCCAGCGAGGTCGCACGGTAGTCGCCCGTGCTACCGCTGGAAGCGGACGTCACGGTGAAGGTCCGCGCGGTGCCGTCCACCGGCACCTCAGCCGAGACGGTGCCGGCGTCGACGTCGTTGCCGACGGGCTTCACCCGCGGGTCGGGCCGCTCCGGCACGATTGCGAGCCGGGCCGCCCAGTCACCGCCGTACACGTCCTTGAACGCGCTGTAGTCGACAGTGACCCGCACGGTGCCTGCAGCCGGTCGCGCACCGGCCGCGTGGGCGTCGGAGCGGCGGAGGGCGAATCGCAGCTCGCCTTCGCGCCCTGGATGGAGCTGGACCCGTACTTGACCGGGTACGGCGTCACCGGTCGCGCGCGGCGCCCCGATCCGGACGGGCAGCGCGCCGGCCCGGACGGCAGCCGCGCCGGCGCGGGGCACGCTGACATCCGCGGTGCCGGCTGTTGGCCAGGCTGTTCTCGGCATCGGTGTGCTCGGTCGTGGCTTGTCGGGGACCGCCGCCGGCGTGAACGCCTGTCCGGGCACGGACGGGACGCGTTGCGCCGGCGGTGCCACCGACGTTGCCGGAGGGCTTGGCGCGGCCTCGGCCGCCTGGGCCGGCACCGTCAGCGCGATGCTCAACAGTCCCGCGATCACCGGCACCGCGCGGCGGTGCCACTGCGTGCGATGGTGCATTCCTGGCCTCATCTCAGGGTTCGACATCTCAGGGTTTGACGACGACGTAGCCCAGCGGGCGATCGACCGTCTGGCCTTCGCAGTTGGGGTCGGTGGAGTCGAAGAGCTCGTTCCAGCCGGCCAGGCAGCGGAAGACCTGCCGGCTGGTCAGAGCAGCGGGCGGCTCGGTCCACACGTAGCCGGACGAGCCGATGACGGTCTTGCCCTCGCAAGCCGGATCGACGGAGCTGAACACGTCCGCACCGGTCGTGCACTGCATCCAGGCGGTCGTACCGGGCTGCTCGGTCATCGACAGGTAGCCCAGGGTGCCCTCAGGTTTCGGACCGCCCGGCAGCGCGCGGGTGCTCGATACGTGGTCGTAGGGATAGCCGCTCGCGACGTGCCGGACCAGACCGGCGTACGCCTTCGTGTAGCCGAGCAGGAACTCCATCTCGCCCTTCTCCTCGCAGCCGGCGTCGGTCGAGGCGAAGTGCGCGACGTTGTAGATGTAGCAGCGGTAGACCGGAACGCTGTCGACCCCGTCGGGCTTGCTGATCCAGAACTGCCCGACGGCGCCGAGGTTGGCGTGGTCGGCACAGTCCAGGTCCAGGAAGTAGTCCCTGGTGTTGTTGCGGCAGGAGTAGATGGTCCGGGTCCCCGGCGTGCCCGCGGGAGCCGGGACGCCGAGTGATGCCTCGTAGTGCGAGCCCGGCGGTACCGGCCCGTTGGTGACGATCCGGAGTCCGTTGGTGTTCGTGAATCTGGCCAGCTGTGCTCCGTACCGGCTCGGCCGGGAGCTCACCGGGGCGCCGTACTCGCTGAGCACCTGGTCACCCGTTCTGGCACCGGTCCAGACGTGGACGTCGTCGATCTGGCCCAGGAACGGGGTGGCTGGTCCGCCTGCCTGCTGACCGGCGCCGACGCGGAAGGCGCCGCCGGCTGTTGCCGCTGACTGGGCCGGCACGAAGCCACCCTCCTGCTGACCGTCGACGTACAGCCGGAGATGGCCGGCAGCGTGGTCGTAGACGCCGGTCAGCTGGGTCCAGGTTCCTGCCTGCGCCAGCTGGTCGGAGTCGACGACCGCCGTTGTGGTCGCACCGGTCGGAACCGAGAACGACCACTTGTGGTTGTCGCCGCGGTACCGCAGCTCGAAGCCGCTGGCCTGCGGGCCGTTCTGACTGAGCACGGTCCGCGTCGTACCGTCGGTCACGTCGAGTCGCACCCTGGCGCTGACGGTGAAGCCGGAGTCCGTCCGGACCACCGGGTCCGTGGTGCTGACGGTGCCTCCGGAACCGTCGAACCGGATCCCACCGGCGCCGACGTCGCCGGTGCTGCGGGTCACGCCGGCTCCGAGCGTGCCGAGCCGGTAGTTGCCGGAGACGTCCACCGCCGGACCGCTGCCTTCCTCGAACGGCCAGAACAGCTCCTCGGTGGCCGGCCGGCCGGCGAGGTCGTCGATCTCCGGCTCGGTGAGCACCCGCTGGTAGATGCGGGCGTCGTCGATCGAGCCGAGCCAGTAGTTGGTCATCGCCTTCTGGACTTGAGCGGCGCCCAGCTGCGCCAGCCCGGTCGCCTGCCACGGGGTGGTGTGACCGTTGACGGTGGCCGGTACGCCGTCGACGTAGAGCCGGATCTGCTTGGCCGCGTCGTCGAAGACGCCGGTCAGATGGGTCCAGCGACCTGCCACCGCGGCGGCCGGCGACTGGACGACGTCGCGGAAGGCCGTGTCGGAGTTCGTCGCGGGCAGGGTGAAGTTCCACCGCTTGGTGTTGCCGTTGTACTGCAGGAAGAAGCCGCTGATCGTGGAACCGCTCTGGCTCACCGCCGTGCGGAACGTCGAGTCGGCCTGGTCCAGCTTGACCCACGCCGCGACCGAGAACGACTTGCCGGTGTCGACCGCGGACCGCTTCGAGGTGGTGACGGCCGCGGTCCGGGTGCCGTTGAACCACAGGGCATCGCCGTGCCGGCCACCCCGCCACGCCACCGCGCCACCGCTGGGTAGAACGCCGTCCAGCCGCGCCGGAGACTCGTCCACCACCGCGGTGTCCGTTCCGTGCCCGTCCAGTCGCCAGTGCGCGACCGGCGGCGTTCCCCGGCCGACGAAGAACGAGTACGTCGTCACCACCGCCGAAACGTTGCCCGCCTTGTCGACGGCGCGAACGGTGAGAGTCTGCCGGCCGTCGTCCGGTGGGGTCACCAGAGTTCGGGCGACACCGTCCGCACCGATCGCGACGTAGCGCTCCTGCAGGGGCTCGCCGTCGCCGCCGCCACTGGCGTCCGCACCCTCCAGTGTGTAACGGAAGCCCGCCACGTCGGCGTCACGGCCGGAGGTGTCGCCGCCGGCCGTGAACTCGAAACCGCCGGTGAAGCCCACCGCACCGCTGGCCGGGCAGTTCACCTGGTCCGGGCACCGCTTGTAGGTCGGTGAGGTCACGCCGGGCGCGTACTTCGGGGCCTCCGTGTCGATCGTGACGTCACACCACGGCGACGGCGCGGAGTGGTCCACACCGTCGAACCCCGCGACGCGCCACGACAGCATCCGGCCGTTGACGTTGAACTGGCCGGGCACGTCGATGCTGAACCGGCCCGGAGAGTTCAGGCCGGTGGTGGTGACGGCGTACAGCTGGGTGGTGTGGTTGCGCTCGTACAACGTGTACTTCGCCTGCAGGGTGCCGCCGTCCTGGTCGGCGATCGTCGACCACAGCCGGGGCCCACGGCTCTGCTGCGGCGCGGACAGCTGCGGATTGATGCGGACCTCGCCGGCGCCGACGCCGCACGGCTTGCCGTTCTCGACCGTCAGGTCGGTCGGCACGCCGGGCACGGTGTTGTAGGTGACGCTGAGCGAAGGGTTCCAGGCGAACTTGCGCCAGTTGAGCTGGTCGGACTCGTTCCCGGCGCTGAGCCGGACCGTAGTGGTCCGCAGGCCGGTGCCAGGGCTTGTCGACCAGTTGACGACGGCATGCGCGTTGTACTCGGCGTACTGCTGCGACGGGCAGTCGGAACGGCCGCCGGCGACGTTGCGGCCCCCTAGGTCGAAGACTCCGGCCGGCTGGTTGCTCCAGGTGGTCCCGGTTCCGACCGGACCGGTGCCCCAGGCACGGACCGGGAGGGCGGCGCAACTGGGGGAGTAGACGTTCAGGGCCCGGAAGCTGGCACCGAGGATGTGCTTGCCGTTGAGCCAGCCGGTGTCGTACTGGAAGAACGCCCGGGCCACCCCGATGCCGTTGCACCAGCCGTCCTCGTAGCACCGCCCGACCTTCGCGACGCCGTCCCCGTCGCCGCCCCAGTAGCTACCGCTCGGGTAGCCGGAGAAGACCATCGCCCAGCCGGTCTGGGCCGGGGCGACCGGACTGCCCGGTACACCGGCCGCGAGGCTAGGTCCCGCAGCCTGTACCGGCGCAGCCTGCAGAGTGGCAGTGAGCGTGCCGTTCGGATTGGCGACCACCTTGCGGGTCGGTGTGCGCTGCGCAGTCACCTCCACCGAGCGCTTGGTGCGGCGCGCTTCGGCGAGCGCCCGGGTGCCGGAACCGCCTGGTGCGGTCGCGGCGGCCGGTTCGTTCGCGGTGGGCCTGGTTGTGGCGGGCCCAGCTGTGGCGGCCGCCGAGGTGGTCGTTGCCGGAGTTGCTCCGGCCGGCGTCACCGGCAGCAGTATGGCGACTGCTGCTGCCAGCGCGAGTCGTCTCGGCCGTCGCCTACCGCCGCCCCGGAGTCTGTGTATGAGCGCAAGCGCTTGCCCCACGGTTCCCTCCCTCATCCGCGGGCCCGCAGTCGGCCCGTCGCAGCGAGGATGAGGTGACGTCCTTTCAAAACGCTGTCAGTCCGGATCCGGCAGCGTGAAGCGCTTCGACGGGCGCAGCAGAACGGGTCGGAAACTGCGGGGCGGTGACGAGAGAAGCGCCCGGGTGGTGCCGCCGCCCAGTCGGGCGGCGGCACCACGCGCCCCCAGATCTCGCCCCTCCCCTGATGGGCGAGCGCTCCTCCCCACAGGCGCGACGCGGGTGACTGCGAGCCGGGCCTGAGGACCAGGACCGCGGTGACCGTGCGCCGCCACAGCTTGCCTGCTCGGGCATTCATCGCGCTTTCGTGCGGCTTTCGCCCGCCGTGGGGGCCAGAATGGCCGGATGGAGTTTCGCCTGCTCGGCCCGGTGGAGGTCCTCGACGACTCCGGCCGGCGGATCGAGCTGGCCGCGAACCGGCTGCGCGTGCTGCTCGCCGCCCTGCTGCTCCAGCCCAACCGGGTCGTCGCCGGCCAGGAGCTGATGGACACGCTGTGGGAGGAAGACCTGCCGGCCCGTCCTCGCGCGGCGCTGCAGACCTACGTGTCCCGCCTCCGGACTCTGCTCGGCCGTCCGCTGATCCGCACCGAGGCCGCGGGCTACGTGATCGCCGTCGACGCCGGTGACATCGACCTGACTCGCTTCCGAGACCTGGTTGGGGCCAGTACTGAGACCACAGATGCGGGCGAGCGAGTGCAGCTACTGACGGCTGCGCTCGCTTTGTGGCGAGGAGAGCCGCTGGCTGGGCTGGTCGCTGGGGCACTGATCCGCGACGCCATCCCCACGCTCACCGAGGAGCGGCTCCACGCCACCGCGCTACTGCTGACCGCCCGGCTCGAGCAAGGCGACCACGCTGCCGTCACCTCGGAGCTGCGCGGCCTGACCCGCCGGCACCCCCTGCGCGAGTCGCTCTGGGCTCTCCTCATGCAGGCACAGATCAAGGCCGGTCGGCCGGCGGATGCGTTGGCCACCTTCAGCGAGGCGTCCCACCGGCTGGCCGACGAGCTAGGTCTCGACCCTGGCCCGGGGCTGCGCCGTCTGCATCAAGCCGTACTGGCGACGGACGCCCGCGCGGCCGCCGTACGGAGTACGCGTGAGGTGATTCCGCATCAGCTGCCGACCGTGGGGCGGACGTTCGTTGGCCGGGACGCGGAGCTGGCTGAGCTCGACCGCGTGCTACTGAGCTCCACCGGGTCCATCGCTGTCATCTCAGGGACCGCTGGCGTGGGCAAGACCGCGCTGGCGGTCCGCTGGGCCGAGCGGGCGAGCGTGCAGTTCCCTGATGGTCAGCTGTACGTCAACCTGCGCGGCTTCGACCCGACCGGCGAGCTGGTCTCGCCGGAGGACGCCGTGCGCGGGTTCCTTGACGCGCTGCAGATGATGCCGGGCCGCATCCCGTCCGGCGCGGCCGCGCAGTACGCCCTCTACCGGACGCTGCTGGCGAACCGCCGGATGCTGATAGTGCTCGACAACGCGCGGAACGCCGCCCAGGTCCGTTTTCTGCTTCCAGGTGGGAACACCTGCCGCGTGGTCGTCACCAGCCGCAACGCACTACCGGGCCTGCTGGCGGCAGAGGGCGCTCACCCCCTCTCACTGGATCTGATGGACCGCGATCAGGCCCGGTCGTTGCTGGGAGATGCCGTAGGACGTCAGCGCCTGCAGGCCGAGCCGGAGGCGGCCGAGGAGCTTGTGACGCTCGCCGCCCGGCTGCCACTCGCGCTGTCGCTGGTGGCAGCTCACGCCGCCGCACACCCCAGCTGGTCACTCGAGGCCGTCGCAACCGACTTACGCCGTACCAGGCAAGGGCTTGACGTCTTCGCCGGTGAGGACGAGGCGACCGACCTGCGTGCCGTCTTCTCTTGGTCCTACCAGCTCGTCACGGCCACCTCGGCACGCGTGTTCCGGCTGGCCGGCGTACATCCTGGTCCTGATCTGCCCATCGCCGCCGTCGCCGCGCTCGCCGGTACGACGCCCGGCCGTGTGCAGCCCGCGCTGGACGAGCTGGAGCGCGCTCATCTGCTCACCCAGCACTCCCCCGGCCGCTACTCGACCCACGACCTCCTGCACGTGTACGCCGCGGAGCTCGTCCGGCAGCACCACGAGCGACACGATTCGCTCCGGCGCCTGCTCGACTACTACCTCCGTACGGCAGACGCCGGTGACCAGTGGTTGCGCCCACACCGAGACCCCGACGAACTGCCCGAGCCCGCCGGTACGCCGTACGCGCAGAGCTTCGGCGGTTACCAGGAGGCGTTCGACTGGTTCGAGGAGGAGTGGACGAACCTGGTTGCGCTGGTGGAGCAGGCGGCCCGTCGGGAGTTCGACACGCACGCCACCCAACTGGCTCGCACGATCACCGGGTTCCTGGAGCGGCGTGGGCTGTGGAGCACCTGGGTCGACGTCATGGCGACCGCCGTGCGCGCCTGCGAGAGGTCCGGCGACCGCGCGGGACAGGTGATGGCCCGTCGCTACCGTGCTCACGCACTCGCGCGGCAGCAGCGACTCGACGAAGCACGGGTCGAGGCGGAGACCGCGCTGGAGCTGGCCAAGCACGACCGGGTCGCTCAGGCGTGGTGCGAGCGGATGCTGGCTTTCGTCCTGGCTCAGCAGGACAGGCTCAAGGAGTCCTTCGAGCATGACCTGATCGCCTCGAACCTGTTCAAGGCAGCAGGTCACCGGACCGGCCAGGCGCTCGCGCTGAACTCATTGGGCCTGCTGCACGCCTCGGCGTTCGGTGAGTACGAGCAGGCGCTCCAGAACTGCCGGGAGGCTCAGCGGCTTTACCAGGAGGTCGGCCACAAACTCGGCGAAGCCGCCACCTGGGACCACCTCGGGTACACCTACCGCGCCCAGTCCTCGCACCAGGACGCCATCAGCTGCTACCAAAAGGCTCTTGCGCTCTACCGTGACCTCAACGATTTGTACTATCAGGCGCTGATGCTGCAGCATCTCGGTGACGTACAGCTCGAGCTGGGGGACGAAAGCGCGGCGGGCGGCTCGTGGGCGTCGGCACTCGCTCTCCTGACCGAGATCGACCACCCCGCCGCCGAAGCACTGAACGAAAGGCTCCGCGCCCTCGGATCCGACCTCGGCGACAACCGAATAGCCTCTCGGGGCATCCACGGCTGAGCGCACCAGCCCGGCGTTCCCATGGCGCCTTGTCCGTACCAACCCTGCCGTCATCACGCCGGTCCGTCTGGGGGAGACCAGCTTGTCCTTCGCCGCGCCACTGTTCCTGTGGTATTTCCTGCCCGCGGTGCTGCTGGCCAGCTGGATCCTGCCGCACCGCGCCCGCAACGGCGTGCTCGCGGTCTTCTCGCTCGGGTTCTACGCCGTCGGCGGCAAGGAGTTCGTGCTGCTGCTGCTCGCCCTGATCGCGGTGAACTACGCCGCGGGCCTGGCGATCGGCGCACTGCCGCTGCGGCGCCGCAAGGCGGTCGTGGTGGCGACGGTGCTCGCCGACCTGGCCGTGCTGGCGGTCTGGAAGTACGCCGGCTTCGCCTCCACCGCGGTGAGCTCGATCGCGAGCTCGCTCGGCCTCGGCGACACCCGCGTGGTCAGCCTGGCGCTGCCGATCGGGATCAGCTTCTTCACCTTCCACCACCTGTCGTACGTCGTCGACGTGTACCGCGGCGTCCGGCCGCCGATGCGCAACCCGCTGACCTTCGTCACCTACATCGCGATGTTCCCGCAGCTGGTGGCCGGGCCGATCGTGCGGTACCACGAGATCGCCGACCAGCTGAACGACGCCCGGCGCGACCGGCTGGCCGACTTCGCCGAGGGCTTCCCGCGGTTCGCCTGGGGCCTGTTCAAGAAGGTCGCGATCGCCGACTCGCTGGCCCCGATCGCCGACGCCGCGTTCGCCTCGCCCGACCCGTCGACGTCGACGGCCTGGATCGGCGCGCTCGCCTACACCGGGCAGATCTACTTCGACTTCTCCGGCTACTCCGACATGGCGATCGGGCTCGGCATGATGTTCGGCCTGCGGCTGCCGGAGAACTTCGCCCGCCCGTACTCCGCGATCTCGGTGACCGACTTCTGGCGGCGCTGGCACCAGTCGCTGTCGCGCTGGTTCCGCGACTACCTGTACGTGCCGCTCGGCGGGAACCGGGGCGGCACGTTCCGCACGTACCGCAATCTGAGCATCGTGTTCCTGACCACGGGTCTGTGGCACGGGGCCGCGTGGACCTTCGTGATCTGGGGCGCGTTCCACGGCCTGCTGCTGATCATCGAGCGGGCCACCGGACTCGGCAGCTCGGACCGCTGGGCCGGGCCGCGCCGCGCGATCACCTTCCTGCTGGTGGTCTTCGGCTGGGTGCTGTTCCGGGCCGAGTCGCTGCCCGCGGCCGGGCGGATGCTGCAGGCGATGGTGACTCCGGAGGGCTGGTCGATCGCGCCGGACGTGGCGGTGCTGCTCTCCGGCCACCGGATCCTGCTGCTCGTGCTCGTGCTCGCGTCCACCCTGCTGCCCGCCACCTGGGTGACCGGCCGGGTGATCGACGGCCTGCAGGACAACACCCCGGTCTGGGCCCGCCGCTCGGTCCGCGGTATCGCGGTCGCCCTGGCCCCGTACGCCGGCATCGTGGCGGTGGCCGGCACGTTCAGCCCGTTCCTGTACTTCCAGTTCTGAGGGTGATGTGGTGAAAGCCAGTCGGATGGCCGTGCTCGCGGTCGCGGTCGTGTTCGTGTTCGGGCCCGCCGCCGGGTACCTGGCCGGCTTCCGGCAGGCGCCGGTGGACAACCGGGCGATCGCGCCCGCGCCGGAGGCCTCGGACGGCTTCGACGCGCTGGACGCGGTCGGGCCGTGGGCCGCGGACCGGCTGGCCGGGCGGTCGAGCGCCGTACGGGCCAAGTCGTGGTTCGACTTCCACGTGCTGCGGGAGGTGCCGGCCTCGAACAAGGTGGTCCGGGGCTCCGACGGCTATTTGTTCCTGGGCGAGGACTTCACCAAGGCGTGCAACCTGACGCCGGGGTTCAAGCGAGGGCTGGACGGACTCGCCCGGCTGGCCGAGGTGATCCGCCAGTCCGGCCGCAGGGTCGTCTTCACCGCCGGCCCGAACAAGTCCTCGGTCGTGTCCGAAGCGCTGCCGTCCGTCGTACCGAAGGGGCAGTGCGCGCTGGACGGGATCGCCACCCAGCAGCAGATCCTCGACTCGTACCAGCACTCGCTGTGGGTCGGGGTCCGCGAGGAGCTGACGAAGTCGCAGACGTACTGGCGGACCGACTCGCACTGGTCGGGCGTGGGATCCGCGGTGTTCGCCAAGGCGCTGGCGGCGAAGCTGGATCCGCGGCTGGCCGCCCGGATCACCACCACGCCGGACTCCGTCACCAAGACCGCCGACCTGAACGTGCTGCTCGGACTGACCGAGACCGAGACGCCGCCGTCGGTGCAACTGTCCGCGGGCGGTACGGTGACTCCCCGCCCCGGCTACGCCGCCTACGACCCGCTGAAGGTGCTGTACGGCGTGGAGAAGTGGACCACGACGCCGTCGACCGGCCTGATCGGCGGCAAGTCCGTCATCATCGGCGACTCGTTCGCGTACTCCGCGCTGGGCAACCTGCGGCCGCTGTTCGCCGACGGCACGTTCCTGTGGATCGGCCACGTCAGCGAGGCTCAGATCTTCGCTGCCATCAAGGAGTCCGACACGGTCGTGATCGAGATCGTCCAGCGCAGCATCACCCCGGCGCACCCCTTCGCCACCCCGGCCTTCCGCCAGAAGGTGGCCGCCGCACTGCGCTGACTCCGGGTCCCCCGGCGCGGACCACCGAGCAGTCGCGCCGGGGAGCGGGCGTCAGGGGACGTCGGGGAACCAGAGCTTGATCTCGCGAGCGGCGGACTCCGCGGAGTCCGAGCCGTGCACGAGGTTCTCCCGGTTGGACAGCGAGAGGTCGCCGCGGATCGTGCCGGGAGCCGCCTTGCGGCCGTCGGTGGCGCCGTTCAGCGCGCGCACGACCTCGATCGCCTCGTCGCCCTCGAGCACCAGGGCGACCAGCGGGCCGCTGGTGACGAACGCGCGCAGCGGCGGGTAGAAATCCCGCTCGACGTGCTCGGCGTAGTGCTGGTCGGCCGTCTCGCCGTCGATCGTGCGCAGCTCCATCGCCACGATCGACAGGCCCTTCGCCTCGAACCGGCCAAGGATCTCGCCGACCAGGCCACGGCGTACGGTGTCGGGCTTCAGCAGGACGAGGGTGCGCTGCGACATGTCTCTCTTCTCTTTCTCGACGGCTCCGCGACGGGGCGGTGGTTGGGCCGCGAGCCTAACCGGCGGAGGCTTCGTGCGCCCGCTTGGCCTCTTCGATCCGCCGGCCCAGCACGATCGCCATCACCCAGAACGCGCCGAACGCGAGTCCGAGCACGAACATCACCGGTACGACGAAGCCGAGCCCGATCGCGCCGGCCTGGACGGCCCAGCCGAGCACGTAACCGGCCTGGGTGCGCAGCAGACCGGCCGCGACGATCGCGAGCACCGCGAGGCCGAGGCACAGCGGCAGCGCCGTACTGGCATCCACGCCGGCCACCGAGATCATCACGATCGTGGCCAGCGCGAGCACGATCGACTCGAACCCGAGCACGATCGACGCCAGCGACCTCATCGCCGGTCCCCGTCCTTGGGCTTGCGGACCAGCAGGGCGCGGGCCTCGCCGGCGGTGATCACCGAACCGGTGACCAGGACGCCGCCGCTGCCGAACGCGATCGCGTCCTGCTCGGCCAGCCGCAGCGCCTCGTCGATCGCGTCCACCAGGCGCGGGCGGACCAGCACCCGGTCCTCGCCGAACACCTCGGCCGCGATCTCGCCCAGCTCCTCGGCCGGCATCGACCGCTCGAACGAGTTCCGGGTGCAGACGATCGACTCCATGATCGGCTCGTACGCCTCGAGCACGCCGTACACGTCCTTGTCCCGCATCACGCCGACCACGCCGATCAGCGGGTTGAAGGTGAACGCCTCGGACACCGTCGCCGCGGTCGCCTCGGCGCCGTGCGGGTTGTGCGCGGCGTCGACGATGATCGTCGGGCCGGTCCGGACCACCTCCATCCGGCCCGGCGAGGTGACCTCGGCGAACCCGGCCTGGACGACCTCGGTGGTGACCCGGCCCTCGGTCTGCTCGGTCGCCCCCAGCAGCGCCTCGACGGCGGCCAGCGCGGTCGCTGCGTTGTGCGCCTGGTACTCGCCGTGCAGCGGAAGGAAGATGTCCTCGTACTCGCCGGCCAGGCCCTTGATCGAGATCAGCTGCCCGCCGACCGCGACCGTGCGGCTGGTGACGCCGAACTCCAGTCCCTCGCGCGCGACCTGCGCGCCGACCTGGGCGGCCCGGCGCTGCAGCACCTCCAGCACGTCGAGGCTCTGCTGCGCTATCACCGCCGTCCCGCCCGGCTTGATGATCCCGGACTTCTCGCCGGCGATCGTGACCGGGTCCCCGCCGAGCAGGTGCGCGTGGTCGACGGCGACCGGGGTGATCACCGAGACCACGCCGTCGGCCACGTTGGTGGAGTCCCAGGTGCCGCCCAGGCCGACCTCGAGGATCGCGACGTCGACGGGCGCGTCGGCGAAGACGGCGAACCCCATCGCGGTGATCACCTCGAAGAACGACAGCGGGTGCTTCTGCTCGGCGTCGACGACGTCCAGGTACGGCGCGATCTCGGCGTACGCGGCGACGAACTGCTGCTCGCTGACCGGCTCGCCGTTCAGCGTGATCCGCTCCCGGACCGTCTCCAGGTGCGGGCTGGTGAACCGGCCGGTGCGCAGCCCGGCCTCGCGCAGCAGGGAGTCGATCATCCGGGCGGTCGAGGTCTTGCCGTTGGTCCCGGTCAGGTGCACCACCGGGTACGCCTTCTGCGGGTCGCCCAGCAGCTCCACCAGGCGCTGGATCCGCTCCAGGCTGGGATCGATCTTGTTCTCCGGCCAGCGGGCCTGGAGCTTGGCCGACACGTCGGCGTAGGTGAGGTCGCTCATCAGGACGCCAGTCTAGTGAGGGCTGTGGATATCCGGTCGGAGCATCCCTTGACAACCACTACGATTGTGCGCATGACCGAGATCTCCCGCGTTCCCGACAAGCCCACCCTCGAAGGCCTCGAGGAGAAGTGGGCTGCGGTATGGCGGGAGCAGCAGACCTACGCGTTCGACCGGACGGCCGAGCGGGCCGACGTCTACTCGATCGACACCCCGCCGCCGACCGTGTCCGGGTCCCTGCACGTCGGGCACATCTTCAGCTACACCCACACCGACCTGATCGCCCGCTTCCAGCGGATGCGCGGCAAGAAGGTCTTCTACCCGATCGGCTGGGACGACAACGGCCTGCCCACCGAGCGCCGGGTCCAGAACTACTACGGCGTCCGCTGCGACCCGACCCTGCCGTACGACCCCGACTTCACCCCGCCGGCCAAGCCGGACCCGAAGAAGCAGCTCCCGATCAGCCGGCAGAACTTCGTCGAGCTGTGCGGCGAGCTGACCCACATCGACGAGCAGGCGTTCGAGGCGATGTGGCGCCAGGTCGGGCTGAGCGTCGACTGGTCGTACCTCTACACCACCATCTCGGAGGACTCGCGGCGGACGTCGCAGCGAGCCTTCCTGCGCAACTTCGCCCGCGGCGAGGCGTACCTGTCCGAGGCGCCGACGATGTGGGACGTCACCTTCCAGACCGCGGTCGCGCAGGCCGAGCTGGAGGCGCGGGAGTACGCCGGTGCCTTCCACCGGATCGCCTTCCACGGTCCCGAAGGCCCGATCCACATCGAGACCACCCGGCCGGAGCTGATCCCCGCCTGTGTCGCGCTGATCGCCCACCCGGACGACGAGCGCTACCAGGCGTTGTTCGGTACGACGGTCCGCTCGCCGCTGTTCGGTGTCGAGGTCCCGGTCCTGGCGCACGAGGCGGCCGAGCCGGACAAGGGCGCCGGTATCGCGATGTGCTGCACCTTCGGCGACCTGACCGACGTCCAGTGGTGGCGCGAGCTGCAACTCCCGGTCCGTACCGTCATCGGCCGCGACGGCCGGCTGCTGCGCGAGACGCCGGAGTGGCTGCAGGGCTCCGAGGTCGCCGGCGCCGAACTCTATGCCGAGCTGGCCGGCAAGACCGTCTTCAGCGCCCGCGAGCTGGTCGTGGCGAAGCTGCGCGAGAGCGGTGACCTGGATGGCGAGCCGAAGCCGACCCAGCGGATGGCGAACTTCTTCGAGAAGGGCGACAAGCCGCTCGAGATCGTCTCCACCCGCCAGTGGTACATCCGCAACGGCGGCCGCGACGCCGACCTCAAGGCCGAGTTCGTCGAGCGCGGCAACGAGCTCGGCTGGGTCCCCGAGCACATGAAGCACCGCTACCTGAACTGGGTCGAGGGGCTGAACGGCGACTGGCTGATCTCCCGCCAGCGCTTCTTCGGCGTGCCGTTCCCGGTCTGGTACCCGATCGGCCACGACGGCGAGCCGGACTACGACCACCCGCTGATGCCGAGCGAGGCCGAGCTGCCGATCGACCCGACCTCGCAGTGCCCGCGCGGGTACGACGAGTCCCAGCGCGGCAAGCCCGGCGGTTTCCAGGCCGACCCCGACGTGATGGACACCTGGGCGACGTCGTCGCTCAGCCCGCACATCGTCTGCGGCTGGGAGCGCGACCCGGACCTGTTCGCCCGCACCTTCCCGATGGACCTGAACACGCACGCCCACGAGATCATCCGTACCTGGCTGTTCTCCCGCGTCGTCCGGGCCCACTTCGAGAACGGCACGCTGCCGTGGGCGCGGTCGATGATCTCCGGGTTCGTCGTCGATCCCGACCGCAAGAAGATGTCGAAGTCCAAGGGCAACGCGATCGTGCCGTCGGAGATCCTCGACAAGTACGGCTCGGACGCGGTCCGCTGGCGCGCCGCGATGGCCCGGCCGGGGCTGGACTCGCCGTTCGACGAGTCACAGATGAAGGTCGGCCGCCGGCTCGCGATCAAGGTCCTGAACGCGTCGAAGTTCGTGCTCGGCTTCGGGGCGACGTCCGCGGACCCGACCGCCGTCACCGAGGCGGTCGACCTGGCGATGCTGCACAAGCTGCGCCAGGTCGTCGGCGAGGCCACCGCGGCGTTCGAGCGGTACGACTACACCGGCGCGCTGGAGGTCAGCGAGCGGTTCTTCTGGACCTTCTGCGACGACTACGTCGAGCTGGTCAAGGAGCGCGCGTACGGCGGTCAGGGTGAGGCCGCGGCCAACTCGGCGAAGGCGGCGCTCGCGGTCGCCCTGTCGGTCCAGCTGCGCCTGCTCGCGCCGTACCTGCCGTTCGCGACCGAAGAGGTCTGGTCGTGGTGGCAGGAGGGCTCGATCCACCGGACCAGCTGGCCGGTCGCCGACGTCGACATCGCGGTCGCCGAGCAGGACCCGGCCGTGCTGGACGCGGTCGCCGAGGTGCTCGCCGGCATCCGCGGCGCCAAGTCCACCGCACAGGTCTCGATGAAGACCGAGGTCAGCAAGGTCGAGGTCACCGGCCCCGCCGCCCGCCTCACCCTGGCCGAGCGCGCCGAGAACGACCTGCGCGCCGCCGGCCGCATCACCGGCGAGATCGTCTGGAGTCCGGAGACCGACGCCGACACCGTCGCGGTCGTCGCCACGCTCTGACCTTCGGCTTGGCCGACACGCCCTCGTCCGTAACGCCCGCTTCCTCCCGGAGGCGGGCGTTACCGCTTTCACCGCTACGACTACGCTGCGAAGTCAGTCGCCCGATATGGAACCATCGGGTGCGACCCGGCGACCAGGCCTGTCCGAAGGAGCACCCCCGATGAGCGACGAGAACCAGCCCCCCACCGGCACCCCCACCCCGGCTGACTCGACCCCCTCGGACAAGCCCGCGAAGAAGACGACCCGCCGCCCCAGCAAGAAGTCCACCGCGCGGACGCCGAAGCCGACCACGCCTGCGCCGGCGGAGCTTCCCTTCGAGCCGCCGGCCCCGACTGGTTCCACGCCCGAGCGCAAGTCCCGCAAGACGACCGCCACGCCGGACTCTCCTGCGCCGTCGGAGTCGTCCGCTGAGCCGGAATCTCGGGCGACGCCCGAGTCGTCCGCAGCATCCGCATCGCCCGCGACGCCGGACACGTCCCCCACTCCGGCATCCTCCTCGACGCCGGACTCGGGCCCCGCCGCGGCGTCCCCGTCCGCCCTGGAGTCATCCGCTGATCCCGCTGCTCGGGCCAAGCCCGCGAAGGCGAAGAAGGCCGCCGCCTCGAAGTCCGGTCGGACGCCGATGCCGTCGCAAACTCCGATGCCTGCGCAGACTCCGATGCCCGCGCAGACTCCGATCCGCCCGCCGAGCACCACCAAGTCCGCCGACGACGCCTCCGAGACCGGCCGAACAGGCAAGGCCACGGCGACCGCCTCCGCAGTGTCGGCCCCCAAGTCGCCGTCCGCAGGAACCGACGAAGGCAACCGCACCTCGGCAACCAAGTCCGCCGAAACCAGCAGCACGCCGCCGGCACCCGCCGTTCCCGGCACACCTGCAAAGCCGACCGCCGAAGCCACAAGCAACTCCCCCGGCTCGACCGAAGCCTCCGGCAAAGGTTCGGCACCGACGAACAAGGTGCCCGCAGCAACCAACAAGTCCACCGGCGTCCCGGCGGCCTCCCCGGTCAACCCTGCCTCGGCCGCCAGCTCAACCGTCGGCTCCGCAGGCGACTCCGCGAGCTCCCCTGTAACTACCGCCAGCACTTCTCCCGGTTCAACGGGCACTAGCCCTCACAGTTCCTCGCGCCCGGCCGGAACGCCTGCAGCCAAGGGCACTGGAACCGCAATCCCCCCAGCCGGATCGCCTGGCGCGGGAGAAACGTCTGCTGGTGCCCCCGAATCTCCTTCGGCGGGCTCACCTACCGGTGCAGCAGGAGCCGCTGCGGCGCCAGCCGGCGGGGCTGCGGGACCGAGTTCGTCCGGGCCCCTGCAGTCGACCGGTCCGGCTGATACTTCGAGCACGACTGATCCCGGCGGCCCCGCTGGTCCTGCCGGCGCGGCTGGTCCTGCCGGCGCGGCTGGTCCTGCCGGCGCGGCTGGTCCCCGAGGTGCGGCTGGCCCCGCGAGCGCACCCGCGCCGACGCCAACCCCTGGTACTGCGAACGCGACCGGCGCCCCCAGCACCGCTGGCCCCGCAGCGGCGGCTGGAGCCGCGGGTACAGCAGGTACTGCTCACGCATCCGGCCCAGCGGGTACACCTGGCAAGCCAACCAAGGCCAGTCCCACAGGCACAGCCGGTACCACAAGCACCACCACCCCGGCGGGTACGCCTGGCAGCCCGGCCACCAGCAGCCCGGCGGGTACGCCAGGCGGCCCGAACACGACCGGCCCAGCCGGGACGCCCGGTTCGGCCACCGCCGTTGGTTCAGCCGGAGACGGGGCTGGAGCCACCGGCGGTGCAGGCAAGGACACCGCCAGAAAGGGCTGGCGGCGCAATCCCTGGGTCACCGTCGGGGGCGTCGTGCTGGTGTTGCTGGTGCTGGCCGGGTTCGGGTACTTCGCTGGGCTGGGGCCGATGAACCGGTTGAACACGGCTCGGGACATCACCCCGCCGGCGAAGCTCGCGGGGCTGGAGCGGATCAGCGACACCCAGGTGCGGGACCAGTTGAAGCTGGATCAGACGCGGGAGGCGTTGAGCCGGATCAACGACGGCAAGCAGGCGACCGTCGAGGCGTACGGGGATCTCAACGGCAAGCGCATGTACATCGTGATCGCGCTGCGCGGCAAGGTCGACATCGACAAGACGATCAAGGACTCCGGCGCGACGCCGGACCAGGTGCGCGGGATCGGCGACTCGATCTGTGTGACGGCGACCGACACCCTGCCGACGCAGTGCTACCGCGGGTCGAACACGTTGACTGTGATCGTGCAGGCGGCCAACGACGGCGTCACGGTCGACGAGGTCGGACCGGTCACCGACGAGGCGTTCAACGCGATGAAGTAGGGCCTGGGAACACACCACCCAGGCCGGCACGGCCGCCGTCGGTATCCGGCGGCGGCACCGTCCCCCCACCTCCGCTCTCCCCGCCCAACCTCGACCTTGAGCACCACCCAGCCACCGGAAGCATCGATTCCTGACCGAGCGGTGCTCAAGGTGGGGACTTGGGAGATCGGTCTGCCGCCCGCGGCACGGCCGGGCTCGGCGGCGCCGGAGAAAGCGACGAAGGCCGCCGGCCCCGGAAGGGACCGACGGCCTTCAGCGGTTCAGAGGCCCCAGCGGCTCAGCGCCGGCACCGTGACACGAGTCTTCGCCTCACGCGCGCTCGCCGGCGGCTCGAACGGCTTGCGGTCCTGGGTGCAGGTCGAGTTGTCGGCCGGTGCCTTCAGACCGACCAGGTACGCGGTGATCATCGCGTCCGCGCAACTGCTCTTGCCGATGGTCGCGTGGCCGTAGCCCTCGACCGTGACCATGCGCGCGTCCGGGTAGAGGTCGGCGTACGGACGGGTCGCCCGGTACGGCGTGGCCGGGTCGTAGCGGGTGCCGAAGACCAGCACCGGCGCCTTCACCGACAACTTCCACGGACCGAGGAACGCGTCGCCGTCGCGGACCGGCATGAACTCGCAGGTCTGGCCGACCCAGGTCCGCATCCGGCCGAAGTGCGGAGCGCGGCGGTCCGCCTCGTCGGCGAACTGCTGGTACGCCAGCGGCTGCCCGCTGTGCCGGGCCTCGATGCACGGCTGCAGGCTGCTGCCGATCGAGGTGTACTGCTCCTTGCGCCGGTTCCACTCGATCAGCGCCTGCGGGACGGCGGCAACCTTCGCGGTACGGACCGGAGCGGCAAGCTGCGCCAGCAGACCGGCGAGGTCCGTCCACCCGGCCGCGTCGTAGAGGCTGAAGAAGATCACCTGGACGGCGACCTGGTAGGTCACCTTCAGCGTGGTCCCATCGCCCAGCGGTACGTCGACCGGGTGGGTCTTGAGCCGTTCGAGCAGCGCCTCCGTCACCGTCGACGGATCGCCGAGCTGGGCCAGCGGGCACCGGGCCGCACCGGCTTTCTTGCACTCGGCAAGGAACTGGGCGAACGTCTCCGCTCCACCCTCGCCCTGCCGGAGCCGCACGCCGACCGGCCGGCGGTCGCCGTCCGAACCGGAGTACCACTCGGGACTCAGCGTCCCGTCCAGCACGAGCGCGCGGACCTTGCTCGGGAAGAGCTTGGCGTACGTCGCGCCCAGGTACGTGCCGTACGAGTAGCCGGCGTAGCTCAGCTTGTCGTCGCCGACGGCCCGGCGGAGTACGTCCAGGTCGCGGGCGACGTTCGCCGTGGAGTAGTGCTTCAGGCGGTCCGGCGAGGTCGTCAGGCAGCCGGCCGCCAGCTTCAGGTTCGATCGCGTGTACGCCGCGGTCTCGGCGGGCGTCAGCGGGAACGGCGGCACGCCCTGGAAGACGGCCGCCTCCTCGGCGGCGGTCGGGAAGCAGAGCACCGGGTCGGACTTGCCGACACCGCGCGGGTCGAAGCCGAGGATGTCGAACCGGGCCCGCACCTGCGGGGTGTAGGCGACCTGCGCCGCCTGCTGGACGAAGTCGACGCCGGGACCACCAGGTCCGCCCGGGTTGGTGAACAGCGTGCCGATCTTCCGCGCCGGGTCGGACGCGGGCAGCCGGGTCAGCGCGATCGTGGTCGTCGCGCCCCGGGGACGGTCGTAGTCGGTCGGCACCTCGACCGTCGCGCACTGGAACTTGGCCAACGCCGGTGCGCTGCCGCAACTCTTCCACGCGATCTTCGGCACGGCGACGCGCGCGGCCTTCGCGGCTTCCCGCCGGGCAAGCGCCTCATCGCGCCCCCGCAGCGCGGCCGAAGCCCCGGTCACAGCCTGCGCGGCGACGCGGTCCTGCACGCCCGACGCGGCGGCGCGGTCTTGCACGCCCGGCGCGGCGCTGCGGTCCTGCGTGCTCGGCACGGAGGTCTGCCCGGCGTACGCCGTACCGCCCGGTCCCGCGGCCGCGGCGACGATCGGCGCGGCGGCTGGTACGGCCATGGTGGCGGCGAGTGCCAGGGTCAGAGTCGTCCTGGTTGTTCTTCGCACGGTTCTCCCTCACTGGTCGGCGGGTACGGAGCGGCACCCGCAGCACCGACGCTACGAGGCCCGGCCCTCCGCAGGCGTCCACCACAAGAAGGAGGCCGGTATCCGCCTCGCAGCGGATACCGGCCTCCTCACCGAACTGACGAACCAGCCCTCAGGCGGTCTTCTCGCGTCGCTCCCGCTTGCGCTCGATCTGGTCCCGCGGGATCAGCGTCGGGTTGACGTTCTCGAGCACGACCTCGCCGGTGACGACGACCTTCGCCACGTCCTCCCGGCTCGGCACCTCGTACATCACGTTCAGCAGGACTTCTTCCATGATCGCGCGCAGCCCGCGAGCGCCGGTGCCCCGCAGCAGTGCCTGGTCGGCGATCGCCTCGACCGCGTCCTCGCTGAACTCCAGCTCGACGTTGTCGATCTCGAACAGCCGCCGGTACTGCTTGACCAGCGCGTTCTTCGGCTCCGAGAGGATCTTGATCAGCGCGTCCCGGTCCAGCGGGGACACGGTGGTGATCACCGGGAGCCGGCCGATGAACTCCGGGATCAGGCCGAACTTCAGCAGGTCCTCGGGCATCACGTCCGAGTAGCCGCTGACCTCCTTCGGCTTCTCCGGCTCACGCGAGGTGTTGAAGCCGAGCGTCTTCTTGCCGACCCGCTGCTCCACCATGTGGTCCAGGCCGGCGAACGCGCCACCGACGATGAACAGCACGTTGGTGGTGTCGATCTGGATGAACTCCTGGTGCGGGTGCTTGCGACCGCCCTGCGGCGGCACCGAGGCCGTCGTTCCTTCGAGGATCTTCAGCAGCGCCTGCTGCACACCCTCGCCGGACACGTCCCGGGTGATCGACGGGTTCTCGCTCTTGCGGGCGATCTTGTCGACCTCGTCGATGTAGATGATGCCGGTCTCGGCCTTCTTGACGTCGTAGTCGGCCGCCTGGATCAGCTTGAGCAGGATGTTCTCGACGTCCTCGCCGACGTAGCCGGCCTCGGTCAGCGCGGTCGCGTCCGCGATGGCGAACGGGACGTTCAGCATCCGGGCGAGCGTCTGGGCCAGGTACGTCTTGCCGCAGCCCGTCGGGCCGATCAGCAGGATGTTCGACTTGGCCAACTCGACTGCCTCGTCCTTCGCGTGCCGGCCGGCGCTCGAGGTGCCCTGACCGTCACGGACCCGCTTGTAGTGGTTGTACACCGCCACCGCGAGCGCCTTCTTCGCCACGTCCTGTCCGACGACGTACGCGTTGAGGAAGTCGTAGATCTCCCGGGGCTTGGGCAGCTCCGTCAGACCGACCTCGGAGCCCTCGTTCAGCTCCTCCTCGATGATCTCGTTGCAGAGATCGATGCATTCGTCGCAGATGTAGACGCCGGGACCGGCGATCAGCTTCTTGACCTGCTTTTGGCTCTTACCGCAGAACGAGCACTTCAGCAGGTCGCCGCCGTCACCTATGCGTGCCACCGGGACAGATCCCTTCTCTGAGCAGTCGAACCGGGCCGGGAACTCACAGGGCCCGGATCCCGTTTTCGACGGTACCGCGCCAAGGGCCGAAACGCCGTGCCGCCCGCCGCGTTGGAACTACGCCGGTGGCGAACGCACAGTCGCTTGACAGCCCTCGACGGGCACCGCCGAAGCGGGGTGATCGGTCAGACGCCGGCCGGGACCGGGGTCTTCAGGGTCTGCAGCACGTCGTCGATCAAGCCGTACTCGATCGCCTGGTCGGCGGTCAGGAACTTGTCCCGCTCGATGTCGCGGGACACCTCCTCGTGCGACTTGCCGCTGGCCTCGGCCAGCATCTTCTCCAGCAGGGCGCGCAGGCGCAGGATCTCGTTCGCCTGGATCTCGATGTCGCTGGACTGCCCGTAGGTGCCCTCGGTGGCCGGCTGGTGGATGATGATCCGGCTGTTCGGCAGCGCGAGCCGCTTGCCCGGCGTCCCGGCGGCGAGCAGCACGGCCGCGGCGGAGGCCGCCTGGCCGAGGCAGACCGTCTGCACGTCCGGCTTGATGTAGCGGATCGTGTCGTAGATCGCGGTCAGCGCGGTGAACGAACCACCCGGCGAGTTGATGTAGATGCTGATGTCGCGGTCGGAGTCCATCGACTGCAGGCACAGCAGCTGCGCCATCACGGCGTTCGCGATCTCGTCGGTGATCGGCGTGCCGAGGAAGATGATCCGGTCCTCGAACAGCTTGGTGTAGGGGTCGATCCGGCGCATGCCGTACGACGTGCGCTCCTCCCACTGCGGGATGAAGTAGTTCATGCTCGTGTCCTTACCTGGCTGAGTGGGAGATCAGGAGTTCGGGCTGCCGCTGCTGAGCTGGGCGGCACTGGCCACGACGTGGTCGATGAAGCCGTACTCCTTGGCCTGGTCGGCGGTGAACCAGCGGTCGCGGTCGGCGTCGTTCTCCACCTGCTCCAGGGCCTGGCCGGTGTGCTCGGCGATCAGCTTGAACAGCTGGGCCTTGATGTGCAGCGACTGCTGGGCCTGGATCTTGATGTCCGAGGCCGTACCACCCATGCCGCCGGACGGCTGGTGCATCATGATCCGGGCGTGCGGCAGGGCGAAGCGCTTGTTCTTCGCACCGGCGCAGAGCAGGAACTGACCCATCGACGCGGCCAGGCCCATACCGACCGTGGCGACGTCGTTGGAGATGTACTGCATGGTGTCGTAGATCGCCATGCCCGCGTCGACCGAACCACCCGGCGAGTTGATGTACAGCCAGATGTCCTTGTTGGGGTCCTCGGCGTTGAGGAGCAGCATCTGAGCACAGATCGCGTTCGCGTTGTCGTCGCGAACCTCGGACCCCAGGAAGATGATCCGGCTGCTCAGCAGGCGCTGGTAGATGTGGTCGTCGAGTCCGCCGGAACCGTTGCCGCCCGCGGCGGTGGGGCTGGCTGCAAATGTCTCGTTCACGAAGCCGACATTACTGGGCGGCGGCGACAGACCTAAGGCCGGTCGGCAAGTGTTCGCTCACGGCGCACCCTGTCTGCCCTGAGCGAATTCCTGCCGGTCCGCCGGTACGCCGCCCGCCGGGTGCGCCCGGCGTACCGGGAACGAGGCTTGACCTAGAGCGCGGTCTAGCCGGTTGCCTGGCGGCATGCGCTATCTGACACTGGGAACGGATCCCGCCCGCAGCCGCCGGGTGAGCCGGCTCGCGCTCGGCGCGATGCTGATGGGCACCCGCACCGACGAGTCGACGTCGTACGCGATCCTCGACCGCTACGTCGAGGCGGGCGGCAGCTTCATCGACACATCCAACAACTACGCCTTCTGGATCAACGGCACGCAGGGCGGTGAGAGCGAGCAGCTCCTCGGCCGCTGGCTCCGCAGCCGCGGCCTGGGCGACGAGGTCGCGATCGCGACCAAGGTCGGTGGGCGACCGCCGCGGCCGGCCAAGCAGCTCTCCGAGGACCTCGAAGGGCTCGCGCCGGAGGTGATCAAGGAGTCGGCCGCGCGCAGCCTGGAGAATCTGGGACGCGATCGGCTCGACGTCTACTACGCCCACATCCCCGACCCGGCGGTACCGCTGGCGGCCCAGGTCGAGGCGTTCGGCACGCTCGCCGCCGAGGGGACGGTCGGACTGGTGGGCCTGAGCAACCACTGGGCCTGGCAGGTGGAGCGGGCCCGTAGCCTCGCGGCGCAGGCCGGTCTGCCCGCTTGCGAGGTGCTGCAGTACCACCACACCTACTTCCGGGCACGCACCGACCAGGCTGGGCTGCGCTCGCGGGACGGGAGCATCGGTGTCACCGATGGTCACCTGCTCAGCTATCTGCGGGCCGAGCCCGGCTTGGCCTTGGTGGCCTACACGCCGTTGCTGAGCGGTGCCTATGTGCGCGCTGATCGGCCGCTGAGCGACGTGCACGACCACGCCGGCACCCGGGCGCGGCGGGTAGTGCTGGACGAGGTGGTTCGCGAGACGGGCGCGACGCCGAACCAGGTTGTGCTGGCCTGGCTGATGGGTGGCGAGCTGCCGATCATTCCGCTGGTCGGCGCGTCGTCGGTGGCGCAGCTCGACGAGAGCCTCGGCGCGGTCGATCTCGAGCTGACCCCGGACCAGCGCCGGCGCCTGGACGCAGCCGACTGACCTCCGATCCCGGCAGCACCCGTACGGCGTACGCAGCGACGCCCCGGATCCGAGGGGATCCGGGGCGTCGCCGGTGGTTCGTCAGGTGCGAGGCGTTCAGGCCTTCGCGGGCTCCTCAGCCGGGGTCTCCGCCTCGGCGTCGGTCGCGGCGTCCGCCGCCGGGTCGGCGTACGAGCCGTCCGGGAGCAGCGTCTTCAGCTCGACCTCGTTGCCGGAGGCGTCGGTGATCTTCGCGTTCTCGACCAGGTAGGCCAGCGCCTTGCCGCGCACGACCTCGGACACCAGGCTCGGCACCAGGTTGTTCTCGACCGCGTGCTGGGCGAACTGGTCCGGGCTCACGCCGGAGCGCTGCGCGTGCCGCACGATGTGCTCGGTCAGCTCCTGGTCGTTCACGCTCAGGTCCTGCTTCTCGGCGACCAGGTCGAGCACGAACTGCGCCTTGATCGCGTCCTCGGAGCGCTTCTTCAGGTCCTCGTCGAACTCTTCCTGGGTCTGCTCCTCGCTCTCCAGGAACTGCTCGAAGGTCATCCCGGAGTAGCCGAGCTGCTGCTCGAGGTTCTCCCGGCGGGCGGCGACCTCGTCGGTCAGCAGGCCCTCGGGCACCGGCACCTCGACCAGGGTGAGAATCTTCTCCAGCACCGCGTCGCGGGCGTCGCCGGCCTGCTCGAGCCGCTTGCCGCGCTCCAGCCGGGTCCGGACGTCGGCCTTGAGCTCCTCGGCCGTGTCGAACTCCGACGCGGTCTGCGCGAAGTCGTCGTCGAACTCCGGCAGCTCCTGCTCCTTGACCGCCGTCACGGTCACCTCGACGTCGACGTCCTCGCCCTTGAGCGCGCCGCCGACCAGCTGGGTGACGAAGGTCTTCGACTCACCCGCGGTCAGGCCGAGCACGGCCTCGTCCAGGCCGTCGAGCAGCTGACCGCTGCCGACCTGGTACGACAGGCCGGTCGCCTGCGCCTCCTCGATCTTCTCGCCGTCCTTGGTGGCGGACAGGTCGAGGGTGATGAAGTCCTTGTCGGCGACCGCGCGCTCGACCGGGTTCAGCGAGCCGAACCGCTGCCGCAGCGCGTCGATCTGCTCCTCGATCTCGTCGTCGCTGATCGCGATGTCCTCGACCGAGGCCTCCAGGCCGTCCAGATCGGGCAGCTCGATCTCCGGCCGCACCTCGACCTCGGCGGAGAACTGCAGGTTCTCCTTGTCGTTGAACTCGGTCACGTCGACCTCGGGCCGGCCGATCGCCTTGACCTGGTTGTCCTGCACCGCCTGCGAGTACAGCTTCGGCAGCGCGTCGTTGATCGCCTCCTCCAGCACCGGGGCCCGGCCGACGCGCTGGTCGATGACCTGCGGGGGAACCTTGCCCTTGCGGAAGCCCGGGACGACGATCTGCTGGGCGATGCTCTGGTACGCCGCGTCGAGGCTCGGCTTGAGCTCCTCGAACGGCACCTCGACGATGAGCCGGACCTTGGTCGGGCTCAAGGACTCGACGGTGCTCTTCACGGTGGCGGTTCTCCTTGGTCGATGACGATCACGGCAGGCCCGAAACAGGCCACGCCGCAGGTGCTGCAGGGGTTTGTCGGGGCGACAGGACTCGAACCTGCGGTCTCCTGCTCCCAAAGCAGGCGCGCTAGCCACTACGCTACGCCCCGCAGTGACCGAACGAGTCTAGTGGACGCGAGGTAGTGCTCGCTCCCCCACCCTGCCTTTCGACCCTACTGCGCCCACCCCAGCCCTTCGACCCCACGCTCCCGGAACCCGTTTTGAGCCCGCCCCCGCGATGTGGAATCATGTCCGAGCGCCCCCCAACCGGGCGTCCGCGGGTGTAGCTCAATGGTAGAGCCCCAGTCTTCCAAACTGGCTACGCGAGTTCGATTCTCGTCACCCGCTCGAACGACAGAGGCCCAGGTCAGAGGCAACAACCTCCAGCCTGGGCCTTTCGCTCGCGTGGGCCGCTCCCCACCTCGTGCAATTAGCGTGCAATTAGCCGGTCGGCACCAGCAGCCCGGCCGCACCATCGTCGTCATCGGTCGTGCCCTCAGTGATGGCCTTGATCTGGCGTTCAACTAGCTCGTTGAGCCAGTTGGCAGCTATCAGGAGTGCGGGGCAGGTGTGGTGCGCTGGCACGCTTCGCCTCGATCCCTCACCCGCATACTTGGGGGCGTGGCGGACGAACCAACCCAGCGTCGGCAGGACCTCGGAGCCGACAGAGGCGATGTGGTCTTCGGCCTGGCGCTCTTCGGTGTGCTTCTTGTCGTCGCCGCAATCACAGCGGATGTCGACACGGCAGCCGGTCTACTGATCTTGGTGGTTGGGGCATTCGGATGTCTGGTCCTGATCGTCGCGCTAGTTCGGCGCAGTCTCAGGCGGGGGCTATCAGACGCCGCGCGCTGGTCATTCGGCTTCGTGGGTCGCTGGTTCTCCTTCTGGTAACTGTGACCTCTACGTGCCCTAACCGGTGGTCGTCGGCGGTCGCTCGCGGGGTGTTGTGGGCATAGGTTTCAGGTGTGGAGAGCCCATCCGCGCGGGCAGTCGGCCGGGCTTCCACACTGGCTACGCGAGTTCAATTCTCGTCACCCGCTCCAGCCTGAGGGGCCACCGTCGCCGGTGGCCGGCCCTTTCTCATCTCGATCCAGCCTTGTACGACCGTGCCGTCGCACCGGCTCCGCCGCCATCGCCGTCCGGCGTGTCCCACCCAAGCTGTTGACCGCGGTGGAACATGCGACATGGCCTCTGCTCCCGAATGGACGTTCCGCCACGCCGACCAGCTCGCCGACCACTGGTGGTGGCGGCCCGGCTGGAAGGTCGGCACGCGGTTCTACACCTGGCACATCAATGTCTTCGAGGACGCCACTCCACTCCACCGGCTGGCCGCCAGCTACCAGGCCCAACTGTCGACCGTGCCGGGACTCGACATGATCCCGCAGCAGTGGCTGCACCTGACCATGCAAGGCGTCGGATTCGTCGAGGACGTGTCGACCGTCCAGGTAGACGCGCTCCTGGACGCCGCCCACTCCCGGCTCGCCGAGGCGGAACCGGTCAAGGTGCGATTTCAGCGGCCAGTCATGCGCCCGGAGGCGATCGCCCTTCCGTCGGACCCGGTGGAGCCCGTCCAGCAGATCCGGCACACCGTACGAGCCGCAATCGCCGATGTGCTCGGACCGGACGGAGCACCGGACAATGCCGACGGCTACCAGCCACACATCAGCCTTGCGTACGTCAGCACCTCTCAGCCTGCTGCCACCGCGCTCGACGCGATCAACCGCGTCACAGCCGACCCGGCCGACCTGACGATCAACGCCGTCTCGCTCATCGAGATGCACCGCGACAACCGCATGTACGAGTGGCGGACCGTTGAAGCCGTGCCGCTCGGTCACTCTGCACTGTGATCCGCCAATAGACCCTTGACGGATGTCGCCAGCTGATCTGCTGCAGGTCTAGGAGCTTGCCGACCGATGAGCCGTGCGAGGTAGCGCAAGGATCCTGCCGATCACCGAATGCGCCCCTGTTCAGTCGAACCAATTGAAAAGGAGGTCGCCGACCGTCGTCGGACCGTGATACAGGACGTCTTTCCTCCGACTCTCTGGCAGAGCGTGAAGGTCGGCCTCGCTGATCTCCGCTGCCAGTTGAGTTGCGCTCGCAACGCGCAAACCGTGCGCTTCGAATACTTCAGGGCTGGGAACCACGCGGAATCTCAGCGGACCGAACTCGGGCACATTCTCGTGTTCGGACGCGGCGACGAGACCGATCGCTGCGTTCAAGAGAAGGCGAAGGGTCGAGTCACTGGACAGCTGAACGCGAACCCCGTAGTAGTTCCAGCCCGGCCCGGGCATTCGCACTTCTCCTACGAGCTGCGTGCCGCTCGGCTGCCTCCGGATCCACTGGTGCACCGCAAATATCCATGTCCGGGCGGCCTCGGCATCGACTGAGCCGTCGATGCTCTCCGGTGTTACATCCGTAACCGTCATATCGGAAGCGTGTCACCCACTCAGGCAGCGAGAGCCCCGCCAGCCGCAGCTCCGCAGCAAAGGCCCAGGTCAGAGGCGCCGGCCGCCGACCTGGCCTTTGGGCGCGTGGCCACCTTCCAGCCTCGTACGGCTACGCGGCGGTGGAGTCACTCCACCTTGGGTTGGGGCTTGAAGCGGCGGATCTCGTGGGGCCAGCCGCAGGCCTCGGCGATTTTGCCGGCCCACAGCTTGGCGGTTTCGTCGTCGGGCACGTCGACGAGAGCGAAGCCGCCCAGGAACTCCTTGCTCTCGACGTACGGTCCGTCGGTGATCAGCACCTCGCCACTGGTGGGGTCGGCGCTGTAGATGGGGCCGTCCTCCTCCTCCAGCCCGCCGGCGAAGACGTAGACGCCGGCGTCCTTCATCTCGTTCACGACCGCCATGGCGAGCGGCCCGCGGCCGCGGTACCACTCCTCGGGGTGGTCACCGACCCACTGCTGGTTGAAGTAGATGAGGTACTCGGGCATGTCTGCTCCTTCGGCTCGAGCGGACCCGCTGTCCGCCTCCACCCACGCTACGAACGGCGTCCGGGGATTCCGACAGGCTCTCCGCGGAACTTTCGCGGACCTCGGCCGCTCGGCGTTTGCAAACCCCCGGCCCCGTTCGCGCGGACCGTGCGCCACGTGCCAGGCTCTGCGGCGTGAGTCATCGAGCGTTCTCGGCGCGGGCGCGGCTAGTCGTGTCTCGTTTGGCGGAGCGTGCCGGGGTGCTGTGCGCAGTCGCGCTCTCGGTGTTCGCCGTACTGGCCGGCTGTGCGTCGACGCCGGCAGGCCCGAGTGAAAGAGCTGCCATGGACGAAGCACCCGCGCGTTTCACGATCGTGCCTGACGACTACCACGTGCCGTACGCCGGAACCGCCGGGGACGGCCGGAGGTTCTTCCTGAGCGACGAGCTGTTCGTGCCAGGGGGGTCGGCGTACGTCGGGGTGTTCCTGTGGAAGGCCGACGGCACGTTCGATGAGGTGAGGGTCGACGAGGTCGTGCGGCCTGCGGGACTGCCGCCTGGACAGGCGGCCCCGGCTGACGCGGACCAACTGGTTGCTGCGCGGCTCGCCCAGCTCGGCGATTACGTGCTGGAGCCGATCGAGGTCGAGCCGTTCACTAAGACGGTTCGCGGCGTGACGTTCGGCTTCGCGGTCACTCAATTCGAAGGCATGTACTCGATCAACGTCGAGCCGGGAGACTTCATCGCGTACTACGCCCCGTGGGACGGGCTCGAGTACGACACGTAGAGCGCGGCGCTGTCGGGCGAGGGTCAGGTGGGTGCGGGGACCCAGCACAGGCAGAACGGGTGGCCGGCTGCGCGCAGGCCTGCCGCGACGACAGCGGGAATGAGCGGGAGGTAGAACCCCAGCACGGCGGCGCGGGTGCCGGTTTCAGTTGGGGCGCCGAGTGAGTGCAGCGCCAACGCGATACCCGTCAACCAGCAGGCGGCCATCCCGATGATCGCGGCCGCTGCCACTTCGAGCCGCCACAGGCTTGGACGCGGTAGTGCTCGTCGTGCGTCGCGCAGGTTTCGACGTCAGCCGCGGGCGGCGTACCAGCGCAGGACGCGGAGGGCTCGGAGGGTGTTCCAGCGGCTGGGATGGCCTACTTGCTCGGTCAGGTCGACCGGCATGGTTCCGGGGTAGCGGGTTTGCAGGGGCCAGCGGCCGGTGGAGTCGCGGTGGGAGGTGACGAGGTCGACGGCTTCGGCGGCGCGGGGGTCGGGGTTGGTGCCGGTGGTGCGGAGGTACTCGAGGCCTCGGAGTACGTCGTAGTGCCACCACGCCGGGAACGCGAACTGGGTCCAGCTCGTGCCGCCCTTGCGGTCGCGTTCGATCAGCTCGCCGGTCGAGCGGCGGCAGAGTCGGCGGGTCAGGAGGTACTCGTCGCCGCGCAGCCTGGCCTCGCTCACGGTTGGGGTGGCGCCTTGAGTTCGCTCCCACTCCAGGAGTGCCTCCAGGACGCAGATGGTGGTGTTGAACGAAGAGCGGGTGGCGCCGTTCTCGCGTTCGCAGTTCCAGCCGCCGTCGGGGAGTTGCTCGCCGAGCAGCCGGTCGATCAGCCCGCTGACGTCCTGGCCGAAGTACGCGCCGACTGCGGCGACCTGGCCGTTGATGCAGGGCTCGACCTCGCCTTCGAAGAAGCGGTTGGCGTCACGCTCCGGCGGGCCGGTTCCCCGCCAGGTCACGTTCTCGCGGACCCGGTCGATCGCCGTGCGCGCCGGGGCGCCGTCGGGGTCCAGGCCGAAGTCGCGCAGGAGCATGAGGGCGTGCATGGTCGAGTCCCAGCCGCGGTTCCACGCCGTACCGGCCCAGGTGCCGTCATCGCCTTGCAGGCCGAGCAGTTGCGCCCCAAAACCCTCCGTCGCGACCAACGCCCGCTCGGCCGTGACCGCCTCCTCGGTCGCTCCTGCCACATCGCGCATGACCTGCCAGCGCACGGAGGGATCGGAATCGAGCAGCCACTCCACCACCGACGCATCCACGTCTGACTTGATGCTCACTGCCACGCTCCTACGAACGAAAGTTGCCGCGTCCACTCAGCATCGCAGAGCCCGTACGTCGTACCGCACGTGGTGCTCGATCAGCACGGCGACGATCACCGCCGCGGCAGGGTTCTTCCCGCTGACCCTCGTGCACCGGGCCGGCTACCCTTCCGCGCCGCGGCCGAGGGCTGCATGATCGGACTTCCTGGAGGCGGCTCGACGAGGAGAACTGATGGCGACTTTCACCCGGTCCGACAACCTGCGCGGAGCGGAGTTCGTCGACGCGGACCTGCGCGGCGCCCGGTTCGTCGGGGCCGACCTGACCGGCGTCGTGATGCGCGGCGTCGAGATCCGGGACGCCGAGATCGACGCGCCCTGGCTGTCCGACGGTCCGAACCACCTGCGCGTCAACGACGTCGACGTGGTCCCGTTCGTCGAGGCCGAGCTCGACCGCCGCTTCCCCGGCCGCGCCGACCGGCGGGCCACCGATCCGGACGGACTGCGCGCGGCCTGGGCAGCCCTCGAACGCACCTGGGCCGCCACCTTGGAACGCGTCGCGACGATGCCCGCCGGCACGGTGGACGAGTCGGTTGCCGGCGAGTGGTCGTTCGCGCAGACACTGCGGCACCTGGTGCTCGCCACGGACCTGTGGTTGGGTTACGCGGTTCTGCAGATCGAGCGGCCGTTCCACCCGTTGGGGCTGATGGGTACCGGCGCCGAGGAGGACGGCTTCGACAGGTCGGTGTTCACGACGACCACCCCGTCGTACGCCGAGGTGCTGGAAGCTCGCGCGAGCCGGGTCGCCATGGTGCGCGACTTCCTGGCCACGGTGACGGCCGACGACCTCGCGACGCCCCGCAAGAACCCGTGGGCTCCGGCGCACCCGGAATCCACCCTCTCCTGCCTGCACGTCGTGCTCGAAGAGGAATGGGAGCACCACCGCTACGCCGTACGGGACCTTGCCGCCCTCGAGTCGGCGCGCGGCGTCTGAACCGTCGATCCCGGCCGACGGCACCCGCGGCGACCACGAGCTCATCGGCGTCGCCGGCGGCCGGAGGTCGCGAACCAACGCTCCAGGTGCTCCGTCGCTTCCGTTCCGCTACCGGGGTGAGGACGTGGCCGAACTGGGCGAAGGCGACGATCGGGGTCCAGCGGGTCCGGCCTGATCGGGCGGTCCGTCGCGCACCCGGGAGCGGGGGGGATCGCCCCTGCGGGGAGATTGTTGCCTCGAACCACCCTTTGAAGCCGAAGCCGGCCAGCGCGACGCCGGGGAGCAGGTTGGCGAGGCGGGTGACCAGCAACGGTCGGAGCTCCACGCGACGATCGTGCCGGGTCGCCGGGGTCAGGTGGTGCAGTGGGCGCGGAGGTACAGGAGGCAGGGAACCTCGCGCCAGACGGGGGTGTCGAGGGATGGTTCGGCCATGCGGTCGATGGTCAGGCCGGCGGCGGTGAGGGTGTTCACGTACGTGCTGAGGGTGCGGTGGTAGGCGCCGACGGGCAGGGGGTTGCGGTGCTTGCCGGGGCCGTCCCAGTAGCCCTCGGCGAAGTAGCGGCCGACGGTACGGCGTACGGACTGGTCGACGTGGTCGACGATCTCGCCGGTGGCGGGAGTCTTGAAGCACGGGTGGGTGATCGAGAGCACGAACCAGCCGTGCGGCCGCAGGATCCGGGCGACGGAGCCGAGGGCGGCGGCGAGGTCGGGGATGTCCATCAGCGCCATGTGGCAGACGGCGCCGTCGAACGACTCGTCGGCGAGACCGTCCAGGGTGTGGGCGTCGCCGTGGTGGTAGACGATGCCGAGCGGGTCGGTCTCCTCGTGCTGCCTGGCGATCGCCAGCAGGTTCCCGGAGGCGTCGAGGCCGGTGACGTCGGCGCCCTGCGTCGCGAGGTAGCGCGCCTCCCGGCCCTGGCCGCAGGCGACCACCGCGACCTTCTGGCCGGCCACGTCGCCGACGAGCTCGGCGAAGGTCGGATCGTCCAGCACGGCACCGGCCCCGACCCACTCGTCGTAGTCGTCCGCCACGTCGTCGTACGCCGAACTGAGCGTCATCCTCGTTCTCCTTCGTCGATGCTGCTCCAGGCCTGTACGCCGTCGTCGTCGGCGCGGGCGAAGGTCCAGGGCGTCGGGTCGGTCGCGGGATCGTCCAGGTATGCCGCGGCCGGCACGCTGATCGGCGGGTACGGGACCTGCCGCACCAGCCGAGCCGCCTCCTCCAGCGGGAACCATCGGACCTCGAGCACCGAACCGTCGGGGTCGTCGACGGCAAAGTGTGGAACGGGTGCTTCGACTGCGTAGTTCCAGGACCGCGAGAGTGTCTGCTGCCGGCAGATGACGGTCGTCGTCCAGATCAGGGCGAGGTCGTGCTCGGCGACACGCAGGCCGGTCTCCTCGCGCAGTTCCCGGACGGCGCCTGCGGTCGGCGACTCCCGCGGCTCGACGGCACCGCTCGGTAGGTTCCAGTAAGGCTGGCCCCAGGCGTCGTACTGCTCGCGGACGAGGGCGACCTGGTTCTCGTACCGCGCGACGACTCCGGCGTACCGCTGCATCGGGTGAGGTTATCCCGGCGATTGCCGCTTGCGCCGGTGTCTGCGGAGGCGCCGCCAGTCGCGGGTGGAGACGAGAGCCGAGGATCCGAGCTCGGCGAGAACTTACCGTTGGTCGCGGCGGAAGAGGGCGGTGAGGAGGAAGGGTTCGCCGAAGTACGGGGAGGTCGGGGATTCGTCGTGCATGGGGCGGAGTTCGCGCTCGGTGAGGTCGGAGAAGATCCAGCGCAGGTTGTCGGGCGTGTAGGCGAGGCCGCCGTGGAGCTGGGACTGGCGGTAGTAGTCGACGTCGTCGAGCTCGGAGCCCATCCGGCCGGCGGCGAACGTGGTGAGCGCGAGGTGACCGCCGGGGGCGAGGACGCGGTCGAGCAGGGCGAGGTAGCTGATCCGGCGGTGGGGCGGGAGGTGGTGGAAGCAGCCGGAGTCGTAAATCAGGTCGTACGGGCCGGTGAGCTGGTCGTTGGGCAGGGCAAAGGCGTCGCCGCAGTGGAAGGTGATGGTGGCGCCGGCGTCGCGGGCCCGGTCCTCGCCCCAGGCGATCGCGGTCGGCGAGAGGTCGACGGCATCCACCTCGAAGCCTGCGGCGGCGAGATGCAGGGCGTTTCGGCCGGGGCCGCAGCCGAGGTCGAGGGCGCGCGCGGGCGCGGCGGCGTCGCGCTGCTCCGGCGCGCTCGACGGCGTGCGGTCCAGCGCAACCTCGGCGTCGGACTGCGGTCGAGTGGGAGTGACCAGCCCCCTGGACAGATACCCGACGAGGTTCTCGTCCGGTTTGGCGACGAAGAACGGGATCGGCCGGTCGCGGTCGGCGTAGAAGGCATCCCACCAGGACGCGCCGTCGGTGGTCCACCGGTTGGCCTCGGGGGGCAAGAGGGTGTCGAGCAGTTCGAGGACGTCGTCGATCGTGCGGATGGTGCGATCCATCCAGTCACCTTCTCAGGCCGGCGGCACCAGCTGGTCCGGTCGTACGCGGAAGATCTTGCGAATTCGCGCGGGCACAGCAGGGTGCATTCGTGGGGATCGGACGCATACTCGGAGGAGGGGAAAGGCGGGGGACATGAAGGCGAGACATCGGGGGCACGGCGGGGTCGTGCAGGTAGGGACTGACGGGGACTGGCGGTACACGCCGGTGGGGACGGTGGCGTTCTTCGGGGTGCCGGTGATCGCGGCGTGGGCGGCGTGGAGGCTGGACGAGTCGTTCGGCATGGTGGCGCGGGTGCTGTGGGCGTTGCCGGCGGTGCTGCTCGTCGCGGTGGCGGTGGCGCTGACGTTGCACGCCGGGCGCAGCCGAGGCCGGCGGCGGCTCGTCGGGAGAGCGATCGGAGCCGAGCAGCGGGGCGTACCGATCCATCACAAGTCGTAATGACTGTGAGCCCCGTCACCGCACGGGGCCCGAACCCGGTCATTGCAGGAAGCGGCAGTTACATCACCCGGTGATGCAATTTCCGGGACATCCGCCCAGCCCTGGGCGATACTGGAAATCGCGCCGTTTTCCGGTCGCCACCCACCCACAGCCGAGCATGTTGGGAAGTGCGCCCCTCCAGATGCCCTCAGAGCACCCTGCCCAAGCGCCGTCGATCGCTCCCCCTTCCTCCCGCGCCCCCGCCCGCAGCCGTAACCTGTGGCGGCTCCGGCCCTACCTCCGGCCCCACCGCAAGCGCCTGGTGATCATGTTCTCCACGGCCATTCTCGGGGTCGGCGTCAGCTTGACCGTCCCCCTGGTCACCCGGGCCATCATCGACGGACCGGTCACCCGCCGCGAGCTCGACCTGCTGGTCCCGCTCGCCTTTCTCGCCCTCGGGCTCAGCATCAGCGAGGTCCTGCTGGTGTGGATGCGCCGCTGGGCCCAGTCCCGGGCCGTCAGCGACCTCGAGGCCACCCTCCGGCACGACCTGTACGTCCGGCTGCAGTCGCTGCCGATGGAGTTCCACAACCGCTGGCAGAGCGGTCAGCTGCTCAGCCGGGTCACCGTCGACCTGTCCACGATCCGCCGGTTCATGGGCTTCGGCCTGCTGTTCCTGGTGATCAACATCCTCCAGCTGGTGCTCGTCACGATCCTGCTGCTGCGGCTGTACTGGCCGCTCGGCGTGGTGGTGCTGGTCGCCGCGGTGCCGATCATCGTGGTGTCGCTGAAGTTCGAGAAGAAGTACCTGGCGATCTCCCGCCGGGTCCAGGACCAGCAGGGCGACCTGGCCACCCGGATCGAGGAGTCCGCGCTCGGCTTCCGGGTGATCAAGGCATTCGGCCGCCGCGAGCACGTGAAGCGTCAGTTCGACGACGGCGCGGTACAGCTGTACGGGACCTCGATCGAGAAGGTCCGGCTGGCGTCGCGGTTCTGGACCTTCCTGGAAGTGGTCCCCAACCTCACCCTGGTGGTCGTGCTGCTGCTCGGCGCGCTCGCCGTCGGCCGGGAGGCGATCACGCTGGGCACCCTGGTCGCGTTCATCACCTTGATGCTGTCGCTGATCTGGCCGGTCCAGTCGCTCGGCACCATTCTGGCGATGGCGCAGGAGGCGATGACCTCGGCGGACCGGATCAGCGAGATCCTGGACACCCGGTCGTCCATCGTCTCCGGCCCGGAGCAGCTGGAGAACCCCCGCGGTCACCTCCGGTTCGAGAACGTCAGCTTCCGGTTCACGCCGGACTCCGCCGACGTGCTGCACGACATCAACCTCGACCTCACCCCCGGTACGACGCTGGCGCTGGTCGGCGCGACCGGGTCCGGCAAGACCACGCTGACCGCGCTGGTCCCCCGCCTGTACGACGTGACCGGCGGCCGGATCACCATCGACGGCCACGACGTCCGCGACCTCGACCTGCAGTCCCTGCGCAGCGCGGTCGCGTCGGCCTTCGACGACCCCACGCTGTTCTCGATGTCGGTCCGGGAAAACCTCGCCCTGGGCCGGCCGGACGCCACCGACGCCGAGATCCAGCAGGCGCTGGAGATCGCCCAGGCGACGTTCGCGAACGACCTGCCCTGGGGTCTGGACACCCGGGTCGGTGAGCAGGGCATGTCGCTGTCCGGTGGCCAGCGGCAACGGCTCGCGCTGGCCCGGGCGGTGCTCGCGCAGCCGGCCGTGCTGGTGCTCGACGACACCCTGTCCGCGCTCGACGTCCACACCGAGGCCCTGGTCGAGGAGGCGCTGCGCAACGTGCTCGCCGCGACCACCGGCATCGTGGTGGCGCACCGGGCGTCCACGGTGATGCTGGCCGACCAGGTCGCGCTGCTGGAGAACGGGACGATCACGCACGTCGGCACGCACGGCGAGCTGCTCGCCACCGTCCCGGCGTACCGGCAGTTGCTGGCCGCAGAAGAGGAAGAGGTGCACGCATGACTGTGCACATTGCCGCGCCTCCGGCACGGCGGGTCACGAGCCTCAACTCCCGGCCTTCCCTCGTCGCTCCGCTCCTCAGTCCAGGCCGGGAGGCCTCATGACCGAGCAACCACCTCAACCTCAGGAGCCCGAGTCCGAACCGGGCGCCAGACCGGGGTCCCGGCACGGGACCCAGACGATCGACCGGGAGGAGTCCTGGCGCGGGTACGCCGAGCAGTCCGACGACGAGTTGTCCCGGGCAACGACCTTGCGGCTCAAGGAGCAGTCCCGGGCGTTGCTCGGCGAGCTGCTGCGCCCGTACCACAAGCTGATCTGGATCCTGGTCGGCATCGTCGTGGTGGAGAACGCGGCCCGGCTCGCGGTGCCGTACCTGGTTCACCTCGGCATCGACCACGGCATCCCGCCGATCCTCGCCGGTGAGGGCAGCACGACGCTGCTCACGGTGGTCGGCGCGGTGTTCGCGTCGGCGGTGATCCAGGCGTTCGCCCGGCAGGTGTTCCTGATGCGGGCCGGCCGGCTCGGTCAGACCATCCTGCTCGGGCTGCGCCGCCGGGTGTTCGACCACTTCCAGCGGCTGAGCCCGTCGTTCCACGACCGGTACACCTCGGGCCGGGTGATCTCCCGGCTGACCTCGGACGTGGACGTCATCGACGAGATGCTGGAGACCGGGTTCGACGGTCTGGTGACGGCGCTGCTGACCCTGGTCGGTACGGCGGTGCTGCTGCTCACGCTGGATCTCGAGCTCGGCCTGATCGCGCTGCTGTCGTTCCCGGCGCTGTTCTTCCTGACCGCGTGGTTCCGGCGCCGCTCGGCGATCGTCTACCGGCGAACCCGGGAGGCGGTGGCGCTGGTGATCGTGCACTTCGTCGAGTCGATGACCGGAATCCGCGCGGTTCAGGCGTTCCGCCGCGAGCCGCGCAACGAGCAGATCTTCCACGGCGTGAACGACCGCTACCGGGAGGCGAACCTGGAGTCGTTCCGGATCAACGCGATCTTCATGCCGTCGATCAAGGGCGTCGGCAACATCACGATCGTCGCGATCCTGGCGTACGGCGGCTGGCAGGCGTACCACGGGCACGTCACCGTCGGCGTGCTGACCGCGTTCCTGCTCTACCTGCGGCAGTTCTTCGAGCCGCTGCAGGACATCTCGCAGTTCTACAACACCTTCCTGTCCGCGAGCGCCGCGCTGGAGAAGCTGTCCGGCGTGCTCAACGAGACGCCGGACGTGCCGGAGCCGAAGGAACCGGCCAAGCCCACCCGGCACGCCCCCGGGCACCTCGAGCTGCGCGAGGTGAAGTTCTCCTACGTCGACGGGGTGCCGGTGCTGCCCGGGCTCGACCTCGACGTCCCGGCCGGGCAGACCCTCGCCCTGGTCGGTACGACGGGCGCGGGCAAGACCACGATCGCCAAGCTGGTGGCCCGTTTCTACGACCCGACCGGTGGCCAGGTCGTGCTGGACGGGATCGACCTGCGCAAGCTGTCCGAGGACGACCTGCGCGAGCGGGTGGTGATGGTGACGCAGGAGAATTTCCTGTTCACCGGCTCGGTGGCCGACAACATCCGGTTCGGCAAGCCGGACGCGACGATGGACGAGATCGTCGAGGCGGCCAAGGTGATCGGCGCGCACGAGTTCATCGTCCGGCTCCCCGACGGCTACGAGACGGCGGTGGAGAAGCGCGGCAGCCGATTGTCGGCGGGGCAGCGCCAGCTGGTCGCCTTCGCCCGCGCGTTCCTGGCCGACCCGGCGGTGCTGATCCTGGACGAGGCGACCTCGAGCCTGGACATTCCCAGCGAGCGGCTGATCCAGCGCGCGCTGCGCACCATCCTGGCCGACCGCACCGCGATCGTCATCGCCCACCGCCTGTCCACGGTGGAGACCGCCGACCGGGTGATCGTGCTCGAACACGGCCGCATCATCGAGGACGGCCCACCGGAGATCCTGATCGGCGGCGGCGGCCACTACGCCGGCCTCCACCAGGCCTGGCAGGACTCGCTGGCCTGACCCGGTGGATCGATGAACTGCTGAGCAACCAGGCCCCTTCCCGTCGCGCCGGGAAGGGGCCTGGTGCGTCCTAGGGGACGAGCAGGACCTTGCCCACCGTCCGACGCGCCTCCAGGTCGGCGTGGGCCCGAGCGGCCTCTGCGAAGGCGTAGGTTTGCCCGACGTACGGCGTGACGTCCCCGTCGGTGACCCAGCCGAACAGCTCCGTCGCTCGTCTCGGCAGCTCGTCACCGACCACGAAGTCGCGCAGCGTCGGCCGGGTCACGGTCAGCGAGCCGGCCGGCCCGAGCCGGCGCAGGTCGAAGGGCGGGACCGGCCCGCTGGATTGCCCGTACAGCACCAACGTGCCGCGGCGACCGAGACAGCGCAGCGAGTCCTCGAAGGTGGCCCGGCCCACGCTGTCGTAGACCACCGCGGCACCCTGCGCGGATCGGCCACGGCTGGTGCTTTCCTCCCGCACGGCGTCCACCAGGTCCTCGTACGCGACGACCCGGTCGGCGCCGGCCTTGCGGGACAGCTCAGCCTTGTCCGGCGTCGAGACCGTCGTGATCACCCGGGCGCCTCGCACCTTGGCGATCTGCGTCAGCAGCAGGCCGACCCCGCCGGCGCCGGCCAGCACGACGACCAGGTCGCCCGGGCCCACGACGTACGAGTCGGTGGCGAGGTAGTGGGCGGTCAGTCCCTGGGTCGGTAGCGCCGCGGCGAGCTGGTCGGAGATGCCGTCCGGCACGGCGATCAGCCGGTCGGCGGGAATCACCAGCTCCTCGGCGTACGAGCCGGTGATGCCTTGCCAGCAGACGCGGTGGCCCGGAACCCATCCGGTGACGTGGGCGCCGACGTCCACGATCGTGCCGCTGCCCTCGTCGCCGGGGACGTACGGGGTCTTCCGCGGGTAGGCGCCGGTGCGTTCCTGGACGTCGAGATAGTTGACGCCGATCGCCGCGACCCGCACCCGGACCTCGTGCGGCGCCGGCACCGGCGACGGCCGCTCGACGATCCGCAGCATCTCGGCACCACCGTGACCGGCGACCTCGACGACCCTCATCCGTGGACCTCGCCGCGGTGGAACGCCTCGACCACCTGCTGCACCCGGTACGCCGTCGCGAAGTCCGCCAGGTCCGCCGACGCGTCGCCGCGGATCGCCCGGGCGAACAAGGTCAGCCGGGTCGCCTCGTCACCACGAGCCCCGGACAGCGGCACCGGCGCCCACTCATTGCTCTTGGCAACGAAGAGCTCGCTCCAGTCCCGCAGCAGGTACGAGCGACCGGATCCGCGCAGCACCCACTCGTAGCTCTCCGGCCCGGCCGCCTCGGCGACGGCGGTGACCTGCACCGGTACGTCCCCGGCCCGGAACAGTCCGAAGGCCGCCACCTCACTGCGGGTCCGGTCACCCGGCCGGTGCTCGAGGGCCAGGTGGATCGGCGCGAGCGGACCGACCAGCCGATCGGTCAGGTACGCGAAGTGCGAGAAGACCTCGCGGACGAACCCGCCCTGCGCCCGGCCGTCCAGCCAGCCAGCGCCGGCCTGGAACTCCCGGGGCCACCGGGGGAACGTCAGCCTGACCTCGACCGACCGGAGCTCCCCCGCAGCGCCGTCGCGCAGTACGCGTTCCAGGTGCCGCGTCGCGTGCCGGTCGGAGAGGGCGAAGTTGACCGCCGCGGCGGCACCCACGTCAGCAGCCGCCTTCGCCGCCGCCTCGACCATCCGCTCTCCGTCGGCCAGGTCGACGGCGAGCGGCTTCTCGCAGAACACCGAGTGGCCGGCCCGGAACGCCGCCTCGACCAGTTCGGCGTGGGTCGCCGGCGGGGTGGCGATGTAGACGGCGTCGAGGTCGTTCGCGGTGACCACCGAGCCGGCGTCCTCGGTGAACCGGACGCCGGGATGATCCGGCGCGTACCGGGACACCGTCGATGCGTCGAGGTCGGCCGCCGCGACCACCTGGTACGAGCGGTGCGCGGCGGCAACGCGCAGAACTTCGGCGCCCATCGCCCCGAGGCCGACGATGCCGAGGCGCACTGGTGCAGTGGTCATGCCGTCGAGTCTGGGAGGTGTCGGGTCTTCAGTCCATCTACTCTTCTTGGATGGAACCGTTAAGGCCGGACTTCATCGACGACCTCCGTCGTCTGCGCGTGCTGCGGGAGTTCCGGGAACGCGGCACGGTCACGGCGACCGCCGCCGCCCTGCACCTGACCCCGTCCGCGGTCTCGCAGCAACTGGCCGGCTTGGCGCACGACGTCGGGTTCCCCCTCACCCGGCGCGACGGCCGCCGGATCGTGCTGACCGCCCGCGGCCAGACCTTGCTGGCGCACGCCGACGCGGTCTTCGCCCGGCTCGAGCAGGCCCGCCACGACCTGCAGACGTTCGACGAGACGCTGCGCGGCGAACTGACGATCGGCGCCTTCTCCTCGGCGCTGGCCGGGTTGCTGCCCGGCGTACTGGCGTCGTTGCGGGCCGACTTTCCCCAGCTGCAGGTGTCGCTGCGGCAGCTCGAACCACCCGGCCTCTTCGACCTGCTGGACACCGGCCGGGTCGACATCGCCCTGGCCGTCAGCTTCGACGGCTCCCCCGCCACGCGCGACCCGCGCTACCACCGCGTCGAGCTGGGCGCGGACGTGCTCGACGTCGCCCTGCCCGCCGGCCACCCGCTGGCCGCCGAAGCCGCGATCGACCTGCGCGCCCTGGACGACGACCTCTGGATCACCGGTACGCCGGAAGGCTGCTGCGCGGTGATCACCTCGACCGCCTGCGCCGCCGCCGGTTTCGCTCCCCGGGTGGCGCACCGCGTCGACGACTGGCTCGCCGTCACCCAGCTGGTCGCCCAGGGACATGCCGTTGCCCTCGTCCCCCGGCTCGCCCAGCGCGACCTGCCGGCCGGCCTCACGATCCGGCCCGTCCTGGGCGCGAGCCCTCAGCGCCACCTCTTCGCCGCGATCCGCGAGGGCGCCCAGAACTCGCCGCTGCTCGCCACCGCCCTCACCCACCTCAGAAGGGCGGCGACCTGACGGCGTACGGCCCCTCCCTCGGCGCGTTGTCGGTGGCGCTTTGTACGTTGGCGGCATGTTGCGGACGTTGGCGGTGGAGAGTTACCGGTCGCTGCGGCGGGTGGTGATGCCGTTGGGCCGGTTGAACGTGGTGACCGGCGCCAACGGCAGCGGCAAGTCGAGCTTGTACCGGGGCCTGCGGCTGCTGGCGGACGCGTCGCGGAACGGCGCGGTGGCGGCGCTGGCGCGGGAAGGCGGCTTGCAGAGCACTCTGTGGGCCGGGCCCGACCAGCTCGGGAAGTCGGTGCGCCGGGGTGAGCATCCGGTCCAAGGCACGGTGCGGTCGGGGCCGGTGAGCCTGCGGATGGGGTTCGCGTCCGACGACTACGGCTACGCGGTGGATTTCGGGCTGCCGGTGCCGGGCGGCGCGTTCGACCTGGATCCGGAGATCAAACGCGAGGCGCTCTGGGCCGGTCCGTTCTTCCGGCCGGCGGCGGTGCTGGTGGATCGGAAGGGCCCCGGCGTACGTATCCGCGGCGCCGATGGCGAGTGGCAGGACGGCGGGTACGCCCTGCAGACGTTCGACAGCATGCTCAGCGAGTTCGCCGACCCGCAACGGGCACCGGAGCTGCTGACGGTTCGCGAGCGGATGCGGTCCTGGCGGTTCTACGACCACCTGCGCACCGACGTGGACGCCCCGGCCCGGCAGGCCCGGATCGGGACCCGCACCCCGGTGCTCGACTCCGAAGGGGCGGACCTCGCCGCGGCGCTGCAGACGATCAAGGAGATCGGCGACAAGGCCGCCCTGGACCAGGCGATCGAGCAGGCCTTTCCGGGCAGCTCGGTGGCGGTCGAGACCGCATCGGGTCGCTTCCAGATCGCCTTCCGGCAGCACGGCCTGCTCCGCCCGCTGGCCGCGGCGGAGCTGTCCGACGGCACCCTGCGGTACCTGCTCTGGGTCGCCGCGCTGCTCACGCCGCGACCGCCGGAGCTGCTGGTGCTCAACGAGCCCGAGACCAGCCTGCACCCCGATCTGCTGCCCGCGTTGGCGAATCTCGTCGTCACCGCGGCCAAGGAGACCCAGGTGATCGTGGTGACGCACGCCCGGCCGTTCCTGGCCGCGCTGCAGGCCGGTGCGGAGGAGAGCGGTCAGGAGCTGAGCACGATCGAACTCGTGAAGGAGTTCGGTCAGACCGCTATCGCGGGTCAGGGCCTGCTGGACGAGCCTCCGTGGAAGTGGCCGACCCGGTAGCCGACCCGCCGGCGACTCCATCCGCACCGGCCGCCTCACCGGACGTGTCCTTCACCGACTCGAACCGGACCAGGATCAGTGCCCCGATCGCCGTCAGCACGAAGCCGCCGAGCGCCCCGGCGTACCAGCCGTCGCGCACCGCGTCGTCGAGAACCAGGACGCCGACCGCAGCCGGTGTGATCGTCTGCAGCGCGATCATCGGCGTCGTCGCCAGCGTCACCGAGCCCCGCTGCAGCGCGAGCGAGTAGAGCACGAATGCCAGCGCCCCGCTCAGCGGCAGCGTGTACGTCGCGGGTGCACTGAGCAGTTCCCCGATCGAGCCGTCGGGCAGCAACCGTGCCGAGATCGCGACACCGGCGTACCCGAGACCGGCGAGCAGGCCGAGCAGGGCGGTCGAACTCGCGTGCTGCGACCGGCTCGCCAGCCCACCGAGCACGGCGATCGCGACGAGTCCGACGATCAACCCGATGCTCAGTCCGTGGTGACGAGCGCTGTGGCCCGCCTCACCGGCCGAGACCGCGAGCAGTCCGAGGCCGACGCACACACCGACCACCGCGGACCACTCGATCGCGGACAGCCGGTCGCTCATCAGCCGGGTGGCGAGCAGCGCGGTGACCACCAGGCTGGCCGCGATGCCCGCCTGCGCGAGGTACAGCGGCAGCAGCCGCAGCGCCACGAAGTGCAGCCCGAAGCCGGCCAGGTTGAGCACCAGTGCGGCCAGGAACGCGGGCTGCTTCAGCAACGCCACCACGAAGCCGGCGAGCCGGCGCGGATCCAGCTCGGAGCCGGTCGGCACCTTCCGGGAGCCGACCGCCTGCAGGATCGCGGCGATCCCGAACACCACGGCCGCCCCGAGCGCGGCTCCCAGACCGAGCAGCACTCAGACTGCCCTGCGTCGCGGTACCCAGAAGGTGAGGTAGAGACTCAGCACCGCGTAGTACACGAGGTAGGCCAGCGACACCGCCACCACGAGCGGGTGCGGGTCGGGCATCTGCGTCAGCAGCAGCGCGTACGCCGCCAGCCAGATCGCCGTGCTCACCAGGTTCATCGTCCGGAACGCCTTGGTCCGCGAGGGGTACACGTACTTCACCGGTACGAACACCAGGATCGAGCAGACCACCAGGATCGTGCCGGTCACCGCCGGGGCCAGACCGAGCACCACCACGTAGAAGGCGACCACGTTCCAGTAGCTCGGGAAGCCGAGGAAGAAGTGGTCGTCGGTCTTCGCGTCGACCCGGCAGAACTGGTAGCTGGAGGCAAGCAGCGGCAGCGCCGCCAGCACCGCTCCCCAGCTGCCGGACGGCAGGTACCCACCGGTCCAGAGCAGCACGATCGGGGCGAACGCGTAGGTCAGGTAGTCGACGATGTTGTCCAGCATCGCGCCGTCGAACCACGGGATGGTTTCCTTCACCCGCAGCCGGCGGGCCAGCATCCCGTCGGTACCGTCGATCACCAGCGCGGCGAGCCCGAGCCACAACGCCCGGACGGCGTCGCCGTCGACGGCGGCGATCACGATCAGCAGCGCGAGCACCGTTCCGCTCGCGGTGTAGGCGTGCAGTGCCAGACCGGCCAGACGCAGCCGCGTCGAGCCGACGAACGGTTCACGCACCGCGTCGTGTGTGGTCAGCAGAACTCCCAGAACTCGGCCGACGCCAAGCGCCGGACTCTCCCGGCTCAGCGTCTCACAAGCCAGGTGCTCGGCCGGTCACCGCCTGCCGTCGGCAGTGGATCTGAGCACGGACTTTACCGGGCCGGTCCGCCGAGCGCCGCCGGATCACCGACGACGCCGGCACGCTCACCGTCGGCACCGGCGGACGCTCAGCGGCCGGTGCTGCTCAGTCGACCGGCTCGAGCAGGAACTGCGGCAGCTTCCGGGTGGTCTTCTTCTGGTACTCCGCGTAGTCCGGGTAGGCGTCGACCGAGCGCTTCCACCACAGGTCGTACTCCTCGCCGTCGATCTCCCGGGCGACGTACTCCCGGGTCTCGGTGCCGTCCTGGAGCGTGACCTTCGGGTTCGCCTTGAGGTTGTAGTACCAGACCGGGTGCTTCGGCGCCCCGCCGAGCGACGCCACCGCGCAGTACACGCCGTCGTGCTCGACCCGCATCACCGGGACCTTGCGGATCTTGCCGGACTTGTTGCCGACCATCGTCAGCAGTACGACGGCCATGCCGCCGAAGCCGGCCGGTTCGGTGCTGCCGGCCGCCTCGATCTTCTCGACGGCGCTGCGGACCCAGTCGGTCGGGCTGGGGGCGTACTCGGGTTCTGATGACATGTCACTAACTCTAGTCACCAGCGAGGGTCGCGGTCGCTGCCCGGCGTTTCCTCGGCGATTTCCTTGAGCGCCGCGAGCCGTTGGTCCCACTGCGCCGCGACAGCTTCCATCCAGCGGGCGGCCGCGGTCAGTTCGTGCGGCCGCAGCTCGAACCGTACGTCGCGCCCGTGCCGCCTGCTGTCCACTACCCCGGCCTCCCGCAGTACGGCGAGGTGCTGGACGACCGCCTGCCGCGAGACCGGCAGGTCCCGGGCCAGCATGGTCGCGGTCGCGCCACCGCACTCGGCGAGCAACTCGACCAGCCGCCGCCGGGTCGGATCGGCCAGCGCCGCCAGCACGATGCCGGCAGGATCAAGGGCTGTCGTCAGAACTCCTTCACCAGCGTGGCCAGCTCGGCCAGACCGCCGTCCCAGCCCTGTTCGGCGTTGTCGGCGTGCTCGGCGCGAGCCTGCTCGGGCAGATCGAGCCGGTCGAAGCCGCTCTCCACCACCGTGAGTCGGGTGCCTTCACCTTCCGGGGTGAGCGTGAACTCGACCAGGTTCGAGTTGCCCGGCACCGGGTCCACGCCCGGCTCGACCGCATACCGGTACGCGAACCGCCGGCCCGGCTCCACCTTCTCCACGAAGCCGCGGAACTCGCCGTGCTCGTCCCAGCGCAGGACGACCTGGCCGCCAGGACGCAGGTCGAGCTCCGCGCCGCCGAACGCGTACCACCGCGCCAGCGACTCCGGCTGGGTCACGGCGTTCCAGACCTGGTCCGGGCGGGCGTCGACGTACACCTCGCGCTCGACACTTCTCTCCACGATCACTCCGTCCACTCGGCGACCCGTCCACCCTGGCACGACGTACGCCGGATGTGCAAGTCATTGCTTGCACGTCAGGCAATGCGCTGCTGGGCCTGTCGCGCCCGAGCCACCCGGGCCGCGCGCTCGCGTTCCATCCGGGTCCGCGGGTCGAGGTGGTCCGGCAGTGACGCCGGTCCGGCGACGTGCAGCAGCAGCCAGGTCAGCCGCCAGCGAATCCGGTAGGCCACGCTGAGTCCCTCGTTTTTCGCGCTCATCGCTCGCTCCCTCGCCGGACGCGTCGCCGGCCTTCGCAGGCTTTACTTGGTGCATCAATAGTTGGTGTGCCAAGTGTTAGTGTAGTCCAGATCGGAGGAGGAGACGTATGTCGCAGACCGAAGAGGTGGACCTGCTCGCGCTGGACCGGCAGGTCTGTTTCGCGCTCGCGGTCGCTTCCCGCAGCGTCATCGCGTTGTACCGCCCGCTGCTGGAGCCGATGGGCCTGACCCATCCGCAGTACCTGGTGATGCTGGCGCTGTGGGGGGAGTCGCCGCTGTCGGTCAAGCAGCTCAGCAACCTGCTGCAGCTCGACCCCGGCACACTGTCGCCGTTGCTGAAGCGGCTGGAGGCGGCCGGCTACCTGACCCGCGGCCGGGACCCGCGCGACGAGCGGTCCCTGGCGGTCGAACTCACCGCGACCGGCAAGGCGCTGCGCGCCGAGGCGCTGAAGATCCCGCCCGCGATCATCGACCGGCTCGGTCTGACGATCGGCGAGCTGGAGTCCCTGCACCGCAACCTGACCCGCGTGATCGCCGCGGCGACCAGCTGATCGGCGAAGCCTCAGGGGCCGACGCACTCCTGCAGCTGGGCTGCGGTCGCGATCTTGCCCTCGATCCAGCGCCGGCGCAGGAAGTGCGCCTTGAGCAACCGGTGCACGCCGTCCAGCACGACCAGCCGGCCGCGGTAGGCGACCAGGTGGATCGGGAAGTCCAGATCGGCGTCCATCACCCGCTGGTAGTGGTCCCGGAAGTTCATCGGGGTCTCGGTGACCTGGCGCGGCGTGACCCGGAACGGTTCGCCGTTCAGCTGCCACAGCGGCAGGTCGAACATCCAGACCAGGTCGGCCACCTCGACCGGCTCGGTCCGCAGCTCCAGCGCCCAGAGCTTGCCGATCTTCCACCGGTCCGGCGGAAACACCTCCCGCACCGACGGCGGCATCCGCGCCACCAGTTCCTCGAACGACACGTCCGGCGCGCTCGCGTCCGCGCTCATCCCATCGACCGCCACGATCGTGCAGGCTACGCGATCCGCCGGGCCACCACGACCACGTTGCTGAGGTAGGCCTCGCCGTTCCAGTCCTCGCAGGTCACCAGCACCAGCCGCCCGCCGACCCGCTGGTCGAACAGCTTGCCCGCGGCCGCCGCCAGCGTCCGCTTCCGGTACGTCGTGACGCCGGTGACCTGGTACCGCAGAACGCCGCGCGAGGTGGTCAGGGTGACGACGGCGCCGGTCCGCAACCGGTCGAGGTCGTCGAAGGCCCCGCCTCCGTCGTGCACGGTGTGCCCGGTGATCACGGCCGAGCCGCGCGCCGCCCCGGGCTGCGCACCACCCGACCACCACCCCACCGTCGACGGGTCGGACGGCGGGGTCAGCTCGCCCCCGTCCGCCCGGATCGCCACGACCGGCGCGACGATGCCCAACTGCGCCACCGCGATCCGCGCCGGCCGGCCCGGCCGAGCCGGCACCGCCTTGGTGGGCGGCCGACGAGCGGGCTTTCGGGCGGCACCCGGTGTGGTCGCCATCCGGGCGGACGCCGACGGGCGAACCTCGGCGTGGGTGACCGGTAGCCTGCCGGCGCAGGCCGCGTCCCCCGCCGCGGGGAGGCAGCTCTCGGACGTGCCGTCGCCGGGATTTGAGCGTCCGCCGTCATGGGTGAAGTGGGTGTAGGCGCCGGCCCCGAAGGTCAGAAGACCGGTGAGGGCGACCAGCCCGCTCCTGCGGAGAGGAGCGGGCCGTCCACGGCGTCTGCCGGTGGTCACGTCAGACTGTGCTTGCCGCGGCGCCGGAGTGCGACCGCGCTGCCGATGGCCAGCATCACGCCGCCGGCGGTGAGCAGTACGCCGCCGAGCAGACTGAGCGGACCGGAGCCACCGTCGCCCTGCGCTCCACCGGTCAGACCTGCGTCGATCACGGTCGGCACGGCCGGGCTCGGGGAGTCCGGGGGCGTGTCGTCGGTCGGCGCGGTCGTGCTCGGCGCCGGCGTACTCGGCTCGTCGGCCGGCGGGACGCTCGGCGTCTCCGTGTCCGCAGTGCCCGGCGGGATCGTCGGCGGGCTGGTCGGCGGCGTCGTCGGAGCAGTGGTCGGCGGCGGCGTCGTCGGTGGGGTCGTCGGCGGCGTCGTGGGTGCAGTGGTGGGCGGGGTCGTCGGCGGAGTGGTGGGCGGGGTCGTCGGAGGCGTCGTGGGTGGCGTCGTCGGCGGCGTACCGCAGCCCTCGACCCAGAAGACCTTGTGCTTGGTGTCGTTGCCGATCGAGCCGTCGGCGTGCACGGTGATCTTCACGTGGTAGCCCTGCTGCGGGTGCGGCGGCCCGGTGAACTTCAGCGTGTAGGTCTGCTTGGCGTCCAGGTCGTTCCCGCCGCCGGCCGCGTCCTCGCCGATGAACAAGGTCTGGTCACCCGACACCACCTGCAGCCCGCCGTCGGCGGTCGGCGCCTGGTCGGCGAACTCCACCTCCGCCTGCAGCTCCGCGCCCTGGTCGTAGTTGTAGAACTCGACCAGGAACGAGCAGCCCTGGTGCGGGTTGTTGTCCGGCGGACCGGACTGGATGTCGACGCCCTCGATCTTGATCGTGCCGTTGTTGCCCGGCGGATCGGCCTGCGGCGCCGCCGGGCGGCCCGCCGGACCGGCCGAAGCCGCTGACGCCGCCGGAGCCGCGACCAGCGCGGCCGTTCCCAGCAGCAAGCACAGCGCGCCGGCTGCGGCCACAGCGCTCGCGGTCCGGGCTCGAACTCCCGTTGTCACCATCTCGCTCTCCCCGTTCCCCGTTCGGTGCCCCCGAGGGAATGGTTGCCGAATTCAACCGAATCGGCACCTTCCGCCCCCCTGCAGTATGCGCCTTTTGTTGCCTAGGTCAACCGGATGCGCCGAGCAGGCGCAGTACGGCGTGGCGGTGGCGGCGACTGGTGCCGGACTGGGTGGGGCGATTCGTCGGGAGGGATTCGGCCAGTTCGGCGGGATGGGTCTGGCGGTGGATGACGACGATGGCGGAGTCGTCGCCGGGGCCGCCGATCTCGACCACCAGCTCCTCGGCGGCGCCCCGGAAGCCGTGCGCGACCAGTCGCTCGGCGTGCCCGGCCAGCCGGTCGGTGCCCAGGCCGATGTCGCGGCGCGGCGTCTCCACCATGCCGTCGCTGTAGAGGAACAGCGCGTCGCCGAGCTTGAGCTGGCCCTTGTTCACCGGGAACTCGGGCGCCTCGACCAGGCCCAGCAGCGGGCCGTCGGAGTCGCGGGTGGCCCAGCGGCCGGACCACGCGTCGAACTGGATGGCCGGCGGGTGGCCGGCGGTCCGGACCTCGAACTCACCGCTGCGCAGGTCGATCGCGACGTGCACGACGGTGGCGAAGTCGTCGTCCCAGTTCTGCCGGCGCAGGTAGTGGTTCGCCGACGGCAGGAACTCCTCGACCGGGACCACACCCAGCAGGCCGCCGAACGCGCCGGACAGCAGCAGCGCCCGGGTGCCGGCGTCGATGCCCTTGCCGGACACGTCCACCAGGGCGACCTCGAGCTGGTCCTCGCCGCGGGTCGCGGCGACCACGAAGTCGCCGGAGAACGACTGTCCCCCGGCCGACCGGATCGCCGCCTCCGCGCGCCAGCCCGCCGGCAGCCGGGGCAGCTCGCCCTGGGCGGTCAGGATGTCGCGCAGCTCGATCAGCATCGACTCCCCGCGGGTGCCCTGCACACCGAGCCGGCTGCGCACCTTGGCCCCGGTGAGCACGATCCAGGCGACCAGGCCGAGCGTCAGCATGAAGCCGATCTTGGGCATGTCGGCCGCCAGCCCGGACACCACGTACGAGCCCGTCGTGAGCGCCACGAACGTGAGCACCATCAGCGACTTGAAGCGCAGCAGCAGGCCGCCGAGCAGCAGCGGAACGATCAGCGCGCTGGGCGGCACGTGCGCCGGCAGCGTCTCCGCGAGCACGCTGATGGCCACGGTGAGCACCAGCAGCGCGCCGAGGGTGAGCGAGTGCGACTTGCGCGCGCGACGCAGCAGCGATCGAGCCGCCCGCCGGACGTCCCGTCGCAAGCCAGCGAAACCGCCGTCACCGCTCATGGTGAGAAGAAGATAACGGCACCGGCCGGTCCGCGCATCACATCGTCACAACTTCTTGACCTGCGGCTTTTTCGCCGCCGTGCTGCGTGACGCGCGGGACGCCCGCGCCGGGGTGGCCGGTGGCTTGCGGGTCTGCCCGGTGCGCTGGCACTTCGGGCACCAGAACAGGTTGCGGCCGGCCAGCAGCTCGGTCCGGATCACCGAGTCGCAGACGTGGCAGTGCTGGCCGTGCCGACGGTAGACGTAGACCTCGCCGCCGTGGTCGTCCCGCCGCGGGTCGCGGCCCATCGCCTCCGGGGTGTGGTCGTCGGTGACGGTGTCGATCCGGCCGGTCTCCACGCCGTACTTCATCAGCTCGAGCAGGTCGGTCCACATGCCCTGCCACTCGCGCTTCCGGACCAGGTTGCCCGGCGTCATCGGGTGCAGCTTGGCCCGGAACAGCACCTCGGCGCGGTACACGTTGCCGACCCCGCTGAGCACCTCCTGGTCCATCAGCAGCCGGCCGATCGGCAGCTTGCTGCGCTGGATCCGCTTCCAGGCGAGGTCCGGGTCGGCGTCGTCGCGCAACGGGTCCGGGCCCAGCCGCCCGATCAGCGCCTCCCGCTCGCCGTCGGTGAGCACCTCACAGACCGTCGCACCGCGCAGATCGGCGTACGCCGCGTCGTTCTGCAGCCGGAGCCGGACCTGGCCGACGGGTTCGGGGATCGGCGCGGACCCGAAGTCGACCTTGCCGATCAGACCGAGGTGGATGTGCAGCCAGCCGCCGCCCTCGAAGTCGGCGAGGAAGTGCTTGCCGTGGGCTTCGGTGTGCCGCAGCACGCGGCCGTCGAGCAGCGCGGCGCCGTCGACGAACCGGCCCTGCGGGCTCGAGGCGCGGACGACCCGGCCGCCGAACGCGTCCCAGACGTCGTTCGCCAGCCGGTGCAGGGTGTGACCTTCGGGCATGATTCCTCGTATGGGGACGACGTCAGGACCAGACAGAGCCGGTGCCGGCCGAACCGGCACGGACCGGGGCCGCACCGCGCCGACTCCGGCCGTGATCGGGGTCGGCCGCTCGATGCGCGCCCGGGACGTGTCCCGGCCGCGGGCCGAGCAGCCTCACGGGGGCGAACACGTTCAGGATCAGGACGATTCCGGCAGCGGCGGCAGCTCGCCGGTCCGCTCGTAGGAGCTCAGCATCTCGATCCGCCGGGTGTGCCGGTCCTCGTCGGAGTAGCCGGTCGCCAGGAACGTCTCGACGAAACCGGTGGCCTGCTCGGTGCTGTGCATCCGGGCGCCGATGCTGATCACGTTCGCGTTGTTGTGCTCGCGGCCCAGCCGGGCGGTCTCGTCGCTCCAGGCCAGCGCGGCCCGGGCGCCCTTCACCTTGTTCGCGGCGATCTGCTCGCCGTTGCCCGAGCCGCCGATCACGACGCCCAGGCTGCCGTCGTCCTGGACCACCGCCACGGCCGTGCGCAGGCAGTACGGCGGGTAGTCGTCCACCGCGTCGTACACGGCCGGGCCGTGGTCGACGACGTCGTGCCCGGCAGCCGTGAGGTGCTGGACCAGGTGGTTCTTCAGTTCGAAGCCGGCGTGGTCAGAGCCGATGTGCACTCGCATGGGCCAGAGTCTTGCAGCTCCGCGCACGGTCCGGCACGCCGGGACCACTCCGGTGGAGGTTGATCACGTCGTCGCCGCCGGAGAGCCGCCCGGCACGGTCAGGCTGCGGGTCAGCTCGGTCACGTCGGCGTACGCCTTGCTGTACGGCGTACCGGGCGGGTGCAGGGTGTAGACGGCGACGATCGTCCGGTCGCCGGGACCGACGGTCCCGGTGGTGTGCAGGGCGTCGCTGGTCAGGTCGATCCCGGCCGCCACCGGTTCGGCCCGGTCCGAGCTGAAGCCGCTCGACCCCAGGAAGCCGGACCAGCCCTGTTTGAGGGCGAAGGGCGGCGCGAAGGCCGACGCGATCCCGAAGTACTGGTCGAAGCCGTCGGTGCCGTACCGCGTCGCCTGGTGCAGCCGGCCCAGCACGCACTCCCGCACCGGAGCCGGGGCCTGCTCCAGCAGGTACCGGTAGATCCGGACGGTGTCGGCCGGGGTGATCCCGACGTACCCCCAGAACCCCGGGTGGGTGGCCGGCGGGCGGGTCGTGTGCGTGAGCCCGAGCCGCGCCGCCATCCGGTCGACGAGGTCGCCGCCGCCCAGCTCGTCCCAGTAGTGGCTGGCGGCGTCGTCGTCACTGCTGCGCAGCATCACATCCAGCCGCTCGCCGTCCGCCGGCCCGAGCTCGTACGCCGGGCCGCGGTCCCACAGGAGGTCCAGCGCGATCAGCAGCTTCACCACGGACGCGGAGCGGAACTGGTGATCCTGGTTCAGCTGGTCGGTGAACCGGCCGGCCCGGCGGTCGTAGACGGCGGCGCCCGCCACCACACCGGGCGGAACGACCGTCGGGCTCTCGGAGGGACCGCCACGCACAAGTTTCACCAGGAACCCACTCACCATCGCCGGAAGGACTTCGTCGGTTACCTTCCCGCCTGTCCGGCATTCGTTCAAGCCCTGTACACCAGGCCGAAACTCACCCGGGCGTCGAAGGACCGGCCCACCCCCCGAGGAGCGAACCGGTCCGGGGAGTGTGCTCAGTCGAAGATCGGCTCGCGGTCACGGGTGCGCTTGAGCTCGAAGAAGCCCTCGGTGCCGGCCACCAGGCGGACGCCGTCCCACAGCTTGCCGGCCGCCTCGCCCTTCGGCGCCGGGGTGACCACCGGGCCGAAGAAGGCGACGCCCTCGACCGCGATCACCGGCGTACCGACCTCCATGCCGACCTGGTCCATGCCGGCGTGGTGGGACTTGCGCAGCGCCTCGTCGTACTTGTCGGTGCCGGCGGCCTCGAGCAGGCTCGCCGGCAGCCCGGCCTCGGCCAGCGCCTCGGCGAGCACGTCGCCGTCGCTGCCGTTGGTGCCGCGACCGTCGACATGGATCCGGTTGCCGAGCGCGGTGTAGAGCGGCAGCAGCACCTCGTTGCCGTGGGCCTGCTCGGCCGCGATCAGAACCCGGACGATGCCGAGCTTGCGCTGCCAGATCGCGTCGTGGTCCTCGCGGTCCTCGTTCAGCACGGCCAGGCTCATCACGTGCCAGGTCGTCCGCACGTCGCGGACCTGCTCGACCTCGAGCATCCAGCGAGACGTCATCCAGGCCCACGGACAGGCCGGGTCGAACCAGAAATCGGCGGAGGCAGTCATGGGGCGATCGTACAAACCGCAACCAACCGGTCACGGCCGGGCATCGCACCGTCACCGTCCGGCAGCACCCGGCACCGGCAGGGAAACGGTTACGCATCGGTGCGGAAGTCGCGGGGAAACCCTCGGCCAAGCGTGCAGCCAGGTGCATAGGATGCCGACATGCCTGGAACCAACCTGACGCGCGACGAAGCGCGCACCCGCGCCGGCCTGCTCAGCGACGTGAGCTACGCGATCGAGCTCGACCTGAGCACCGCGGCCACCGGCGCACCGACGTTCGCGTCGACGACCACCCTCACCTTCGCCGCCACGGCCGGCGCCAGTACCTTCGCCGACCTGATCGCGGCGACCGTGCACGAGGTGACGCTGAACGGCCGCTCGCTCGACCCGGACACCGTGTACGACGGCGCCCGGATCCAGCTGGACGGGCTGCAGGAGCGCAACGAGCTGCGGGTGGTGGCCGACTGCATCTACTCGCGTACCGGCGAAGGGCTGCACCGCTCGGTCGACCCGGCCGACAAGGAGACCTACCTCTACACCCAGTTCGAGGTCCCGGACGCGCGCCGGGTGTTCACCACCTTCGAGCAGCCGGACCTCAAGGCGCCGTTCACCTTCACCGTGTCCGCCCCGGCCCGCTGGGTGGTCATCTCGAACGCGCCGACCCCCGAGCCGACGCCGTACGCCGGCGAGAACGGCGAGGAGCTGGCCCGCTGGGAGTTCGCCCCGACGGTGCCGATCTCGACCTACATCACCGCTGTCGTGGCCGGTCCGTACCACGTCGTCACCGACGTCTACGAAGGCCCGAACGGCAACTACCCGCTGTCGCTGCTGTGCCGCCCGTCGCTGGCCGAGCACTTGGACACCGCGGACCTGTTCGAGGTGACCAAGCAGGGCTTCGAGCTGTTCGAGCGGGCGTTCGGTACGCCGTACCCGTTCGGCAAGTACGACCAGGCGTTCGTGCCGGAGTACAACATGGGCGCGATGGAGAACGCCGGCTGCGTGACGCTGCGCGACGAGTACATCTTCCGCAGCCGGACCACGCACGCCGAGCTGGAGAGCCGCGCGAACACAGTGCTGCACGAGCTGGCGCACATGTGGTTCGGCGACCTGGTCACGATGAGCTGGTGGGACGACCTGTGGCTGAACGAGTCGTTCGCCGAGTGGGCCAGCCACTGGGCCCAGGCGACCGCCACGACGAAGTACGCCGACGCCTGGACGACGTTCTGCAACGCCCGCAAGACCTGGGCGTACCGGCAGGACCAGCTGCCCTCGACGCACCCGATCGCCGCGGACATGGTCGACTTCCACGCGGTCGAGGTGAACTTCGACGGCATCACCTACGCCAAGGGCGCGTCCACGCTGCGCCAGCTGGTCGCGTTCGTCGGTGAGGACACCTTCATCAGCGCGCTGAAGGAGTACTTCGCCGACCACGCGTTCGGCAACACCGAGCTGGCCGACCTGCTGAAGCCGCTGGAGAAGGCGTCCGGGCGCGACCTGGACGACTGGACCGAGCGCTGGCTGCGCACGGCCGGCGTCAACACGCTGCGGGCCGACTTCGAGGTCGACGCCGACGGCGCGTTCTCCCGCTTCGCGATCGAGCAGACCGCCGCCCCGGACTTCCCGGTCCTGCGGCCGCACCGGCTGGCCGTCGGTCTGTACCGGCGGACCGGCACGGGCCTGGTCCGGACCGAGCGGTTCGAGGTCGACATCGACGGCCCGCGCACCGAGCTGGCCGAGCTGGTCGGCGCCACCCAGCCGGACCTCGTGCTGCTGAACGACGACGACCTCACCTACGCCAAGATCCGGCTCGACGAACGGTCCCGCGCGACGCTGGTGGAGTCGATCGACCAGCTCGCCGAGTCGCTGCCGCGGGCGCTGGCCTGGGGCGCGGCCTGGGACATGACCCGCGACGCCGAGATGCCGGCCTCGCAGTACGTCGAGATCGTGCTCAAGGGGATCCGCGCCGAGACCGACCTGACCGGCGTCCGGTCGCTGCTCAACCAGGCGACCGCCGCGATCAACTCCTACGCCGCACCGCAGAACCGGGCCGCCCTGCGCGCGCAGTACGAGGATGCGCTGGCCGAGCTGCTCACCGCGGCCGAGGCCGGCAGCGACCACCAGCTCGCGTTCGCCCGCGCCTACATCGCCGGGGTGTTCTCCGACGCCGGCGCGGACCGGCTGGCGCGCTGGCTGCAGGGCGAGGACCTGCCGGCCGGCCTGGTGGTCGACACCGATCTGCGCTGGACGCTGATCGTCGCGCTGGCCCGGCTGGGCCGGATCGGCGCCGCCGAGATCGACGACGAGCTGACCCGCGACACCACCATCACCGGTCAGGAGCGAGCCGCCCAGGCCCGCGCCGCGCGGCCGACCCCCGAGGCCAAGGAAGAGGCCTGGCGGATCGCGGTGGAGTCCGAGGACACGCCGAACGAGACGCAGTTCCGGACCATCCTGGGCTTCCAGCAGCCGGGCCAGGAGGAGCTGCTCCGGCCGTACGTCGACCGGTACCTGAGCGCTGCCAAGGACGTGTACACCCGGCTCGGCTCCTCGATGGGCGAGAACGTGCTGGTCTACCTGTCGCCGCGCAACCTGGCCGAGGACGCGACGCTGGAGGCGCTGACCAGCTGGCTCGACACCGAGACCGAGGCGATCGACGCCCCGACCCTGCGGTACGTCGGTGAGGCCCGGGCCGACCTGGTCCGGGCCCTCGACGCGCAGCGCCGCGACGCCGAAGGCTGATCCTGCGTACTCCCCCGTCCGTGCATCGATCCGGTGCACGGATGGGGGAGACTAGAGTGGTGGCTTCCCCTGATCCCGCCCTTGCTGGTGCAGCTGCAGTTGCCCTGACCGGACTGGCCGAGGCGTACCGTCCCCGGCCGGTGACGCCGTTGATGCCCTGGCGCTTCGCGCACCGGCTGGTCAAGCCGTACGTGATCACCGCCCGCGGCCGCTCCTGGGACGACGCGATGGTGGCGACGGCCCGCTCCGCCGCCACCCGGCAGCTCGAGTTCGACGACGCGATGGGCGGCCTCGGGCTCGGGGTCGTCGTGCTGCACCTGGCCGACGACGGGACCCGGATGGTGGTGCAGAGCTGGGCGAAGAACTTCCAGTCCCGGCTCAGCATGTTCAGCGGCCTGGACGTGCACGACCTGCGGCCCGCGCCGATCGGGGCGGCGCCGTCGGTGTGGGAGCTCGAGGTGCTCAGCCACGAGCGTTCGTCGTACGTGCACCACATCCTGAACGCCGAGGTGGACGTCGACGGGTGGCTCGAGGACGCCCTCGACACCCGCCCGGCGCCCAAGCTCGACGGCATTCCCTCCGGCACCTGACCGCAGGCCGCTCCGCCGCGGTCAGGAACAGATCGCCCGGTCGATCAGCCGCCGGGCCGCGTTGTCCTGCGCGAAGACGACGTCGAGCGAGTCGTACAGCTGCGACGACATCGACACCACCGCACTGCGCTCCCCGTCGCCGGTCACGGCCAGCCGGGTGCGATAGCCGAGCTGGTCGCCGCCCGGGATCCACACGGTGCCGCCGCAGGCCAGATCGCGGGAGAACAGTCCGAGTCCGTAGCGCGCCCCCGGCCACAGCTGGGTCGCGGTCTCGTCGACCGGCACTGTCCGGGTCATCTCTCGCAGCTCGGCCCGGCCGAGCAGCCGCCCGTCGAACAGCGCCCGCTGGAACGTGTCGAGGTCCGCGAGCGTGGAGATGTACCCGCCGGACGCGTCGACGTCGATCAGCTGGGTGGTGTCGACGTACCGCTCCCCTGCGGCGAACCGGGTGTAGCCCTTGGCGTGCGGCTGCTTGATCCCGGGACTCGTGCCCGGCCAGTAGGTGTGCCGCAGTCCCAGCGGGCGGACGATGCGCCGCTCGACCTCGTCGTACCAGCGCCGCCCGGTGACCGCCTTGATGACCAGGCCGACCAGGTCGTAGCCGGTGTTCGAGTACTTCCAGCCGGTGCCGGGGGCGAAGTCCGGCGCGTGGCTGAGCCCGGCCCGGACGATCTCCTCCTCGGTGTGGATCGCGAACCGGCGCTGGTAGTACTGCTCGGCGGTGTCGATGGACGGGAAATTGCCGTCGTAGATGCCGGCGGTGTGCTGCAGCAACTGCCGGACCGTGATCAGCCGGCCGTCGTTGCCGTTGCCGCGGACGTAGCCGGGCAGCCACTTCTCCACGGTGTCGTCGAGCCGCATCCGGTTCTCGCCGACGAGTTGCAGCACAACGGTCGCCACCAGGGTCTTGTTGGTGCTGCCGATCCGGAAGTAGCCGTCGGCACGCGGAGGTCGACGCCGGCCGAGCTCGGCGACGCCGTCGGTCACGGTCCGGGACCGCCCGTACTGCGAGGTGGTGCGCGCCAGCACCCCGGTGACTCCGACCGCGGTGATCTGTTCCGCGTCCTGCCGCAACGGATCGGGCCGGGCGACGGCAGGTGCGACCGGTACGACGGAGAGCGCCAGAACGGCGGCCAGCAGCGTCTTGATGGGCACGGATAACTCCTCCGGGAGGTGAATGGTTTTCCACCACGTTGCCAACGGCCGGAGCTCTCCACCATCACCCGTGAACCCGGACAGTGGTAGCGCGAACGCTACCCGTGACAGTCAAACGTTTGCTGGTCAGCACACAGTCGCAGGTCGGCTCCGGTCCGCGTTCCGGCGGAAACAAAGAGATTTCCGGCACCTGAAGAGCACTCACTTCTCGGGTGGATCAGGCTTAAGCTGATCCGGAATCCGAGGGAAAGGAACTGGGGAGGACCTTTGCCGTGACGCATCTGGACCACCGAAATCCCGCGGCGGACCTGGCCAACGCCGCCGGTACCGCCTTCGCGCCGTCGCCGCGACCCCCAGCGACGTCTCCCGGCACGTCCACCGCGACGCCCGCCGAGCAGGCCGCCGAGCAGGCCGCCGACCGGATCGTCGGCCGGTCGACCGTGCCGCTGCCCCAGGTGGCGATCGGCCGGTCGTCGGGCCCCGACGTACTGATCGGCGCCCCGGCCGGGTCCGACCGGGCGGTCGACACCGGCGCCGGCGTCCGGCTCGGCGCGGCACCGTTCGACGGGCTGCTCGACACCACGCCCTCGCGGCACGTCGCCGCCGCGCACGCGACGACGTACGCGCTCGCCGAGGAGACCGACTACTACCCGCTCGCTGACGCCGTCCGCCCGACCGGCGGCCACCGCGCGAGCCGGAGCGCCCGGACCAGCTCCGCAGTGCCGTCACGCGGCCGGCGCGCAGACCGCTCCGGCGATGGCGCAGGGCACGGTACAGCCGGCAACGGCGGCAACGGCGGCCGGCGTGGCCGCGGTACCGGAGGCGGCACCGGAGGCGGGCGCAAGCGCTCGTCCGCCGTGATCGGCGCGGCCGTGGTCGCGAGCACGGCGATTCTCGGCACGTTCGGCTTCATCCTGAGCAACGGCACCACGCCGGACCCGCAGGCCGGCTCCGGCACCGTGCGTGACACCGCGACCTCCGCGCCGCCGAGCACCGAACCCGCGCCCGCCCTGCCGAGCACCGCCAAGGCCGACCGCAAGCCGGCCGTCACCCCCTCGGCCTCGTCGGCGCCGCCGAACACCGGGCCGGAGTCGCCGAAGTTCCGGCGCGGCCAGTGGATCGCCGTGCTCGACACCTACCCGACCGACGCGGGCATGGCGGCCGACCAGCTGGCCAAGGATCTGGCCGGCCAGCTGATCAAGGCCGGCGTACCGGCGAAGGCCCTGCTCGCGACCGGGCAGTACCCGGGGCTGACGACCAGCGACCTGCGGCCGGTCTCCGACGCCTGGATCGTCTACATCGGCCCGGCGACGTCGTCCGAGGCCGCGATCAACCTGTGCGTGTCACCGAAGATCCAGCGGATCCACGCGAACAACGCCTGCCCGACGTACGAGCCGGCGAGCGCCGCGGGCTGACCTTCGCCGCCGAGCGCCGCGGGCTGACCTCACTCAGCCTGCGTGCCGGGAGCCGCGATCCGCGGCACGCGGTCGGTCGCGAGCCGGGCGTGCAGGTGGGAGTCGTGCCGCCGGCCGGTGACCTCGACGTAGTAGTCGCGCATGGTGCCCTCGAGCTGGTACCCCGCGGTGGTCGCGACGCGGCAGGACCCCTTGTTGACCAGGGCGTGGTCCAGTGACAGACGGTGCAGCCCGGCGCCGCCGCCCTCCGAAGGCGTGAACGCCCAGCGTGACGCGGCGTCCAGGGCCCGCGCGGCGAGCCGGCGGCCTCTGGCGGCCGGCGTGATCCAGTAGGCGGCGACCGCCTGGTCCGGGACCCGGTGCACGTCTCGCAGCGTCACCGAGCCGAGCAGCTCGCCGGAGGCCGTGTCGGTGACGGCGAACATCGCATGTCCCATCGACCAGCCCTCGAGCCGCGGTTGCAGCCAGCCACGGGCGCGCTGATCGGCCGGGAGCCCGAGCACCGCCGAACCGGCGGTCCAGCGCAGGATGTCCGGGTCGGTCATCGCGACGGCGACGCCGGGCTCGTCCGCCGGGGTGAACGGCCGCAGCAGGAAGTCACCGGCCGGGATCTCCACCGGCCGCAGCTCGCGGGCCGACCGACGTACCGTGCTCATCAGGTCCTTCCAGGAGAACGCCCGCGGCAGCTACTGCTGGTGCGGCTCGTTGGCGTGCAGCAGCGGCGCCTGGTGCGCGTGGTCCCCGAGCTGCTGGATGCCGGTCACCAGTCCACCGGTGAGGTCACCGGTGGCGAACGACGTCTGCATGGTCAGCGCGGCGAGACCGGCCGACTGGTCCGACAGCTGGCGCTTGGCGGCGGCCCCGGTGACGATCTCCAGCCGGCGGCCGGCCGGGTCGACGTACACCAGCACGGTGCGGTCGGGGTCGGGCAGCTCGTTCAGCAGCTCGAGCGCGAACGGGCGGGTCTCGGAGTCCGCGCCGCCGACGTAGACCGAGAAGTGCAGGCCGGACACGGTCTCGGCGTGCCGGACCGCGCGCTCGATGTCGAGCAGCTGGTCGTGGGTGAAAGCGTCACCAGCTGGCACTTGCGCCTCCGGTCGATCGGGCGACGGCCTGCGGGGCGGTCGCGGACGGCGAGCTGCCGGCCGGCAGTTCGGGCAGGTTGGCCGGGTCCGGCTTGGTCGTCACCGGGCCGTTGATCCAGACCGGCGGCGCCCACCAGGACAGGCCCGGGCGGTAGCGCGGGCCGCGCGCGATCGACGAGGCGAAGACGAGCAACGCCACCACCGCGATGATCAGCGCCGGGATGCCGACGAACACCAGCAGGGTGTGGCCGGAGAGCTGAGGAATCACACTCCGAAGCCTAGGCCATCACCCTGTTCCGATGGCCACAGGGGACGCTCCTCGAAACCTGGGGCGGTAGGTTTCGAGGAGCGCTCGGACCCAGGACGGCTGCTACCGCACCCGGGCGGTCAGAAGCGGACGTCGGAGCACTGGTAGAAGGCGTTCGCGGTGTCGGCGATCGTCCAGACGGCGAGGATCATGTGCCGTCCGGTCCGGGCCGGCACCCGGCCGGTGTGCGCGACGTCGTTGGCCGGGCGTGCGCCGTTCATCGGCACGGTCAGGAACGGCGTGAGCTCGAGCGCGGAGCGGGTCAGCCGGGCGTTCTGGTTCCAGCCCGGCTTGGTGATGTAGTACTTGAAGTCGGTGGTGCTGTGCGCCGCGGTCAGGCGCCAGCGGAACGTGTAGTTCTGGCCGGAGACCAGCTGGGTGGCCGGCCAGGCACCGCCGCGCTGGTCGTTGAGCTGGTCGAACTGCGCCAGTCCGGCCGAGCAGAGCGTGCCGTCGGCCGGCCCGCCGTTCGGGAAGCCCTTCGGGCCCTCGGTGCTCTGCGGCTCCCACTGGATCTGGCCGCAGTTCTGCACCGTGCCGTTCGCGCAGTGCTTGGCCCGGCTGATCGGTGCGTTGGTGTAGCCGTGACCGTAGGCCATCGGCACGGAGGTGGCGACCGTCAGCGACAGGGCGCCGACCGCGATTCCGGCCAGGCTGAACTTGCGTGCTCGCATCATGCGGACACTCCTTCGGTTTCCCGTTCAAGGGGGGCGGTGGGGAAAGGTGAAGGCGCCTTCGTTGGCAATAGATAACAACCGTTCAAATCTATTGTCAACGGTTCGTGAGCACGTGCTGACGGAAAGTTGTCACCCGGCGATCGACCCTGCCGGTCGCTCAGTGTCCGAGGACGCCGATCAGCCGGCGCAAGCGGGTGTTGTTCGGCAGGTCCTCGATCAGGATCGGCAGGCCGCCCGGACCACCCAGCGGGACCCTCCAGTTCGGGTACTCGTCGGTCGTGCCGGGCTGGTTCTGGGTCCGCCGCTCGCCCACCGCGTCGGCCAGCGCCACCCCGATCAGCTTGGCCGGCGTGTGCGCGACGTACCGGTGCAGGGCCTCGACGATCCGCTCGACCTCACCCTCGTGGCCGGACAGCAGGTGCCGCTCGCGCAGGGCGCTCAGCCACGCGTCCCGCTCGGCCTCGTCGACCTTCAGTTCCTCGGCGACCGGCCGGGTCAGCAGGCCGAGCCGGTCCCTGAGCTCGACGTGGTCGCCCGCCAGGTAGCCTGCGGTCGGCGGCAGATCGTGCGTGGTGACCGTGGCCAGGCAGAGCTCGCGCCACCGCTCGGGCGGCAGCGGACGGCCTTGGTCGTCCCGCTCGAACCACAGCACTGAGGTGCCCAGCACGCCCCGCTCGGTCAGGTAGTCGCGGACCCACGGCTCCACCGTGCCGAGGTCCTCCCCCACCACCACGACCCCGGCCCGGGTCGCCTCCAGGACCAGGATCCCGATCAGCGCCTCGTGGTCGTAGCGGATGTAGGTGCCTTCGGTCGGGCTCTCCGGCGAGGTGACCCACCAGAGCCGGAACAGGCCGAGAATGTGGTCGATCCGCAGCCCGCCGGCGTGCCGCAGCTGCGCGCGGACCAGGTCCCGCCAGGCGGCGTACCCGGTCCGGGCCAGCGCGTCCGGGCGCCACGGCGGCTGCGACCAGTCCTGGCCCTGCTGGTTGAAGGCGTCCGGCGGAGCGCCGACGTGGATGCCGGCCGCGAGCACGTTCTGCAGGGCCCAGGCGTCGGCGCCGTCCGGGTGCACCCCGACGGCCAGGTCGTGCAGGACGCCGAGCGCCATCCCGGCGTTCCGGGCCCGGGCCTGGGTCCGGGCCAGCTGCTCGTCCAGCTGCCACTGCAGCCAGCAGTGGAACTCCACCGCGTCCGGATTCTCGTTGCGGAAAGCAACAACCGCCGGAGCGGCCGGGTCCCGCAGCTCCTCGGGCCACTTGCTCCACTCCGGTCCGTGCACGTCCGCGATCGCGGCCCAGGTGGCGAAGTCGATCAGCCCCTGCCCCTCGCGATCGCAGTACGCGCCGTACTCCGCGATCCGGCCGATCGACGGCCGGACGCCGAACAGCAGCTGCAGCGCCTCCCGCTTGGCCGCCCAGACGGTGTCCCGATCGAGCGCGGTGGCGTCCTCGTTCAGCGCCCGGGTCTGCAGCCCGAGGGTGCGGACCCGGTCCCGCTCGGCCGGCGCCAGGTCGCCGTACTCGTCGATGTCCTCGATCCGCAGGTAGATCGGGTTCGCGAACCGGCGCGACGCCGGCAGGTACGGCGACGGCTCCATCCGGCCGGACGTCTCGGCGGCGTGCAGCGGGTTCACCAGGACGAACCCGGCGCCCAGGTCACCGGCCGACCAGGCGGCCAGGTCGGCGAGGTCGTGCAGGTCGCCGATGCCCCACGAGCGGCGTGACCGCACGGAGTACAGCTGAAGCACCCAGCCCCAGTTGCGCTCCAGCTTCTGCGGCTCGAGGCGCTGCGGGGTGACGATGAGCGTGCCGGTGAACACCTCCGGGTCGCCACCGATCCGCGCGCAGATCCGGTGGTAGCCGAGCGGCAGGTCACCGGGCAGCTGGAAGGTCGCCTCGCCGATCTGGACGCCGTCCACCCACTCCGGCTCGACCCAGCGCTGCTGCTGCGGGACGTCCCGGCGCTGGCCGCCGTCCTCCAGCTCGACCCAGACCTCGACCGGCGACCCGTGCGGCACGTGCACCGCGAACCACGGCGTCCAGCCGGTCCGCATCACCACCGTGGGCGGCAGGACCCGGCGCCAGCGGGACTGCTGATACTCGACGAGGGCATTGGCCGCCTTGGCCGGCGTGGAGGCGTCCACACCGAGGGCGCCCAGCACGGCCGACACCACTTCCCTGGAGACCTGCACATGTTTGCCCTGCCAGTCCCAGTACTCCGTCGCCACGCCATGGGCAACCGCCAGATCGACAAGGGCCGCGGTAGGAGCTGTCACGCGTGCGAGTCTGCCGCATTCACGCCCTTGGAGCAGTAACCAGCGCGCCGGAATCCGCCCAGTGGCGTGTCACCTCGACTCTGTGACGAGCTGGGCCGCCTCCTGCGCACAGCCCCAGCCCAGGGTGATGCCGCTGCCGCCGTGGCCGTAGTTGTGCACGACCGGCACGCCCGGGAGCAGCTGCTCGTCCCGCTCGAGCCGCACCTCGGGACGGCCCGGGCGCAGGCCCACCAGCGCCTCGATGACCTCGGCGCCGGCCAGTGCGGGCACCAGATCGGTGCAGCGGGCCACGATCGAGGCGGTGGTCGCGTCGTCGACGGCGGTGTCCCAGACGCCCTGGTCGAGCGTGCCGCCGAGGATGCAGTCGTCGGAGCGCGGATGGACGTAGGCCCGGCCGGCCGGATGGTGCTCGTCACGCACCGACAGGCGCACGCCCGGGTTGCGCACCCGGACGATCTGGCCGCGGATCGGGTACGTCGTACGGTCGCCGACCAGCTCTCCGGCGGCCAGGCCCGCGCAGTTGACGATCACGTCGGGAGCGAGGTCGAGCAGTTCGGCCAGGCCGGCGACCCGGCGTACGACGTGCCGGCCGCCAGTGTCCAAGTAGCGCTGCCGCAGGCGCGGCAGATACGTCGGCATCTCCACCAGGGGAACGGTGAAGCGGAGCCCGTGCGAGTAGCCGGCCGGAAGCTCGTCCTTCGTCGCCGGCCGCACCTCACCGACCGCCGCGGCCCACGGCTGCGGACCAGGCTCGGCCCGGTAGACCACGAGGGACTCCCGCATCACCACCCCCGGCACGCCGCGCTCCGCCTCCGCCGCCAGCACGTCGTACGTCGTACTGCCCCAGCCGGTGACCTTGTCGGCCGGCCCTGCGGAGGTGGGGAACCAGACGGCTGCCGCGAGGTGAGACGTCGTCGCCTCGGTGGCGTCGGCGCTCACCACGACCACATCCGCACCGCGCTCGCGCAGCAGCAGAGCCGTGGACAGGCCGCTGACCCCGGCACCGAGGACGACCACCCTCATGTCACACCTCTGCGCTGCCGACGGGACAGCAGAAGCACCGCGACGAGCAGTGCGGCGCTGGCGACGACCAGGCCGATCGCGACGCCCGCGACGTTGTCGGTGAGCTGATAGAGCGCTGTCGGCCAGATCACCAGCAGGATCGAGCACCCCACCACCGCGTACGCCGACGCGTGGACGCGGCCGTAGGCGACCAGCAGCGCGGCCGGACCGGCAGTGCCGACGGCGAGCGCCATCACCTCGCCACGGTCCTGCACCAGCCAGCAGATGGAGGAGCTGAACATCGCAGCACCGGCCAGGGACCACGCCGTGACCTGGTCGCGGAACAGACCGACCAGGGCCAGCACGAACGCAACCAGGATGAAGCCGGTGCCGGCGATGCCCGCACTGTTCGTGTGCACGCTGTCGTCCGGTGTCAGGACGTCCGAGGTGAGCACCAGCACGCCGACGGCCAGGATGCCGAACATCGCCACCAGCAAGGACGATCCGCGCAGCCACCAGACGCCGACAGCGGCCAGGGCCAGCGCGACGGCGACTCCGGCGATCCGGCCCGCCGCACCTTCGACCGCGACGTACGTGGCGAAGCCGGCGACGCAGCAGCCGAGCGACGCCAGCGCCGAACTGAGCTGGTCCCGGCGCCGGAACAGGGCCAGGATCACCGCCGACGTCAGCAGCAGGACGGCGGCGCTGGTGCCGGTGGTGATGCGGGCCGCGCGGCCCATCTCGCCCCAGTTGGCGACCGTGAGCAAGGCGACGGCGCCGAGCAGCAGCGCCCCGCCGATGTAGCCGAGCACCTCCACCAGCGCCGACGGGTGCGGAGCCGGGGGTGGGACCGGGCGCATCGCCCGGGACGGCGTCAGCACCGGATCGGTCCCCCGGGACGGGGTCGGCACCGGATCTGTTCCCTTGGCAGGGGTCCGCACCGGGTCCGTCGCCCGGGACGGGGTCCGGACGGGATCAGTGCCCTTGGCGGGGGTCGGAGCCGGGTCGGTCGGGGCCCGGTGGCCGGTGCGGGAACGATCCGCGGCGGCGGCGTCACGCAGGGCGTCCGCCTGGTACTGGCGCAGCACTCCGGCACTCACCAGCCGCTTCAGCTCGTCATCCAGCCGGCTCGGCATAGACCGTCTTTCCTCCTCGCATCGTGGGGCGCGGGTGGTGTGGGCGACACCGGCGGGCGGGTCACTACAGTAGGCCGACGAGATGCCTATTCTGCTCAGTCACCCCGTGTCCTTGTTCAGTCACCCCCTGCTTTCCCTGCCCGAGCAGTTCCCCACCTTCTTCCGTCGTGGCAACGACGGGCAGCTGGAAGTGACCGACCAGATCGTCATGGTCCCGGCCCGGATCGCCGGGCTGATCGTGGCGTTCTTCGTGATCCGCTGGCTGCTGCACAAGGCGATCCGGCGGTTCGCCCGGCGGACCGGCAACGGCGCGGTCGCCGGCGTGCTGGCCAAGTCGAAGCTGGGTCAGGGATTCGTCGAGAACACACTGGCCAACGAGCGCCGGACCCAGCGGGCGGAGACGATCGCGTCGCTGCTCTGCAGCGCGGTCACGATCGTGCTCACCGCGGTGCTGGTGGTGATGGTGCTGGCCGAGCTCGGCTTCAACATCCTGCCGGTGGTCGCGTCGGCGAGCATCATCGGTGTGGCGCTCGGCTTCGGCGCCCAGACGCTGGTGAAGGACTTCCTGGCCGGGATCTTCATGATCTTCGAGGACCAGTACGGCGTCGGCGACCTGATCGACATGGAGAAGGCCACCGGCGTGGTCGAGTCGGTCGGCCTGCGCGTCACCCGGCTGCGCGGCGAGGACGGCACCATCTGGTACGTCCGCAACGGCGAGGTGCTGCGGATCGGCAACCTGACCAACCGCGACCCCGCCGCCGGCCCGACCGGGGTGGGCTCGGCCGCCGAGAAGGAGGACGAGAACCTCCAGGTCGTCGAGGTCCCCACCGAACCAGCCACCACCTCCACCGGCAGCACCAACAACTCCCGCCCCGCCGCCGGCCACGAACCCAAGGAATAGCCGAGCGCCCCGTCCCGCCTGCCCACACCGCCCTCGCCGAGGGCCGGGCACGCGAGCAAGCACGCAGCGGGGGTTGGGGGCCGATCGGCTTCCGATTTCCCTCCCAACGCCGACGGCGCCGGTCCCCCGTAGGGGTCCGGCGCCGTCGGGTGGTGAGGTCAGGCGGTGAAGTTGACGTCCAGGGTGATGGGGGTGGCGGCCAGGGCCTGGGAGACCGGGCAGTTCTTCTTCGCCTGCTCGGCGAACTCGGCGAACTGCTCGGCGGTCAGCCCCGGCACCTTGCCGTTGACCGACAGCTTGATGCCGGTGATGCCCTCACCCGGCTGGAAGCTCACCTCGGCGCTGGTGTCGATGGACTCCGGCGCGTTGCCGGCGCCGGCCAGCGCGTGCGACAGCGCCATCGAGAAGCAGGTCGAGTGCGCGGCCGCGATCAGCTCCTCCGGGCTGGTCTTGCCGTTCGCCTCGTTCGCGCGCGACGCCCAGGTCACGTCGTACGTGCCGATCCCGGACGACTCCAGGGCGACCTGACCGGCGCCCTCCATCAGCGAGCCTTCCCAGTGGGCCTTGGCGGTACGAATGGTTGCCATGCTCGTCAGTTCTCCTTCACGAGAGCTCAGCCGCCGGACACGTCGATCGCGCCGGGGTACTGCGGTTCATCAGTGTTCACCATGCTGTGCGCGGCCATCACCATGTACTTCCAGATTTCCTCGTCCCGCTCCGGTGGCAGCGCGATCTCGTCCAGCGCGGCCCGCATGTGGCCGAGCCAGCGGTCCCGCGCCCCCGGGGTGACGGCGAACGGGTGGTGCCGCATCCGCAGCCGAGGGTGCCCGCGCTGCTCGGAGTACACGCGTGGTCCGCCCCAGTACTGCTCCAGGAACATCCGGAACCGCACCTCGGCCGGACCGAGGTCCTGCTCGGGGTACATCGGGCGCAGCTCCGGGTCAGCGGCGACGCCACGGTAGAACGCCGCCACCAGCCGGTGGAACGTCTCCGCGCCGCCGACGGCGTCGTAGAAACTCTGTGGCTCACTCATCGCTGTTCAGTGTCTCAAGCCGCCGAAATCCGGCCGACGAGGGCTGCCCGCTCGGTGTCGGTGAGCGGCCGCTTGGTGTGCGTGTCCGCGGTCACCGCAACCAGCACGGAGCTCGCTTTGGCGTAGACCAGCTCGGACCCGTCGACGCGGTCCACGATCTTGGCCGCCAGCGTGAACGACGAGGTGCCGACCGACTCGACCCAGAGGTCCACCACGTACGGCGGGTGCCGGAGCAGGATCGGGCGCAGGTAGTCCACCGTCTGGCCGGCCAGCACCACCGGGGACGACGTGAACAGGTCCTCGGCACCGAGGCCGAAGATCTCGGCCAGGAACGCGATCCGGGCCTCCTGCAGGTAGTCGAAGTACCGGACGTTGTTCACGTGGTCGTAGGAGTCGATGTCGGACCAGCGGACCAGGACCGGGTGGCTGAACACACTCATGAGCCCACCAGCTTCGACAACGCCTCGCGCTCGACCTCGGTGATCCGGCGCAACCGGCCGGCACCGAAGTCGAACGGGACCAGCCGGGTCCACGCCTCGACGTACGTACGCCGCGGCGCCGGGTCCAGGATCTCGTAGCCGACCGTGAACGACGCGGCCTTGATCTCGCTGATCCACAGCTCGATCCGCACCGGCTCCGGCCGGAACCGCAGCGGCGCCCGGTACCGGACCTCGTGCCGCGACACCAGCAACCCGGTCTCCAGCTCGTTCGCGCCGAGCTCCTTCGCGGTCCGGAACAGGAAGTCCACCCGGGCGTCCTGCAGGTAGTCGACGTAACGGCCGTTGTTCACGTGGCCCAGCGCGTCCATGTCGCCCCAGCGCAGCGGACACGCGTAGACGTGCCGGTTGTGGCCGTGATCGCTGTGATCATGCACACGGCGATCATCGCATCCGGACCGCACCGCCCGCGCGCGGACGTGGGTAAGGTCATCCCCGGGCAGGTGCCGTCGAGCGAAGGAAGTGGGCCGGATGACCGAGCAGCAGCGGGTGGCGATCGTGACCGGGGCAGCCCGGGGAATCGGCGCTGCCGTGGCGCAGCGGCTCGCGGCCGACGGCAACGCGGTCGCCGTCCTGGATCTCGACGAGGCGGCCTGCACGGGCACGGTCGAGGCGATCACCGCGGCCGGCGGCAAGGCCGTCGCGGTCGGCTGCGACGTGAGCAGGTCCGACCAGGTGACCGCCGCCGTCGAGCGGGTGGTGGCCGAGCTGGGCGCCCCGACGATCCTGGTCAACAACGCCGGCGTCCTGCGCGACAACCTGCTGTTCAAGATGTCCGAGGACGACTGGGACACGGTGATGTCGGTGCACCTGCGCGGCAGCTTCCTGATGTCCAAGGCCTGCCAGGCGCACATGGTCGAGGCGGGCTACGGCCGGATGGTGTTCCTGTCCTCGACGTCCGCGCTCGGCAACCGCGGCCAGGCGAACTACGCGTCCGCGAAGGCCGGCCTGCAGGGGCTGGCGAAGACGCTGGCGATCGAGCTGGGCAAGTTCGGCGTCACGGCGAACGCGATCGCTCCGGGCTTCATCGAGACCGACATGACCGCGGCGACCGCGGCCCGGGTCGGCGTCGACTTCGAGGAGTTCAAGAAGGCCACCGCGGCCACCATCCCGGTCAACCGCACCGGCACGCCGGAGGACATCGCCGCCGCCGCGTCGTTCTTCTGCAGCAAGGAGGCCGGCTTCGTCTCCGGCCAGGTCCTGTACGTCGCCGGCGGACCCCGCAACTGACAGGAGCTGGGACCACCATGGCGAAGTCCTTCACCGGTGTCGACGAGGTCGTGCACGCGGTCGGCACCCCGCTGGGTGAGACCGAGTGGCTGGAGATCACCCAGGAGCAGGTGAACCAGTTCGCCGAGGCGACCGGTGACCACCAGTGGATCCACGTCGACGTCGAGCGCGCCGCCCAGGGCCCGTACGGCGGCACGATCGCGCACGGTTACCTGACCCTGAGCCTGATCGCCCGCTTCGGCGAGGAGCTGTTCTCGGTCTCCGGCGTCACCGCCAAGCTCAACTACGGCGTGAACAAGGTCCGCTTCCCAACCCCGGTCCCGGTCGGCTCCCGGGTCCGCGCCGGCGCCTCGATCGCCGGCGCCCAGCAGACCCCGGCCGGCGTCCAGGTGTCCCTGCAGTGGGTGATCGAGCTCGAGAACTCCACCAAACCCGCCTGCGTCGCCGAAACCGTGGTCCTGCTGGTCCCCTGACCTCGACCGGCGCCAGACGACCGGCGTCGGAGCTGAGCGGCGTCCGTCAGAGCGGGCAGATGAGCACAGCGTGCCGGGCGAGAATGCTGTAGCCGAGCCAGCGGTTGACCGCGATCATCGGCTCGTTGCCGACGTAGTTCGCGGTGTACATGCGGGTGATGTCGGCCGCGGCAGCGCGGTGCAGCGCCTCGCACTTGACCAGCTTGGCGAGGCCGCGGCCACGCTGGTCCGGCATCGTCGCGGTCATCTGGGACCAGAGCAAGCGGTCGTCGCCGTTGCCGAGGGTGAAGCCGACCACCCGGTCGCCGTCGAGCGCGGCGACGCTCAGGTCGAGCCGCAGGCCGGGCGCCTTCCAGGTGCCAGCGAGCCACTCGTCGTACGGCCGGGCGGCGATCCTGGCGTCGCCCGGTTTGGTGCGTTGGGCAACTTCGTCGGCCTCGTAGACCTGGTGCGGGTCGAGCCGGTCCAGCGCCGACAGCCGCAGACCTTCGGGGACGGGCGGCCGTGGTGGAGCGTCCCGCGGGTCCATGCCCACGTAGTACACCTCGCGGGTCTGCCGGTACCCCCATCGGGCGGCCCACTCGACCGAAGCCGGGTCCGCGAAGACCCGGGCGCTGACGGCACCCGCCGCCTTCAGGGTCCCGTGGGCCAGCTCGAGCAGCTCGGTGCCGATGCCCTGGCCGCGGAAGTCCGGATCGACGACCAGCCGGAGCTGCCCGTCGAGCGGGACCGAGCCGGCGATCAGACCGGTCGTGGCCCAGCCGACCACTCGGCCACCCTCGGCCGCAACGAACGTCCCGGAGCCCGGCGGCGGCGCCTGACCGCCCTGCAGCCGGTGCCGCAGGCCGGTCGCCGTCACCGCGAAAAAGGGCACCACCCGGTCGTGCATCGCCACTGCCGACTCGATGTCGGCCGGCTCGGCGGGCCTGATCTCCATCGCAACTCCTTCACCCGAAGTTGTGGCGAAGATACGCCCCGGCCGGGCCGATCAGGTCTGGACCGGTGTCAACACGCGGACGAACTTCGCTGGGTGAGCGGGTCACCGCCTGCCCGGTACCCACCGCGTCACAGCGTGCGCAGCAAACCGGTCTGGGTCTCCACCCGGCGGTAGCCGAGCCAGTTGTTGACGGCAAGCATCGGACCGTTCTCGTCGTCGTTGGAGGTGAACGCCCCGGTCACCCCGGCGGCGGCCGCCCGGCGCAGCGCGACCGACTTCACCAGCTTGGCCAGCCCCCGGCCCCGGTACGCCGGAACGGTCCCGGTCATGCCCGCCCAGGCCCGGTCCCCGTCGGTCTCCACGGCGGTGAACGCCACCATCTCGTCGCCGGCCATCGCCGCGACCGACAGCGCCTTGTCCAGCGCGGGCCCCTGCCAGATCTCCCGGAGCCACTCGTCGTAGTCGATCGCGTCGAGCGGCGAGTCGCCCGGCTCGTCGAGCGACGCGATGGTGTCCGCGGTGTACGCCTGCCGCGGCTCGACCTCGTCGAAGCCGACCAGCCGGATGCCCTCCGGCGTCGGCGGCTGCTCCGGCAGCACCCGTGGGTCGAGCCCCGCGTAGTGCATCAGCCGCGAGCCGTCGTACCCGCGTCGCTTGGCGAAGTCGAGGCCGGCCGGCGTCGCGAAGGTCCGCACCCGCACCGCGCCGACCTCGCCCAGGTGCTCGTGCAACTGGCCGACCAGCGCTCCGCCGATGCCGCGGAGCCGGTGCTCGGGATGGACGTACACGGTGAGCCAGGCCTGCCCGGCGTCACTGGTCCAGGTGTTGATGCCGGCCGCGCCCCACCCGACGACCCGGCCGTCCACCTCCGCGACCAGTCTCAGCGCGCGCTGCTCCGGCACGACCGCCTCGATGTCGTGCCGCGTCGTCGCCGGTGACATCACGGAGTACGAGTAGACGGCCCGGCGGACGGCGGAGACCGCCTCGGCGTCGTCGGGTACCGCCGGCCTGAGATCCATCCTCGGACGATAACCGCGCCGCTCGCGCACCCGCCATCGCATTTCGGTGCGCAGCTGGGACGCGATCGCAACGACGGAGAATTCTGTCCCGAGCCGGTCTGGCACTAGGGTTGCCGGGTGCCCGTGATCGCGACCACCGCGCTGACCAAGCGCTACCCCCGGGTGACGGCACTGGACGAGCTGACGGTCGAGGTGGGGACCGGCGTGACCGGGCTGGTCGGAGCCAACGGCGCCGGCAAGTCGACCCTGCTGAAGATCCTGCTCGGACTGATCGCCCCGACCGCCGGAAGTGCCATCGTGCTGGGACACGACGTGGTCACCGGCGGCGAGGCGGTCCGGGCGCTGGTCGGCTACATGCCCGAGCACGACTGCCTGCCGCCCGACGTGTCGGCGACCGAGTTCGTCGTGCACCTGGCCCAGATGTCCGGCCTGCCGGCGACCGCCGCCCGCGAGCGCGCGGCCGACGTGCTGCGGCACGTCGGCCTGGACGAGGCCCGCTACCGCCCGATGGGCGGCTACTCCACCGGCATGAAGCAGCGGGTCAAGCTCGCGCAGGCACTGACCCACGACCCGCAGCTGGTGCTGCTCGACGAACCGACCAACGGCCTCGACCCGGCCGGCCGCGACGAGATGCTCGCGCTGGTCCGCCGGATCGGCACCGAGTTCGGCATCCCGGTGCTGATCACCTCGCACCTGCTCGGCGAGCTGGAGAGTGTGTGCGACCACATCATCGTGCTGGACGGCGGCCGGCTGCTGCGGTCGGAGTCCAAGGCGGCACTGACCGGTGAGACCGGTGTGCTCACGATCGAGGTGCGCGAGCTCGACGGCCGCGACCGGTTGCGCGACGCGTTGTCCCGCGCCGGGGCCCGGGTCCGCACCGACGGCCCGCTGGTGCTGGTCGAGATCAGCGGCGAGCAGACCTACGACCTGGTCCGCGACGCGATCGCCGAGCTGGCCCTCGGCCTGGTCCGGGTCGAGCCGCACCGGCACCGGCTGGAAGAGGTGTTCAGTGTCTGACCAGCTTCCGGAGCAGCAGCCCCGCTCCGGTGTCATCCACGACATCGGCTACCGGCACTACGACGGCCCTCGGCTCGGCCGGTTCGCGATCTTCCAGGCGCTGCTGGTGTCCAGCCTGCGGCACGCCTACGGGATCGGCCGGTCGGGCAAGTCGAAGGTGATGCCGATCCTGCTGCTCGCGGTGATGGTGGTCCCGGTCGTGGTCATCGTCGGGATCCAGAACGTGATGAAGTTCGACGAACCGCCGATCGTGCCGATCGACTACGTCTTCATCCTGCAGCCGGTGATCGCGCTCTACCTGGCCTCGCAGGCGCCGCAGCTGTTCTCCCGGGACCTGCGCTACCGCTCGATCGTGCTGTACCTGGCCCGGCCGCCCCGGCGTACGGACTACGCGTTGGCGAAGCTGTCCGCGCTCGTGCTGGCGCTGATGATCCTGATCGGGCTGCCGCTGTTCATCCTGTACGCCGGTGCGCTGCTGGCCAGGTACGACGTCGGTGCGATGACCAGGGAGTTCGCGACCGGCCTCGGCGGCGCCTTCCTGCTGTCGGTCCTGCTGGCCGCGATCGGCGGGCTGATCGCGGCCGCGACGCCGCGGCGCGGATTCGCCGTCGCCGCGATCATCGCCGTGCTGATCGTCTCGTTCACCGCGGTGATCACCACCACGGCGATCCTGTCCCCCGAGGGCGACCTGACCGAGCCGGCCGCGCGGTACGCGAACCTCGGCTCGCCGTTCACGCTCGCGGACGTGCTGACCCGGTTCGTGCTCCGCGTCCACAGCGAGGGCAACTGGGTGGCCACCACCCAGCAGGGACTGGTGTTCGCCGCGGTCTACCTGCTGCTGGTCGGTCTCTGCGTGTGGGGCGTCAACGCCCGCTACGCCAAGGTGGCCCGCGGATGAGCGTCGTACGGATCGACAAGGTCTCCCGCTGGTACGGCAACGTCGTCGCGGTGAACGACGTGACGATGACGATCGGCCCCGGGGTGACCGGGCTGCTCGGCCCGAACGGCGCCGGCAAGTCGACGCTGATCACGATGATGGCCGGCTTCCTGCCGCCGTCGGTCGGGGCGGTCACGCTGGACGGCGTACCGGTGTGGCGGAACCACAGCGTCTACGCGCAGATCGGCCTGGTGCCGGAGACCGAGGCGGTCTACGACTCGCTGACCGGCGCTGCCTTCGTCCGGGCCAACGCCGAGCTCCAGGGGCTGCCGTCGCCGGGCGCCGCCGCCGACGCCGCGATCGAGGTGGTCGCGATGCAGGACGCCGCCGGCCGCCGCATCGCGACGTACTCGAAGGGCATGAAGCAGCGGATCAAGATGGCCGCCGCGCTGGTGCACGAGCCGTCGCTGCTGCTGCTGGACGAGCCGTTCAACGGCATGGACCCACGGCAGCGGCTGCACCTGATGGACCTGCTGCGCAAGATGGGCGCCGAGGGCCGCACCGTGCTGTTCAGCTCGCACATCCTGGAGGAGGTGCAGCAGGTCGCGACCCACATCGAGGTGGTGGTGTCGGGCCGGCACGCCGCCTCCGGCGACTACCGCGCGATCCGCACGCTGATGACGGACCGCCCGATGCTGTACCGGTTGCGCACCAGCGACGACCGCCGGCTCGCCGCCGCCCTGATCGGCGACCCCTGTACGTCGGGCGCCGACCTCGACGTGTCCGCGCTGCAGGTGCGGGTGGTCGACTTCGAGCGGTTCAGCAAGCTGGTCCCCGCACTGGCCCGCGATCTCGGCATCCGGCTGCTCGAGGTCGCACCGACCGACGAGTCGCTCGAGAGCGTGTTCTCCTACCTGGTCGGGAGGCGCTGATGGTGGTCCGGACGATCGCGCGACTGACGCTGTCCACGCTCTTCGGGCACCGGCGCGGCGTGCTGCTGTTCATAATGCCCGGCGTGTTCCTGGCGCTGTGCGTGCTGCTGGCCCTGACCGTCGACGACAAGGACGGCCTGGCGCCGGCCCTGCTGCAGCAGCTCGGGCTGGCGGTGATCCTGCCGCTGGTCGCGCTGGTGGCCGGCACCGGAGCGCTGGCGAGCGAGATCGACGACGGCTCGATCGTCTACCTGCTGAGCAAGCCGGTCAAGCGGTCGACCATCGTGCTGACCAAGGCGCTGGTCGCGTTCGGCGTGATCGTCGCGCTCGGCGCGGTGCCGATGCTGGTCGCCGGCATCGTGCTCGCCCCGGACGACGTGCAGACAGCGGTTGCCTTCGGCATCGGTGCGGCGGTGGCCGGGGCGGCGTACACGGCGATCTTCCTGGCGCTGTCGGTATTCTCGGGCAACGCGGTGACCATCGGGCTGTTCTACTCCCTACTCTGGGAGAGCGTGATGGGCCAGTACGTCGACGGCGCGAAGGTGCTGTCGATCCAGCAGTGGTCGCTCGCGGTGATCCACGAACTCACCGACGGCCTGAACGTCGAGTCAGCGGTGAAACTTCCGATCGCAAGCATCCTGCTGATCGCCGTCACCGTACTCGGCCTCACCCTCGCCATCACCAAACTCCGCTCGCTGGTGCTTTCCAGCGCGGAGTAGCTCGTTCCCCCACGCGGCCTGTTCCACCAGCGCACTCAGCCACCCGCGCCATACGTCCCCACCGCAGCCCTCGCCAACCCAAGCAGCTCCCCCCGCAAGTCCACCGGCTCCAGCACCTCCACATCCGCCCCGAACCCCAGCAGCACCGCACAAGCCGCCTGCCGCACCCGGAACCTCATTCCCAGCTGCGGCCACCCCTCCCGCCCGGCCTGCCGCCCGCCGGCCGCCACATCCCGGACCCCCTCCCCTCGCTCCAGCATCGGCGAGGCGATCCGCCGCACCACCGCCACCAGCTCCGGCCGCACCCGCACCACCACGTCGACCCCCGGCGGCTTCATCGCCTCCAGCCCCGAGCGCAGCCGCTCCCACTCCGCCTGCAGATCCAGGTCGGCCGGCCGCTCAGCCGCCTGCTCGAGCACCTCCGCCGCCTCGACCCGCGACACCCGGTACATCCGGGCCACCCCACGATGCGCCGCAACCAGGTACCACCGCCCCGCCTGCTCCACCAGTCCCCACGGATCGACCGTACGACGCTGCGCCCGCCCGGCCGAGGCCGACGCGTAGCGCAACCGGACCCGCCGACGGCTCACCACCGCCCGTCGCAGGACTGGCAACGCCTCGATCTCCTCCGCCGCCGCGAACCACCGCCGCCGATCCACCAGGATCGCTCCCGACAACGCGTCGGCATCGTCCTGCAACTGCACCGGCAGCGACGCCGACAACTTCCCCATCGCCGACTGCAACGCGTCCCGCAGCCCGAGCTCCTCGGACAACGACGCCCGGCCCGACCAGGCGAACAACGCCTGCGCCTCCCGCGGCGTCAGCCCGCTCACGTCCGCCCGGTATCCCGGCAGCAGCACGCACCCGCCGTTGCGCCCGCGCTCGGTGTAGACCGGCACACCGGCCGCCGACAGCGCCTCCATGTCGCGCATGACCGTGCGCGTCGACACCTCGAGCCGCTCGGCCAGCTCCCGCGCACTCAACCGCGGATGCCGCTGCAGCAGCAGGATGATCTGCAGCAATCTGTCGGCTCTCACCGAACTATGACACTGGATGTCTTATATACCGCGCAAGGCTGGGCCCCTCATCAACTGAAGGAGCCACCCCATGACGGACCCCCGTCCCACCCTCGGACTCGCCCTCGACCAGGTCGGCCGGATCATCGACGCCGTCCGGCCCGAGCAGCTCGACCTGCCGACCCCGTGCGACGAGTACGCCGTCCGCGACCTGCTCGGCCACCTGCTCAGCGTCGTACGCCGGATCGACCACGCCTTGCAGGGCGGCAATGCGCTCGACATCCCGGTGATCACCACCGGCACCGACGACTGGTCGGCGGACTGGAAGACCTACCGGGCCGCGGCGGATGCCACGCTCGCCGACGACACCCTGCTCACACGCGTCTGCCGCCTGCCCTGGGGAACCGTGCCCGGCGCCGGAGCCGTCGCGGCGTACTCCGGGGAGCTCACCACGCACAGCTGGGACCTGGCGACCGCGATCTCTCGCGAGGACCTGCTCGACCCGGCCCTGGCCGAAGCGGTGCTGCCGACGGTGCAGCAGTTCATCCCCGCCGATCCCCGCGGCGGGCCGATCCCCTTCGGCGCGGTCGTCCCGGTGCCGGCCGACGCCACGCCGTACGTCCGGCTGGCCGGCTGGATGGGCCGCCGGGTCTGAAATCACGCGCGCAACTGTCAGGGGTGAAGTATGCTCACGCCCATGACAGCTGATCCGCGGACGATGCTGGCCGACCTGTTCGTCGCCGACGGGCCGAGGCCCGAGTTCGCCGAGCCGTTCCAGGTCTTCGCTCCGCTGATCGGGAGCTGGGACCTGGACGTGCGCTGGTACGACGAAGCCGGCGCGGTGGTCCGGCAGACCGAGGGCGAGTGGCACTTCGGCTGGGCACTCGACGGCCGGGCGGTGGCCGACATCTGGATCACCCCGAGTCGGGCCCGCCGGCCGGTCGACGGGGACGGCGAGTGGGGGCTGTCGATCCGGCTCTACGACCCGGAGCTCGGCGGCTTCCGCTCGACCTGGATGGGCCCGAAGCACGCGTTCGTGATGACGTTCATCGGCCGCTCCGGCGAGGACTGGATCACCCTGGAGGCCCGCGAGCCCACCGCCCACCGGACCCGCTGGATGTTCACCGGCATCACCCCCACCGGCTTCCACTGGCGCAACGAGGACGAGTCGGCCGACGGCACCATCACGCTCCGCCAAACCTTCACCGCCATCCGGCGCCAGCCGCAGAGCTGACCCGGGCTGTGGCCGGTCCTACTGGACGATGCCGCCGTTCAGGGTCAGGCCGCCGTCGATGGTGACGGTCTGGCCGGTGATCCAGGACGCCTCGTCGGACAGCAGGAACCAGACCAGCGATCCGACGTCCTCGGGCCGGCCGAGCCGCTGCAGCGGGTAGCTCGCGGCGACGTCGTGCTCGCGGCCCTCGTACAGCGCGCCGGCGAACTTCGTCTTCACCACCGCCGGCGCGACCGCGTTGATCCGGATCGCCGGCGCCAGCTCGACCGCGAGCTCCATCGTGACCCGCGACAGCATCGCCTTGGTCGCGCCGTACCAGCCGATGCCGGGCGACGGCGCCAGGCCGGCGACCGAGGACAGGTTGACCACGGCGCCCCCGTGCTCGCCCATCCAGGCGTCGCGGCAGGCCTTCACCCAGGCGATCGTCGCCAGCACGTTGGTGTCGACCATCTTGGCCGCCACCGCGCTGTCGACGTCCAGCAGCGACCCGTAGATCGGGTTGATGCCGGTGTTGTTCACCAGCAGATCGATCGACCCGTACGTCGTGAGCGCGGCCTCGACCACCTGTGCCCGGTGCTCCGGGTCGGCCGCCTTGCCCGCGACGGCCAGCGCGTTCTGCTCGCCGCCGAGCGCCTCGACCGCCTGGTCCAGGGTCTCCTGCGTCCGCCCGGTGATCACCACCCGCGCGCCGTCGGCGACCAGCCGCTGGGCGACCGCCAGCCCGATTCCGCGGGACGCCCCGGTGACGATCGCCGTCCGGCCCTTCATCGCCATCACCACGAACCCGCCGGGAGCAAATTCAGCCGGCCCATGTCCATCAGCTCAGGCGCTCCAGGATGACGGCCATGCCCTGACCGCCGCCGACGCACATCGTCTCCAGGCCGAACTGCTTGTCCTCGAACTGCAGCCCGTTCACCAGCGTCGTCATGATCCGCGCACCGGTCGAGCCGAACGGGTGGCCGAGCGCGATCGCGCCGCCGTGCACGTTCAGCCGGTCCTCGTCGATGCCCAGCTCGCGGGCCGAGCCGATCACCTGCACCGCGAACGCCTCGTTGATCTCGACCAGGTCGATGTCGCCGATGCTCATCCCGGCCCGCGCCAGCGCCTGCTTCGACGCCTCGACCGGGCCGAGACCCATGATCTCCGGGGACAACCCGCTCACCCCGGTGGAGACGATCCGCGCCAGCGGGGTGAGGCCGAGCTCCCGCGCCTTGGTGTCGCTCATGATCACCACGGCCGCGGCACCGTCGTTCAGCGGGCAGCAGTTGCCGGCCGTGACCGTGCCGTCGGGGCGGAACACCGGCTGCAGCTGACTGACCTTCTCCAGCGTCGTCCCGGCCCGCGGCCCGTCGTCCTTGCTGACCACCGTGCCGTCCGGCAGCGTCACCGGCGTGATCTCGCGCTCGAAGAAGCCGTTGGTGATCGACTGCTCGGCCAGGTTCTGCGAGCGCACGCCGAACGCGTCCTGGTCGGCCCGGCTGATGCCGCGCAGGGTGGCGACGTTCTCGGCGGTCTGCCCCATCGAGATGTAGATGTCGGGGATCAGCCCGTCCTCGCGCGGGTCGTGCCAGGTGTCGTTGGTCTCGGCGTACTTCTCGGTCCGCTGCACCGCGTCGGCGAACACCGGGTTGAACGAGCTCGGGTCACCGACGCCGGCCGAGCCGAAGTTCTTGTACCGCGAGACGCACTCGACGCCGGCGCTGACGAAGACGTCGCCCTCACCGGACTTGATCGCGTGGTACGCCATCCGGGCGGTCTGGGTGGACGAGGCGCAGAACCGGTTGATCGTGGTGGCCGGGGTGTTGTCCCAGCCGAGCTGGATCGCGACCCGGCGGGCCATGTTGCCGCCGTGCTCGTCGTGCGGCTCGGCGCAGCCCAGCATCAGGTCCTCGATCTGGTCGCCGGTCAGGCCGGCCTGGTCGACCGCGGCCTTGATCACCTGCACGGCCAGGTCGTCCGGCCGGAGGTCCTTCAGCGACCCCTTGTGGGCCCGGCCGATCGGCGACCGCGCGGTGGAGACGATGACTGCTTCGGGCATGAGGGGTCCTTCCTACAGGCCGAGGTCGCGGCCGATGAGTTCCTTCATGATCTCGTTCGAGCCGGCCCAGATCTTGGTCACCCGGGCGTCGCGCCAGGCGCGGGCCACCCGGTACTCGTTCATGTAGCCGTAGCCGCCGTGCAGCTGGACGCAGGCGTCCAGGATCTCGTTCTGCACCTGGGCGCTCCACCACTTGGCCTTGGCCGCGTCGACGGCGGTCAGCCGGTCCTCGTCGTGCGCGACGATCGCGTTGTCGACGTACGCCTGGGTCACCTCGGCCTTGGTGACCAGCTCGGCGATCAGGAACTTGTTGTACTGGAACGAGCCGACCGGCTGGCCGAACGCCTTGCGCTGCTTCACGTACTCGATCGTCTCGGCGAGGATCTGGGTGGCGTGCGCGATGTTCGACACCGCGGCGCCGACGCGCTCCTGGGCCAGCCGCTCCATCATGTGGATGAAGCCGCGGTCCACCTCGCCGAGCACGTTCTCCTCCGGCACGAAGACGTCCTCGAAGAACAGCTCCGACGTGCCGGACTCGGTCTGGCCGACCTTGTCCAGCTTGCGGCCGCGGGCGAACCCGTGCATGCCCTGCTCGACGGCGAACAGCGTGATGCCCTTGGCGCCCTTGCTCGGATCGGTCCGCACGGCGGTGATGGTCAGGTCGGCCATGTCGCCGTTGGTGATGAAGGTCTTCGAGCCGTTCAGCACCCAGCCGCCGTCGACCTTCTTCGCGCTGGTCCTCAGCCCGGCCAGGTCGGACCCGCCCGACGGCTCGGTCATGCCGATCGCGGCGATCAGCTCGCCGGAGCAGAACTTCGGCAGCCAGCGCTGCTTCTGCTCCTCGGTCCCGAGATCGACCAGGTACGGCGCGGCGCAGTCGTAGTGGATGCCGAAGCAGCTCGACAGCGAGGCGGAGATCTTCGACAGCTCCTCGGCGAACACCGCGTTGAACCGGTAGTCGCCGACGCTGGACCCGCCGTACTGCTCGGGCACGTCGAGCCCCAGAAAACCCTGCTTGCCGGCTTCCAGCCAGGCGGCCCGGTCGATCGTCCTCTGCTCGAGGAACTGCTCCATCCGCGGAACCAGCGAGCGGTCGCAGTACTGCTTCGCACTGGCCCGGAAGGCGTGGTGGTCCTCGCCGAAGATGATGCGGTCCATCGCTGGGCCTCCCGAGATTGACGACGTTGCAAGGCGTGAGACGCAGGGCTAAGCGCTTGCTTAGCTTCGCGAATCCACGGCAGAGTGTCAACGTGTCCGCAGTCACCAGTCCCCTCGTCTGGGAGCACGTCCAGCCGGCCGCCGCCCGCCGGCTGCTGACCGGCGCCATCGACGCCTTCGCCGAGCGCGGCTTCCAGGCCACCACCACCCGCGACATCGCCTCCCGGGCCGGCATGTCCCCCGCCGCGCTCTACGTGCACTACCCGTCGAAGGAACGGCTGCTCTTCGAGATCAGCCTGTACGGCCACCGAGCCGCCTTGGAAGTACTCCGCGACGCCGGCGACCCAGCCCCGGACGACATCCCAGGCGATGCCGCGCCGGAGAGTTCTTCCAGCGCATCCGTGACCGCCGACCGGTCTCCGGCGGAGCGGTTGCGGGCGATGGTGTCGGCGTTCACGGCCTGGCACGCCGAGCACCACACGATCGCGCGGGTGGTGCAGTACGAGCTCGCCGCCCTCACTCCCGAGCACCTCGCCGAGGTGGCGGCCATCCGCCGCGCGATCTCCGCGCAGCTCGAGCAGGTGCTCGCCGACGGCGTCGACGACGGCTCGTTCGCCGTCGAGGACCTGCCGGGCACCACGCTCGCCGTTCTGTCCCTGTCGATCGACGTCGCCCGCTGGTACACCCCGCACCGCGCCAAACCCGAGGATCTCGGCACCCTGTACGGCGACCTGGCGCTGCGCATGGTCCAGGCCTGACCGAGCCCGGAAACACCGAAGGCCCCGGTTCCCTCGCACGAGGGGCCGGGGCCTTTCGGAGGACGGGTCAGGCCTGCAGCGCCGCCTGGACGTCCAGGTGGATGTCCACCTTGTCGCCGACGAGCAGCTTGCCACCCTCCAGCGGGACGTTGAAGTCGATGCCCCAGTCCTTGCGGCTGATCGACGCGGTCGCCTCGAAGCCGATGATCGTCTGGCCGTAGGCGTTCTGGTCGACGCCGAGGAAGTCGACGGCGAACTCGATCGGCCGGGTCACGTCCTTGATGGTCAGCTCGCCGACCAGCGTGTAGTCGTCGCCGTTCGGGCGCAGCGCGGTGCTGGCGAAGGTCATCTTCGGGCTCTTCTCCACGTCGAAGAAGTCACCGGAGCGCAGGTGGCCGTCACGCTGCTCGCTGCGGGTGTCGACCGAGGAGAGCTCGACCGTGACGGCCGCGGTCGACTCCTCGAGGGAGTCCTTGACGACGATCTCGCCGGCGAACTCCTTGAAGGTGCCGCGGACCTTGGTCATCAGGTGCCGAACGGTGAAGCCGATCTCGGTGTGGGCCGTGTCCAGCGCGTAGGTGCCGGCCACCAGGCCGGGGATGGTGCTGGTCGCGGTCGTGGTAGCGGTGTCGCTCATCGGGGGGTCCTTTCGGGAAGTACGGGAGGAGGTCACGCCGTCCGGCTCGAACCGGTAGTTCAAGTTTCAACTGATGACCCTGACGCTAGTAGTGAACGGTTTAAATGTCAACTACATTCCCGCTACACTGGTCCGGTGACGATGACGACTGGCACCCGGTGGCTGGACTCCGAGCAGCAGGTGGCGTGGCGCGCGTACCTGCTGGGCACTGCGCGCCTGATGGCCAAGCTCGACGACGACCTGCGTCAGTTCGGCCTGGGGATCAACGACTACGAGATCCTGGTCCGGCTGTCCGAGGCGCCCGACCGCCGGCTGCGGATGGCGGAGCTCGCCGACCGGCTGCACCAGAGCCGCTCCCGGCTCACCCACACCGTCGGCCGCCTGGAGGCAGCCGACCTGGTCCGGCGTACGTCCTGCACGAGCGACAAGCGCGGCGTGTGGGCCGAGCTGACCGACGCCGGCTTCGCCCTGCTCGAGCAAGCGGCCCCCTTCCACGTCGAAGGCGTGCGGGAGAACCTGGTCGACCTCGTCAGCCCTGAGGACTTTGCCGCCGTCGGCCGGGTTTTCGACGCCGTCTCCGAGCACATCGGGCAACGCTGACCCTGACCGGTCAGGCCGGCAGCGCGTCGATCGTCTCCTTCAGCACTTCGTCGAGCGGCGTCGCGGTGACTCCGAGAACGGCCTCGGTGTGGGCAGAGTCGAGCACGTGCGGTTCGCGGTCGAGATACTGCATCTCGACCAGTTCCGCCATGATCGAGTCCCGCTCGCCGACCCGGACCAACTCCTCCAGCGGCATCGCGGTCAGCTGCGGCCCCGGAGCTCCCGCCAGCGCAGCCAGTCGCGCGGTGAGAGCGCGAACCGGCAGCGTCGACGTCGACGGCACATGCCAGACATTGCCCCAGGCCGCGTCGTGCCGGGCTGCGGCGATCATCGTGCGGGCCGCATCGTCGATGTAGGTCCAGCTGTGCTCGACGTCGAGGTCACCGGGGTACGCGGCCGGAGTACCGGCCAGCAGGTGCGGCAGGACGACGAGGTTGTAGACCGACAGCGTGTCCACACCGAGGAAGTCGCAGGCGCGGACATCGGTGACCCGGACGCGCCCGGCCTGATGTGCTTCCAGGGCGTCGGCCCACAGCTGTGCGCGCACCCGCCCCTTCACCGTGGTCGGCGCCGAAGGCAGGTCCTCGGTGATCGGTCCACTGACCGGGCCGTACGCATAGGTGTTACCGAGCATGACGTAGTCGGCGCCGGTCCGCTCGGCCGCCGCGAGCATTGCGCCGGCGAGCGGTGGCCAGTCGGTCGGCCACCGGTCGTACGCCGGCATCGCACAGTTGTAGAGCGTGAGAGCACCTTCGGTCAGGCGGCCGAGCCGGTCGGCATCGGTGGCGTCGGCGGCTACTGGTTCGATGCCGGGGTGGCGTGGGCCGGAGCCGCTGCGGGTGACGAGGCGGACTCGCTCGCCCTCCTCCGCGAGCAGCCGAGCGAGGGCGCGGCCGGTACCGCCGGCACCGACAACAACAGACAACGACATGTGGTCCTCCAAGGGATGGTGTTGCCTCGACCCTAAGAGCGCGGACTTCGACGAGACATGGCCATCGCGCTCCAAACCATATCCAGTCGTCTGACACCTAGACTTGACGGGATGGACGTACTCAGCGATGTACTGGCCGCTCTGCGGACCGGACGACCGCATGCGGCGCGGACCCAGGCGGAGGCGCCCTGGGGGATCCGCTTCCCGCCGAGCGACAGCGCCGGCTGTCACGTGCTGCTCGAGGGCTCCTGCTGGCTGATCCCTGCGCGGGGTGAGCCGATCCAGTTGGCCGTGGGCGACGTGGTTTTCGTGCCGCACGGCACCGGCTACGCGCTGGCCGATCGCCCGGGCAGCCCGCTGGTCGACTTCCAGGTGGACGCGGACGACGCCGCCGTGGTCGAGGAGATGACGCTCGACGGGACGGGGACGACGACCCGGCTGCTGTGTGCGGCGTACTACTTCGATCGGGCCAGCAGTCACCCGCTGCTCGATGAACTGCCGGAGGTCGTCCACCTGCCCCTCCGGCTCGGGCAGCACGCGTCGCTGCGTGCGGCGGTCGACCTGCTGGGCGCCGAACTCAGCGAACCACGCGCAGGCACCTCCGCGATCCTGTCGGGCCTGGTGGACATGTTGCTGCTCTTCGTCCTGCGCGGCTGGTTCGACGAACAGGTCGCGCGATCCGCGCGCCCCGACGTAGCTGGCAGCGCATCCCCCGCGGGCTGGGCCAGCGTACTCGGCGACCCGGCACTGACCGCAGCACTGCACGGCATCCACGCCCGACCAGAACACCCCTGGACAGTCTCCGAGCTCGCCGCCCTGTCCGGCCTGTCCCGCGCCACCTTCGCCAAACGCTTTGCCGGAGCAGTCGGCCGGTCCCCGCTCGCCTACCTGACCTGGTGGCGCATGACGCTGGCCGCCCGCCGCCTCCGCGACTCCGACGACCCCCTGCGCACCATCGCCACCCGCACCGGCTACGCCACCGAGTTCGCCCTCGCCAAAGCCTTCAAACGCGAGTACGGCGTAGCCCCCGGCCAGTACCGCCGCCAATCCTCCGAACTCCTACCCGCGTAAACCCCGCGCCCGGCGACCCCGCGGCCCTGCAACCCCACACCCCCGGCACCCTCGCGGCCCGGCGACCCCACGACCCCGCAGCCCTGCAACCCCACACCCCCGGCACCCTCGCGACCCCGCGCCCCCGCGACCTCGTGACCTGGCCGGAGACCGGGCGTCGGGCCCCGTCACCAGGCGACTGCCCGCCCGGCGGTCGCATCGGCAGCTCCACACCGCATTCGTTGCCGGATCCGCCCCGCAGAAAGCGACAGGCCCGCTCCAGCGATCGCTGGAGCGGGCCCGAGTGCGCGGAGAGAGTCAGTCGCGGGTGAGCTTCCGGTGGGTGACCCGGTGCGGGCGCGCGGCCTCGGCGCCGAGCCGCTCGATCTTGTTCGCCTCGTAGGACGCGAAGTTGCCCTCGAACCAGAACCACTTCGCCGGGTCCTCGTCCGTGCCCTCCCAGGCCAGGATGTGGGTCGCCACGCGGTCCAGGAACCACCGGTCGTGGGAGATCACCACAGCGCAGCCCGGGAAGTCCAGCAGCGCATCCTCGAGCGACTGCAGCGTCTCGACGTCCAGGTCGTTGGTCGGCTCGTCGAGCAGCAGCAGGTTGCCGCCCATCTTCAGCGTCAGGGCCAGGTTCAGCCGGTTGCGCTCACCGCCGGACAGCACCCCGGTCGGCTTCTGCTGGTCCGGGCCCTTGAACCCGAACGACGCCACGTACGCGCGGCTCGGCATCTCGAAGTTCGCGACCTTGATGTAGTCGAGCTCGTCGGACACCTGCTGCCAGACCGTCTTCTGCGGGTCGAGCCCGCCGCGGGACTGGTCGACGTACGAGATGCGGACCGTGTCGCCCAGGCGCAGCGTGCCCTGGTCCGGGATCTCCTCGCCGACGATCATCCGGAACAGCGTCGACTTGCCGACGCCGTTCGGGCCGACCACGCCGATGATGCCGGCCCGGGGCAGCGAGAAGCTCAGCCCGTCGATCAGCTTGCGGTCGCCGAAGCCCTTGACCAGCTTGCTGACCTCGAGCACCGTGCTGCCCAGGCGCGGACCCGGCGGGATGTTGATCTCGTCGACGTCGAGCTTCTTGGCCCGCTCGGCCTCGGCCGCGAGTTCCTCGTAGCGCGCGAGCCGGGCCTTGCTCTTCGACTGCCGGCCCTTCGCGTTCGACCGGACCCACTCGAGCTCGCGCTCCAGGATCTTCTGCCGCTTGGCGTCCTTGCGTCCCTCGACGACCAGCCGCTCCTGCTTGGTCTCCAGGTACTTCGAGTAGTTGCCCTCGTACCCGTAGGTCTTGCCGCGGTCCATTTCCAGGATCCACTCGGCGACGTTGTCCAGGAAGTACCGGTCGTGAGTGATCGCCAGGACGGCGCCCGGGTACTTCTGCAGGTGCTGCTCCAGCCAGAGCACCGACTCGGCGTCCAGGTGGTTGGTGGGCTCGTCGAGCAGCAGCAGGTCGGGCTGCTGCAGCAGCAGCTTGCACAGCGCGACCCGGCGGCGCTCACCGCCGGACAGGTTGTCGACGATGGCGTCGGCCGGCGGGCAGCGAAGCGCATCCATCGCTTGCTCCAGCTGGGCGTCGACGTCCCATGCGTTGCGGTGGTCGAGCTCGGTCTGCAGGTCACCCATCTCGGCCAGCAGGGTGTCGTAGTCCGCGTCCGGATCGGCCAGCTCGGCGGAGATCTCGTTGAAGCGGTCGAGCTTCTGCTTGGTGTCGCCGACCCCTTCCTCGACATTCTCCAGCACCGTCTTGCCCTCGGTCAGCGGCGGCTCCTGCAGCAGGATCCCCACCGTGGCGTCCTCCGCCAGCCGCGCCTCACCGTTCGAGGGCTGGTCGAGCCCTGCCATGATCTTGAACAGCGATGACTTGCCGGTGCCGTTCGGCCCGACCACGCCGATCTTCGCGCCGGTCAGGAAGTTCAAGGTGACGTTGTCGAGTACGACCTTGTCGCCGTGCGCCTTCCGGACGTTGCGAAGCGTGTAGATGAATTCCGCCATGAGCCAGAGCCTATGCGCTGCGCCCCACCGACACCCAACCGCCCGTCGCCGCCGGACCCGTCAGGCGGCCTCCTGGGCGACGAAGGGCGGGTCGTCCGCGGCACTCTGCTCGCCGGACGACTCGGCTCGGTGGGACAGGTCCCGCATCTCGTCGTCGGGGGAGCTGGGCGGGCTGCCGGCCGCCGACGGCGGGGTCTTGCTGAAGCTGGTGGTGCCGCGGGTCAGGTCGTGGCCGACAGACAGAGCTTCGATCACCGTCCGGGAGCGTGGCTCGCCGTCCTCGGTCCACTCGGTCGTCTTGAGCCGGCCGTGCACGACGACGGGATCGCCCCGGCCGACCGAGTCGGCGACGTTCTGTGCCAGCGTGCGCCAGCACTCGACGGTGAACCAGGTCGTCGGCCGGTCGATCCAGATCCCTTTGGCCCGGTCGAGCGTGCGGGCGGTGGAGCCGATCCGGAACGACGCCAGCGCGTGTCCCCCGTTCACCTGCTTGAACTGCACGTCGCCGCCGACCCGCCCCTGCAGGGTCAGATAGGTCTCACCACTCATGTCACACCAGTCCTCTCGATCGCGGATGTGCTGTCACCAGAGAAGATGCCGCGACCACCGCGACTCCGGCGGACGACTTCACCGCCTGGGGACAACCAAGCCTTAGCCTTGACTTATATAAGTCAGCACCGGCATTGTGGGACTCGGCACGACCATCCACCACAGGCACCAAGGCAGACAGGGAACAGATGGACATCCTGGAACACATCACCGCGGTCCAGCGCGAAGTCACCCGCACGGGCGAAACGGCCTCGGTGCTGATGCGCCGGAGCTACCAGGCCGAGATCGAGGACGTCTGGGACGCGCTCACCGACCCGGAGCGGATGGCTCGCTGGTTCTCGCCGGTCACCGGCGAGCTCAAGGTCGGCGGCACCTTCCAGATCCAGGGCAACGCCGGCGGAGAGATCATCGAGTGCGAGCCGCCCAAGCGCTACAAGGTCACGTTCGGCGGCCCGACCAGTCTGCTCGAGGTGCGGCTGACGCCGGGACCGGGCGAGACGACCGAGTTCGAGCTCGAGCACTCGATGGAGGGGCCGCCCGCCCCCGGTGGCGCCGGCGCCCTGTACGTCGGACCTGGCTGGGACGGCGCGATCCTGGGCCTGGGCCTCTACCTGGCCGGCGAGCTGACCACCGACGACGACCCGACCGAGATGGCCAACTCCCCCGAGGTGGTCCGCTACAACGAGCAGTCGATCTACGCCTGGATCGACGTCATCCGGGCCTCGGGCACCACCAGCGAGCAGGACCTCAAGGCCACCATCGAGATCGCGATGGCGCAGTACGTCCCCGGCAAGACCCCGCCGGAGTAGCACTCGCAGCACCACCTGGAACACCGAAGCGGGACCGTGAACAGGTCACAGCCTGTCCAAGGTCCCGCTTTGCTGTGCAGTCGCCCCGCAGTACGCCGGACCAGCGGTGGCGACGGGCTCAGCGGCGCGCGACGGCCAGCTTGTCGCGGCAGGTCGTGTACGCGTCGAGCTCGGCCTTGGCCGGGTCGATGACGTGGCTGTCGGCAACCTTCTCCAGCTCGCTGCGCAACGCCCGCGACACCAGCCGGGCCCGGCGGTTCGCGCCGTTCGAGGCGAACACCCGGCACGCCACCGCGACCAGGACGCCGAGCAGCACGCCGCCGATCAGCATGAGCGTCGCGTACGGGATCCCGTTCCAGCGCGGCAGCGGCGGATCGTTCAGCTGCAGGTACCCGAACACTGCGAGCGCTCCGAGCCAGACTGCCCCGCCCAGCGCCACCAGGAACAGCACCCACTGCAGGAACCGCGCGACGCCCCACCAGCCCGGCGTCGAGCTCGAGCCGAGATCGGTCCGGGCGACCGCCTGGTCCAGCTCGTCGCCGAGGGTCTCCTCGCGGCGGCGGATCGCCGACCGGACCGAGTCGGCCCACGGCCGCGACAACCCCGCGGCCGCCTTGTTCGTGATGCTGCGGACCGCGGTGTCCATCCGGGCCCGCTGCACCGGAGTCGCCGCCGGCAAGGAGGACCGGGCGATCGACACCTCGGTCGACGCCGATTTCCGCAGCGCCTTGCCCTGCTGCTTGGGCAGCTGGTCCAGGTGCAGCCGCCGCAGCGGGTCGGGCCGGAACCGGCCGAGCCACTTCGTCACCGGCCACCCGGTCGCCGCGCGCGCCCGCTGCAGGTACGACCGCCGTACGGCGTCCACCACCACCGGTACGCCGCTCGCCTCGGCCAGGGCATCGACCAGTTCGGTGACGTCCGACTTGGAGATCTCCGGCGTCTTCGCGTTGCCGCACTGGCTCGCCATCCGGTCGGCGACCCGGTCCACGTCGGCCGCGAGCCGCTCCCGCGCGGCGCGCTTGTTGGCGACCCGCTTGACCAGCAGGTTGCGCAGCTCGTCGAGGCCGTCGCCGCTCACCGCGGACGTACCGACCACGGTCGGCGACTTCAGCCCGTCGGACTTCAGCAGCCGGTCCAGGTCGGACAGGCAGCTCTTGCGCTGCTCGTCGGTCAGCTTGTCGACGTGGTTCAGCGCGAACACCATCACCGACGAGTGCGACGCGAACGGCTTGATGTAGCGGTTGTGCAGCGCCGCGTCGGCGTACTTTTGCGGGTCGACCACCCACACCAGCACGTCGACCAGCTCCACCAGCCGGTCCACGATCAGCCGGTGCTCGACCTCGGTGGAGTCGTGGTCGGGCAGGTCGAGCAGGACCAGTCCGTCCAGGTCCTCCGAGTGCTGCTCCTCCAGGGAGCTGCGGTGCTGCACCTGGTGCCGCCGGGGAATGCCCAGCCAGTTCAGCACCTCCCCGGCGGGCTCCTCGCCCCACACACAGGCCAGCGGCATCGAGCTGGTCGGCCGCCGGGTGCCGATCGCGGCCAGGTCGAGCCCGGTCATCGCGTTGAACAGCGACGACTTGCCCGAGCCGGTCGCGCCGGCCAGTGCGACCACGGTCAGGTCGCCGGACATCCGCAGCCGCTGGCCGGCCCGGTCGACGATCTGCGAGGCCTCGCTGAGCACGACCTGGTCCAGCCGGCCCTTGCCGGCCTCGGCCGCCTCCTCCAGCGCCTCGATCTTGGTCAGGACATCGGAAGAACCCCTCACCAGGCCCTTGACCGTATCCACAATTCCCGTCACGTGCAGTCCTCCACCGCGCGCGCGGCCTCGGTCAGTTGCCTGGGTGCTTCCGGGTCGACCGGATGCTGGTCGAGCACAGCCAGGTAGCGGGCGAATTCGGCATCCATCAACGCATGAACCCTAGCGTTCAGGTCCTCACGGGCCTTCGCTGCCAGGGTGCGCACGGCCTGGTCACCGAACACCGCCTCCAGCAGTTTCTGCCCCACCACGGCGGTCCCCGCCCCGACCCCGACCTCGGCACCGGTCGGGATGCCCGCGGTGCTGGCGAACACCACGACCATCAGCGCCAGGCCGATCCCGTTGACGCCGTACGCCAGGATGCGCGCGGTCGAGCGCTTGTCCGCGCCCTCCTTGCGCACCAGGTCGAGCACGAAGCCCTGCCACTCCCGGACCGCGCGACTCGCGGCGGCCGGGAACTCCTTCGACATCCGGCCGAGGTCGCGCTCACCCGCGGCGAGCAGTTGGCGTCCGGCGGCCGTCGACTGCCAGGACTCCTCGGCCCGCTCGGCCGCCGCCTCGGCGTGCTCGCGCAGCAGCGACTCCAGCCCGGACTCCACCGCGTCGGTGAGGTCCCGGGTCGGCGGCGGCTTCCCGACCACCGCCGTACGGACCTTGTCGCGCAGCCGGCCGACGTTGGTCTGCAGACCCTTGAGCAGCTCGCCGGTGCCGACGAACTCCTGCCAGCGGGCGAGCACCTCGCCGCGCAGCATGGTGCCGTCGACGGTCGCCTGCTCGATGTCCTTGACCGCCCGGTCGTACGCCGTCTGGGCGGTGGAGCGCAGCTCGACCAACGTGTCGGCCTGGTCGCGCACCGCCTTCGAGAACGCGGGCGCCTTCTTGGTCATCGCGGTCACGGCGCCCTGCAGCGTACGGCGTACCACCGCCGACCGCGCCTCCGCGTCGGCCGCCAGGTCGACCAGCCAGTCCTTGATCGAGGCAACCGTCTCGGCCGGCAGCATGCCGTCGGCGTCGACCACGGTCTCCTTGATGCTGAACAGCGGCGAGTCGCCCAGCCCGCGCTCCAGCAGCATCTGCGCCAGGTGCCCGGTGATGTCGTCGATGGTGTCGGCCGGAGCCCGGTCCAGCACCACCGCGACCGCCGTACTGCGGTCCGACGCGCTCTGCAGGAACTCCCACGGCACAGCGTCGGCGTACCGGGCCGCGGTGGTCACGAACAACCACAGGTCGGCCGCGGCCAGCAGCTGGGTGGCGAGATCGCGGTTCGCCTCGACGACGGAGTCGATGTCCGGCGCGTCCAGGATCGCCAGGCCGCGCGGAATGGTGTCGGCGGCAACCAAGCGGATCTGTCCCGGGTCCTCCGTACCACCCGGGCGGTCGCCGCTGGAGCGGGCCATGCCCGGCAGCACCCGGTCGCCCGCGAACCACTCGGCGTCGTCCGGGTTGTGGATCAGCACCGGCGACCGCGTGGTCGGGCGCAGCACGCCCGGTTCGCTGACGACCTGGCCGATCAGGCTGTTCACCAGCGTCGACTTGCCCGCACCGGTCGAACCGCCGACCACCGCGAGCACCGGCGCCTCGAGCTGCACCAGCCGCGGCAGGATGTAGTCGTCCAACTGGTCCAGCATCGACTTCTGCTGCTGCCGCGCCTCGTCGGCCCCGACCACGTCCAGCGGCAGCTTGCTGTCGGCCAACGCACCCCGCAGCCGCATCAGCGCCGTGATCAACGCCATCGCCGCCTGCTGCTCAGCCGCCTTGGCCGCGACCTCCTCCGCCGACAACACCACCTCGTCGCCGTCGTCGCCGTCCGCAGCCGCCACACCATCGCCGGCCTTGCCGCCGTCGCCGTCCGCAGCCGCCGCACCATCCCCGGCCTTGCCGCCGTCGCCGGCCTTGCCCTTGCTTCCGGCGCCGCTCACCACGCCAGCGCCGGCCGCCACGCCCTCGGCAGCCCCAGCGCCCACGCCGGACGCCGCGCTCTCGGCGTCCGCGGCAACCTCGTCAGCGCCAGTAATGTCCTCGGTCGCCGCGCTACCGACGGCTGCAACGTCCTCGGCGGACCTCGCGTCGGCGTCGGTCTCCGCAGCCTCGACATCCTCGGAGGACTCTGCGTCGTCCTCATCTGCGTCCTCGGCAGAGGTGGCGCTGCCACTCGCCGGCACTTCCTCGGCGGCTTCACCCTTTGCGGACGCCTCGCTGTCGACGGCTGCCACACGTGTGACGTCCTCGGCGGTTGCATCGCCTCCGGCGGTCCCCGCCTCATCCGCGTCACCAGGAGTCGACTTCCCGGCACGCCCAGCCTTCGAGCTCTCGACGGCACCAACCTTCTCGCCCGCCGCCGCTGCCGGCTCAGTCTCGCCCTCTGCCGCATCATCCGCGCCTACGGCATCAGCGTTCGCACCGGTCGGCTCCGCGACGTCCCCGCCCACCGGCGTACCGGCAACGTCCTCCGACCGCTCCGCCTTCGCAGCCTCAGCACTGATCCGCGCCGCCTCGGCCGCCGCGGCTGCCTCCAGCTCAGTCACCTCGTCGACATCAGTCGACGCGATGACCTGCGGATCGACCATCCGCTCCGACTGCGGTACCTCCACCGGCATACCGTCCGCGTTCTTCGGCAGCCCGATGATGATCTCGCCGTACTCCAACGGGAACCCGTCGGGCGACTCCTCCGGCTCGTACACGACGCCGACGCTCGGCCGCTCGCCACCCGCGTCCGAAGCACCACCAGCAGTCGCCTCCGACGCAGGATCCCCGGCCTCCGCATCAGCCGCGCGGCCGTCCTTCGCCGTCGCCTCAGCCGCGCCCTCGGGAACCTCCGGGTCCACCTCGTCCACAGCCTCGACGTCGCCGCTCGCCTCCGGTACGCCGCCCTCAGCAGCCGGCGGTCCACCCGGTGAATCGGCGCCCTCGGCATCCTTCACCGCAACCCCGGCCTCGGCCTGCCCCTTCAGGGACTCCTCGACCGACGACTCCGCCGCAGACTCCTCGGACGCCTTCACCGACTCCTCAGCAGCCGCAGCCGGCGCACCGGAGCCGACCGAACCACCAGCAGCCCCGTCCGCAGCCGTCGCGCCACCGGCCGTCGCCACCTCCGCCGCAGGCCCGTCGCCCGCAGCCTCCGACTTCCGGCGCCGCCGACGCCAGAAGCTCTTGCCCTTGGCACCTGCCTCGCCCGTCACCGCGGCCGGCTCCTGGGCAGGCTGCGCCCGGTCCGGAACCTGCGGCTCATCCGAGCGCTCCGAACCCTCACCAGCTGCTGACCTGACGTCAGCCACGGTGTCCGTCCACGAGCACAGAGTGCCCGGTCGAACAGCGCAGAAGCAAAGTCATCTTCATCCCGTGTGGCGGCGTGGACGGGGGGCATTTCACTGCGACGGTGGATACGGACCGTATCCTCCCGGCGGAGCCTGCGGTCCAGTGGGTCCCGGTGAGTAACCGGGCCGGCCCGCCGGGTAGCCGGGTTGCCCCGAGGGATACCCTGCTTGACCGTCCGGATAACCCCCCGGCGGATAACCTCCGGGAGCCCCCGGACCACCTGCTTGCGGACCACCCGGCGGCTGCTGACCCCCGGGGTACTGCGGCGCTCCCGGGTACTGCGCGCCGTTCGGGTACTGCGCCCCGGCGTACGGCGGCACCGGGCCCGCCGGGGCGAACTGCGGTACGGCGGTCGCGAACGCCGGCATCGGCGGGAACGGCACGCTCGGCCGGCGCTCGCGCAGCTCGTCGAGCAACCTCTTCTCGGTCTGCAGCTCGTCCGCGCCGACCACCTGCCGGACGATCTTGTCGCGCAGGTACGCCAGCTCGGTCGCGGTGTGCTGGAACGCCTTGGCCGCGGCCTCGGCCTGCGGGCCGTAGCGCTTCGCGTTCTGGCGCAGCGCCTTGCGGCCGCGCAGCGTCGCGATCAGCGGGACGTCCTGACCGTTCAGCCAGCCGAACCGGACGTAGTCGTACAGCCGGGACGCGATCATCTGCCCCTCGCGGGAGCGCATCACCAGGGCGAAGACGACCATGCCGAAGAACAGCGGCACCATCAGGAAGAAGTACATGGTGAGGAAGCCGCCGCCACCGGCCCAGCTCGCGCCGCCGTTCCACAGCCCGTGCATGAGCACCGCGGCGAGGTAGCCCACCACCGGCGCGAGGAAGCGGACCGCCGTACTGCGGTGCCGGACCGCGATGCCGATGCCGATCGCGGTGAACGACGTGAAGAGTGGATGCGCGAACGGCGAGGCCAGCCCGCGCAGGATGAACAAACCGATCACGCCGCGCACGCCGGCCGCGTTGCCGCCCTCCTCGGAGAGCTGGTCGAAGATCCGGCCGAAGTACAGGATGTTCTCGGTGAAGGCGAAGCCGACGCCGACCATGCCGGCGTACACGAGCGAGTCGATGATGCCGTCGAACTCCTTGCGCCGGACCAGCGCCAGCAGCAGGATGACCGCGCCCTTGGCGAACTCCTCCACCGGCGGCGCCACGAACACCGCGGCCCGGCTGCCGCCGCTCGCGGTCTCGTGCAGCAGGTCCGCCGCCCGGGTGTTGATGAAGATCGCCGCCAGCGTGGCGATGAACGCGCCCCAGCAGAGCGCGAACACGATGTACTTGAGCGGCTCCGGTTCGTAGCGGTCCAGCCACAGGTACAGCGCGATGATCAGGATCATCGGCACGAAGGCCAGGCCGATCCCCCACATGAACCCGCTGGCGCCGACCGACTTCGCCACGATGCCGAAGATCAGCAGCCCGGCGATCGCGAACACGACCACGATGCCGATCCCGATCAGCAACCCCTGGTTGCGCCGCTGTCCGGGAACCGGGTGCGGTCCCAACCGGTTCGGCTGCGGGTACGGCGGTCCGGACGCGCCGGCCGAGCCGGTCGCCACCGGTTGCGGCGCGTCGGCAGGGCCTCCTGAGGGGTAACTCATGCCCGCAGCCTAGTTGGAGTCCCGGCACCACGGCAGAACCGCCCACTCAGCGTTACCGGGATGGAACGACCGACCTGCACCGATGCCTCTGCGTCCCCGCCGGCTCACACTGCGTCGCTACCCCGCCAGCCCGCACCCGGAACCCGCGAGCGCGATCACCTCCCCATCTGAGAGACTCTTCCCCGTGCCACCAGCACATGCGCCCGTAGCTCAGCTGGATAGAGCGTCGGACTTCTAATCCGTTGGTCGCAGGTTCGAATCCTGCCGGGCGCGCCAACAAAAACGCAGGTCAGCCCAGGGCCTGTAGTTCCAACGTCCGCCACATGCTCGATCCGTGGGGCTATTCGTGGTGCGAATGGGAGTCAAGCCGAGTCGATCAGGGTGTCCTAGCGGTCGCTTGCAGATACACCCAGCGCCACTCGGCGGCGGGTGCGCTGCGAGCAACGGCCGTCGCTCATAGTTCCCCTGCGAAGCGGGTCGACGGTTCGACTGCCCTTGACCACAACCCTCAAGCGTGAGTCGGGCTCGCCTGGTGGCCGCCCGTCCCCGTAAACCCTTTAGCGACCATCCGTAGTTGCGGCGTTGCACGCCTCAGCACTGCCGTCTACGCTCGCGCCGTGCCCGCGCTCCTCTGCCCGTTCTGCAAGAGTCACGCCACCTTCTCGGAGGTATGGTCCGCGAATGGGAACCCGATGGGCCTGCAGCGGACGGGGTTCGTGGGTGTCGACCGTCTCGCGGTCCTGCAGTGCAACAACACCAACTGCCAACTCGTGGTGACGGCCGCGATGGGCGGTCAAGATGTGAGGATCCATTGGCCTAGCGCGATAGGCGGCAAGGATTTCCCGGACGTCCCTGAGGCCATCGCCTCATCCGCGAACGAGGCACACCTCGCGTTAAGCGTCGGGGCATTTCGTGCCGCAATCGCGATGGCCCGCGCTGTGGTTGAGGCGATCGCGAAGGCCAATGGCATCACCTCGGGCACCCTGATGAGCAAGATCGACGGCCTTCGTCAGGCAGATGTGATTTCAGAAGCGATGAAGGAAGCCGCTCACGAGATCCGATTTGCAGGCAACGAGGTTGCGCACGGCGACCTCGTCACTGATCCGTTGACCCGCGAGGACGCCGAAGAGGTACTGGGATTGATGGACGCGATCATTCTCCGCGTCTACCAGGAGCCCGCCCAAGTGGCGAGGGTCCGCGAACGGCGGGAGTCCAGGACAGGCGGATCGGGCACCACACCTGCCCCGTCCCCCTGACAGATGCACAGGTCAGCGCGGCGGGCCGCGTGGGCCGGCCCGCCGAACGTGCCCGGCGAGCGCGCCCGGAGGCACGCCTTCAACCACATAAGCGATCGGCAGCGGGGATGAATCAGTGACCTTCTCATTACGAGGAGGAACGACGGCGTCACATCCGCTCTCATCAGGCGTTTTGAGCTTCGCGGCGCCCGCCTACGGTGCCGAGATTTTCCATACGTACGCCCAGGTTGATGCCACGAAGGATGCCACGCACCACGTCTCTTGGGTCGCGAGTCGCCTCCACACCGGTGTTCACCTGATGTCCGCGAGAACTGCCAAGATGCCCAAGATGGGCGCACAGCCGCTCGATACGAAAGGGCTGCGGATGCTGGAGCGTCTGCTCAAGTCAGCCCCGGAGAACGGCCACCAGCGGCGTGCATGACTTCTGCAGATTGTCGGTGCCTGCTGGGATCGTGTTGTGGTATGGAGATCACTGAGCAGGTGTTGGCCGGTGTGCCGGCCACCGGGTTGGTTCGTGTACCGCTGGCCGAGTTCGGTTCGGTGTGGCGGGTGGCTGAGGCTGAGTGTGTGCGGCTGGTGATGGCGACCCCGCTGGGGGAGACTTCGTGGGCAGCGTCGTACGCGTCGGCGGCGATGAAGACGTGCAGGTGGCTGGCGGGAACGGATGTTCCGCTCGGTAATCCGGCAGATCCGTTGTGGACTCCTGCCGAGGCACCGATTGTGCCTCCGTCGGGCGTTCCGATCGGCCCTGCGTCGCAGGAGACGTTGCGGCGACTGTTCGACGAGACGCAGGTCGCGCAGCTCACGTCTCCTGACGGGTATAAGACGCCGGGCATGCCGGCGAGGCCGGGTTACTTCGAGGGTGTGATCGAGACGCTGGAGTGGGCGCATCTCCACGGCCCTCGCCCGCGTCTGGAAGGAATCTCCGCTGTCCAATGACCTGTCGAGTTTTAACCTCGGCCCAGCGTTGTGAGCGCTTGGCCAGCGACCGAATCGGACTTGTGGACAACTTTGGAGCGCCAGGTCGAGATTCGTGCATCCTTGTTGTAGGGCCTCGGGGACGCGGCCACACCCGCCGGACCCGTCACGCGCCGAACGGCTCCGGGGCATCCGACGGGTGCAGGCCACCCCGAGCGCCCGCACGATGACTGGCCGAGCAAGGAAACCGGGCAGCGCAGCACTGATGCCGCGGAGCCCAGTCTTCACGCCCTGACCACTGCAGGAAGCTGCAAATTCACCCGCTGACACGGGATCCGAAGCCCTCTTCTGGCATGGCGAGCTGAAGAGGGTCAGGGCTGATCCTCGGACGGGCTACGGTGCCATCACCTTGGCCAAACTCGGAGGCGACCTTGCAAAGGTACCTGACCCGGCTGCTGAACCGGCGCTCCTGGCCGTTCGTCCTGCTCGGTCAGCTGATGCTGGCCGGCTACCTGTGGGCCGAGATCTCTACTTACTTCGAAACGCGCCTCGGGACGACATACGTGAACTGTCCGGGCTGCGCTTCGAGGGAGCTGCTCAGCCAGTTGGGCGACGTCACCTATTTCCTGGCCGTGGTTCTGGTCCTCGTCGGCGCTGTCGTCTCGCGAGGCGGTGCCGGATGGTTCGAGCCCACCCGGCGACCTCTGCGGGAGTACGCCGCCGAGCTGGCCGCTCTCAGTGTGCTTTCTCTGGTCCTCGTCTTACCGATCATGGTCAGCCTGGCGTGCACCCTTTGGTTCTCACTCGACAGGACCATCGTGACCGGGCAAGGTGGCGAGATCCTGGCCATCCTCGGCTGGGGTCTCGGCATCGGCGTGGCCGGTGCCTGGACCGGCGCCAGCCTAACTCTCGCCGTCAGAAGCTGGCCGGTTGCGACCGGAGTGCTTTGGGTCGCAGCTGTCGCCGAGGTGCTCACCGTCGAGGACGGGTACGGAAACCCGACCATGAACCGGTTAGGCCCCTGGATGCCGATGGTCAACTACAACGCCCTGCTCCACAACGGCACCACGTATCAGATCCACGCTCCCGGCAGCGGTACTCCGCGGAGCACCGGATGGGCCAAGCTCTCCTTCGAACACGGCCTAACGTTTTTCGCCGGCTTCATCCTTGCCGTCGTCCTGTTCGGCGGGATCGCCAGCTTGATCCGTCACCAGCTGGCCAGGAGAGCGGTGGCGGAAGGGCACCGGTAAGTGAGTTGTTCTCGGGGTGCTGCGCACTGGCGAGGTGCTGAACACCAAGGAGATGTCGGCCGCGTTCCGCGAGGCCTGCGCCGAGGACACCCAGCCGACACTGTTGCCGGACGCCCCCGTTTCACCGAGGCGATGGCCGCGAGTTCGGCGCCGACGTGACGCACATACAAGACCCTGACAGGCGGCCTGATGCGAGCAGGGCCACGAGGGTAGCTGTACTAAGCAGCAGCCGCAGGAGCCGGTGGGTCGGCCTCTGCTCCGCCAGTATCGAGGACGAATCGCTGCATGGCCCCCGACTTCGAAGCTGTCGGGGATCACCGCGGCCGGGCCGCCGCCGATGCTGCCCGGCATGCCCGAGGGCGAGACCGACCTGGCCAACTTGTGTCGACCAGCATCACCACCAGCACCCACCCGTGCAGCGGAGTTCTACGCCGACCGGGCAAGAATGGGGTCACAGCCGCTCGACACGACCCGACTGCGGATGCTGGAGCGTCTGCTCAAGTCAGCCCCGGAGAACGGCCACCAGCCCCCACTAGAAGCCGCTGACGCCGTAGATCGGGCGACGACGCCGTCCATCAGGCCCGAGTTCAAGGTGCCTCCTGGGCCGACATCGGCGACGCGGCCGGCATCAGCCGCCAGTCCGCGCACGAGCGCTGGGGACGGTAACAGTCCTTATCAACAGGTCGTGAAGACCCTGGATTTTGCATGACCCGGGTACGAGTCGCCGCCGATCAGCTACGGATCTCCGTGACCACGGTCCGTGGTGCACGCCGAGCGGAAGATCCGCTGTTGAGGTCGGAGCGGCAGCGTCTCAACCAGGTGACCGAACTAACCACCTAGACGACACAGGCTCGGGAAGTTCGCTGACGTATTCATCCAGACCGCGATCCTGCGCAAAGACGCTCGATCGCGCCTTGTCAAACGGCAACATGTCGTCAACGAGCGTTCGATACTCGGGCTCTTCCGCCCTGGTAGCCCCGTGTCTCCGGCGGGTCTGGGAAAAGTTGTCTGGCCTTCCGCGCACACTGACACAGTCAGTCCGCTACTAGACCCCTAGGAGGTCGTCATCGAAACGACGCCGCCCGCTCACCCGCCCGACAAAAAGAAGGTCAGAACCACTCGCCGTGTCTGGAAAACAATGCGGGTGATCCTGACCCTCTGTTCGCTGCTGTACCGCTGGTGGGACGACTGCTGATCTAGCAGCCACCAACCCGGGGCTGGTCCTGTTGACGCAGGGCCAGCCCCTTCAGCGTAGAGCGCTGGCGCTCTGGGTCAATCACCACGGCCAACGCATACGAAGTTTCGTCGCACAGTCACCCAGGGCCAGGCCAGGGCGGGCCACCCCTGCCGGTGGGGTCAGGGCACGATCCGACCAGGGCCCTCTGCCGCTCGGCCGGTTGCTACGCCGCGGCGTACGGGGTACTGGATCCGGACACCGATCTGATCCGGGAGGTTGCGCTGCCAGCAGGTGATGTCGAGACGTACTACGCGGCGGGTGCGTGGCACAGTCGGGTTCAGGGCGAGGCCGACCCGTTCTTCAGCGGCGGCACGAAGGCTGAGCAGGTCGCGAAGGGCCGCGACGAGGCGCGCCGGCGCCAGGTGGAGCACATCATCAAGAACGAGGACGGCCAGATTGCCGAGCGCAACAGCTACGGCCACGATCCGCGCAGCGTCCCCGGGTAGCCGGTGAGCTGAGTGGCGCCTTCACGGGGGAAGGCCAGCTCGGGATCGACGAGGTTGCCGGCCGATCTGGTCGGACCGGTCGACGTCGAGCTCGCGCGCCTGGTCGAGACGATTCCGGGCGAATCAGCGCTGCCTGGCGGCAGTCGCTTCGATATCAAGTGGGATGGATATCTTCACTGAACTCTGTGAGGGTTTCCGGCCGATCGTTTGCAGGGTGGGTTTTGGCCTGTTCGGATACTCAAGTTGTTGGGCCGTCATTGATCGGGAGAGCCAGGGCGCGGCCAGTCTCCAGGGCAGCAGCGACGCTCTTGGTCAGCTGTTGCTTCAGCTCGACGGCTTCTTCACTCAACTTCTCGACCAGCCTCGACTGATCGGTCGTCGCGGTGCTGGCCAGCAACTCGATGTAGCCGTCGTCATCGCGCAACGCTTCCTGCAAGGCTGCCTCTGCTCGCACGATCGCATCCGCTTCGCGGACCTGTTCGGCGTACTTCTCCAAGGTGGCAACCTTGCGCTCCATCGCCTCCTCGGTCACCCGCAACGCCTCCGCCTGTGATCCGAGTGCACCGGCCAGGTCGGCATCCAACGCTCCAGCGCTGATATCGCGGTGCCGTGCCCGTAGCACCGACAGCTTTTGCAGAACTTGCCCAAGGTCCCACAGTTGTTCCGGCAGCACCACGTCGTTGTGGATGTCGTCCAACAGACCACCCTTGCTGACCTCGGCTTCCCTGACCGCTCGAACGGCCGCCTGAGCGCGGAGCATCAGTCTCTGAGCCTCCGCGTCCCAGTCCTTCGCGTGCAAGTACTTGCCGTGGTACTCGTACGCAGCGGTGCTCTCCACCCGCCCCGTACTCGCGGCCCACACCATCAAGGCAAAGAACAACAGCCCGATCACGCCGAGACCGCCCGACACCCAGCTGGCCGCTCCATCCGGCAAGAGATCCACGGCAAACGAAGTGACCAGGCCCCAGGCGGCCACCTCTACGACCAGGAAACCGATCAAAGTGCCCAGGGTGCCGAACGGGCTAGCCCGTAGGTCCGAACGTGGCTTCACAGCAGGAAGATTCGCCGCAACCATGACGCCGGGCTCGCTGAGCAGCAACTCGCGGTCATCGTCCGGCACCTCGGGCGCGAAAACCGGCTCTGGCTCGGCCGATCGCGACGCCCCTGGAGCCTGTTCCTCACTCAACGTATCCACCCACTCCATCACTCTCCCGGCGCACCGGGTAAGCCACCCGCCCAGAGCAATTGACGTTACCCGCACTCGTTCGGTTCCCGTGGCCAGGGCCACATCGGAGCCGTGAAGAGTTCAGTCAACTGGCCGCGCGGTCGTCGTCCGCGACGTCGACGGGGCGCGGATCTGGTCGCGGCAGCGCAAGGAACTCACCGACCGGTTCCCCGACGTCGCCGCGGCCGCGGCCGCCCAGCTGCCCGCTGGCGCTGTCGTCGACGGCGAGCTGGTGATCTTCCTCGACGGCCGGCTCAGCTTCGACGCGCTCCAGCGCCGCCTGGTCACCACGCCGGCCCAAGCCCGCAAGCTGGTCGCGTCGACGCCGGCGCCGTACGTCGCGTTCGACCGGCTTGCCTACTGCGGGGTCGACCTGCGGACCCAGCGCTGGACCAGCCGCCGTGCCCGGCTGGAACAGATCGCCGCGCGGTGGCAACTGCCGTTGCAGGTCTCGCCGGTGACCGCGGACCTCGAGGAGGCGCGGGAGTGGTTCGACGTACTGCCCGAGGCGATGGGGATCGAGGGCCTGGTCGTGAAGGGCGCGAACTCCCGCTACGTCGGCGGCGAGCGCGGGTGGCTGAAGGTGAAGCGCAGAGACTCCGTCGAGGTGATCGTGGGCGGGGTGATCGGGCCGATCGAACGGCCGGAGGTGGTGATCGCCGGCCGGTACCGCGACGGGGAACTGGTCGTCGTCGGGCGCACCGTGCCGCTGAACCCCGCCCAGTCGGCCGAGCTCGGCACGATGCTGCGCCCCGCCCGCTGCGGGCACCAATGGCCGGACGAGATCGCCTCGCAGCGCTGGGGCGGGAAGGACTCGAAGAAGCCCCTGACCAAGGTTCGCCCGGAGGTGGTGGTCGAGGTCAGCGCCGACGCAGCGATCCAGGCCGGCCAGTGGCGCCACCCCCTGAGGCTGCTCAGGCCCCGCGCAGACCTGCAACCAGAAGACGTCTCAGCCCTTCCTGACAGCCCGGCCGGATGACCACGCCCGGGAGAGCACGAAGCCCCGGCGCGTAGCCGGGGCCTCATGTTGCTCACGGTTCAGAGTTCCCACCGCGGACTCTGGGCTACTGAAGTAGTCACCACCGAAGTCACGTTTCAGCCCATGAGGACGATTTCGCGGACACGCTGCTCGCCGTTCTCATCGGTCTCGACCACGGCGAGTTTGTTGCCCTTCGCGACTTCGTCCTCGACGAACTGCAGTACCGAGATCGCGCGGCGGATCGTTTCGGTGACCGAGGCCGCGCGCCGGCTGGCCAGCAAGCGCAGCACTTCCATCGTGTCGCGAGCCAGGTTCACCGACAATCTGGCGATCCCAGTCTCCGTGGCTGGTTCCTTCTCCAAAGCCGCCCTGCAGCCGGATCGTGGCACCTTGGCCGCGCTCGGCCATCAGTTGCGCTTCTCGATCTTGCGCAGTTCACCCTCGGGCGCCCACGAGAACCCGCCGTCGGCCTGCCGAATCCGCGCGATCCACCGGCCACCCTCGCGGACCCAGGCGTCGACCGCCCCGACCGGCTGCCAGATCCGCTCGACCGCGACCGGCGGGTCGACCCGCCGTACCGTCTCGGGCAGGCGGTGGCCGTGCGCGTCGTACTGCAGTTCCAGCTCGGCGGCCTCAGCAACGGCCTGCTGCCGGCTCAGCCCGGAACCGCGCCGCCCGTTAGCGGCGTTATCCCAGACCGACCAGTCGTTATCCCCGTTGCCAGGGCGCACAATGAAGCGTCCCACCATGACCCCAGAGTGCCACACATTCGAAAGCATGTTCTACTGACGGAGAGTCACGGTTCGGCGCGGATGCCGGGCGCCTGCGGTGAGCCCGGAGCTTATCGTGCGGCTGGCTTCACTGCGGTCGAGCCCGAGGCGGCCGGCGGCGGACAGCAGCTCGTCGCGGGCTGTGCTCTGGTCAAGAAGGTCGGCGCCGACGAGTTGGCCCAGGGCGAAGGCGGCGCGGTTCAGGGTGTCGTTGCGGTGTCCTTCGGTGGCGGCCAGGAGTTTGTCGAGCTCGCCGCTGACCGCGGCCAGGGTGTACGCGCTGGCGTCCTTCAACTGCTGTGTGGCGGTTCGCGCGGCCGTGGGCTGATCAGGGCTGCGGGTCAGGGCGCCGGTGATCCATGCGGGCAGAGGCTGCGGCGCTGTCAGGCTGGTGGTGGCGTACCAGCCGGCGAAGGTGACTGATCCGGCGGCAACGACGTAGCCCCCGTGGCCGCGGGTGTCGATCTTCCATCCCAGCCGCCCGGCGGTGTTGCCGAGCCTGATCCCGTCTGGCTGCCGGAAGTACAGGTGCGAGCCGCCCGAGGCGGTAGCGACGGTGTAGGTGGCGGGAAGCTCCTGGCCGGCGTCAGCAGCGAGCAGGGCGAGCACGTCACCGCCGCTGGCCGCTCCGCGACTGTGCCAGGGTTCCGGCGCGGTGTCGCCGGCGCCTTTGGGGCGGTCGAGGTCAACGACCACCAGCCCGGAGCGGCCGGCGGCGACGCCGATGTTGTACGGGGCGCGTCTCCAGATCTGGGCGATGCTCAGGTGGTCGGTGGTTGCGGCGTGCTCCCAGTCCTCCACTGCCGGGGTCTTGCGGCCGGGTACGAGCGGGAACACGGCCATGCCGCGGTCGGCGTGCCAGTGCGCCGCCCGGCTGAGCAGCTGCTGCCCAGCGTCCAGCTCACCCCGGCGGGTTCGCGGCCTGGTCGCGCGGGTCACGGTTCCAGTCCTTTCCGGTCGCGGTCGACCCGCTCGGTCCGCACGCGTTGCGCGGGCGGGGCGCCGTGCTGGTCACGCAGTTCGAGGTAGACACGGACACCGAACGAGCCACGGTTGGGGTAGGCACGCTCCCCGCCGGCCACCTCGAACTCGACACGCAGGTGCTCGACCAGCCGCGCGATCTCCTCAGGCTCTCCGGACAGCCGGACCTTGATCGTCACCTCTGCTCCCCCATCCGGGTCAGGGCGTCGCGGTCGCCGTTGAACAGCACGTACAGCGGCCCCCGGTCGGGCAGGTCGTCCACGTCACACCGGGCCGGAACACCCTCGTCGGGGCACTCGACGGTGCCGGCGTAGTAGTCGCCGTCCTCGTCCCAGAACAAGATCCAGGCGACGCCGGCGGCATCGAGCACAACCGGGCAGGTACCCGGCGCCCACGTGATGAGCCGGTCCAGGTCGTCAGCGGTGGCCACAACCGCACCGTTGGGAATCCTGGACGGGAAGTGCCCACCCTCCCAACTGCCGCTGCCCTCACAAGGCCATGCCAGGCCGCAGCGAGTGCAGGTGACGCCGTGGGATGCGGCGTGACTGGCGGGGTCGAGGCCGTCGTGAGCGGTGTCGTTGGTCACGGGTCAGTCCTCCGTGATGGCGTTCGTGGGTACGCCGTAGTGGGTGAGTTCGGGGATGCGCAGGTGCGGCCAGTGGCCGGCGGCCAGGACCGCCTCGTGCATGCGGAAGTTGCTCCAGTCCGGAAGGAGTCCGCCGGGCAGGGGCGTGGCGGCGCGGGCGTGCTGGAACAGCTGCGACTCGATGCTGGAGTCCCACCCGTTGGTCTGGTCGGCGAAGTTGTCGCCCGGCTCGTTGGGGTCGAGCAGCCGGACCGTGACGGGTACGTGGGCGGGCAGCAACGATCCAGGGTCGGTGCGCAGCCGCTCGGCCTCGGTGTTGATCGTGTCGACGACGGCCGCCCGGTAGCTGGCCAGGTCGGCGTCGTAGAGGTCCCAGATCAGATCGTCGACGGCCTGCATCCGCTCCAGCTCGTCGACGGTGAGCTGGCCCCGCCCGACCACGACAGGTCGCCCGTCCGGACCAGGCTTCTCCACTGCCTCGTACCTGGAGCCGAACAGCTCGCGCCCGATGTGGTCCGCGCTGGCCTCGTACACGAGGTAGACCCCGAGGTCGTCAAAGGCGTCCTCCGGATTGATCACGACCTCAACCGGCGCGGTTCGGTAGCTCATCAGGTAGTCGTCGTCTTCGCCGACCGTGCTGGCCAGCAGACTCCGTACGCCGGCGGCCTCCCACGATCCCGGTCGGCCGGCGATCACGGCCTGGCTGCTGCCGAGGTTCGCGGCGACCGTTGCGAGCAGGTGGGTGATGAACTCGGCGCCGTCTCCGGGCCGCTGCCCGGCGTTGATCGCGCGGATCGCGCGGGTCACTGCGGTCGCGGCCACCTGGAAGTCGTCCGGTTCGCTGGTGCTGGAAGTGTCGTTGGCGGGGATGGTCATGTCGCCCTCCTGAGGGGTTGTGGGGATGGGGGCGGGCTGGCGCCCGCCCCCGGTGAGGTTCAGGTGGTGGTCAGGCCGGTGAGGTCGTGTCCGAGGGATTCGGCGACGGCGGCGATCAGGTCGCGCGCGGCGGGTGGGGTGACGGCGTTGCCGAGCTGGCGGACCTTCTCGCGCTTGTTGCCCAGCACCACGTAGCCGTTGGTGAACGCCATCCCGGCCGCGACCTCGTGCGGCTCCAGCATCCGGAACAGGCAGTCCTCCACCGCGACGGTTCGCGGCTCCAGCACCGACTGGTGCCCCGCGGTCGTGAGCGTGCGCAGCGTCTCGGTCGCGGGTGTGCACATCTCCGCCCCGCCGGTGCGGGAGCTGTTGTTCCGCATCACGAGCGCGTACCGGTCGCGGGTAGTGAACGTGCCGTGCGGCTCCGTCGTCTGTCGAGTGGTGGCGTTGCCGTAGTACGGCATCAGCAGTCCGTGGTGGTTGCCTGCGGCAGCGAACGTGTCGAACGGGTCGGACGCTTGCTTGGTCGTGTTGTTGTTGCGCAGCGGCACCACCAGCGCCTCGGACTCCCGCGTGGTCCTGGTCCGCATCACGTCGGCCACCGTGGTCGCGGTCTCGTTCCAGGTCCCACCCGCAGGGACCAGCAGCCCGGTCTCGTTGCGGGTCGTCATCGTGCGCAGCGCTTCGGCCAGCGGAGCGGCGGTCTTGCCGTCGCGGCCCTCGACCGGCACCAGCAACTCCGGCTTGGCGTAGCGGGCCAGCCCGGCCCGAATCCGCGCCATGGTCTTGTCGGCCAGCGGCCGGGCCCTGTCCCCGATCCGCTCCCCCGTCAGGCTCCAGTCGATCGCCGCCGCCGCGGGCAGCCAGCCCGGCTCCACCACCTGGTTGCGGCAGGCCACGTTCGGGCAGCGCCACACGTACTGCGCCCGGTAGCGTCCCCAGGTCCGTTCCGGCTTCTTCCACGCCTGCATCGCCCGCACCACCCGGTCACACCCAGTGCAGTACGCGTTCGGCCGGGTCCACCGGTTCAGGTCCGGGCACCCCGACGGGCGCAGGTGAGCCACCACGTACAGCCGGTCCCTGGACTGCGGAGCCGGGAGCCCACCGGCTTGGGCGTGCATGCTGTTCAGGTAGACCACGTGCACGCAGTAGCCCAGTGCGTCCAGCCCTGAGCGCCACGCCGGCCACAGCACCCACAGTGCTGCGTCCACGACGTTCTCGACCACGATCGCGTCGTAGCGGTGGTGCTCGGCGAACCGCACCACGTCCCACATCGTGGCCCGCGACCGCTCGGCCGCCTCGTCGGGCAGGGTGTCGCCGAACAGGTCCGGCATCGCGTCCACGTTGCGCTTCTTGCCCTTGGCCTGGGAGTGGTTCGTGCACTCCGGCGAAGCCCACAACACATTCGTGCGCGGGTAGCGGCGCGGCTCGACCTGCGACAAATCAGCACAGTCATGGTCGGTGCCCGGGTGGTTACTGTTGTGCGTCTCCACAGCCAGCTTCCAGTGGTTCGCGGCCAGCTTCACCGTCACCCCCGGCACCTGCACCGCACCGGTGCTCGATCCCCCGGCACCGCAGAACAGGTCAGTCATCGTCAGCGTCATCGGTTTTCAACCCCTTCGTGGTTGGTGCGGGGAGCGCCGGTGGGTGTCTGGTGGTCCTTCACCACAGCGCTCCCCGAGTCAGGTGGTCAGTCGGCGGTTTCGAGGTGTTCCATCAGCACGGCGTCCGCGTCGTCCGGAGTCGGTCCGCAGAACTCCTGCCCGCACGAGCAGGTGCTGACGAAGTCGTCGCCGTTGTAGGGGTGTTCGCCCAGTGGGGTGGCGTCGCGGTGGTTCATCACTTGGTGCCTCGCGCGCTGGACGGGCAGCCCGGTCGGCCGCAGCCGACCTGACGCTGCGGGCTGCACCACGGCGGGCAACTGCTGGTCTGCTGGGTGGTGGTCGTTGTCTTCGGCATCTGGGTTCCCCTGTCGCTGGTGGCCGTTGTGTGACGGCAGCCCCTCGGGGGCCTGCCGGCAACTGCCGTCTGCCGGGCCGCTAGAGGCTCCAAGAACAAGAGGGTTCTCGGCTGGTGGACAAGGAAATAAGCGAGCGCAGCGAGCGCCGCCGTCCTCCAGGCGAGAACCCTCTTGTTCTTGGAGGGGGCGGTCTGGCACCAGGCCACCAACCCCAGCCACAGAAGGGACTTCGTCCCGGCCGAAGGCCGGGATGCTTGCCCACCCGGCGGGCGGGCAAGCATGGCTAGCATCAGTTCTCGCCGTAGCTGCCCAGCTCGGTCGCCGGCGCGCTGTGGTCGTGCTGCTGGGTGGCCTGGGCTGTCGCGGTGTGGGTGTGCTCGGCGCGGGTGTCGTCGGCGTTCCACTGGGCCAGTTCGGCCTCGCGATCGCTGGCGGCTTGCCGCTGGTCTTCCTCGATGCGTTCGTGGACCCGTTGCACGGCCAGCTGGGCACGGGTGACGGCGACCGTGCAGCTACTGGTCTCGGTTACAGGTCGAGGCTCCAGCGACGCCGGCGCAGCGTCATCGGCTTGGTGGGCGTTCAGGTCGTCGCGCGGATGCTCGGCTTGGCGTTCGGCCTCGTCGTTCGCTGTGGTGTCGTCCCGGCACGCATCGCCGCTGCTCTCGGCGGCCTCGGCCGCTGCCCGCTCCTGCATCGCGCGCAGGTACACCTCGTCCTCGAAGACGACAAGCTCCAAGTCATCCTGCTCGACGTTCTGGTCGGCCGCGGTCGTCACTTCGGCCTCGTTCTGTTCGGTGCCGCCCGCTTGGCTGGCGTCACGGTCCATCACGTCGGGTGCGGCCTCCCATCCAGCGGCAAGCCATCTGGCCTCAGACTCGGCGTCGCTGGGAATGTCGGCCTCGTGAGTGTCGGCATAGGTCTCGCTAGTGCGGCTATCGCTGCCGCGCGGTTCGTCGCGGTGGTCGTGGTCGAGAAGCTCGGCCCGGGCACCGGTGGTGTTGTTGCTCAGCCGATGGACGGCGCTGTTGATCGCATGCTCGGTCACCAGGTCGTCCGCGCAGGCGTCGTCGCTGCGGGGCAGCGTGAGACCTTGCGTGGTGAGTTCCTTTTCGATGCGGGCCTGGACGAGGTTTCGCTGCTCGGTGATGTACTGGTGGCGGTCGTCAGCGGCCAGGGCGCCCACGACGGCGTTCCACTGGTCGGCTTGGGCTTGTTCGGCCAGTCGGTGGGCCGCGTCGCGGTACTGCGCGGCGGCGGTGGAGTCGCCGTTGACGACCGCTTGGTCGGCCTGGTGTGACAGGGCCTGGACCACAGCCTGTTGGCCAAGGTCTGGCGGGTCGAGCGCCATCCACTCGTCGGCGTTGTCGACGCGGGCGCTCGCGCGGACCGGGCTGGTCACGGCCTCGTCAGCGCGGGTCGATGCGTACAGCGCCGGGAACAGTTCGCGGTAGCGCTGGTCGACGTCTGCCGATACATCGACGTCGTAGGCCCGATCGCCGCTGCCGCTGGGGTGCAGGTCGGCGGGGACGGTGAACCTGTCGGCGGCGCGGTCGAAGCGGGCGTTGTGGATCGCGGTCGCCTCGTCCAGGGCGGCCCCGAACGCGGCCTGGTCGAGGCTGGCCAGCCGGCCCGCTTCGAAGTCGGTCGGGCTCATTTCTGCGGAGTTTTCGTACTGGTCGAGCAGGGCGGCCACATGGTCGGCGTACTCGGCCAGCACCTGCGCGCGTTCGTGGTTGCCTGTGGTGCGGGCGTCGTTGGCCACGGCCAGGACCCAGGCATGTATTGCTGCGGCGTGGTCACGGACCTCCCAGCGAACCGGTGCCGGCGGCTGGTATGCGGTGGTGTCAAGGATCGGGTGCCGCTGCTTGGCCGACCAGCCCGGCAGCGTGGCGAACAGCTGCTCGTACCGTGGCAGCAGCACGTCCGGATCGACTGCTCCAGACGGCGCAACCTCGTCCGGCAGCGTGAAGCCGGGGCCCGGGTAGAGGCGGGCGTTGAAGTAGCGGGCGTGCTCTTCGGCCTCCCGCAAGAACGCTTCCCGGTCCACCCCGGCGGGCGCGTCCTGGCCCTCGGAGCGGTAGAAGTCCGCCTGCAGCGTGTAGGTCTCGACCAGGGCGTCCAGCTGGGCGTGGAACTCGTCTATGACGGCGTACCGGTGATCCTGGCCGTTCTCGACAGCCGCCCACTGCTCGCCGTTCAGGTAGCCGCGGACCCTGGTGACATCCGCGGCCGGGTGGTACCCGGCCGTCGACACGTCGCTGGCTGGCTCAGTGGGCCCGAAAACGACGTCGGCCGCGGCTTGGTCGTGGGACAGGTGCGCTCGGCCGATCGCGTCCCACTCGGCAAAGCGCGCCGGCAGGTCCGCCTCGGTGACGCGGCCGGTGTCGAGGTCGTGCGCGATGTAGCCGAGTTCCTCGCCCATGGTGCGCCAGATCGCGTCATAGGTGCTGGCACGGGTGGAGTCTGGTGTGGTGTCGGCCAGCTGGCGCAGGGCGTTGAGCCGATCAACGGCCGGTGCCAGAGCGGGATCGGCGGGGACCTGCGGGTCGCCGAGGATCTGTTGCAGTCGTGCGGCGATGCGGCTGGGCCAGGTGAAGCGCTCATTCATGGGTGTTGTCCTTTCGGGGTCGGGTCAGTCGTCGAGGCTGAGCGAGTTGTGCTCGTCGCGACTGGTGGTCGTTGTGCGGCTGTCGCTGTGGTGGGTGTCGTCGGCGTGCCAGCGGGCGAGTTCTTCCTCGCGGGCGGCGTCCTCGGCTGCCTCGACCGCACTGTCGGCTTGTTCGCGCTGGCGCAGCTCGATGAGGGCGCGCTGGGCGCGGCGGATCCCTTCGGCGATTTCGTCGGCGCTGGGCACGCGCGCGGTCGCGGATTCGAGGACGCGGTCCTCGTCGCTGGCGATGACCCGCACGTCGGCGGGCGCCAGCTCGTTGTGCATGGTTGATGTGTCGTCGCGGTCGACCGCTGCCTCGTCGGCGGTCTGCTCGTCGCTCGTCTGGTGGTCGGTGTCGTCCTGCGAGACGGTGTCGTCGACCGGGTCATGCTGGTCGACGAGGTCGGCGTCGGGAACGTCGGCTACGTCGATGTACTCGGCGCCTTCGCCTGGGGCGGTGAGCTGGTCGTGGACCGGTTCGGCTTCCGCGAGCTCGTCGCTGGCCCGGGCGGTGCGCAGGTCGTGCTCGCGCTCGGCTGCGATGTCGGTGAAGTCCTGTTCGTCGGTGATCGCGCGGTGCGGGTCCTCGGCGCGGCGGGCGTCGCGTTCGGCGGCGAGCCATTCCGCGGCGGTGGTGCGCTCGTCGGCTGCGGTGACGTCTCGGGCGTCGAGTTCGCGCGCGGCGCGGCCGGCCGCGGCCCTGGTGGCTGCGGTGTGTGCGAGCCATTCACCGCGCGCGGCCTCGATCGCTTGCAGTTCGGCGGCGCGGGCGTCGTGGGCCTGGGCCAGTGCGCGGGCCTCGGCGGCTTCGGCGGCGAGCTTGTCGCGTAGCTGCGGGTCGCTGCTGGCAGCGGCTTCGGCGTCTCGCAGGGTCGCCTCGGTTCGTGCCCGTTCGGCGGCCTGGGCCGTTCCCGACAGCTCTTCGCGGACGTAGGGCGGTGCCCAGGTCTGCTCACGCTGGTATGCCGCGACCCGGACACGGAGCTGCCCGGTGGTCATCTCGGCTTCGGCGCGCTGGTCGGCGGGCCGGCCGAGTGCGTCCCACGCGGCGCGCCAGGCCGCGTAGGTCTCGGTCTGTCCGGCGGCCGGCGCGGGGCCGATCGCGTCGGTGTCGGTGTCGTACCCGGCCAGGTCGCGGTAGCCGGCGACCGCGGCGGCGCGCGCGATCCAGGCTTCGCGCTGGTCGGGGTCGCTGTGGTCGGGGCAGTTCCCGATCCAGTCGGTCAGCCAGGCCGGCGACTGCTCGGCCAAGTCGAACGCGAGATCGCGAGCGGTGGCGTCGGCCTGGGTTGCCAGCTCGCGCAGGTAGGTGTCCCATTGCGGGTCGCCGGTGTGCGGGAGCCGCTCGGAGTAGGTGGTGCCGTTCGGGTCCAGCGGCACGTTTTTGGTGATCCGGGCGTGGATCACGTTCGACAGTTGCTTGGCGTCGTCCAGGCCGCGGCGCTCGATCGCGTCGATCAGGACCGGTCGCGGGTCCTGTCCGGCCAGTTCGACGCGGCGCAGCAGACTGGTCAGGGTCGCCGCGCCGGCCTCGCTGGCCAGTGCGGTGCGCTGGGCGTCGGTGAGCAGACCGGCTGCGGTGGCCTCGTCGAGCCAGTCGGCGGCGCGGCTGGCGGTGGCCAAGGTGATGCCGTCGGCCAGCAGCTCGGCCGGCGTGCGGTGGCGCGCGGCTTCGGTGGCGGACTCTTCGCGGGCCTCGGTGGCCGAGCGCTGGCGGCGTTCGTCGTCGCTGTCCATGATCGAGGCCAGCACCGCGACCGGTGTTCGGTGCAGCGAGGCGGCCGTCTCGCCGGTTTCGGCGTCGGCCGCGGCCGAGCGGGTGACGACGTAGATGGTGTTGGCGTGGCGCCCGCGGCTGGCCTCGACGTACAGCGCGTTCAGCGACGTCGCCGAACTGGCCACCGCGTGGGCTGTGTCGACGCTGAGCCCTTGGGCGGAGTTGACGGTGGCGGCGTAGCCGAGCGCGACGTGCTCGGCGACGTACCGGGCGGGCAGGGTCATCGTCTCGTCGGGCACCCGGTCGCGGGTGCCGTGCTGTAACGGCGCGACCCGCAAGGAGCCGTCGGGCAGTACTTGCAAGACTTCGTACTCGCCGCGGTTGATCGCGGCGCGGCGGTTGCCAGACAGCCGCGCGACGCTCCAGTCGTTCTTGCGGGCCTGGATCAGGTCGCCGCGGCCGGCGTAGGTTCCTTGCAGCCCGAGCTGGACCCGGTGCTTGTCGTCGACGAGGCCGAGGTTGACCAGCCGGTTGCGCAGCTGGGCCGCGACGCGGGCGGCTTGCTCGTTGGTGTCGACGATGAGCAGCGAGTGCTGGCCGTTGAGGCGGTCGGCCAGCCAGGCGTCCCCGGCGAGTGTCTCGGCGCGTTCGACGTGGCCGCCGTCGATGATCCGGCCGTGCCGGTGGTACTCGCCCAGCACGGTCTGGTCACCGGTACGCAGCCGCAGCGACGCTGGGCCTTCCCAGTCGGCGGCGAAGCGGTGGGTCTGGGTGAGTTCGTGGGTCAGTGCCTGGCCGGTGACCAGGCCCATGCCGCCGCCGGCGCCGACCGCGGCGAGCTGGCGCTGGTCGCCGACCAGCAGCAGTTTCGCCTCGGCCTGGTCGCACAGGCGCTGGATCGAGGCGAGGTCTTTGGTGTTGGCCATGCCGGACTCGTCGACCACGACCAGATCACCCGCGCTCAGCGCCCACGCCTTGTACTCGCCGCTGGCGGTGCCGGCGGCGATGGAGGCCTGGGTTTGCAGCCAGCGGGTGATGTTGCGGGCCGTGACGCCGTCGGCGGCCAGTACCTCGGTCGCGACCTGCGACGCGGCCAGGCCGACGACGCGGCGCTGCTGGCCGTGCCACAGCGCGGGGTCTTCCCATGCCTTGGCCAAGGCGCCGACGACGCGGGATTTGCCGGTGCCGGCTGGGCCGATCAGCGCCTCGACCTTTGCGCCGGAGCACAAGATGTTCTGCACCGCGGCGGCCTGGTCGCCGCCGAGTTCCAGGCCGCGGTCGGCGAGCTGGCGCACGAAGTGCTTGGCGTGCTGGGCGGTCATCACCGGCGCGCCGTGGGCGTAGCCGGCGCGCGCCAGCGCCCGCTCGGCGTTCAGGTGGCCCGGTGTCGCGAACGTCGCCCGGCCAGGTGCCCGGTACGACGATTCGCCGTTGGCCAGGCGCAGCTGCTCGGGCAGCTGGCTGGTCCCCGGCCGCTCCGCGTCCAGCGCCACCGCCCGCTCCAGGCCCTTCGCGGTCAGCCCGTCCAGCAGCTCGATCAGCTCGCCCGGTTCCATCGCGCCGAGCTCATCCGGCAGAGCCAGACTGATCGCGCGGGTCAAGTCACCGGCGCGCCACTCGGCCTGGGTCTCCTGCACCCTGGCCAGCGCCTGCTCGAGAACCGCGTCGGCGTCGAAGTCCTGCACCGCCGGCTGAGCCTGACGGGTCGCGAGCACCTGATCGGCGACCCGCCGCAGTCCGCCGGACACCTCGGCGCGCAGCTCCGCGTCCCACCGCTCCAGGCGTTCCGCGACAGTTTCGCCGGTAGGCGACTTCGCCTTGCGGGTAGCCAAGGTGGCCTGCTGCTGGAGCCGGTCCAACTCCAGGCCGTTCGGCGCCCGCTCGAACCGCTCACGAAACTCATCCACCAGCGCGGCGGTCTTCTTCGTGATCGCGCGGCGCCGCGTCGAGAACAGGTCCATCACGTCCTGGTCGATCCCGACAATCTCGCGGGCCTCGCCATCGTCGCGGAGCTTGAACTGCACCCCGAGCGTCCGGGTCAGGTGCTGTTCCAGCACCCGCTCCCCCACCGACCCGGCCGCGGACTGGTACTTGTACATCGCCTTGGAGTCGAGAGTGCGCCACTTGCCGTCCGCGCCCTGGACCCGGTTCAGGATCGCGTTGTGGACGTGCAGCTGCGGGTCGTGCTCGCGGCTGTCGTGCTGGAAGAACGACGCGACTGTCCACTCGTGGGCGTCGGCCCACCGGCCACTGGCGCCGCCGTGGTGCCCGACCCGCACATACCCGGCCTTGTCGGCCAGGTAGTCCAGCGCGGCCCGGTTCCCTGCCCAGATCGCTTCCTCGACCGCTTCGCGGTGCTCCGTCCAGGTCGCGGCCTCGGTCTCGGCCCGGTGCACCGCTTGCTCGAACCGGTGCACCGCGGCCACGTCGCCGGTGCGGTGCGCCTCGGCCAGTGCACCGCGCGCCGCCTGCACCGCACCACGCGCCTGCACCTCCTGGGCCTCGAAGGCGGTGTGCAGGACCGTCACCGACTTCTGCACCGAGAACGTCGCATCGTGAAACGTCACGTTCTGCTGCGCCTTCTGGCCCGCCTGCACCATCAACTCGGTGCGCCGCTCCGCGTCCGCACCGGGCTCACGAGCCAGTGCGGCCTGGTACAGCTGCTGCTGGGTCTTGTACGCCCGCCCGGTATGTCCCAGCGTCTGCGCCTCGTCCCACTTCGCCGGGTCGCGGAAGTGCTCGTCGCGCGGATCGATGAAACGCTCATACAGCGCGGTCATGTCCTGGGTGTCGACCTCGCCGGCCAGGCCCAGCGCCTCCGCGCCCCGCCCGTACCAGCGCCCCGGCGGCTCCCCGGCCGCCGTCGCGCCGGTGTAGTAGTTCTCCCGCCCGGTCGCGACCGCGCCGGTCAGATAGTCGGCGGAGTGCCCACTGACGACGCTCATCACCATGCCGCACCCCCGGCCAGCGGCCCGCCCGCAAACCCCGCTCGCGACGGCGCCGGAGCGCGGCCAGCCCACCGACGACAAACGGAGTCGGGGCTCCATCTGATCGTGATGCCATGGTGTGTATCGAGGTTCTTCATCCTGCATGTCTCTGCTGAGGGGTGGTCGATCGGGTTTTCGGACCTGGCTGCTGCGGATGTCTGGCTGACTTGGCTGCTGGTCGCTGATCGGGTCTTGCTGGGGGTGTTCATCGGGTGCTCGTTTCGAGTTCGCGATCGGTGGTGGTCTCGTCGCTGCCGTTCTCGTCGTCGTCGGTGCTGGTTGCTGGGGTGGGCTTCCCGGCCTCGGTGACGAGCTGGAGTTGTCCGGCGATCTGCGGCGCGCCGGACGCGGCGGCGGCCCCGCCTCCTTCGGTGGGCTCGGCCCACCCGGCCATCTCCTGCAGGCGCTTGGCCCGGGGGAAACCGACCGGGCGGCCGAAGGCTTCCTCGGTAACGCGGCGAATCTCGCGCTGCCCCAGCGGCGCACCGCCGTGCTCGGCGGCGTGCCGCACCACCGCATCGAGCAGTTCGGCATCCGACGGCCCCGCGGTCTTGCGCGGTGCAGCATCGGGCGTCTCATCGGCCCGGCGCGGTGCGGGCGCACCGGAGGCGGTGTCGCCGTGCACCGGTACGGCTGGTGCGGTGCGGGTGGCGTGGTGCACCGGTGCACTGGGTGTGTCGGAGCGGAGCGCACCGAGCAGGTAGGCGACCAGCCACAGCGGTGCACCGGCGGGCTCGGCCTCGGCCCGGGGCGTGTCGGCGCCGGTTGTCTTGTCCGGCTCGGGGTTGGTCGTCAAACCGAGCGCGGCGGAATCGACCAGGGCGAGCAGTTCGCCAGGCGTAAGCCGTCCGCCAGCGGGCAGCAGGGCGGCGAGTTCGCTGGCCGACAGCAGACCGTCGCGGATCGTCTGCAGGCACGCGCTCCGGGCCGCGCGGGCGGCGTCGAACGGCCACAGCTTGCGGCTCGGGCACAGTGTCGCCAGCCGAGACGCCATGCGCACGACTTGCTGGACCAGCGCCCGCGCCGCGACCGGATCGTCGGTGCCGGTCCTGGACAGGTGCAGCCACACGCGGGTGGTGATCACCGGCGAGGTGAACCAGGTCAGCGCCGACAGCCGCGGCCTGGCCGGCTGGGCCAGCTTCATGTGCAGGCGCAGCAGATGCGCGAGCATCTCGACCAGCACCGCGTAGGCCAGCGGCGCGAGCGCGTGCGCGACCGCATCGGCGATCCCGGCGGCGGTGTCGACGTTCAGCCACACCGTGCCGCCGATGAACACGTACGTCGTCACCAACGCGCCCGGGATCCGCCAGCCCCGGGTCAGTGCCGCGAGCCTCAGCGCCGTGCAGGCGACGATCATGCCGTCGGCGACCAACGGCACCAACGGGCTGTTGAACCTGACCGACACGGCACCGAACGAGCGCACACCGCCGATGACCGCCACACCGGATGCGGCGACGATCGCGACCGTGATCAGGACCCGACGGCCGGTGAACGCGCCGCGCTGCCCAGCCTGAGCTACCGAGCGAGCCGCACGGCGGATCAGCCAGCCGATCGCGACGGCCATCGCCGCGGCCACGACCAGCGCGGTCAACCCGGCCGCGATCATCGGCCCGGTCAGGTCGTCGCCGGCCGGCACCCAGCCCGGTACAGCACTGGCCTGTGCGACGGTGGCGGCGGTCATCGCCTGCCTCCTTCGGTGGTGGGGACGACGGACAAGCCGCCGGGGCGGGTCGTGGTGATCTGCTCACGGGTCGGGACCGGGCCGGGCTCGTTGCGTCGCTCGGTCCACCAGGCGACGATGTCGTCGGCGGCCTCGACCAGCGGCACCGAGACGGTGGTGCTGCCGGGGGTCTGGTCGCGGTGGGCGAGCAGGTCGCAGCCGTCGGCGTAGGTCTCGATCCGTTTCGTGACGCCGGGCCGCTGCCGGTCGTGCCAGTCCCCGGCCAGCCGGACCTGGGCCTGTGGACCCTGGTAGGCGGCGGTCCAGGCGAACATGAGCCAGACCAGTTCCTCCACGATCTCGCCGTGCCACATCCAGCACGCCGGCAGCGACTTGCGCGCGTCGCCGTAGCGCAGGTAGATGTCGCGCATCCAGGCGATCAGGTCCCCGAGCAGCTGCTGCGCGGGCTCGGGGTCGTCCAGCGGCAGGTTCAGCCACGACGGCACCGGCTCGGCCTCGTCCTTCTTCCCTGCCGCCGGGGCCTTGCGCATCGCCTCACCCAGATCGGTCACGGCCTGGGCGAGCTGGGTCACCTGCGTCGCGCTGGCAGTGTTCCTCAGGCCCTTCTTCATCGCCGCGTGGTCGCGGCGCATGGCCTCGAACTCGCGCGACAGCGCCGACACCGCCGCCAGCGCAACCTCGCCGGGCTCGGTCAGGTCGTCGTGCTTCATCCCTGGTTCTCCTCGTCGTCTTCGGCGCCGGTCAGGTCGAGGACCGCCTGGGGGTCCAGCGCGACCCGGCCCGTCACGCGGCCGTTCTCGTCGTAGGCCAGGTCCGCGGTGATCCCGCGCCGGCCAAGCTCGATCACCGCCTGGTAGGCGCGCAGCTCATCGCCGGGCGACCCGGTCTGCGATCCGATCGGGGTGGTCATGCCGCTCCCTGGTCCAGTCCGGCCCACTCCTGGCCGGTCTCGGTGTCGGCCGCGGCGTCGGCGACCTGGTCGTCGCGTCGCCAGGCGGCGTACTGCTCGTCCACCGCCTGCTCTCCGTCGCGGTCGGCGTGCTGGTTGTCGGCGACAACGGTCGCGACCGTTGCGGCGGCACGCTCCACCGCCGCGGTCGCTTCCCGCTGCTCCGCCGATTCCTCCACGTCCTCGGCGTCGTCGTCGGTGTCAGCGGCTTGCCAGCCATGCAAAGTGCGCCAGGCGTCGGTGCCGCCCTCGGTCGGCGTGACACCGGCCGCGTGGCAGTCGCCGCACAGCCGGTCGGTGGTCCGCACGAAGTGCTCGACCGGACCGCACTCGGCGCACACCTTCCGCGCCGCCAGCGCCTTCTGCACCGCCCCCAGCTGCTTGTCGGTCGCGGTTCGCTTGGTCTTGGCTTTGTCGTCCACGTAGAGCCACGCGAACCGGCGATCCCGCTTCCACGTCAGCCGCGCGAACGGCTCCTGACCACCGCGGCACAGGCCACGCTCGCGCAGCTGGCGGCGGGTCGACAGCCCGGACGGGGCCTGGCCGAACTTGAACTCCGGCAGGCCGTCACGGACCCGGCCGGGCCAGCGGCGCCCGTCCCACAACCGCACCCACTCCACCTCGCGGCCGGTCATGACCGGGCCTCGGTGAGGAACCACACGGTCTTGCCGGTGCTGGCGGCGTACTCGATCTCGCGCCGGGTCGAATCGCCGACGTAACCGCCCGGGTTGACGACATAGACACAGTCGGCGAGGTCGATCTTGGCCAGGTGCAGCCGGTCGAGCCGTGCCTTGGCGTCGTCGCTGACCTGGTCGCCGTCATGGACGAAGACACCAGGCGCGAGCACGATGTACCCGGCCAGCGTCAGTTGCCGGTTCACCGAGGCCATGGCGTCGCGGAACCGGGTCGACCCGCAGATCGTCACGATCCGGCCGGTCCGCCGGCCCAGCGCTGCGGCGACCTCGTGAGCCGCAGTCTGCAGGTCGGCGACCTGCCGTCGCAGCGCGACCAGCTGCCCCCGCTGCACGTGGATCGTGTTGTCGCGGACACGACAGGCGTCGCAGATCAGCGCGTGGCCTCGCGCTCGCGTTGGCCGACGCAACCAGGTCGGTCGCCTCATGACTGTCCTCCGGTCGCGCGGTCGTCGCGAGCCACGAGCTCGCGCTGCTGTGCGCGGTCGGTGTCGCGTGCGGCCAGGGCAGCGCGAGCGGTGCGGGTGGCGGTGGTGAGTCGCCTGCGCGCGATCAGCTCCCGTACCGGGTCGGCCGCTTCCAGCCACGCCACAACAGCAGTGGCGCGGTCACGCAGCCCACCGGCCGCGACCTGCGCATCCCCGACGAGCGGGACGAGCATCCACGAGCACCGGTCCAGCAGCCACTGCCCGGCCCTGTCCTCCGCACGGTCGGTCGCGGCGGTCACCGCCTTCACCGCGGACTGGTTCACGAACCAGGCCTGCACGGCTGCGACCCGATCGGCGTAACGTTCGGCGCGCACGTCCCAGGTCTGGTAGTACATGCGGGTCTTCACCACGACCGGCGGCATGTTGTTGCTGATCACCAGCATCTGGCGGGCACGCAGCTCCCCGACCTGTCCCGGCGTCAGCACCGGCCTGCTACGCAGCGACTCTTGCTTCGACCCGGTCGAGCGGTCACGGGTGACGGCCGGCTCATCGCGCTCACCGGCCAGCGTCGACCAGTACTTCAGGTCGTCGTCGTCGCCGGAACCACCGAACACGACCTTGGTCGCGGTGTTGGTCAGCAACGCACCGGTCGCGGCGTCGCCGAACCGTTTGCGCAGCTGCGCGCGCGACTGTGCCGCGATGTGCATACAGATCCCGCGCGACCCGAAGTCACCCGACCACTTGTCCAGCGGAATCAGGCAGATCAGCGCGGCCTCATCCAGCACCATCGTCAAGAACGGGTCCAGGCGCTGCCCCGGCAGCCCGGCCGCGATCGTCTCGGCGCGCCGTGCCAGGTCGGCCGTCAGCGACGTGACCAGCGGCGCGATCTTGTTGTCGTCCTTGCCCAGCAGATACACCGACCCGCCGGTGGCCAGCAGCTGCTCGATGTCGAACTGCTGACCGCCCGGCGCCGCCGCCTCGACCGCCGACTCCACCGACAGCCACGACAGCGCGGGCATGATCCCGGTGGTGATCGAGGACTGCGTAGCGGGGTTGTTCTTGAAGAACTGGGTGGCGTCCGACACCATGCCCTCGGCGGCTTTGCCGGACAGCCTGAGCTCGAACAGCACCTCGCTCATCGCCGTCTCCGACGGGTTCGCGACCCAGCGCTGCACGTCGAACATCGAGTAGCCGCCCAGCGCCGCGGCGTGCAGCAACGACTTCAGGACGTGCTTGGCGAACCCGTCCCACCGCTCGCCGGCACTGTCGCCGCCACGGCCGATACCGTCGATCAGGTCGGCCGCGCGGTCCATGGCGGTCGCCGCGACCTCGCACCCGGTCAGCGGGTTGAACCGCACGAACGAGACGCGATCGTCGGCCGCCAGCTTCGCGGCGAGCTTGGATCCCGGCTGGACCACGCCTGAGGGGTCGAACACCCACACCGGGCCATGCGCCGCGCGGCACCGGTAGGTGTGCTCCAGCAGGTCCAGCTTCGTCGAGGTCGTGATCAGCGCGCCCGGCGCCTTGCGGGCGTACTTCATGATCTGCTGCGTTTTGCCCTTGCGCGGGCCGCCGAACGTGATCGTGTGGTCCTCGGCCGACGACCACACCGAGAACAGCCCGACGCGGGCGATCTTCACGCCCAGCTCGTCGAGGCGGACCCGGCGTCGCGCCCACCGCGACACACCCGCCAGGTGCGGGCGCAGCTGGACGGCCTTGCGGCGCAGCACCCGCGCCGACGCGCCCTTCCACACATCCACCGACGACGCCATACCGTCGGTCTCGCGGCCGGCCCGCCCGAGGCGACGCAGCAGACCCCGCGAACTCGACCGCGACAACACCAACCGCGCCACCGTCGCCACCAACACCACGGCCCCGGCAGCGACGAGCATCCACCAGTAGCCGCGCACACCGACCGAGGCCGGCAGCACCCGCGCCAGCAGCCCCGCGTACAGCAGCCAGGCCGCGAACACCACACCGGCACCGACCGTGCGGTTCACCGCCACCAAGGCCAGCGACACCGCCACCAGCACGCCCGCAGCGATCAGCCAGCCACCCGCACCACCGGCCACGTGCGTCGCCGACGCCACCACGCCGGCCAGCACCAGCCACAACGGCACCGCCAGCAGCAAGCCGGTACCGACCCGCCAAAACAGCAACAGCCCCGTCGCGACACCCACACCGCCGGCACCAGCCATCCACCACCCGGCCTTCACCACACCGGCCACCAGCGAAGGAAACTGCGCCGTCAGCGACGCCGAAGCCGACGGCGCCAACTGCACCAGCGTGACCCCCGCCACCACCAGCAGCACCGACAAGGCCAGGAACCTCGGCATCACCACGCCGTCACGAGCACTCGGCCGACGCATCATCACTGCACCTCCCCTTCATCGCGACGCGCCGCTGCGTCGTTCGCGCTGTGATCGACGGCCTTGCGCGTGGCGCTCGCCGGCGGGGCGTCGGTTGCCTCGATCAGCAACCCGGCCGCCACGTGGTACGGCAGGCCCTCGCGAGTCGCCAGCTCCAAAACCTGGCGCCGTGCCGACACGTAGGCGATCCCCGCGTGAGCCGAGAACTCGCGCGCGGCCCGCTTCAACCTCTTGTCCGCGGTCATCACGCACCACCGACCAGCACGCCGGCCACCGCAAACACCGCACCCAGAACGACCGCGACGAACGACACCCGCAGCCACTGGTGCTTCGTCCAGGCGATGTCAGCCAGCCGCTTGGCCTGGTGCACCACCGCCACCAGCGGGTCAGCGACCTTGTCGAGGTACGTCGACGAGAGGTGGTTGTCGACCAGCTGCTCGACCGAGCGGACCCGGACCGCGCCGAAGTACAAGAACTCCCCCGGCACCAGCGCATCAGCCGGACGGTGCAACCGCGGCACCACCACCAACAGCGCGGAACCCAGCGCCACCGCCAACGCCACCAGCGACAGCCCGAACGACACGCGCACACCCAGCGGCGAACCGTCCGACTGCGACACCAGCGTCAACACGACCGCCGCCAGCGCGGTCTCCACCGTCGCCGCGAAACCCGCCTTCGTGTCCGCCTTGTCGATCGCCGCCGCGGCCGAATCGTGCATCCGCCACGCCAGATCAAGACCCGCCCGGCCGCTCATCGAGCACCACCCGCACGCATCGGCTCGTCCGGCTGAACGTTGTCGCGGTAGGACATGTGCGCTCTGAGGGTCTCCATCGACTCCCGCGTGATCGCCACCGACTGAACCTCGACCCCGCCGAAGCGACGCACCGCACGGTAGTGCGCACCGCCGCAAGCGAACCCGGCCGTCACACCCAGTGCGGCCGCCACGTCGTTGACCTCGTCAACCTCGGCCACGAAGTCCTCGCCGCGCGGCCAGATGTCCGCCTGCACCTTCGGCAGCGGCAGCTCGGGGTGATCCGCCACGAACGCGGCCAGCTCAAACAACCCACGGATCAACGCCGCACGATCCGCCGGCACCTCCAACATCCCGAACCGCGGCACCCACTCCATGCCGCCCTGAACCTCATCAGTCATGCTGTAGACCTCTCGAACTCGTACCTGAGTGATGGGAGAACCGGCCCCGGATCGGTTGGCGCCCTGACGGGGCCGGTCTTGCTCGTGCGGAGGCTGCCGAGTCATCCCGTCATCAGCACCTCTCGCCAATCAGCGGTGCTAATCACTGCACCGCGTTCGATTGCCGCCTTGGCCAGCGAATCGATCGCGCCAGCCGGCACGACGATGCGGCGTCCCACACGAACGGCCGGGAAGGCCCCAGCGGCGATCGCGCGATAGACGGTCATCGCTGAAAGTCCAAGCTCCTTTGCGGTCTCTTCGACCGTTAGCCAAGGACGCCTGCCTGCATCGGTAGAGCTGTCGTTCATTGAGGACTCCTTACTCGGCTTTACTAGATTGACCTAGGTTAACCTAGGTCACTTGAGACTACAAGGGTTCGGCCACTCGCGACCTAGGTCGACTACGGTTCAGTTATGACCGTGAGCAGCAACGACCCCCGGCCCTCGTACGTGCAAGTGGCCGACTCACTGCGGGAGGCCATTCGTTCCGGCGAACTGCCCCCCGGCACACGCCTTCCGTCAGGTCGCGAACTGGCCACGCAGTTTGGCGTCGCTCTGATGACCGCGCAGAAAGCGGTCGACGCTCTCCGCGCCGAGCATCTCGTCCGATCCCACCGCGGCCGGGGCGTCTTCGTTGCGGACGACTCAGCTGTTCCCGAGGACGACCTCGCCACTCTGCGCGCCGACATGTCCCGGCTTGCCGATCGGGTCGCTGAATTGGAGCGTCGCGTCGGCGTGGACAACGACTCCCGATAGCCCGCCCAGGCCACCGTGTCTCGATCGTCCCGACTCTGCTTCGCCTTTTTCGCTGCACAACTCGATTCAACTGAAGCTGCACGCCTCATCCGAGAGCACGGACGCGGCACTCACTAGGCATCGACTAGGCATCAGCGTGACGCCTGCCCGGAACGGGCAGAATGTCCCCATGGCGACCGCATCGCGTTCAAGCAGACCCAACACGGCGCTTTACAACCTTCGAGATGCTCGGGGCGAGAGCCAGGAGGACGTAGCCGCAGCCTTGAACCAGCTGTCTGGCGAGCGTGGGCGTGCGACCGCAGTCACGGGGAACCATGTCAGCCGCTGGGAGCGAGGGGCGAATTACCCATCGCCGCTCTACCGCCAGTTGCTCGCCGAGCACTTCGGAGTCACCGTCGCCGACCTCGGGCTTGTCCGTCAGCGATCGGTGCCAACCGGGCATTCAGCTCCGATGGTCGGGCCGGCGGGCGACGTACTCATCTTCAGCGATGGCGAACCCGACGAGGATCCGGACGTTGTGGCCAGCAAGGAGGAGTGGCTGCTGGTGCGAAAGCAGATCAACGCTTTTCACACTCCCCTCATGCACGCTGCAGCAGAGCTGTACCCCGAAGCAGCGCGCGTGGGAACAACCGGGCTGCTCGCTGATCCGTCGTGGATCGTCGACGGGCCGCTGATCGACCTAGCCGAGGTGAAGATCGAGATTGACGAGACGGCGGGTCCGGCTCCGATCGACGGCACTGGTCCGGAGACGGAGCTGGTCCGGCCTCTCCGGTCGCCGAACGCGCGCTACGAGCGTTATAGCCACGCCGTTCGCGACGTCGCCCGTCCCCGGCTGTTCGAGAACCGGCCCTCGTGGAGACTGACCAGCGCCACCTTCGACGGTGGTAGCGCGCGCCTGTCCTTCGGCGACATGACGTACTTCGACGCCATGGACGTCAGCGAGGCGATCGCGCACGAGACCGCGGCCGGCCTGGTCGTCAACGGAACATCGGTCGCTCCCCCGACCTGGCGCGGCCTCAAGCTCCGCAAGGCCGTCGGAGACCCCTTCGACCTCCAACGCCGAGCGCAGATCCTGTCCATCAACACGCTCACCATCCGCCTCGACAAGTCGGGCAGCGGCACGGTCATCCTCCACAACCGCAGCGCCGCGAACGTGGCCACCTCCGGCGGCATCATCGGCGTCATGCCAGCAGGCGTGTTCCAACCCTCAACCATCCGAGCCGGCCAGCGCGGCGACGACTTCGACCTGTGGCGCAACATCATGCGCGAGTACTCCGAGGAATATCTCGGCAACGCCGAACACGCAGGAGATGGCTACGGCGCTGACTACTCCACCGAGCCCTTCGCGTCGCTTAAGCAGGCCCGTAGCGATGGCCGCTTCCGCGTCTACTGCGCTGGCCTCGCGCTCGGCGCATTGGATCTCTGGGCGGGACTCGAGACCATAGCCGTCATCGAGGCCGAGGTGTTCGACGACATCTTCGCTGGCCTGGTCGACGCCAACGAGGAAGGAACGGTCCTGCGCATCGGCGCGGCTGTTCCGACGGTGCACGTTCCGTTCACCGAGCAGGTGATCGACGAACTCCACGGCACAGGACGGCTAGCACCAGAGACCACCTTTAGTTTGCGAGCGGCCTGGCAGCACCGGGCGCAACTTCTTGCGCGCTGAAACGCGTCTGAAGTACTCGATCCTCTCGTGTGGGAACCGAAACTACGACGAGAGCAACAGCTGAGGATTTGGGAGGCGACCGATTTTGACTTCGGAAGAAGCGGAACTCGAGAAACCTGGTGAAGCATTCCTTCTCGGCGCCGGATTCTCAAGAGCAGTCAATGATGAGATGCCCACTATGATCGAGCTCGGAGAAGCAGTCGTCGATAGACTTGGGCTGAGCCGAACGGACCCATTGCAGCGATTTCAGGGCGATGTCGAACGATGGATGTCACATCTGGCAACGGATCAGCCCTGGCTGACCGATAGCGAGAACTTACACAACCGAGCACTCTTTATCGAAGCCAGTGAAGCTGTTCGCGATTGCATCGAAGCTGCCGAAACATTGGCGACACAGTTCGATCCGCCTGAGTGGCTCCTGCGCCTCGTACTTCACTGGTCGTACTATCGCTGCCCGATCATCACGTTCAATTACGACCTCTTGATTGAGCGAGCTGTCAGGCATCTTCGACTATGCGCAACGCTCGGCGATCTCTACGGAATCAGCATCACTTCGCGACACCCGCCAGGCACGGCCCTAGCCTTCAGTGCCGGGAGGCCAGCGAAAGATCTACTCACACTATACAAGCTGCATGGGTCAGTTAATTGGCTCTATAACGGTCTAGGAGCCCCACCGACCGATCCTATTACGTTGAGTCAAGAGCTCAACTCTTGGCAAACCTCCACGAGGCGACCTTACGACGACAGCTGGGAAGACGATGCTTGGAGACATTCGCCCGGTTACCGTTTCATCAACTCCGGCCTGCAACCTTTGATTGTTCCGCCCGCGGGGACCAAAAACGACTTCTACAAGAATCGCGCACTGAGAGCGCAATGGAGCCACGCTTCTAAAGCAATCGGTCGCAGCAGCGGCTTAACCGTGATGGGATTCTCCTTCCCAGCCAGCGACTCGCAGGTGCGGGACTTTTTGACGTCATCCTTCACCGCCGACAGGCTGAGTATTGTCGATTACAACAGCAAGGCTGTGGATAGGCCAAAAGAATTTATGCGTGCCGACACGACGATTGAACAGCACTTCGCGGGAGCTTCCGCATTGCCGGATTACGTCGGCAACAAGTGCGGTCAAATTCTGCGTTGGACGCAATTGCAGCCAGATGCCGAAGGCGCACATCGGGTATTGATTAATTGTGGCGACGAGCAGTACCCGCTACTGCTCGACACGAAGAACCATGATCCGGTCAGCGCGGTCATACGTCTAATCAACCAGAGATGGCCAAGAGCTGCGGACCGCTCTACTTTTGAGACATCCGGCAAGTATTTCTTAGGAGAACCCGTTATGGGGCCCGCTTACCTCGCGTATCTTCCCAAGCACACAGTTAGCAGTTCGATGTAGTATGGAAACTGGGCGCCCGCATGCGTCGGCGCTGGCATCTAGCGGCCACGGGGCTGCGCCACGACCGTCGCGCGTACCCCTCGTGAGGCTGTGACTAAGCCTGCCTCGACCAACAGTGCGACTGCACGATGAGCCGTGCTCACCGCGACTCCGTATCGCTCCGCCAGCGTCTTCATGGGCGGGAGCGGGGCGCCAGCCCCGACGAAGCCGCAAAGGATGGCGCCTCTCAAATCGTCCGCGATCTGACGGTATGGCTCCCGTTCCTCGGCGTCGGCACGCGGAAGGCTCAGTATCTTGGCTGACTTATCACTCTCGGGTTCTGAACGGACCGCTGGCCGCGCCGGCATGCGCACGACCATGGCGCCCGCAGCGCGCTGGGATCGCTCAGCGTGATAGGCGGTGTAAGACTTCAGCGTGGTCGAGCCGCCTCCGCCGTGTCCGAGACGTGATGCGACTACGTTGATATCGGCGCCGGCCGTTATCAGCTCGGTTGCGTGGTAAGCCCGCCAGTTCTTGAGCTCGGCGTCGATCCCAAGGCGCGACGCCATCCGAGCGAACTTCTGGGTCGCGGTGTCGGGCTTAAGAGGTGCCACGCCGTCGGGTTCCGGCGAGAAGATGTACGCAGTCCTGCGGAGGGTGGCGCCGAGTGCTGCGGCCTCGGCCTGCTTCCGTCTGTAGCGCTCTTGCAGCATGAGGCGTGTCTCGGGATCGAGGACGGTCCGGCGGTGTTGGTGTGTCTTGGTGTCCTTGATCGCCCAGCCGCCGCCGGGCGCCTTGGCCAGCGCCTGGTGCACATCGATGACGGCTGCCTCGTCAGTGTCCTCGGGGTCCTCCAAGTGCTTCCATTGGAGTGCGCAGTGTTCACCCCGACGGTTGCCCGTTGTCGCTTTCGAAAAGATGAACTCGCCCCAGTCGACACTGATTGCGTACGCGGCGTTGATGAGTCGTGCTGCTTCAGCAGCGGACGGCGGCCTCGGATTCGGCGTTGGCATCGACGGTTTGTCTGCCTGCTCGGCAGGGTTCCTTGAAATCCACTTCCACTTGACACCGCGGGCAAGTGCGCCGCTGATGATCCAGTGAATTGTTCGGATGGTGTTGTCTGCGAGAGGTACGCACACGTGCGACTTGCACGCGCGACGGCAGGAACGGCAGCCGTCGGGGTTCGGTGGCTTGCAGGGCTGGTCGCGGTGCTCGTCGCAGAGATGTCCGGCCTTCTCTGTCCTGTGATCGATCAGCCGCTGACGCTTCGTGCAGTGCTTCGAGCACCTGCGCATGGTCGCGTACAAGCTGTCGAGGGCCTCCGCGTCCCCCAGTTTGGTCAGCGGGAGGGAACCCAGGTGTGGCGCGATGTGGAGGCGGTACTTCGACTCGTAGTCGCGTCGAGTGGACTCTGCGATGTCGGCAACCTCCAGATGACGCTCGATCAGCTGGCCGAGTGTCGCCCGGGTCTTCGGATTGCGCTGTTCGTCGATCTCGTTGAGGAGCCTGGTCTTGGCCTGCTTGACGAGCTTCTTCTGGTCAGGCCCCGGCTTGACCGTCTCGGTGAGATACAGCCGCGTCTTGGTGACTTGATCGAGGCCCGCATAGACCTTTACTCGGACGGAGCCTGAGGGCAGCAGTTCCTCCTCGCCGCGGGAGCGCGGCTTTGGTGCAGCCTTCTCGGCAGGTGTGCGGGGCTTCGCCATACGACCCAGTGTAAGCCTCAGGCGTGGGGCTATCCGTGGTGCGAAACAGGGTCAACTGGTGTTGGTCGGAAGCGTGCAAACGAGGTTGGAATGCAACCCTTGCAGGCGGAAGTCAACTGCCGAGACCATGAACGACGCACTTCTAATCCGTTGGTCGCAGGTTCGAATCCTGCCGGGCGCGCAAGCTCTGATCAGGCAGTATGCCCCTTCGGGCATACTGCGTTCGTGGTCCGTGGAACAGTTGGTGGACAAACCGCTGCAGACTCCGCCCCCTTGGGGAAGCGCCGCAGGGTCACATCGAGCAGTTCTGTGGGAAGTTCCGCGCCGTCGTTTCCGTCGGCACCGATCCCCCGACTGGCAACCGGCGCGTACTGCGAGGCTCTTTGTACGAAAGGGAGAAGGCGTCGAGCGGGAAGCGCGCGACCGCGGCGTGCGCTGGAAGTACCTCACGACAAACCCCGCCGAACTGGTTCAGCCGCCCGCACCCAGGAGAACCACCCCAGACCCGCCATCCAAGGAGAAAGCGGCGGCCATCCTCAACAAGGCGTGGACGGAACCAGCTTGGGGCACGCTTCCTCTGGGTGGTCATGGTCACCGGCTGCCGGGCGAGGCGAGCTCTGCGCCCTCCGATGATCCGGCGTCGACCTCGACCGCGGCAAGATCACAATCGACGCCGCCATGACACGCACATCGAAAGCAAGGCCAAGTCAGCGAAGCCCTGGCGGGTGCCGATCACGACCGACGTGTTCCCTCGCTCTAGGCTCCCGGTGTGAACCTCGTTATTCCCGACCAGGTCCGCAGGACGGTCATAGCCGACGGGAACGAATCCTGGCTGGACGAGCTACCAGGCGTGGTCGACTCGCTGGCTCAGGACTGGTCTCTGACGATCGGTCCCAGTCTCGCGGGCGGTCACGTCGCTCTGGTTGTCGAGGTCACGCTGGTTGACGGTACGCCGGCGGTTCTCAAGATCGGGGTGCCAGGTCGGGACGTCGGACCGGAGGCCATGGCGTTGCGCCTGGCGAATGGAGGGGGATGCGCCGAGCTGTTGGGCGAGGACCTGAGTCGGCAAGCCCTGCTGCTGGAGCGCCTTGGGGCTCCGATGCAGGACCTCGTGGCCGACCCTGCAAGCCGCCACGACTTGTTGTGCGACGTGGCGGTTCGCCTGTGGCGTCCGATCGGTCCCGACGTCGACCTTCCAAGCGGCGCGACGTTGGCTGAGCAGTACGCCGATCGGCTGCCAACACTGTGGGAGCGGGCGGGGCGACCGTGTTCGCCGGCCACTGTGGCGGACGCGCTGGATTGCCTGAAGCGCCGTCGCCTAGCCCACGACGATCGGACCGCGGTTCTGGTCCACGGTGACATCCACGAGCTGAACGCCCTGCAGGCGAGTGACGGCAGCTACAAGCTCATCGATCCCCTCGGGTTGCGGGCCGAACCGGCGTGCGATCTCGGCACCATCGTGCGTTGCAACCCCGGCCTCGGCGATGACCTCCGGGTGCGGACCGAGCGGCTGGCTTCTCGTACGGGCGTGGATGCCACCGCCATCTGGGATTGGGGAACCATCCACCGCGTCCTCAGCGGCGTCTACGCCTGCAGTATTGGCTTTCAGCCCTTCGGCGATCTGCTGCTGGCCGAAGCGGATCGCCTCACGGGGTAGTCACCGTGGCAGCCGCCGCCACCGGTCGCCGGTTCAGCTACGGTTTCGTCGTTCGGCCGAGCTGGTTGATCTCGGCCAGGGTCATTCCGAGTTCCTCGCGGAGGAAGGTACAGATGACCCAGTGACGGGCTCGGTCCACGGCGTACTCCGAGAGCGTGATCCCCGCATGGTGGAGGAACCGCCCGGTCGGCAGTTCGGCACACAGCTGCTGGTAGTCGCGGGTCTCGGTGATCAGCTCGTGCCAGACCTCGTCGACGGCCTTGCTGAGCGGGAAGAACCTCTGCCCGGCCTCGGACGCGATGACGAGGAAGCGCAGGCACTCCTTCACCTGGATCGTCAGCTCGGCCTCGGGCGATCCGGCAGTCGTGGCCGCACCACGCGCAGGGCATGGTCCACCAGACGGGCGATGGGGTCGTCCTGGCCCGGACTGCCGTCGCGAGAGCTGTCCCGGTTCTCGCGGACCGGCACGTCAGCCAACCGTGAGCCAGCACCGATTGGTGTACCGCTCCAGCTCCTCGAAGCGGTCCTCGAGCAGGTCGGTCAGTTCGTCCATCGACATCTCGTTCTCCTTGGCAGCTCGGCGGGGAAGCGACTCGACTCGGGCGCACAGCGGCAGGACATCATGAGCGTGGGCGGCCGGCCATCATTTCGATGAGTGCCGAACAGGCTCGAGCCGCGACGTCCGCCCTGCGACGGTGATGCGAGGCGGCCGAGTGCCTGCCGGCCGTCGCCGGCCGGCAGGGCAGAATCGGACTGTGAAGAAGCCCGAGGCCGACCCCGTCATCGCGCGCAACCGCAAGGCTGCCCACGACTACCACCTGGGCGAGTCCTGGGAGGCTGGGATGGTGCTGCAGGGGGCGGAGGTGAAGGCGCTCCGTGCGGGGAGGGCGTCCCTCGTCGGCGGCTTCGCGACTGTCGAGGAGCGGGAGATCTGGCTGCACGGCGTGCACATCCCGCAGTACTCCCAGGCCCGCTGGTTCAACGACGGCTCCCGCCGCAAGCGGAAGCTGCTGCTGCACCGGGCGCAGATCGACAAGATCGAGCGCAAGGTCAACGAGAGCGGGTTGACGATCGTCCCGGTGCTGCTCTACTTCAAGGACGGTCGGGCGAAGGTCGAGATCGCCCTGGCGCGCGGCAAGAAAACCTGGGACAAGCGGCACGCACTCGCCGAGCGCGAGGCGACCCGGGAGGCCGAGCGGGCGGTCAGCCGCCGGTTGAAGGGCCGCCGGGACTGATCAGCGGTGCGTACGCCGCCTGCTGCGGGTGGTGCCCGGGTCAGTGCTGGTCGGCGTACTCGTCGTGGTGGCGCATCCAGCTCATCGTCGGGTCCTGCGGCCAGCCCGGCGGAGAGTCCTCCCACTGCTCCTGCCGGCCGTAGGGGGTCAGGTCGAGCAGGTTGTGGTCGACGCGGAGCCGGTCCACCCCGCGGGCTTGCGTGAAGTAGGTGCGATAGACCTGCTCCCCGTCGCGCAGGAACACGCTGAGCCCGAAGCCGCCGTCGAGCCCGCAGTCGGCGGCGAACGTCGTACCGCGCGAGGAGTAGAACGGCATCGTCCACCCCATCCGGCGGCGCCACGAGAACAGCTGCTCCGCCGGCATGTCCGAGACGACGGCGAAGGTGGTGTCCCGAGCGTTCAGGTGGGCGAGGTGTCCGATGTTGTCGACGAAGCTCGAACAACCATCGCAGTACCGGTCCGGGCCGAGGTCCATCATCTGGTAGACGATCAGCTGTCGGCGTCCTTCGAAGAGATCCGCCAGGCCGGCTCGCCTTTGCTGGCCGGCGAACACGTAGTCGGCCTCGAAGCGCACCATCGGCAGCCGCCGACGCTCCGCCGCCAGGGCGTCCAGAGCTCGGGTGAGCTCCTTCTCCTTGACCAGCAGCGCATCCCGGGCCTGCTGCCACTGCTCCGCTGTGACGACGGGTGGCAACTCCATGCAGTTCTCCTGATCGCCGATCCTCCACTACTCGGACCACGCCAGCATGCCGCGCTCGAACGGCGGTCGACAACCCTTGGACGGTCAACCGAGCTTGAGCAGTAGTTCGGCGAGTTCGGCCGGCATGGTGATCATGCAGTCGTGGCCGGTGGCGAGTTCCCACACCTGGGCGGGGCTGCCGTTGGGCTGTACGGCCGGGACCGGGCGCCGTTCGAAGCCGTCCGGTCCGACAGTGCAGTGGATCTGCGTCCGAGGGATCTTGTGCACGTCCGGGTTGTCGAGCCGGACCGGTTGCTGGAGGCAACGTACGGGGTGGTCCGACAGCATCGAGCGCAGCCAGGCGACGTCTGCCGGATCCGTGACTCCGAACAGCCCGAACGGCCGCGGCATCTCCGGCAGCGGCGGCACACGCCAGCCACTGTCCGACTTCGTCGCGAGGTCGATCAAGACCTGGTTGGCCGCGGATGAGATGACCATGCCGGCGTAGCTGTGCCCCACGAGGACGACGTCGGTGAGGTCTTGCTCGACGATCGAGCCGACGATGCCGACGTGCGTGTCGAGCCCCACCTCGGGACCGAGCGGGTGAGCCTTGTCGCCGTACCCGGTCAGCGACGGGACCAGCGCGACGCCGTACGCCGCACTGGAGCGATGGATCGGCCTTTTCGTCGACTTCGTGATCACCAAGCAAGGACTCGCTGCTGCCGGCGCGGGCGAAATCCACTCCGGTCAGGACGCCTCCGAACTCATGCGCGGCGTCGGCGGCCTCTGCGCGGGCGCAGGCAGGAACCGTCGCTACGACGCTCGCCGCCTGGTCGGCCTGCTCATCGCAGGGCTACGCCAACCGCCTTCCAGGTGAGCCGAGCGCCCGTGGCATCTCCCCCGTTGCAGGAACTGACGCCTGCACGTTGCTGCAGAACCGTTGTCGGGTGAGCCTCAAGCTCCGCAGTCTGTTGGTCCGTCCCAATGATTGTCAGGAGCCAAGATGAGACTGCACCAAGCACTGCTTGCCATCCCTGTGCTGGCCGCCCTCGTGACCGGAGGAGCTGCCACCGCCGCTGCGGCTCCGGCACAGGGTGCCGAGTCGGTAGCCGCACCGGCGCGAGTGGCTCCCGCCGAATGCGGCGCCGGTACCGCGATCAAGTTCGGGGAGGTGAAGTCGCTGTCGCACAACACCGTCATCGGCTGGACCTACCTGCTCAGGTCAGGCTACGAGTACTGGGCCTGCGTCGAGTTCAGGTCCAACCTCGCCGAGGGGTACTGGGGAATGGCCCGGCTGCACATGATCGACGACGGGCTGCACATCGGAACCCTGCACTGCGACTTCCCCACCGGAAACGGTCACGTCACGGCCGGCGACAACACCTGCTACACCTCCAGGTCGTACGCGCCGTTCGCACACCGCACGTTCATCGCCGAGGGCGACTGGTACCGCGGCCTGTCCACGTTGGTCGGCCGAGGAACGACCGGGCCCTCCACTCGCTGAGCCTCGGCACCGCGATGGTAGGTGCAGGCCGACCATCGCGGCGTACGACCGGCTTGTCGCCCTGTACGACGATCCCCGGGCGCAGGCGTTCCAACCGCCGTAAGACAAGCCGGTGGAGACGCTGTTCGACGGCCACCACGCAGCTTCGAGGAGGCCGGTCTACGTGACTCGCCGTACGGACTGCTCCGCCCTCCCTTCAGCAAGCGACTCAAGAAGCCGAGTCCGCTCGTCGTAAGCTGCCGGCATGGCGAGAGTCAAGGTCGAGATCTGTGTCCCCGACAATCATGTCGCCGCGATCCTGACGGCGCTGGAATCCGCAGGCGCCGGACAGATCGGGCGCTACGACCGGGTCACCAGCTTCTGGCAGACGGGGGGAACCTGGCGTCCGATGCCCGGCGCCGAGCCCTTCGACGGTGAGATCGGCACCTTGATGCAGGGGACCGAGATGCGCGTCGAGTCCGAGTGCGAGATGTCAGCGGTACCCCAGGTGCTGAAAGCGGTGCGCGCCGCTCATCCTTACGAGGAGCCGATCATCCGATTCATCCCGCTGTACCAACCCACCGACGTCGAGCCCTGATCTTGGCTGCGTCGGACGAGATCGCCGTCCTAGCCAAAGGCGGATCGCTAGCCGGCAGGGCGGCGGGCGTACGTCTCGATCTCGATCTTCATCCGCGGGTCGGCGAGACCGCACACGAGCATCGTGGCGGCCGGCCGGACCTCGCCGAAGGCCCGACGCAGGGTGGGCCAGCAGGGCTCGAAGTCGGCTCGGTCGGGCAGGAGACAGCGCACCCGGACCACGTCGGCGAAGGTGCACTGTGCGGCGGTGAGCGCGGCCTCGATGTTGCGCAGGCACTGCTTCGCCTGCTCGACGACGTCGTCCGAGATCGTCATGGTGGCGTAGTCGAATCCGGTCGTTCCGGACACGTGCACCCAGTCGCCGTCGACCACGGCGCGGGCGTAGCCGATCTGCTCCTCGAACGTCGAGCCGCTGAGGATCGAGCGTCGTTCTGACATGCGCCGAACGTTAGGTGACCCAGCACGGAGACGTCCAACACAGCTTCGGGCACGACATGATGCGAAAGAGGTCACCGGCGCTTTGCTGAGCTATCAGATTCAGCCTGATCACGTCGAACTGGTCGACGGGGTGACCGAGTGGTACGACGGGGTGGCGGCCGGCCTCGAGCGCACGGTGCTGCCGGCGGTCGCCGAGCAGTTCGCTCGCGAGCGATGGGCGGCGCACGGCTATGCACCGGACGAAGAAGCGCTCGGCGAGACGGGCGACTGGACTCAGCTCCACCAGCGGGACCTCACCGACGTGGAGCAACCAGTTCTGCCGGCCGGGTTTCAGTTCCGCACTGCGGCCGAGGCCGGACCTGAGGCCGCCGTCCGGGCTCATGTGGATGCCTGGGCGCCCTCGACGTACACGGCGCAGAGCTACGAGGGGGGTGCGTGCAGACGGCGGCCTACCGCGACGACCTGCACGTCCTGGTGGAGGCGCCGGACGCAACGATGGCGTCCTCGGCGACCATGTGGTTCGACGAGGTGAACAAGACCATCGAGTTCGAGCCCGTCGGAACGCACCCGGCCTACCGACGGCTCGGGCTGGCCAGGGCGATGATGCTGCACGGGATGCGGCTGGCGCAGGAGGCCGGCGCTACCCACGCGACGGTCGTCTGCCTGGGTGCGCCGGGGCATCCCGCGGCGCGCGGCCTGTACTACGGCCTGGGGTTCCGGGAGCGCTCGCGGGACGCGCTGCTGATCAAAACCGGGACGGCGAGCTAGGGAGACACGCCATAGTCGAGCGTCAGGCGCATGTCGTAGTTGGGCAGGTTCTCGCCGCGGATCCAGTTCTGGTCGTTGGCCCGTTCCACCTCGAAGCCCAAACGCTCGAACGCGGGCCGCGCCGTTCGGCTCGCGTGCGTGTGGAGCTCGGCCAGCCCCAGCTCGCGGGCCTTGGCGACGACCGCGCCGACGAGGGCCCGGGCAGCGCCGCGGCCGCCGGCGTCCGGGTGGACAAAAAGCATGTCGAGCAGACCGTCGTCGGTGACGTCGCTGAATCCCACGACCCGCTCGTCCACCACCGCGACGAAGGTGTGGGCCGCCGACCGGCGTTCGTTCCACTCCACGAGATCGGCCGATGCCGGCGCCCACGCGGCGATCTGCGCCGGCGAGTAGTCCTTCGATGCTGTGTCGCGAATGGCCCGGAAGTACGACTCCCAGGTCGCTTCCGCGTCGTCAGGGACGTAGGCACGCACGTCAACACTCACGCCGGGACGATACCCCGGCCACGAGCTCGCCGATGAGCCCGGCCTCGTAACCGGAGCCGGCGCCGGCCTCCATGACTTAGACCCTCGGCGAATAGTGTGCGCTGACCACACGCCACGTTCTACCGTCCTTGTCACGCGTCGATCACGCGCGACGGGGACAGCAGGGCCTTGCTGTGGGAGGGCCACGGCGAGTTCGAGCCCCGAGGGCAGAATTGGAGACCAGAGTGCGCTTCACCAAAGCGATCGCGGCAGTGGCGATGTTGTCGGCAGGTCTGGTGGCATCGATTCCAGGAGCAGCGTCGGCAGCACCCGACGACAGCGTCCCGGTGCGCAAGATCGAGCGCCAGATGCAGACCGTGCAAGTCCTCTCCGTGACCGAGTCGGGCGACCAGTACGTGTTGTCGCTCGCCAACGGCCGGGAGATTTCCCTGTCCGCCAAGGACTACGCCCGATGGAGCAAGTCGACCTACGGCGCCGAGGCCTTGGCGCGAATCGCCAATGGCGGGATCTCCACCAACAACCAGACCGTTGGCAACTGCGGGATGGAATACCTGTACCTGTACTCGGCAGGTCACCGCGAGCTGAGGGTGGACACCGGCTGGAGGCTCGTCAACTCCGTCATCGTTTCCCAGATCTGGGTCGACATCTACGACAACGGTGGTCACACCGAGCGCTACTACGGCACGAGTTGGGACGACGGCGCATGGGACGTCTCCGAAACCCTGCGGAACATGACCTCCGGGATCGCCCGAGGTTGGGTGGACCCGGCCAGCTACGCGACGCTCGTGGACGGCAGGATCTGCTACACGCTCATGCCGTCGTCTGAGGCGATGATCCGCTAGTCGCCGGACGAACTGCTCGATGGCACCGCCGAAGGTTCCGGCCGGCCCTTCGGCGGTTGCCATGTCGTCCTGCTGCCTTGCCGGAGGCTGGCCTGCACATCACTCTGCCCTGCCGTTCCGCCGATGATCAGCACGGCGCGATCGCCTGGTGCAGGCTCTCGGTGACGTACTCTCGCGCGATCGGATCAGCGCCCGCTGGCTGCGGCAGGTCAGAGGCTTCGATCAAGGCGCTCGCCAGTCAGATTTCGGAGGTTGAGGTCCGCACGGTCATGCGTTCGCCGGGCCTGGCGAAGATGCTCAGGATCTCGGCCGCCTCCTCGCCGGTGCTGCCGAACCAGTGCGGAACCTGGGTGTCGAACTCGGCGATCTCGCCGGCCCCGAGCACCCAGTCCCGCTCGCCGAGCACCAGCCGCAGGTGTCCCGACAGCACGTAAATCCATTCGTGCCCGTCGTGCGCGCGTGTCTCCGGGATGACGTTGCCGGCCGGGACGACGATCTTCCACACCTGCATGCCGTCGGGTTGCCGAGTGAGTGGGATGACGGTTCGGCCCTTCACCCGGCCCGGCTTCAGGCGGATGCGCGGGTCCCCCACCTCGGGCGCGCCGACCAGGTCGTCGAGCGGAGCCCGGAAGGCGAGCGAGAGCGCGAGCAGAAGTTCCAGGGTCGGTCGGCGCCGGCCGGTCTCCAGTCGGGAGAGTGTGCTCTTCGAGATACCGGTTGCTGCCGCCAAGCCGGCCAAGGTGATGCCTCGCTGGACGCGGAACCGCTTCAGCCGCGGCCCCGCCTGCTCGAGCACGGCGGCGATGCTCGATGAGGTCTCGTCCACGGACCTCATTCCACCCCGGATTCCCACAAACGGCAACGCCGCTTGGCGACCGGCCGACCGGGCTTCAGGCTGGGGACGTGACCAACTCCACCACCCGTCCTGCCGGCCCACCGACCAAGCACCAGTTGGCGCTGATGATCTGGCTCGCGGTCTTCCCGACCCTGACCGCGCTCAACCTGCTGCTCGACGACTGGCTGAGCACGCTCACGCCCGTACTGCGCACGTTCGTGCTCGCCACCATCGCCGTACCGATCGTCATCTACGGCCTGATGCCCCGGCTGCACCGACTCCGGGTCCGCCTCCTGACCCGGCGCTATTGATCACCGGTCCCTTCCCTGCCCGCGTTCGGCCGGTCGGACAGCTTGAGCCAGACGACGCCCGCGATGATCACGGTGAGCCAGAGGGCCTTGACCGGGGTGAGCGTCTCCGCGAAGAAGACAGGTCCGAGCAGCGCGGCACCGACAGCGCCGATGCCGGCCCAGACGGCGTACCCGATGCCTACGTCGATGGTGCGAAGAGCCACGCTGAGGGCGAAGAGGGTGAGCAGGAAGAAGACCACCGCGACAAGCGACCAGGAGAGCACGGTGAAGCCCTCGCTGCCTTCGACGGAGAGGGCGTAGCCGACTTCGAAAGCTCCGGCGAGCAGGAGTACGAGCCAGGCGCGGGCCCGCTCGCTGCGGGCGGTGAGATCGGCGCCGGCGACAACGGTTTCGTTGCTCATGCGCGTTCCTTCCGTGGGATGCGGGTTCCGGGTCATCACACTGCTCCGCTCAGCTGGAGGCCGACGACGCCGACGATGACGGCGACGATGCCGAGGGCCTTGCGCCAGTCGAGGCGCTGGCCGAAGAGCAGGGCGCCGAGTACGACGATCCCGACGCCGGCGACCGAGGTCCAGATCGCGTACCCGACGCCGACGTCGAAGGTCAGCAGCGCCAGGCTGAGAAAGTAGGTGGCGATGCCGCCGCTGACCAGCGTCGCGGTGGTCCAGGCGGGTCGGGTGAAACCCTGCGCCTTGCCGGCCGAGACGGCGACGGCGATCTCGAAGACGACGGCGATGCCGAGGTGCAGCCAGTGCATAGGGCGTCCTTTCGTTGAGGTGATGCCCCTCGATCGTGAAACTTCACACTGGTGTCAACTGCAAGAATGGAGGCCGGAGGACAGCCCCCAGGAGGTCACATGCGCATCGGCGAACTGGCGGACGCCAGCGGCGTCAGCACCCGCTCCCTGCGGTACTACGAGGAGCAGGGGCTGATCAGGTCTCAGCGCACCCCCGGCGGGTGGCGTGACTTCGACAGCTCGATGGTGGAGCGGGTCGTCATGATCCAGCACCTGTTCGCCGCCGGGCTGCACAGTGCCACCATCAACGAACTGCTGCCCTGCCTGGAGGCTTCTCCCGAGGAGCGCACCGGGGTCATGGAGCAGTTGCTCGCCCAGGAAGTCGAGCGGCTCGAGGCCAAGCGCCGAGACATCGACCGTGAGCTGGAGACCTTGAAGGCACTGCGCGGCGACACGGCGCTGCCCGGCGAAGTCCCCTGCCCGGTCACGCGCCTTTGACGGTGCTTCGCCGGGGCCGACCGGTCTCCGGCTACAGCGTGTAGCCGCAGCACTCGAGCGGCGGTCGGTTCGCGGCACTCTCAGCGGGTACCTGAAGCCTTGTCGCGTTGAACACCAGCGCCCGCTGTGCAGGGAGACCGATGGCCACACTCCGAGTGCGAGGACGGTTGCTGAGCGTCACCGATCGCCTCGTCCGGCTGGCGCCATCACCGGTGCGCGCGTTCCTGAACACGCCGGTCACCGGCCCGCAGGTCCCGGACGGCCAAATCTCCGCGCGCATCCTGCGCTTCGTGTCGATCGCCTCCGTCGCCCTCACCGGCCTGCTCGCCGTCAGCCACGTCGTCAACACGTTGCTGTTGGACGGCCGCAGCGCGATTCTCAACGCCGACAAGGACCAGAGCGTGATGGGCTGGGCCGGCGTCGCGACGCAGGCGGCGGTGGCCGCGGTGCTCGGACTGCTCGCCGCGGCCTCCGTGCGGCATGCCACTGTGACCTTCTGTGCGGTGATGGTGGCGTTCCTGTCGTTCGACGACTTCATCCAGATCCACGAACGCGTCGGCGGCCTCGCGTCACCGTTCCCGCACGCTGGCCGGCTGCTGTGGCCGGTGTTCTACCTTCCGCTGCTGGCGATTCTGTTCGTTCAGCTCTGGCGCGTGGCGCAGGACACCGACCTGACCGAGCGGGCGCTGGTCCGCGGTGGCCTGCTCACGCTTGCGCTGTCCGTCCTGCTGGAACTCGGTACGCCGCTGCTCTTCGCAGGCGGCCAAGGTCGCGGCAGTCCCGGCTACGAGATCGAGGTGGCCATCGAGGAGAGCCTGGAGCTCGCCGGCTGGATGTGGATAGGCGGCGGCCTGGCGGCCTGCCTGATCCGACGCTGCCTCAGCGGCCGGGACCGCCCAGCCGACAGCTGACGCTGGGCGGCGTACCGAGGTCAGGCGCTCAGGACGTCCGGGTCGGCGTGGCCTGCGGCTCCCCGGGCGACTGTGACGGGGTCGCCGGCGGCCGCTGCACCCGGGTAGGCGTTGCCAACGGCTCCCCCGGCGACTGCGACGGCGTGGCCGGCGGCCGCTGCACCCGGGTAGGCGTTGCCGACGGCTCGCCGGGCGACTGTGACGGGGTCGCCGGCGGCCGCTGCACCCGGGTAGGTGTTGCCGACGGCTCCCCGGGCCAGCGCGACGGCGTCGCGGGGGGCGGCGGGTTCGTCACCGGCACGGCGACGGTGGGGGTGCTGGCCGGCGCCGGCGTCTTACCGCCGCCGGTGGAGGCGGCGACGACCGAGATCGTCGCACCGCTGGCCACGACCGCGCAGGCCGCGACGGAGACCACCTTGAAGGTGGTCCGGCGACGCAGCCGCCGCTCGCCACCACGCAGGACAGCGTCCAGTGGCAGCTCGCTCGGGGTCTCGCCCCGGTCGCGGTGGAAAAGTGATCGCATCTGTGCCTCGAATTCCTTGTCGTCGGTCATCGGCCAACCCCCTGCAGCTCGAACTCGATCGTCTTCCGCAACGCCCGGAGCGCCGCGGCCGTGTGCGCCTTGACCGTTCCCTCGGCGCAGCCCATCACCGCCGCCGTCTCGGTCACGCTCAGGTCCTCCGCGAACCGGAGGATCAGCACCATGCGCTGCCGTCTGGGCAGCCGGCTCAGCGCCCGCGCCAGATCGATCCGGTCGTCCAGCGACGCGTCGACCGTTTCCACAGCGCCGGCCGTCGGGTCGTCGCTCGACCGCTCCCGCCGGCGCCACATCCGCCTGGTCTCGCTCAGGTAGACGTTGAGAATCGTCTTGCGCACGTACGCGTCCGGGCTGTCCGCCGCGACCACCTTGGGCCAGACCACGTACAACTTCTCCAAACTCTGCTGCACGACGTCCTCGGCCAACTGCCGGTCGTTGCACAGCAAGTACGCCGTGCGCAGCCAACGGCTCTGCCGGGCGACGACGAACTCGACGAAGTGGTCCCGCGCTCCAGGGGGCATGCTTCATAGACGCGCCCAGCGCCGCATTCGGTTTAGCGGCGACTTCGACGACCTGCGCTCAGCGGGTTCCGGTGACCACGAGCATCTCGCACGGGCCGGTGAAGCCGGTGGGGGCTTCGAACCGGGAGAGCTCTTCGGTGATTTCCTGCCAGGCAGCGGCTCGCCCCGGCTCGTCGAGGCCGGAGAGCATCTGGTGCAGCGCGCCGAAGGACTCGCGTTCGAAGCGGACACACTCGGCGGCGGTCGGCATGCGCACCGGTGACGGGACTGTCGTGACGGTGATGTCGTAAAAGCCTGCCTCGGCGAACACCTGCTCGGCGACGCCGGGCCCACCAAGGCTGAACGGACCCGGCTGCCCCGGAAGCGGGGGCGGTAGGTCGGCCCGGCGGCGGATGATGCCGACGGGGATCGAGAAGAAGGCGTTGCGGTCCGGGGTGGAGTAGACCACGGCGGAGCAGCGGCCGCCGGGACGGAGCGCCCGGTGGATACCGCGCAACGCGGCGTGCTGGTCCGGAAAGTAGATCAGGCCGACCCGGGAGATCGCCGCGTCGAACGTGCCCGCGGCGAGCTCCGACAGGTCCTCGCCGTCCGCCTCCAGCGTCTCGACCGTCGACACCCCGGCCTCGGCTGCGACGCGGGCCGCGTACGCGAGCAGGGCCGGTGAGATGTCCGTGGCCAGCACGTGGCCGTTGGGACCTACGAGCCGCGCCGCGGCCAGCGTCTGCCCTCCCGCGCCGGCGGCGACGTCGAGAACGCGGTCTCCCTCGCCGACGTCGGCCGCGCGCAGCATGGTGGCGGTGGCCTCGCCGAGCCAGTCCTCGATGGCCGGTCCCCACCGGTGCCAGGCCTCGGCGGCCTGCTCCCACTGGGCCCGGGTGGTCCGCTTGAACCCGATCGGGTCGAAACTGACAGTCATGGTGTCCCCCTCTTGGTGAGGGTTCCAGCTGAGCAGCGGCGGCGGGTGGCGCCTAGTACAGGTTCTGGACTTCGCTGGTACGGATCCTGGACCGGGCGCACAATGAGCCATGCGTGAGTACGCCCAGTACTGCCCGGTGGCGCTCGCCAGCGCGGTGCTGGCGGACCGCTGGATGCCGCTGATCGTGCGGGAACTGGTGCTCGGCAGCCGGCGGTTCAACGACATCGACCGCGGCCTGCCCGGCATCTCCCGCACCCTGCTCAAACAGCGCCTTCTGCACCTGGAACGCAAAGGTGTGCTGGAGCGAGTCCCCGTTGCCCGCGGCCACGAGTACCAGCTCACGCCGGCCGGCCGCGACCTGGAGGGCGTGATCATGGCGATCGGCGAGTGGGCCGTGCGGTGGATGTTCGCCGAGCCGGAGCCTCGCGAGGTCGACCCGATCACGCTGACCTGGTGGATGTCGCGACGGATCGACCAGCAGGCACTGCCCGGGCAGCGGGTCAGCGTCGAGTTCGACTACCGCGGCGCCGACCCGACCCGGATCTGGCTTGTCCTCGACCGGCAGCAGGCTTCGGTCTGCACCGAGCACCCGGGATTCGCCTCGGACGTCGTGGTGACCACCGAGCCGGTCGCCCTGATGCGCGTCTTCTCCGGCATCGTCACGCTCTCCCAGGCGACTGCGGCAGGCAGCATCGAACTGACCGGCCCGCCCTGGCTCGTCCGCGCCCTCCCGACCTGGTTCCTCTGGAGTCCCTTCGCCCCTGCCGTCCGCGAACGAATCAGCTGACCGCGGCAGTTGCGCGCCTGGGACTGCGGCGTGATCCTCGTTGCCGGTGTCCGCGGAGGCAGCGTCGGGTACTCGGCCAACGGCGACATGATGACGCCGTTGGCCTTCCAGCCCGGGACTTCCTGACGCCCGAAGCCGAGTGTCAGGGCTTGCGCGGAACGTAGTGCAGCTCCGTGATGCCGCACTCGAACGGGGTCGCGGCGGCGAGCTCGAGCGGGACGGTGGTGGCCGGGAAGACGGGCAGGCCGGTGCCGATCGCGGTGGGGTTGACGAAAAGGTGGATGTCGTCGGCGAGCCCCTCGGCGATCAGCGCGGAAACGAGGGTGGCGCCGCCGTAGGCGATCAGGTCGCCGCCGGGCTGGTTCTTCAGCTCGGTGATGATCGTGGCCAGGTCGCCGCCGGCCACGGTCGCGTTGTCCCAGGGCGACTCGGCGAGGCTGTTCGAGACGACCACCTTGGGGGTGTTGTTCATCCAGTCGATCGACTCCTGCTCCTCGTGCTCCGGACCGGCCGCCCAGGCCGGGATGAAACCCTCGGCGAGCTTGCGGCCGAGCACGATGGTGTCGACCGACTTGGTGAGCGCGTTGATGTGCGCGCTGAGGTCGTCGGTCCAGGGAAACTGCAGCCAGTCCATCTCGCCGTTCGGGGCGCCCATGAAGCCGTCGACGGTGGTCTGGGTCTGGATCTTGAGCTTGCGCATCGGAGGTGCCTTTCGGAGCCGGTTGAGCTGATGCCCAGAGCTTGTCAGCTGCCGTTGACGGAATCTTTACGGCCGCACCGAAAGCCGCGTCGGGGCTGTCCCCGCCAGATCAGGCGGAGGGGGCATCAGTCGAGCGGGCCCGGCGCGCCGTGACACCGAGCGCCTGGCCCCAGCTCGCGGGCTGGCCGCCGACGGCAGGCTGGTCCTGACCATCGACTGAGCGACACTGGTCCGGTGCCGCTGGACGAAGCTCTGCAGGTGATGTCCCGCTACCTCGCGCGACGGGACGTCGCCGAGCTCGCCGGACCCGCTGATCTGCTCGTCCTGATGGGCAGCGCCGTCGTCGAGTCGGTCGAGGTCGTCGCGCAGGCGTACCACCGCGGCGCCGCTGCGCGGATCCTGGTCAGCGGCGGCCTCGGGCACTCCACTCACCACCTCGTCCACGCGGTCGAACGCCGCGGCCTGCCGATCCCCGCGGGGCACCGCCCCGAGTCGCACATCTTCCGCGACCTGTTGCACCGGTACGGCGTGGACCCCGCGGCCGTGACGGTCGAGGACGACTCGACCAACTGCGGCGAGAACGCGGCGTTCACCCGACGGCTGCTCGACCACGACAGTACGGCGTACCGGCTGGTGCTGGTGCAGGATCCGACCATGCAGCGGCGCACCCATGCCGCGTTCGAGCGGTCGTTCCGTGACCGGCCGGGCACGGCGCTGACCAGCTTCGCGCCGCTGATCCCCTGGATCGGCGACGACGCTGTCGGTGCGGGTCCTGGCGGTCCCCCGATCTGGGCGCGCGAACGGTTCGTCTCCTTGCTGCTGGGCGAGATCCGCCGGCTGCGCGACGACATCGACGGCTACGGTCCGCGCGGGCGGAACTTCATCGACCACGTCGAGGTCCCGCCCGAGGTACTCGCCGCCTTCGACGAGGCCGCCGCAGCGCATCCCACCCTGGTTCGCCCCTCCGGCGGCTGACGCGCCGCCACGTGACCTGGGGGCCCGTGGCACCTACCCGAGGAAGTGCTCGCGCAGGGCGGTCAGCAGCACCTCGGGCGGCACCTCGTGGAAGCTGCCTTCCAGTGCGGCCACTCGGGCGTTCGGCAGGGCGTCAGCAGCCTCGACAGTTGCCCGCTGCAGCCACTCGGGACTGGCGGTGCTGTGCAGCGCGAGTGTCGGCTGCTCGATCCCCGCGAGCAGCGCGGTCGGCACCTGGCTGTCGCCCAGCTGCAGGGCGTCGTAGACCAAGGTGGGTGCCACCGCTTCCATCCCCTTCCAGAACGGCATCGACTTCATCCCGTCGACCTGTTCTTGCGGCTGCCCGACGGCCTCCACCATGAACAGCTCGGCCGCGCCGCTGGGATCGCCGGCCGCGACGAACTCCTGCAACCGCTCGAGGTAGCGATCCGGCGCCGCCGGCGCACCGTCGACACGGAACGGCGGCTCCATGATCGCGAGCCGATCGAACGCGGACCCGGCAGCGGCCGCCCGGAGCAGCACCATCGCGCCGGAGGAGTCGGCGTACCCGTACGTCGCGCCGGTCGCCATCCGCACCGCTTCCAGGTCCTCCACCTCCCGCTCGACCGCGTACTGCGGCTGGTCCCCCGAGTCACCCCGGCCCCGCCGGTCGTACGTGACCACGGTGAACACCTCAGCCAGCACCGTCGCGCGCGGCACGTAGTACGAGCGGTCGGTCATCGCGCCCGCCACCAGGACCAGCGCCGGTCCCGCTCCGAAGGTGTCGTAGGCGATCGCCGTGCTGTCGGCAGAGATGACCTCGTCCATGATCTGTTCCTTTCACCGACCAACTGGCTGACACCCGTACGTCGAACAGCAGGACGTACGCGAGACACTCCGAGAATGTGATCTACCTCACATACGACCAGTGCACTGACGCGATTCTCCAGCACCTTCCACGCCGCTTTGCGCCCATGTAATACTGGATTATGTATACAGACGATCGGTATGCCGGCTACCGGACGCGGCGCCGCTCCTCCGGCCACCGGTCGCAGGAACGAGGCTGACCATGTTGCTCCGCCAGCTCGAGTACCTCGTCTCACTCGCCCGCGAACGGCACTTCGCCCGCGCGGCCGACGCCTGCTACGTCTCGCAACCGTCGCTGTCCGCCGCGATCCGCAAGCTCGAGCAGGAGCTCGACGTGCCGATCGTGCGCCGCGGTCGCCGGTTCGAAGGCCTGACCCCCGAAGGCGAACGCGTCCTGCTCTGGGCTCAGCGCATCCTCGCCGAGCGCGACGCCCTGCGGCACGAGCTGTCGGTGATGCGCGGCGGGCTGACCGGAACCCTCCGGCTGGGCGCGATCCCGACCGCGATGCCGGTGGTCTCGCTGCTCACCACGCCCTTCTGCGCGCGGCACAGCCAGGCCCGGGTGACGTTGGAGTCGCTGTCGTCGCGCGACATCACCCAGAAGCTGGCCGAGTTCGAGCTGGACGTCGCGATGACGTACCTCGACGACGACACCCTCGGCAACGTGCGCAAGACCCCGTTGTACGAAGAGCGCTACCTGCTGCTCACGCCCGGCACCAGCCCACTCGCGGAGCAACCGGTCGCCACCTGGGCGCAGGTGGCGGAGCTGCCCTTGTGCCTGCTGTCGCCGCAGATGCGCAACCGCCGGATCATGAACGGCTACTTCACCGACGACGGCGTGACCGCCGAGCCGGCGATCGAGAGCGACACCGTGTCCGGGCTCTACAGCCACCTGCACGGCAACCACTGGTCGACGGTGATCTCGCACGCCTGGCTGCACATGTTCGGCGTACCGGCGGGGATGCGGGTGGTGCCACTCAAGAGCCCCGCGCACGGACCCCGCGTGGGACTGGTGATCGCCGCGCGCAGCCCCGAGCCCGTCCTGGCCCGCGCCCTGCTTGACGTCGCCCGGCAGGCCGGCGTGCACACCGCTCTGGACGATCTGCTCGACGTGCACCTGATGGGTTCCAGCTATGCGCCGGCGCCCGCGCGATAGTCGTGCGCTATGCCGAGATAGCGAGCAAGCCTTTGACCCGGCCCTGCCACGGCGAGCACCCTGGAAGGGCAGAGAGAAAGTCCGCAGGGTGACCGAGGTCACGCACCGGTGTCCCGCGGCGTAACACCGGAGCAGTCGTCCTGTAACCGGGATCACGTGAGATGCGGGCATAGCCGGTGCACCAGGCTGGTTGAATGTATGCAGTAGGCAGTATTTGGCTGACAACTCCGGAGCCGGCGCGGTTCCGGAGCACCCCACCAGGAGACTCCGGGCCAGCCCGGAGCGGAGAGGCAGAAATGATCTTCACCCGTAGGTTCGGCGCTCTGGCGGCTCGTCCGCAGTTCCCGGATGCCCCGGAGCTGCAGCAGGAACTCGGCGTCGACGTGGAGCCGACCGGCGACACCCGGCGCGACGAGGAGTCGCAGCAGCCCGTGCGCGAGACGGCGGCTGCCTGACCCCACGCCCCGAACGGTGCTCCGGACAGGGCGCCCGGCCCCGGCCGGCGCCGGGATCCGGACCGCGGCGGCGGACTCCCCGCGGAACGCGATCCAGGGATCCGGAGCACCGGGAGCAGGGCGGTCCGGCCGGCTCGACGACGAGCATCGGCAACAGACCTGGCACTTGGTAGACTGTCTACCAAGTGCCATTACGTTGTTCGGGAAGGACCTCATGACCACACTCAGCGCGGGCGCGGACTCCTCGGCCGACTCCCCCGGCGTACGGCACGTGAAGCGGCCCCAGCCGCTGCGCGAGTCGGTCTACGAGGCCCTGACCGAGATGATCATCGACGGCACCCTGGAGCGCGGCCGGCACCTTGTCGAGGTGGAGCTGGCCGGCATGCTCGGGGTGTCGCGGCAGCCGGTCCGCGAAGCGCTGCAGCGGCTGAACAACGAGGGCTGGGTGGATCTGCGGCCCGGTTTCGGCGCGATGGTGCACGTGCCCGCCGAGGACGAGGTGGACCAGCTGCTGGCGGCCCGGGCCGCGCTCGAGTCGGAGTCGGCGCGACTGGCCGCCCGGCACGCGTCCAAGGACGCGGTCGCCCAGCTGAAGGAGCTCTGCAAGGTCGGGACCGCGTTCCAGGAGGCCGGTGACATCGACGGCGCGGTCCGCACCAACGGCGAGCTGCACGCGATGATCACCGCGATGTCGGGCAACCGGTTCCTGGTCGACTTCGCCGGCCAGGTCGACCGGCGGGTCCGCTGGTACTACACGCCGGTCGCTCCGGTCCGCGGCGCCGCCTCCTGGCGCGAGCACGCTCGCCTGGTCAAGGCCATCGGCGACGGCGACGAGGACAAAGCCGCCCAGATCATGCGCGAGCACACCGAGCACACCCGCACCGCCTACCACGAGCTGCAGTCCGGCCAGACGCCCGCGGCTGCGCTCCCCGAGAAGAAGCCGACCACCCGCCGCCGTCGCACAACGGACTGAACCCGCGGCCGAGCCGGCCGGGACCGCCGCTTCGTTTCCCTCGATCGCGCCCCGGCGGACCCTCGGTCCACCGGGGCGCGGTGCGCGGTCGGTCACTCGACGCCGGCGGACTGCTTCTGCTTGTCCAGCTTGGCGTCGCGGGAGGACTTCACCAGGCTGAGCACGGCGGTGAGCGTGAGCGTGCCGAGAATGATGCTCAGGGAGACCAGGATCGGGATCTCCGGCGCCCAGGAGACGCCGCTGTGGTGCAGGGCCTCGAGGATCAGCTTGACGCCGATGAAGCCGAGCACCACCGACAGCCCGTAGGACAGGTACACCAGCCGGTCCAGCAGCCCGCCGATCAGGAAGAACAGCTGCCGCAGCCCCATCAGCGCGAAGGCGTTGGCGGTGAACACCAGGTACGGCTCCTGGGTGAGGCCGAAGATCGCCGGGATCGAGTCCAGCGCGAACAGCAGATCGGTGGTGCCGATCGCGATCATCACGATCAGCATCGGAGTGGCGAACCGCTTGCCGTCCACCCGGGTGGTCAGTTTCGCCTCGTGGTACGTCTCGGTGGTCGGCAGCACCCGGCGGACCTTCGTCAGCACCACGTTCTCCTTGAACTCCTCCTCTTCCTTCGTGGTCGCCAGCTTCCACGCGGTGTAGAGCAGGAACGCGCCGAACAGGTAGAACACCCAGTTGAAGTGCGAGATCGCCTCCGCGCCGATGGCGATGAAGATGCCCCGCATCACCAGCGCGAGCGCGACCCCGACCAGCAGCACCTTCTGCTGGTACTGCCGGGGCACCGCGAACTTGCCCATGATGATGATGAACACGAACAGGTTGTCCACCGACAGCGAGTACTCGGTCAACCAGCCGGCGAAGAACTCGCCGCCGGACCGACCGCCCGCGGCAATCGTCAGGCCGACGCCGAACAGCAGCGCGATGCCGACGTAGAAGCTCACCCACAGGGTCGCTTCCCGCAGGGACGGTTCGTGCGGCTTCCGGGCCACGATCAGGAAGTCCAGCACCAGCAGGGCCAGCAGGACGGCGATGGTGATGATCCACGCCGACAACGAAACGGTCATGTGCGCCTCCAGTACTCTCCGGCGGTCCACGCAGGGCAGGCCGGTACGCCGCCGCCCGCGGCTGACGAGCAGTCGCGGGCGGCGTGCTTGTGCGGAAGTGGTAGCTGTACGGGCTAGGCGGTCCGGGCCTTGCGCTTCTTGCGGGCCCGGGCGGCCGCCTCCTTGCGGGTCTGGATCGACTGCGCCAGGTGGACGTACTGCTCGACCGTCCGCCGCGCGTACTGGTTGTGCTCCATGATGCGCGGCCACCAGTACCGGCCGAGCTGCTCGTGCATCCAGAGGAACCCGATCGCGAATCCCATGCTGAGCAGCGCCCGGAAGGCCAGGAACTGCCAGACCTGCTCAGGCAGCCCCGGCGACCCGGTCACCACGAACTCCGTCGTGATCGCGTGCACCATCAGGGCGAGCGGGAACCCGATCGTCCAGTAGACCGCGGCCGGGGCGAACACCCCGGCCGGCGCCTTGCCGAGACCGACCAGGGCGGAGTACCCGACGCCGAACACGACGAGCGGAACCGCCAGGCCGAGCCCGGTGACCACGGCCCAGCCGAGGGGCTGACCGGCGAAACCGCCCAGCAGCGCGGCGATCACCCCGGCAGCCACCCCGACCGCGGCGGCCGGCAGCGCGAACTCGACGAGCTGTCGAACGTTGAGCGAGGTCATGTCAGTCCAGTACCACGCCGAAGCGGATCAGGCTGTAGAACAGCATGCCGAGGTAGAACACGGCACCGAACCCGATGATGGCGTTGCGGAACGGCCCCGGCCGGATCGGTTTGGGCAGCAACTTGTTGTTCACCAGGAGCAACACGATGCAGTACGCGCCCATCGCGAAGGTGGACAAGAAGGCGAGCACGTCGAGGATCGCCGCCGGTCCGTCGGCCGGCCCGAACAGCAGGATCAGGATGCCGAACAGGATGACGCCCCACAGGAACCCGGCGTAGATGCGCGACATCGAGAACCGCTTCGCGCCCGGGACGAAGTAGTACGTCATGTCCGCCTGGCCGCGGCTGAACGAGTCGAACAGGCCGAGCGTCGCGTTCAGGCCGATCAGCGCGATGAAGCCGAAGAACAGCGAGCCCAGGAACGGGCTGCCGGCCGAGGCGAACGCGTCCGACATGGCCGCCAGCGCGGCCTCCCGGTCACCGCCCTCGATCAGGCTGCCCACGTTCGGGTTCTCCCGGGCCGCCGACAGCGCGAGCACCGTGAAGGAGATCGTGACCAGCATGGTGATGCCCCAGAAGAGCAGCAGCGCGTCGAAGGTGACCCACTTGCGCCACCCCTTCCACTTCTCCATCTCCTCGGGGTTCTCGGTGTCGAACATGTAACCCCGCGACGGCATCGCCTCGGCCTCGCCGGACGACCGCAGACCGCGGATCTTCGGGATGTGCGCCCCCATCGCGGCACCACTGTCGCGCAGCTGCAGGGTGTACCACATCTGCTGCATGCCGGACGGGCCGGCGAACGCGATCGAGCCGACCACGATCGGGAACCAGGCCGCCGACAGCGCCTTGTCCGGGAAGTAGCCGAACGCGAACATGCCCGACAGCGTGTCGGCCAGGTCGCCCCAGCTGCCGACGATGGCCGCGATCACCGAGGTCCCGACGACCAGCAGGCCGATCAGGAACCCGAGCAGCTTCTCCAGGAAGTTGTAGATCACCGAGAGCAGGCTGAACAGCACCCCGACGAACACCAGGGCCACGCACGCTGTCGCCTGCCAGGGAATGCCGCTGACCTCCTCGAACGCCGAGGCGCCGGCGGACAGGTGACCCGGCCAGATGTAGATCAGGATCGCGGCGACGTAGAAGAACCACATCATCGGTTTGAACACCCGCGCGGCGCCGAAGAAGATGCTCTCCCCGGTCGCCATCGCGTACCGGGCCATCTCCAGCAGCACGAACGCCTGCAGGGTCACCCCGACCAGGAACAGCCACCGGATGTCCGGACCGAACACCAGGACGAGCCGGGGCCACATGTAGGACTCACCCATGCCGACGCCCAGCGCGACCAGGAAGACGGTCGGACCGAGGATGTGCAGGGACGGCGGAGCCGCCGGCAACGGCCGGATCGGCATCGGTTCGAGCCGGCCGGCGCGCCAGACCCGCTCGGTCGTTTCGGCTGCCGCCGGCTCTTCGGGTACTCCTGAGGTCTTGCTTGTGACGTCCAAGGCGGACTCCTTATATCGACGCCAGCTTGACGAGACTTACGGCTCCCCCGTGCACTCCCCCCGGTCCAAACGCATCACCGCTTTCCTCTGGGTGGATCAAGTGACCGATCAGGAACCGAGCGGACCCGCGTTCCGGGCCCACCGGTACTTCGCGCCGAGCACCTGGACCGGCGTCTCGGTGGTGTAGGGGTAGGCCACCACCCCGTGCTCGAACAGGTACTGGCTGGCCTCCTCGACCTCGACGTCGCCGGACAGCGAGGCGACCACGGGCTTGTCGATGCCCTTGGCCCGGTACTGCTCGACCACCTCGGCAACCAGCTTCGCGAACACCATCGGCGGGGTGACGATCGTGTGCCAGTAGCCCAGGATCAGCGCGTGGATCCGCTCGTCCTCCAGCCCGAGCGCGACCGTGTTCCGGTACGTCGACGGCGGCTCGCCACCGGTGATGTCGACCGGGTTGCCGGAGGCGCCGAACGGCGGGATGAACTTCTTGAACGCCGCGTCCAGGTCGGCCGGCATCGTCATCAGCTGCAGCCCGTTGTCGACGCAGGCGTCGGACAGCAGCACGCCCGACCCGCCCGCGCCGGTGATGATGAGCACGTTCTCGCCCTTCGGCGTCGGCAGCAGCGGGATGCCGCGCGCGTACTGGAGCATCTCGTTCAGCCCCGGCGCCCGGACCACGCCGCTTTGGCGCAGGATGTCGTCGTAGACCTTGTCGTTGCCGGCCAGCGCACCGGTGTGCGAGCTGGCCGCGCGGGCTCCCATGGCGGTCCGGCCGGCCTTCAGCACGACGACCGGCTTCTTCTTGGACACCCGCGACGCCGTCTCGGCGAACGCCCGGCCGTCCTTGAGGTCCTCCAGGTGCATGGCGATCAGGTTGGTGTTGTCGTCGTTCTCGAAGAACGTCAGGAGGTCATCCTCGTCGATGTCGGCCTTGTTGCCTACTCCAACGATCGCGGAGACGCCCATCCGGCTGGACCGGGAGAAGCCGAGAATGGCCATCCCGATGCCTCCGCTCTGTGACGACAGCGCCACGCTGCCGCGCACGTCGTACGGCGTGCAGAAGGTGGCGCACAGGCTTTCGGGCAGGTAGTAGTAGCCGTAGATGTTCGGCCCGAGGATCCGTACGCCGTGCTTCCTGGCGATCGCGACGACCTCGTCCTGGAGCTCCTGCTCACCGGTCTCGGCGAAGCCGGACGGGATCAGGATCGCGCCGGCCACCCCCTTCTGGCCGCACTGCTCCAGCGCCCCGCCGACGAACTTGGCCGGCACCGCGAAGACCGCGACGTCCACGTCACCCGGCACGTCGGTGATGCTGGCGAACGCCTTGCGCCCGAGCACCTCGCCGCCCTTGGGGTTGATCGGGTAGATCTCGCCCTGGTAGCCGCCGTTCACCAGGTTCTTCATCACCGAGTTGCCGATCTTGCCGTCCTCGTTCGAGGCGCCGATCACGGCCACCGCGCGCGGCTTCATGATCCGGGTCATCGCGGTCAGGATCTCGTCCTGGCTGTAGCGCTCGACCGGCTTGCCGGCCTCGGCGTCGACGATGATCCGGAAGTCCACCGCGGTCGCGCCGTCCGGCCCGGCCAGCACCGGGTTCAGGTCCACCTCGGCGAACTGCGGGAAGTCCTCCACCAGGTCGGACACCTGCTGGATGACCGCGGCGAGCGCGTCCTTGTCGACCGGCTGCGCGCCGCGTACGCCGTTCAGCATCTCGTGCGCGCTGATCCCGTCCACCATCGAGCGCGCCTCGTCACCGGTCACCGGGGCGAGCCGGAAGGTGACGTCCTTCAGCACCTCGACCAGCACCCCGCCGAGACCGAAGGCGACGATCTTGCCGAACGTCGGGTCGGTCACCGCACCGACGATGACCTCCTGCACGTCACCGCCGGTGACCAGCATCTTCTGCACCTGCACACCGCTGATCCGCGCGTCGGCCTGGTACGCCTTCGCGTTGGTGACGATCCGCTCGTACGCCGCGACGGCGGCCTCGGCGCTGTCCACGCCCACCACGACGCCGCCGGCGTCGGTCTTGTGCAGGATGTCCGGCGAGACGATCTTCAGCACGACCGGGAAACCGATCCCGGCGGCCAGCGAGGCCGCCTCCTCGGCGGTGGTGGCCAGCCCCTCCCCCGGCGTCGGGATGCCGTACGCGTCCGCGACCTGCTTGGCCTCGGGCGCGCTGAGCGAACTGCGGCCCTCGGCCAGCGCCTGGTCGAGGATCGACTGGACCACTGCCTTGTCATAAGTCATTGCTGAAGCTCCTCAAAGCGGGATGGATGCCGTGCTGGGGGTGGACGGCGACGATCGAGCTCAGACCACGCCGGCGGCCTTGAGCTTCTCGAGCTCGGCGGTGTCGATACCGAGCCCGCCATAGATCTCGGAGTTGTGCTCGCCGAGGCCGGGTGAGGTCTCCACCTGGACCGGTGAGTCGGACAGCTTGATCGGGCAGCCGACGGTCTTGAAGCTGCCGCGGGCCGGGTGCTTGACCTCGACCACCGCGCCGAGCTCGGCCAGCGTCTCGTCCTCGATCAGTTCCTTGGTGGACAGGATCGGGCCGCACGGCACGTTCAGCGCGTTGAGCTTCTCCATCACCTCGAACTTGGAGTGCTGCGCGGTCCACTGCTCGATCAGCGCGAACATCTTGTCGAGCTTGTCGAGCCGCGCGGCCGGCGTGCTCCAGTCCGGGTCGTCGGCGAGCTCGGGCCGGCCGATCAGGTGCGCGATCGGTGCCCAGCCGGGCGGCTGCACGATCACGTAGATGTAGTCGTTGGGGCCGCCGGGCGCGGTCCGCACGGCCCAGCCCGGCTGGCCGCCGCCGGAGGCGTTGCCGGACCGCGGCACCGCGTCGCCGAACTCCTGGTTCGGGTACTCCTTGAGCGGTCCGTGCGCGAGCCGCTGCTGGTCGCGCAGCTTGACCCGGGTCAGGTTCAGCACGGCCTCCTGCATCGCCACGCTGACCCGCTGGCCCTTGCCGGTGACGGTGCGCTGGTAGAGCGCGGCCAGGATGCCGGCGACCAGGTGGATGCCGGTGCCGGAGTCACCGATCTGAGCACCGGTGGCGGTCGGCGGGCCGTCCTCGAACCCGGTCGTGCTCATCGCACCGCCCATCGCCTGGGCGACCACCTCGTAGGCCTTGAAGTCCTCGTACCGGCCGGGCCCGAAGCCCTTGATGGAGGCGAAGATCAGCTGCGGGTTGATCAGCTGCAGCCGGTCCCAGGTGAAGCCCATCCGGTCGATCGCGCCGGGCGCGAAGTTCTCCACCAGGATGTCGGCGTCCTTCACCAGGTCGGTGAAGATCTCCTTGCCCCGCTCGGACTTCATGTTCAGCGTGATGCTGCGCTTGTTGCAGTTCAGCATCGTGAAGTACAGGCTGTCGACGTCCGGCAGGTCGCGCAGCTGCTGCCGGGTGATGTCACCGGTCGGCGCCTCCAGCTTGACGACGTCGGCGCCGAGCCAGGCCAGGATCTGGGTGCAGGACGGTCCCGACTGCACGTGGGTCATGTCGAGTACGCGGACACCTTCAAGGGCCTTACCCATAGTGGTCCTCCAGTACTGGGCGTGCGGCCCGCCGGGGCGGACCGCACACCGGGGATCGCTACTTGTACATGGTTTGGTTCATGGTTCCGGGCGCGTACGCGTCCGGGTCGACCCACACGTTGATCAGCGACGGCAGCCCGGACTCGCGGGCCCGCTGCATGGCCGGCCCGATGTCCTTGGGGTCGCGGACCTCCTCGCCGTAGCCGCCGAGCATCTTCGCGAACTCGTCGTACTTCACGTCGCCGAGCGTGTTGCCGATCCGGCCGCGGTCGTGCCCGTACTTGGCTTCCTGGCCGTAGCGGATCTGGTTCATCGACGAGTTGTTGCCGACCACGCCGACGAACGGCAGGTTGAACCGGACCAGCGTCTCGAAGTCCCACCCGGTCAGCGAGAAGGCGCCATCACCGAACAGCGCGACGACCTCCTTGTCCGGCCGCGCGTACTTGGCCGCCATCACGAACGGGATGCCGACGCCGATGGTGCCCAGCGGGCCCGGGTCCATCCAGTGGCCGGGCGACTTCGGCTGCACCACGCCGCCGGAGAAGGTGACGATGTCGCCGCCGTCGCCGATGTAGATCGAGTCCTCGGTGAGGAACTCGTTGATCTCGTGGGCCAGCCGCAGCGGGTGGATCGGGTTGGCGTCCGACAGCTGCTTGGGCAGCCGCTTCTGGTACGCCGCGTCCTCCTCGGCGCGCAGCTCGGCGAACCAGGCCTTGCGGTCGCCGGCCTTCCGGACCCGGCCCGAGGCCGCCTGGGTCACCGCGGCCAGGATCGCGCCCGGGTCGCCGACCAGACCGAGGTCGATGTCGCGGTTCTTGCCGACCGTGCGGTAGTCCATGTCGATCTGCACCACGGTCGCGCCCTGGGGCAGCCGGCGGCCGTAGCCCATCCGGAAGTCGAACGGGGTGCCGACGATCAGGATCAGGTCGGCGTTGTTGAAGCCGTACCGCCGGGACAGGTGGAAGTGGTGCGGGTCGCCGGGCGGCAGGGTGCCGCGGGCCGAGCCGTTCATGAAGGCCGGCACGTTGTTCTCGCGGACGAACTCGATGGCCGCGTCGCTGCCGCGCGAGGTCCAGACCTGGGTGCCGAGCAGCACCACCGGCTTCTCGGCCCGGGCCAGCAGGTCGGCCAGCGCCTCGATGCCCGCCGGGTCACCGATGCTCTTGGTCGACGCGCGGTACCGGCCGGCCTCGGGCACCGTCGCGGCCTCCACCGGCACCGAGTTGTCCAGGATGTCGCGCGGGATCTCCAGGAACGACGGGCCGGGCGCGCCGTTGTAGCACTCACGGAACGCCATCGACACCATGTCGGCCACTCGCGCGGTGTGCGGCACGGTGGCGGCGAACTTGGTGATCGGCGTCATCATGTCGACGTGCGGCAGGTCCTGCAGGGACCCCATCTTGTGCTGGTTGAGCGCGCCCTGGCCGCCGATCAGCAGCATCGGGCTCTCGGCCCGGAACGCGTTCGCGACGCCGGTGACGGCGTCGGTGGTGCCGGGGCCGGCGGTGACGACGGCGCAGCCGGGCTTGCCGGTCATCCGGGCGTAGCCGTCCGCGGCGTGCGCGGCGACCTGCTCGTGCCGGACGTCGACGACGGCGATGCCCTCGTCCACGCAGCCGTCGTAGATGTCGATGATGTGACCGCCGCAGAGGGTGAAGATCACGTCGATCCCCTCGGCCTTCAAAGCCTTGGCCACCAGGTGCCCGCCCGAGATGGTGGCGGCCTGCGGCTCCGGCTCGGTCGCGCCCGCGACCGTGTTCGATTCGGACACTGTTTGGGCCATCTGTGCAGTCATCTCCTCGGTGGAAGGTCCGGTCTGCCCGGCTGGGAATCGGGCCACACTGCATACGTGGCTGCAAAGCTCGGACTGCCTGCTCGGATCATCAGGTCGGTAGATTGCATACCGTATGGTGTAGTCGTAGTCATATCGCACCGCCGAACCCGTTGTCCAGGGTTCGCGCCCCGCCAGAACCTGTCACGGCGACTGTATGCAGTATCCCGTATGCTGACGTAACACACCTGGCAACCACCACGATCAGGGGAGCTGCGATGAGCATTCACGACGAACTCGACCGGACCCGGCGAGCACTGCAGGCGCTGGAGAAGTCCGTGGCGGGCCTGCGGCAGCAGCTCGGCCCGCACCTCGACGTCCTGCGGCTGATGGACGACGTGGCCCGCTGCTCCGCCGACCTCGCCCGGCTGCAGGAGCAGGTTCGGGCACCGCACCGGCACGAACTCGTGGTGATCCCTGACGACGACCGCGACCACGGCCTGTGGGGTGCCGGCGACGTCGACCACGAGGGACTCGGCGCTCCGGGCCGGCGAGCACCGTGAGGCCCTCAGGCCACGGCCAGGCACTGCCGTAGGAGCCGCCGGAGCCGTACGTCGGGATCGCCGCCACGCGCGGCGATCCCGACCCGCCTCGGCGGCGTGCTCGGTCGCAACGAAGGTCCGGTAGAACGGCTCACTGAGCCGCAGCCGGTCGAGCACCGGCAGCCACCAGCGCGCCGGACCGGCCGGCGGCTCCCCGGCACGGTCCGTCAGCAGATGGAGTGCGGTCCGATGGCTACGCGTCAGCCGGTTCCGCTCGTCCCTGGTCATCTCCCCCGGCGCTGTCAGCGCGGTCGAGACGCACAGGGAGACCAGTCGCGCCGAGAGCTCGAAGCCGGGTCGGGCGGTAGCGAGGAACTGGGGCGCCAACGGCAACAGCGCCCGGCGGCCTGGCGTACTGCTGTGGTCGTGGACCGCGCGGGCGATCGAGCCGAGCACCGGGTGCACGCAGGACGGGCGATCCGTCCACGGTTCCCGGGCCAGCTTCGAGACGACCTCCAGCACGCAGGGATCGGGGCGCTTCACCCACACGAACTCACTGGGGCCGGGCTGGGCATCCGGTACGGCGCCCAGCCCGGCTTCCGTGCGGCTCATTCGCCCGGCCGTACCGCACCGGCGACCGGCGTACCGAGTTGTGGGCGGACCGGCAGGGCGGGCCGGCCGGGCTGCTTGAGGAAGCGCACGGTCAGGGCGGTGACCAGTCCGAGCAGGCCGGCGGCGAGGAAGAGCGGGCGATACCCGACCTCCGCGACCAGGCTCGCGGCGACACCGATGCCGAGCAGGCCGCCGACCGCCTTGGCGCTGTACAGGATCGCCTGGTTCTGGAGCAGGCTGTTCTCGCCGAAGAACTCCAGCACCAGGTTGGCCATGATCGCGTAGAAGGCGCCGCCGCCCAGGCCGGCGAACATCGCGCACAGCACGAACGCCGGGCCCGCTCCGGCCTCGCCGGCCAGCACCAGGCCGATGTGGGTGCAGCCCTCCACCGCCAGCACGGCCGCGAGCACCCGGCGCCGGCCGAACCGGTCCGACAGCGTGCCGGCGAACGACCGGCCAAGACCGTTGACGGCGGCAAGCATTCCGGCAGCGAGCCCGGCGACCGCGGCGCCGAGCTGCGCCTGGACCGCGTAGCTGACCACGAAGGCGATGCCGAACAGCGACAGCGCCGTACTCAGGGCGAGCGTCAGCCACATCAGCGGCAGCGCGCCGGTGCGCATCGCCTCGGCCGGGCGGTAGTAGCGGACCGCGGGCAGGTTGTGCGGGATGCTCCGGTTCAGCTTGCGGTCCACCGCCCAGGCCTGCGCGTCGATGTCGGCGGGCCACCAGTGCCGCGGCGGGTCCTTCAGCAGGCCGCCCGCGACGATGACGACGAGCAGCGCCAGCAGCGCGGCCAGGTCGAACACGACACGCAGGCCGCCGGCGGAGTCGAAGATCGCCAGCAGCGCGATGCTCGGCACCGCGCCGACCGCGAAACCTCCGGTGACGAACCCGATCGTGGAGGTTCGTCGCTCGGGGAACCAGCGGGCGGCCGTGGTGATGCAGGCGGAGTAGACGACGCCCGCGCCGGCACCACCGACCACGGCGTACCCGAGCACGACGCCCAGGTAGCTGTCGGCGTGCGCGAGCGTCACCAGGCCGACTGCGGCGAGGATGCCGCCACCGACGACGAGCTGGGTCGGGGACACCCGGCGGGTCCGGTGCGCCCAGGCCGCGGGGATCGCAACCAGCGCCTGGCAGGCGACGAAGAGCGCCAGCAGCCACATCGTCTCGGCGGCGCCCCACGCTCGGCTGGACTGCAGCCCGAGCGCGGCCGAGCCGAAGGAGTACTGCAGCGGGCTGATGGCGACCATGCAGGCCCATGCGGCCCACAACTGCCATCGGCGGGAGTGGCCGGTCAGCTCGTGAGCGTGCTCGCCGATCCGGTACCGGCGGCCGTACACGTCGCGCACGTCCCGGGGAGGCGTGCTGGTGGTCGCGTCATTCATGTCGCCTCCTGACTACTGCATACCGTATGGAACTGTGGTACTCCCCTCCGCCGCCGGTTGTCCAGAGCCCAGGACCTTGTGATCCAAAATGCATACAGCATACAGTCGCCATCACGACCGGCTCGTTGCTGTGAGGAGAGGACTGCCCTGTGGACCTGTTGGAGTACCAAGCCAAAGAACTCTTCGCCCGGCACGGCGTGCCGGTCACCCTCGGCCGGGTGATCGAGAACGCGGCCGACGCGGCGGCGGCCGCCGAGGCGCTCGGCGGGCGGGTGGTGGTCAAGGCCCAGGTGAAGACCGGTGGCCGCGGCAAGGCCGGCGGCGTCAAGCTGGCCGCCGACCCGGCCGAGGCGACCGAGCGCGCCCGCGACATCCTCGGGATGGACATCAAGGGGCACACCGTCCGCCGGGTGCTGCTCGCCCCGGCGGCGGCGATCGCCGAGGAGTACTACCTCTCCTTCCTGGTGGACCGCGCCAACCGCGACTACCTGTGCATCGCCAGCACCGAGGGCGGCGTGGAGATCGAGGAGGTCGCGCACAGCAACCCGGACGCGATCGCCAAAGTGTCGATCGACCCGGCGGTCGGCGTCGACGACGCGAAGGCCGCCGAGATCGTCGCCGCGGCCGGCCTTCCCGCCGGGGCCGTGGACGTGGTGCGCAGGCTGTGGGCGGTGTTCGTCGCCGAGGACGCCTCGCTGGTCGAGGTGAACCCGTTGGTCAAGCTGGCCGACGGCAGCCTGGAAGCGCTCGACGGCAAGGTCACGCTGGACGAGAACGCGGCGTACCGGCATCCCGACCACGCGGCGTTCGAGGACAAGGCCGCGGCCGATCCGCTGGAGGCCGCGGCGCAGGCCAAGGGCCTCAACTACGTCAAGCTCGACGGCTCGGTCGGCATCATCGGCAACGGGGCCGGGCTGGTGATGTCGACGCTCGACGTCGTCGCGTACGCCGGTGAGGCGCACGGCGGGGTGAAGCCGGCCAACTTCCTCGACATCGGCGGCGGCGCCTCGGCGGAGGTGATGGCCAACGGACTCGGCATCATTCTCGGCGACACGCAGGTGAAGAGCGTGTTCGTGAACGTCTTCGGTGGCATCACCGCGTGCGACGCGGTCTCCAACGGCATCGTGCAGGCGCTGGAGCAGCTGGGCAAGCAGGCGAACAAGCCGCTGGTGGTCCGGCTGGACGGCAACAACGTGGACGAGGGCCGCAAGATTCTCAGCCGCGCCAACCACCCGCTGGTCACCGTGGTGGACACCATGGACGGCGCCGCCGACCGCGCCGCCGAGCTGGCCGCGCAGGCCTGAAAGGACATCGAGCTATGGCGATCTTCCTGACCGAGCAGAGCAAGGTCATCGTGCAGGGCATGACCGGCGCCGAAGGGCAGAAGCACACCTCCCGGATGCTTGCCGCCGGCACCAACATCGTCGGCGGCGTGACGCCGGGCAAGGGCGGCCAGTCGGTCGACTTCGCCAAGCGGTCGATCCCGGTCTACGGCTCCTGCGCCGACGCGGTGCGGTCGACCGGCGCCGACGTGTCGGTGGTGTTCGTGCCGCCGCGCTTCGTCAAGGGCGCGGTGATCGAGGCCGTCGACGCGGGCCTGTCGCTGGTGGTGGTGATCACCGAGGGTGTGCCGGTGCACGACACCGCCGCGTTCTTCGCGCACGCGCAGGCGGCGGGGACCCGGATCATCGGGCCCAACTCCCCCGGCCTGATCAGCCCCGGGCGGGCCAACGCCGGCATCATTCCGGCCGACATCGCCGGTCCGGGCCGGATCGGCCTGGTCTCGAAGTCCGGCACGCTGACGTACCAGATGATGTACGAGCTGCGCGAGTACGGCTTCACGACCGCGATCGGCATCGGCGGTGACCCGATCATCGGCACCACCCACATCGACGCGCTGCGGGCGTTCCAGGACGACCCCGAGACCGACGCGATCGTGATGATCGGTGAGATCGGCGGTGACGCCGAGGAGCGGGCGGCGGCGTTCATCGCGGAGTACGTGACCAAGCCGGTGGTCGGCTACGTGGCCGGCTTCACCGCGCCGGAGGGCAAGACGATGGGCCACGCGGGCGCGATCGTGTCCGGCTCGTCCGGCACCGCCGCCGCCAAGCAGGAGGCGCTGGAAGCCGTCGGGGTGAAGGTCGGCAAGACGCCGTCGGAGACCGCCCAGCTGATGCGCGCCGCCCTGGCGCAGATCCTCGACCCCGTCTGAGAGGCGTGTGGCATGGCAAAGATCGGATTCATCGGGCTCGGCATCATGGGGTCGCACATGGCGGCCAACCTGGTCCGGGCCGGGCACCAGGTCACCGGGTACGACGTGGTCGCCGCCTCGGTGGACAAGCTGCTGCAGGCCGGCGGCAAACCCGCGCCGACGATCGCCGAGGCGGTGGCCGGCGCGGAGGTGGTGATCACCATGCTGCCCGACTCGCCGCAGGTCGCCGAGGTGATCCTCGGGTCCGGTGGCGTCCTGGAGTCGGCCACGGCCGGGGTGCTGCTGATCGACATGTCGTCGATCGCGCCGGAGACCTCGGCGGAGGTCGCGCGGGCCGGCGCCGAGCGCGGCGTACGGGTGCTGGACGCGCCGGTGAGCGGCGGCGAGCAGGGCGCGATCAAGGCCTCGCTGTCGATCATGGTCGGCGGTGACGCGGAGGTGTTCGAGGCGGCGAAGCCGATCTTCGAGGATCTCGGCCGGACCATCGTGCACGTCGGGGGTCACGGGGCGGGTCAGACCGTCAAGGCCGCGAACCAGCTGATGGTGGCCGGCATCATCTCGCTGGTCAGCGAGGCGATCGTGCTGCTCGAGGCCTCCGGCGTCGACGGTGAACGCGGCCTGGAGGTTCTCGCCGGCGGGCTGGCCGGCAACCGCATCCTCGACCTGAAGGCGGCGTCGATGCTGGGCCGGGAGTTCGCCCCCGGGTTCCGGATCGACCTGCACCACAAGGACATGGGCATCGCGCTCGCCGCCGCCCGTGCCGCCGGTGTCTCCCTGCCGGTCACGGGACTCGTCGCCCAGCTGGTGGCTTCCGCCCGCGCCCAGGGCCATGGTTCCCTGGACCACTCGGCCCTGCTCAAGGTCGTCGAGGACCTCTCCGGCCGCAACTGACGCCGGTAGGTGGGCCGGTCCTTCCCGGCCGGCCCACCTACCTCGCGTAGTTGCGCACGAAGCGCTTCTGCCACGGGGTCTCCACCGCATGCCGGTCGTAGTTGGCACGAACGAACGCGACCGCCTCACTCGCCGGTACGCCGTCCAGCACGGCCAGGCAGGCGAGCGCCGTACCGGTCCGCCCTTTGCCACCCCCACAGGCGACCTCGACCCGGTCGTCGGCCGACCGCTCCAGCGCCTCAACCAAAACCTTGCGCGCCTCTGCGTGATCGGCGGGAAGCCTGAAGTCCGGCCACCGAACCCACCGCGACTCCCAGCTGACCGACGGCGGCGTCTTCCCCAGCAGGTAGACCCCGAAGGTCGGCTCCTGCCCAGCCGGCAGCCCGTGCCGCAGCCCCCTCCCCCGCACCAACCGCCCAGACGGCAACCGCAGCACCCCCGGCGCCTCGGGATCCCAACCCTCCACAGCTCCTCCGCTTCGTCGAGCTCGTTCAATCCCCCGAAGCTAGCCGTCGCCGCACCGCCACCGGACTGCGGGCCTCCCGACCATCGCCCTGCGGAAAACCCCACCCCTGCACGCCGCTCGGAACCGATCGAGGCAGCAGAAGCCCGGACCCGGGTTCACCGACGCGGTGGGGCGGTGCTGTTGCGGATGATCAGTTCGGTGGGGACGGCGACGGGCTGGTGGTGGTGTTCGCCGGCGTGGATCTCGTGGATGAGGGCGTCGACGCTGCGGCGGCCGACCTCGGCGAAGGACTGGCGGATGGTGGTCAGGGGTGGCCAGAAGTGGGCGGACTCGGCGGTGTCGTCGAAGCCGACGACGCTGATGTCGCCGGGGATCGACCGGCCCTTCTCGTGCAGGGCGCGGAGCAGGCCGAGGGCCATCTGGTCGTTGGCGACGAAGATCGCGGTGACGTCCGGGTCGCCGGCCAGCGTCAGGCCGGTTTCGTAGCCGGAGCGGGGAGACCAGTCGCCCACCAGGACCGGCGGCACGGGGCAGCCGCGGTCGGTCAGGGTCTGCTGCCAGGAGCGCAGGCGGCGGTCGGCGGCGAAGGAGGACGGCGGCCCGCCCAGGTGCCAGACGGTCCGGTGGCCGAGGTCGAGCAGGTGCTCGGTCGCCAGGCGGGCACCTTGCGCCTGGTCGGTGTCGACGATCGGGTAGTCGTAGTGCGCGCTGGAGTCGACGACGACCACCGGTAGCCCTTCCGGCAGCATCACCTCGGCCTCGTCGAGCTGGTGCGCCTCGATCAGGATGATGACGCCGTCGACGGCCTGCTCCCCGAGCCGGGTGAACGCCGTCGACACCGCTCCCTGGGTCGCGTCGAGCACCGGCAGCAGGTTCACGGAGTACCCGCTGGTGGTGGCGGCGGTCGCGATCGCGTCCAGGGTGCGGGTGTTGCCGAAGCTGGACAGCTCGAAGACGATCACGCCGATGCTGCGGAACTGCCCGTTGCGCAACGCCCGGGCCGCGCCGTTCGGCCGGTAGCCGACCTCGCGCATCGCGGCGAGCACCCGGTCGCGGGTGGCCGCGTCGACGTTGTGCCGGCCGTTCGCGACCCGGGACACGGTCTGGCCGGACACGCCAGCCACCCGCGCGACGTCGGCCATCGACGCGCCACGGCGACGCCGTACCGGAGTGCCCTCCGCTGCCATCGAACCTCTTCTCGGGTCAGAACTGAACCATAGACATGTTGACGTAAACACGCTACCGTCGCGGCGATTCATGTTGACGTCAACATCGACGTGTTCCGCGCGTCGATCGAGCAGAAGGAGGGCGGCGACGCGATGGCCGACTCCGCTGTACCGCGTCCCCGGCGCGCCTGGCTGCACCGCGACACCAAGGGCTGGATCTTCGTCGGCCCGTTCCTGGCGGTGTTCGCGCTGACCTTCCTGGCGCCGATCGGGTACGCGCTCTACCTCAGCCTGTACCGCGAGCAGGCGTTCTTCGGCGGCACCACGTTCGTCGGCCTGGCCAACTACGCCGACGTGCTGGCCGACGCCAAGTTCTGGGAGGCGTTCGGCCGGGTCGCGCTGTTCCTGGTCGTCCAGGTCCCGGTGATGCTGGTGCTCGCGCTGCTGGCCGCGCTCGCGATCGACAGCGCCCGGCTGCACGCGGCCGGCTTCTTCCGGATCGTGATCTTCCTGCCGTACGCCGTGCCGGGCGTCGTCGCGGTGCTGCTGTGGGGCTACCTCTACGGCACCAACTTCGGCCTCGCCGCCGACCTCAACGACCTGTTCGGCGGCTCGGCGATCCAGCCGCTCAGCCAGAGCTGGATGCTGCCGTCGATCGCGAACATCGTCACCTGGGAGTTCGTGGGTTACAACATGCTGATCTTCTACTCGGCCTTGCGTACCGTGCCCGAGGAGCTCTACGAGGCCGCCGCGATCGACGGCGCCGGCACGTTCCGCACGGTGCTCGCGGTCAAGCTGCCGGCCCTGCGCGGCGCGATCGTGATCGCCACCATCTTCTCGATCATCGGCAGCTTCCAGCTGTTCAACGAGCCGAACATCCTGCGCACGCTGGCACCCAACGTGATCACCACCTACCTCACCCCGAACATGTACGCCTACAACCTGTCCTTCGCGGGCCAGCAGTTCAACTACTCCGCGACGGTCGCCCTGGTGATGGGCCTGATCACGGCGGTGATCGCGTACGTCGTCCAGCTGCGTGGCTCCCGGGAGGCGCTGTGAGTACGACGACGTCGCCGCTGCGGCCCCGGCGTTCGCCGCTGCTGACCGGCATCATGGTGCTGTACCTGATCTACACCCTGGTCCCGCTGGTCTGGTTGGTGCTCAGCGCAACCAAGACGCAGGCCGACCTGCTCTCCAGCCCGGGCCTGTGGTTCGGCGACCACTTCGCGCTGTTCGCCAACATCAAGGACACGCTGACCTACGACGGCGGCATCTTCGTCCGCTGGCTCGGCAACACGCTGCTGTACGTCGTGGTCGGCGCCGGCGGGGCGACCCTGCTGTCGACCGCGGCGGGCTACGGTCTGGCCAGGTACAACTTCGCGGGCCGGCGGATCGTCTTCGCCGTCCTGCTCGGCGCGGTCGCCGTACCGGGCACGGCACTGGCCGTACCGACGTTCCTGATGTTCTCCGACCTCGGGCTGACGAACACGGTGTGGGCGATCATCATCCCGTCGCTGGTCAGCCCGTTCGGCCTGTACCTGATGTGGGTGTACGCCGGTGAGGCGGTCCCGCCCGACCTGCTGGAAGCGGCCCGGATCGACGGCGCCGGCGAGATCCGGATCTTCTGCACCGTCGCGCTGCGGTTGCTTGCCCCGGGCATCGTGACCGTGCTGCTGTTCGCGGTGGTGTCGACCTGGAACAACTACTTCCTGCCGCTGATCATGCTCAGCAAGCCCAGCCTCTACCCGCTGACCGTCGGGCTCACCCAGTGGAGCAACCAGGCGACCGGCGTCGGGGCCCGCCCGATCTACAACCTGGTGATCACGGGGTCGTTGCTGACCATCGTGCCCCTCGTCGTCGCCTTCCTCCTTCTCCAGCGGTTCTGGCAGTCCGGCCTGACCGCGGGCAGCGTCAAGCAGTGAAAGGGAGCCCATGAAAACAACAGCCCGGCGGATCGCCGTCGCCGCGGTGGTCCTGGTGACCGCGGCACTGGCCGTTCCCGCCACCGCCCGATCCACCACGGCGGCGGCCGCCACGGCCGCACCGACCACCGACACTTCCACCGCCCAGAAGAACACCAGCGAGTTCCGCGGCGTGAACTGGGCCGACCCCCGCGACAACTACGCCTCGGACGAGGTCGTGCCGTCCGGTCTGAGCACCGCTGACGACTATCCGGCCACCTACCGCCGGGCGACCGGCATCGTCGGCGAGTTCCGCCGCGAGCTGGGCGCGAACACCGTCCGGCTGCCGATCAACCCGTCCAGCGTCGGCACCGCCTGGTGGGCGTCGTACCGGGGCGCGATCGACGCGGCCACCCGGCAGGGGTTCAAGGTGATCCTCAGCTACTGGGAGGCCCACGACGCGAAGGACGGCCGGGTCGACGACCGGGCGGCCTTCGACGCGATGTGGGACACCGCGGTCGCGGCGTACCGGACCAACCCACGGGTGTACTTCGAGCCGATGAACGAGCCGTTCGGCTACTCGCTCGACGAGTGGGTCTCGCTCACCTCGTCGTGGCTGGCGGAGCACCGCGACGTCCCGCGCGGCCGGGTCGTCATCTCCGGCACCGGCTACAACGACGACGTCACCGGCGTCGGCGCGGCCCGGGAACTGAAGGGCACTCTGCTGTCCCTGCACTTCTACGGCTTCTGGGACGACGCCACCACCGAGGCCGAGTGGCTGGCGAACCTGCGGCCGCGGATCGGCGCCTACGGTTCCCGCACGATCATCGACGAAGCCGGTGCGCCGATGACGACCGGCCTGAACTACGGCAACCACGAGGGCAACGTCTACACGTCGTACTTCGGTGCGCTCACCCAGACCGCGCGGGAGCTCGGCATGGGCGTCGTCTACTGGCCCGGCCTGCGGACCGGCGACGCGTACTCGCTGACGACGCTCGTCGGCGAGCACGACCTCGAGGTCACCAGCGAGTCCGGCCTGGCGCAGCTGCAGTGGGGATGGGGCCTGCAGAAGGACGAGCCGGTGAACGACCTGCCACCGGCCCCGCCCGGTGAGGTCCTGCGCGGCGTGGCGAGCGGCCGGTGCGTCGACGTCCCGGGGTTCTCCACCACCAACGGGACCGCGCTGGACCTGTGGGACTGCAACGGCGGCGGCAACCAGTCGTGGAACCTGACCGCCGACCGGCAGCTCACCGTCTACGGCACCAAGTGCCTGACCATCGGCGGCGACGGATCGAGCGCCGGCAGCCCGGCCGTCATCACCGACTGCACCGGAGCCTCCACCCAGGCCTGGCAGCTCAACGAGGACCTGTCGGTCAGCAGCGTCGCCCACCCCGAGCTCTGCCTCGACGCCGCCGGCGCCGGCACCGGCAACGGGACGCCGGTCGACGTGTGGTTCTGCAACGGCGAGACGAACCAGCAGTGGACGCGCTCGTAGCGATGAACACGGACAAGTTGTCGAACAACGAGAGGAACACCGTCATGAGCACCACTCATCGGCGCGGCGCGAGGCGGTTCATGCTCGCCGCCGCTGCCGTCACCGCCGCGTCGGTCCTGCTGGCCGCGTGCGGAGGATCGGACCAGACCGACAGCAGCAGCCAGCCGCAGGGCTCGGCCCAGGCGGTCGACGAGGCACTGACCAAGGGCGGCACCATCACCTACTGGAGCTGGACGCCGTCCGCCGAGGCGCAGGTGAAGGCGTTCGAGAAGCAGTACCCGAACGTCAAGGTCAACTACGTCAACGCCGGAACCGGCAACGACCACTACACCAAGCTGCAGAACGTGATCAAGGCCGGCTCCGGAGCGCCCGACGTCGCGCAGATCGAGTACCAGGCGCTGCCCCAGTTCGCCCTGCCCGGCTCGCTGGTCGACCTGCGCCAGTACGGCTTCGACAGTCTCGAGTCCGCCTACACCGCGTCGACCTGGTCCGCCGTGCACGCCGGCGACGGCCTGTACGGGCTGCCGCAGGACTCCGGGCCGATGGCGCTGTTCTACAACAAGGAAGTCTTCGACAAGTACGGCCTGACCGTGCCGAAGACCTGGGACGAGTTCATTGCCGCCGGCAAGAAGCTGCACCAGGCGGACCCGAAGAAGTACATCACCAACGACACCGGTGACGCCGGCTTCGCCACCAGCATGATCTGGCAGGCGGGCGGCAAGCCGTTCGGCACCGACGGCAAGAACGTCACGATCAACCTGGCCGACGAGGGCACCAAGAAGTGGACCGGCACCTGGAACCAGCTGGTCACCGGTGGCCTGGTGGCGAGCATTCCCGGCTGGTCCGACGAGTGGTTCAAGGCCCTCGGCGACGGCACCATCGCGACGCTGCCGATCGGCGCCTGGATGCCCGGCGTGCTGGAGTCGTCGGTGAAGGCCGGCGCGGGCAAGTGGCGGGTCGCCCCGCTGCCGACGTACGACGGACAGCCGGCCACCGCGGAGAACGGCGGCAGCGCCCAGGCCGTGCTCAAGCAGAGCGCGAACCCGGCGCTGGCGGCGGCGTTCGTCCGCTGGCTCAACCACGGCGAGGGCGTCAAGCCGTTCCTGGCCAGCGGCGGCTTCCCGTCGACCGTCGCCGATCTCAAGGACCCGGCGTTCGTGGACAAGAAGAGCGCGTACTTCGGCGGGCAGCCGGTCAACCAGGTGCTGACTGCGGCGGCCGGCACGGTGGTCAAGGACTGGAGCTACCTGCCGTTCCAGCTGTACGCCAACAGCATCTTCGGCGACACCGTCGGCAAGGCGTACCAGGCGAAGTCCGACCTGGATCCCGGGCTCAAGGCCTGGCAGGACGCGCTGGTGACGTACGGCAACCAGCAGGGCTTCCAGACCAACGGCTGACGCCGCCCTCTGCACACCAGACGCCGGTCCCCCGGCAGAAAGAGAAGAATGTCCGACTTCGCGATCGGTGAGTCCGATTTCCTGCTCGACGGCGAGCCGTTCCGGATCCTGTCCGGGGCACTGCACTACTTCCGGGTGCACCCCGACCTGTGGGCGGACCGGATCGACAAGGCGCGCCGGATGGGGCTCAACACCATCGAGACCTACGTGCCGTGGAACGCGCACAGTCCACGGCGTGGCGTCTTCGACACCGACGGCATGCTCGACCTCGGCCGGTTCCTGGAACAGGTCGCGGCGGCCGGGCTGTACGCCATCGTGCGGCCGGGTCCGTACATCTGCGCGGAGTGGGACAACGGTGGCCTCCCCGCCTGGCTCTTCCAGGAGCCGGGCGTGGGGGTCCGCCGGTACGAGCCTCGGTTCCTGGCGGCGGTCGAGCAGTACCTCGAGCAGGTGCTCGACCTCGTCCGGCCGCTCCAGGTCGACCAGGGCGGGCCGGTGCTGCTCCTCCAGGTCGAGAACGAGTACGGCGCCTTCGGCAACGACCCCGAGTACCTGGAAGCCGTGGCCGGGATGATCCGGAAGGCCGGCATCACGGTGCCGCTGGTGACCGTCGACCAGCCGACCGGGGAGATGCTGGCGGCCGGCGGTCTGGACGGCGTCCTGCGCACGGGGTCGTTCGGGTCACGCAGCGCCGAGCGGCTGGCGACCTTGCGGGAGCACCAGCCGACCGGGCCGTTGATGTGCATGGAGTTCTGGGACGGGTGGTTCGACCACTGGGGTGGACCGCACCACACGACCAGCGTCGAGGACGCCGCGCGGGAGCTCGACGCGCTGCTGGCGGCCGGGGCGTCGGTGAACATCTACATGTTCCACGGCGGCACCAACTTCGGGCTGACCAGCGGGGCCGACGACAAAGGCGTCTTCCGGCCGACGGTCACGTCGTACGACTACGACGCGCCGCTGGACGAGGCGGGCCGGCCGACGGCGAAGTACCACGCCTTCCGCGAGGTGCTGTCGCGGTACTCGACGGTGTCCGCCGAGGCTCCGCCCGCTGTTGCGGCACCGGCACCTCAGTTCAGCGTGCCGTTGGGTGAGCCCGTCCGGTTGCTGACTGATCCCGCGGTGTGGGGTCCGGCGAGCCGGCACGCAACGATGCCGACGCTCGACGATCTCGGGGCCCGGCTGGCGCTGTTCCGGACCGAGCTCGACGGCGACGGACCTGTGCTGCTGAGCATCGGCGAGGTGCGCGACCGTGCGCTGGTGTTCCTCGACGGCGACCCGGTCGGCGTGCTGGAACGGGACCACCGGGACCGTGCGCTCATGCTGCCCCGTGGACGCGGCCGGCTGGAGATCGTCGTCGAGGACCAGGGCCGGGTGAACTACGGCCCTCGCATCGGCGAGGTGAAAGGGCTGCTCGGCGACGTCCAGCTCGGCCCGGATCTGCTCACCGACTGGTCGGCCTGGACGATCGACCTGGACGCCGTACCGGCGCTGTGGGACTCCGCGGCGCCGGCCACCGGACCGGGCGTCGGTCCTACCGCCTGGCGAACGTCCTTCGCCGCCGAGCACCCGGTCGACCACTTCCTCGGCACCGATGCCTGGGGCAAGGGAATCGCCTGGGTGAACGGCTTCTGCCTGGGCCGCTACTGGCACCGCGGCCCTCAGCACACGCTCTACGTCCCCGCCCCGCTCATCCGATCCGGCGACAACGACCTCGTTGTCCTGGAGCTCGAAACCATGGCCGACCCGACCGCACACTTCGTTCCCGATCTCTCCCTAGGACCCGTCGAGAGCTGAGTCACCGGAGGCGGCCGGCCCGTCGGTGCAGCTGCTCACGTCTCGCCCGGCAACGTTCTGCCAAGGCGTCTCAACGGGGACAGCGCCAGGCACAGTGGGGACAGAAACATGCCGCTCACACTGAGCAGGAGTACGGTCCGGATTCCCAGCGGTCCGGCCAGTACGCCTGCGAGCACCGAGCCGAGCGGCGTCAACCCCATGCCGACGAAGTTGAGAGTGGCGACGACGCGACCTTGGGAGCGGATGGGCACGACCGCTTGCCGGACTGCCGTGGCGGAAACGTCGACCAGCTGGCTGAGGGCACCGAAGGCGACGTTGACCACCATCAGGACGACGACGGTGGCGGCACCGGCGCCACGCAGAGCTGGCACGCACAGCAGCACCAGGTCGGCTGCCAGCGCGGCGACCACCATGACCGGCCCGTACCCGACAAGTCTCGGCAGCTTGGCGGAGAACACGGCGCCGAGCAACGCGCCCGGACCGAGCGCGGCCAGGACCAGCCCCAGTACGCCGCTGGGCAACCGCAGGACTGTCGTCAGGAACACCAGGTAAGTGGTCATCAACGCAGCGAAGAAGAAGTGGTGGGTGGCGGAAGCGAGCCCGATCGCCCGCAGTGCGCGGTCGTGGAGCACCAGCCGAAGACCGGCCTTGATCTCCGGCAACATCCCGGCCGAGTGCGACTCGTACTCGGCCGGCGGATCCGGTCGGCGGATCCGGCGGATCGACGCGAACGACAGGATGAAGAAGACAGCGCCGGCGGCGAGGGCAAGGGGCGCTGTGAGCAACGCGACCAGGCCGCCACCCAGCGCCGGCCCGCAGATCTGAGTCGCGGACCTGCTGCTCTCCAGCAGGCTGTTGCCCTGAGCCAGCTGTCCGCGCTGCACCAAGCGCGGCAGACAGGCTTGGTACGCCACGTCGAAGAAGACCGTGAAGACACCGACCAGGAACGCGATCAGGGACAGCAGCGGCAGGCCGAGCGCGTCCAGCAGGAACGCCACCGGGACGGCCGCCAGTGCGAGGGCGCGCGCGAGGTCGGCGTACACCATCAGCGTGCGGGTGCTGAGTCGATCGACCAGCACACCGACGAAGAGTGAGCAGAGCAGGATCGGCACCTGCTGCGCAGCGCGGAGGCCGCCCAGCTCGGCCGCTCCTCCGCCGAGCGCGATGAGTGCGACGAGCGGCAGGGTGAACTGAGCAGTCTGCGCCCCGAACTGCGAGGCGGTGTGGCCGATCCAGAGTTTGACGAAGTCACGGTCGGTCCACAGGTTCGGCGGACAGGCCGCAGGCAGGTGTGGCACGGAGAATTCCTTCGGGTCGCCGGCGTGGTGCCGCTGCCGGGCCCACGCGGAAACGCGTCGGGCCGCAGGCAGGAAAGGGCCGCTGTGCCACCGGAACGGGCAGCACGCGATGACAAGGTTGCGTCAACGCGTGCGCGAGCGACCGGGCATGCCCAACTCCTCGAGATCCTGGGAAGGTACTGCGGACCTTAGCCACCGCGCCGGCCGAGGACCATCGGTTTTCAGCCGGCCGCACACCGGTTCCTACCGGCGGCAGAACACTGCGCCCGAAGGACCTCGCGGTGTCCTTCGGGCGCAGCGGGTGGAACAGGTGGGCCCGGAGGGCTGTCGGCAGGGGCTCTCCTCCGGACCCTCCTGGCTAGGGGGTGCTGCCGGCCGGCACCGAGCCGAGCGGCTTCGCACGGCCGGACGTCGGCGCGTGCGCGAGCTTCTCTGTCGACATACCGACCTTGCTGGACAGCAGATCGGCGACCGCGTGCACGGCACGCAGCGTCGGCGCGGGGGTGCCGGTCAGGTCGGCGAGCTCGACCACCGCGGCCAGAATCACGTCCAGCTCGAGCGGCTTGTCCTTCTCCAGATCCTGCAGCATCGACGTCTTGTGCTCGCCGACCCGTTCGGCGCCGTCGATGCGTTTGTCGACCGAGATGTCGGGGCTGCTGCCGACCGCGCGGGCGATCTCCAGCGTCTCCTCCATCATCAGCCGGATCATCGCCCGGGTGCCCTGGTGCTGGGCGATCTCCACCATCGTGGCCCGGGCCAGCGCGCTGATCGGGTTGAAGGCGGCGTTGCCGAGCAGCTTGATCCAGATGTCGTTGCGCACGTCGTTCTCGACCGGGCACTTCAACCCGCCCGCGACCATCGCCTGGCTGAACTCCCGGCAGCGCTCGCTCTGACCGCCGACCGGCTCGCCGATCGAGAACCTGGTGCCCTCCAGGTGCCGGACCACGCCGGGCCCTTCCAGCTCGGTCGAGCAGTAGACGACGCAGCCGATCGCCCGCTCCAGCGGGATCACCCGGGTCACGGCACCGCCGGGATCGACCGACTCGATCCGGTGCCCCTCGTACGGGCCGGACAGGCCGTGGAAGTACCACCACGGGATGCCGTTCTGCGCCGCGATCACCGCCGTCTTCTCGTGCAGCAGCGGTTCCAGCAGCGGCCCGCAGGAGGCGTACGAGTTGGCCTTGAGGCCGAGGAAGACGAAGTCGACCGGGCCGATCTCCGCGGGGTCGTCGGTGGCCGGAGTACGGGCCAGCCAGTCGCCGCGCGGGCTGTGGACCTGCACGCCGTTGGTCCGGATCGCGTCGAGGTGGGCGCCGCGGGCGACCAGGTGGACCTCGGTGCCGCCGCGGTGCAGGGCCGCTCCGACGTACGCGCCGATCGCTCCGGCGCCGAGAACTGCGACTCTCATCAGTCCTCCCCTCAGTCCCGGAGCCCGGACGCGGTCGGGATCGGGTCGACGACCCCGTCGAGCTCGTCGAACTCGATCACGTTGTCGATCTCGGTCCCCATCGAGACGTTGGTGACGCGTTCGAGGATCACCTCGACGACGACCGGCACCTCGTGCTCGACCATCAGCTTCTTGGCCTCTTCGAGAGCGGGCAGGATGCCGTCGGGCTCGACCACCCGCAGCGCCTTGCAGCCCAGCCCTTCGGCCACCTTGACGTGGTCGACGCCGTAGCCCCCGAGCTCGGGCGTGTTGATGTTGTCGAACGAGAGCTGGACGCAGAAGTCCATGTCCAGCCCGCGCTGCGCCTGCCGGATCAGCCCGAGGTAGGCGTTGTTCACCACCACGTGGATGTAGGGGATGTTGAACTGGGCGCCGACCGCGAGCTCCTCGATCAGGAACTGGAAGTCGTAGTCGCCGGACAGCGCGACGACGGTGGCCTCGGGATCGGCGACGGCGACGCCGAGCGCCGCCGGACCGGTCCAGCCGAGCGGTCCCGCCTGACCGGCGTTGATCCAGTGCCGCGGCCGGTACACGTGCAGCATCTGGGCGGCCTGGATCTGGGACAGGCCGATCGTGGAGACGTACCGGACGTCCGGTCCGAAGGCGTTGTTCATCTCCTGGTACACCCGTTGCGGCTTGACCGGCACGCTGTCGAAGTCGGTCCGCCGTTGCAGCGTGCGCTTGCGTTCGCGGCAGGCGGCGGCCCACTCCGACCGGTCGGGCAGCGGGCCGGCCGCCATCCGTTCCCGGGTGACGTGGATCAGCGTCTCCAGCGCGGCCTTGGCGTCCGACACGATGCCCAGGTCGGGCGCGAAGACTCGGCCGATCTGGGTCGGCTCGACGTCGATGTGCACGAACTTGCGCTCACCCCGGTAGACGTCCAGACCACCCGTGTGCCGGTTCGCCCACCGGTTGCCGATGCCGATCACCAGGTCGGAGGCGAGCAGCGTCTCGTTGCCGTACCGGTGCGAGGTCTGCAGGCCGACCATGCCGGCCATCAGCCGGTGGTCGTCCGGGATCGTGCCCCAGCCCATCAGCGTCGGCACCACCGGTACGCCGTTCAGCTCGGCGAACTCGACCAGCAGGTCGGCGGCGTCGGCGTTCACGATGCCGCCACCGGCGACGATCAGCGGGTGCTCCGCGGCGGCCAGCAGGTCGAGCACCCGCTCGGCCTGCGCCACGCTGGCTCGCGGCGTCGCCAGTGGCAGCGGCACGTACAGCTCGGGATCGAAGTCGATCTCGGTCAGCTGCACGTCCAGCGGCAGGTCGATCAGCACCGGGCCGGGACGCCCGCCGCGCATCAGCTGGAACGCCTTCTGGAACGTGCCGGGAACCTGGGCGGCCTCCAGCACGGTGACCGCCAGCTTCGTCACCGGACCGGCGATCGCCGGGACGTCGATCGCCTGGAAGTCCTCCTTGTGCAGCTTGGCCACCGGCGCCTGACCGGTGATGCACAGGATCGGGATCGAGTCGGCGGAGGCGGAGTACAGGCCGGTGATCATGTCGGTGCCGGCCGGACCTGAGGTCCCGACGCAGACACCGATGTTGCCGGCCTTCGCCCGGGTGTAGCCCTCGGCCATGTGCGAGGCGCCCTCGACGTGCCGGGCGAGCACGTGCTTCAGCTCGCCCTGGGCGCGGACCGCGGCGTAGAACGGGTTGATCGCCGCGCCCGGAAGGCCGAACAGGTGGGTGACACCTTCGCGGCGGAGGATCTCCACCGCCGCGCGGGCGGCAGTCATTCGTGGCATGCCAGCTCCTTCTCAGTCCGTCCGGTCCAGCTCGGTACGACGCAGCCAGCCGAAGCTGTCGGTGCTGCTGCCGCTGGGCTTGTACTCCAGCCCGATCCAGCCGGCGTACCCGGCCGCGCGCAGCTCTCCGAGGTGCTGGTCGATGGGGATCGTGCCGGTCCCGGGTTCGTTCCGGCCGGGTGCGTCGGCGAGCTGCACGTGCGCGATCCGGTCCGCGTACGTCGTGATCGCCTTGCTCACGTCGTCCCCGTTGACGGTCAGGTGGTACAGGTCGGCCAGCAGTCCGAGACCGGCCACGCCGGACTCCCGCTCGACCCGGTCGATCACGGCGACCGCGTCGGCCGCGGTGAGCAGCGGGTACCGCTCGGCCCCGCTGACCGGCTCGACCAGGACGGTCCCGCCGAAGGAACGGGCTGCCGTGGCGGCGAGGGTGAGGTTCTCGACGGCCAGTTCGTCCTGGGCGGCCGGGGCGACGCCGTCCACCCGGTTGCCGTAGAGCGCGTTGAAGCCGCGGCAGCCGAGTCGCTCGCCGATGCCCAGCGTGACCGCGATGTTGTCGCGGAACTCCAGCGAGCGTTGCGGCCACGACACCAGGCCGCGGTCACCGCCCGGCAGGTCGCCGGCGGCGAAGTTCAGTCCGGTCAGCCGGACGCCGGCGTCGCGGATCGCGCGTTCGAACGCGTCGACCTCCGCGTCGCCGGGCAGCGCCGACGCGAACGGCCACCAGAACTCGACGGCCTCGAACCCGGCCGCCCGGGCGGCCGCGGGTCTTTCCAGCAAGGGCAGTTCGGTGAACAGGATCGAGCAGTTCACGGCGTACTTGGGCGCAGCAGTCTCCATGGGTCCCGCCTTTCGGTGGGGCTCGGTATACCGCATACAGTAGGCTGGCCAGGTAGGCCGGTCAAGGCATGACCAACGTCACAGTGCCGATGTCCTGATAGCCCTTGCCTACCAGGGGATTTGGAAAGCGCCTGCCCGGATCCGCGCACGACTGCGCCCCGCAGACGCGGTCTGCGGAGCGCGGTCTGCGGGGCGCGAGGAACGGCCAGGCAGGTGGCCGGGGGCGCGAGGAACGGTCAGGCAGTGGCCGGGTGCGCGGCGAACGCGTCCCGGCGGCGGACGTCGAGCGGCGACGGTCTGCGACTGAGCCGGGAGTCGAGCAGCAGCGCCGCGTCGTCCCCGCGGCCGGCCGACGCCAGCGCGTAGACGAGAGTCTCCTCGACCACATCGCGCTGGGCCGCACTACCGCCGAGCGCGAGCAGCCGAGACGGCAGGGCTTGCAGGATGACAAGCGCGGTGCCCCAGTCGCCACTGACGACAGCGGCCAGCGCCGAGCACAGCGGAGCGACGACGTCCCGGAACACCGGGTCCGGATGGGCCGCGGCATTGCTGCGCAGGCGATCCAGACCGGTGAGGTCGTCGGCCGCGGCCAAGGTGATCGCGCTGTGCATGGCGGCGAAGCCCGTCGGCGGTTGCTCCAGCCAGCCGTCCGGCGCTGCGGCCAGCACGTCCGCGACCGGCAACGGACCCGGCCAGGCTCCCGTCATCCGGCAGCGCCACAGCATCGCGCCCGAGTCGACCAGGACGCGGGACCCGCTCACACCGGGCGGAGCGAGCTGGCTGTGGTATCGACGGCGGACCGCGTCGGTGTCCCCCATCATGAGCTCGTGCAGCGCCGCGTGCCAGGAGAAGTGCGCGCGATGGTTCGCCTGCGGTCCCCGCCGGCGGATCCAGCCGTCGAGCCACCGCAGGCCTTCGCCGTGCTGACCGGTCTCGTAGAAGACGTGCGCTCGGGCGTGCACCGCGTGTCCCGAGCACGGTTCGAGCGACAGCGCGTACGAGGAGAGTTGCTCGGCCTCGCCCCACCGTTCCTGCTCCTGCCGGACGAAGGCCAGCTGCCCGGCGTACCACCAGTCACCGCCGTACGCCGGAGCGAGGCTTTCCACCAGCTCCGCGGTCCGGCTGCCGGAGGTCAGACCGCCGAAGGCGACCGTCGGGATGGCGACGCTGACGACCAACGCGTCCAGCGGGTACTCGCGGAGGTGCGCGAGCAACGCCGAGGCATCGGCCCGATCGACGCGGGCCGAGACGGCGGTCAGGAAGCTCCGCTCGCGATCGTCCAGCAACCGGCGCTCGCTCGCCGCCTGCGCGGCGGTCAGTTCGGTGGCGACGTCGACGTCCATTCCCCACTCGTGACCGAGCAGGGCCAGGGCCGCATGCCCCACGGCGAAGTCCGGATCCTCTGTCACAGCCGTGGCGACGAGTTCCTCCGCGCCACCCTGCAACCGGAGCAGCCGCCCCAGCGCCTCGTTGTACGCCGCGGCCGCGCGACCCGTCGTCGTCAGGCGCAGCCCGTACACGTCGGTCTGACGCCGTACCGCCGGGCGGAACAGGTCCCCCAGCACAGCCTTCGCGACCTCGGCCGCCTGACCACGGATCTCGGGCAGCGCCGTCGACTCCCACAAACCCCCGCGACGCAGGGCGCCCAGCGTCCACATCGGCGCCCGGCGTCCGGTGGCACCCAGCAGCCGGCCGTCGTCCGCGGTCTCCAAGCCCAGCCCGGCAGAGCCGGAGCGGGCTAGTCCATCCGCCAGCAGCGAGGCGAGCAGCGGATCCGCGCTCGCAGCTGCGACCGGACCGGTGCAGTTGACCACGGCACCGACCGTCATCGCCGTCCCGTCGCTGAGCAGCACCTTGACCGCGTCGCCGGTGTCCTCGGCAGCGACCACCTCACCGCGGTGCAGGCACAACCGCCCGGTCTCCCGCACTGCGGCCAGGCGTTCCGCGGTCACCGGCGCCATACGGTGCCGATGCGCGTCCCACGTCCGCGCGTCGTTGCGCAGAAACTCCAGCTTGTCGTGCTCGGACAAACGCTTCCACACTGCCGCGGTGATCGGCCGCAACCCGTCGACAGCGGCCCGCCAGTCGCCAGTACGCCGTACCGTCTCGACCACGTGCCGCAGTAGGGCGGTCCGCAGCGTCGCCAAGTCATTGCTCTCGGCAAGCTCCGGAGGCGCCGCCACCGGCGGCGTCTTCTCCGCACGATGCACCGCCGGTACGACGCCCTGGCGCGACACCGCGTGCACACTTCGGCTCGGCCGGTCCAGCGACAGCGCGACGTCCACCATGGTCAGGCCGGTCCCGACCAGCAGGATGTCCGACCCGGACAGACCTTCCAGGGCACCCGGCGCCCACGGATCGACCACGAGCCGGTCGGAGCCGGCCAGGCCGGACGGCGCCCAGGCGATTCCCGGCGACGTGCCGGTGGCCAGGACCGCCGCCCGCGCGACCAGCGCCTCGCCGGTGTCGAGCCGGACGGTCAGTTGCCGTCGGCCCGTGTGGTCCACGGTCACGACCCGGGCATGCCGGCGCTCCAGCACGGCGGACGAGCGGCGCGCGCAGCCGGCGAGATGCTCGGCCAGGTAGTCGCCGTACCGGGCCCGGGCCACGAACGTCGACGGCTTGATGCCCGCGTCGACCCGGTCCCGCAGCCAGTCGACGAAGTCGTCCGGCCGGTCCGGAAGGGCACTCATCCCGGCCGCCGGCACGTTGAGCAGGTGCCGGCCGTCCGGCGTCGAGTACGCCGCCCCCTGGCCGGTCGCCGGGCCTGGATCGATCAGCACGATCCGCATCGTCCGGCCGGCCGCGGCGTCGAGCAGTCTGGCCGCCACCAACGTCCCGGCCGCTCCTGCCCCGATCACCGCGACCGTACAGTCCGCTGTTCCTTCGGTCATGCGACCCACCCCCCACAGGTGAAAACTCTAGTGAACCACTAGAGTTAATCAGTCGAACGTAACTGATCGTGGCGGCATCCGCCAGCAGTGGGCTGTCCGGGGTCGACGCGTGACCGACAGTCAGCTGCGCGGCAGGATCGTGCTCAGGGCCGGGTCGAACACGACCCGCACCCGGCTGCCCGCGAGCAGTGACGTCGCCGCCCGCACAGGGACGTGGGCCAGCAGGGAAACCGCGCCCGAGAGCGCGACCGTCCGGTGGCCGGGGCCAGGACTGACGCGAGCAACGCGGACCGGCAGGCCGGGCCAGTCGGCCGGCACCAGCCGGACGCCGCTGGCGAAGGCGGCGACCGTGACCGGGCCCGCGGGGCGGTCGCAGGTCAGCCCCGTGGGCGTCGCGCCGACCAGCACGGTGCCATCCGGCCCGACCTCGGCTTCGACCAGGTTCTCGTAGCCGACCAAGGCGGCAACGCCGGCGTCCACGGGATGCCGGTTGAGCGTCTCGGGCGTGCCGATCTGATGCACCTGGCCGGCCAGCAGGACGACGACCCGGTCGGCGAGTCCGAGTGCTTCCTCGGCGCGGTGCGACACCTGCACGACCGTGACCGACCGGTCCGCCAGGGCTTGGTCGAGATCGGCGAAGAAGGCCGCCCGGGACTGCGCATCCAGCCCGGCCGCCGGTTCGTCGAGCAGCAGGACGGCCGGATCGAGAACGAGCGCCCGGGCGAGGCTGACGCGTTGCTGTTCGCCTCCGGACAACGCCCGGGCCGGACGATCGGCCAGGTGGGCGACCCGCAGCCGCTCGAGCGCTTCCACCGCGAGGTCCCGGCGCCGACGGCGTGGCACCTTCCGCCACTGCAGCGGCAGCTCGACGTTGCGTCGCACGCTGGTGCTGAGCAGCCCGGCCCGCTGGGTCGCGTAGGCGACGCGCCGGCGCAGCTCCACCCCGCCGCTCGCCGTACCGAGTCCGTCGATCGCGATGGTGCCCGTCGACGGCGGCTCGACCGCGGCGAGCAGCCGCAGCAGCGTGGTCTTGCCCGCACCGTTGGGACCGAGCACCGACAACCGTTCACCGGCGGCGATGTCGAGCTGGTCGATCCGCAGTACTTCCCGGTCGCCGCGACGGTGCCGGACCCCGCGCAGCGTCAGCTCCGCGCCCACGACGCCCCTCGCTGCTGGATCGACACCAGCAGGCCGTTGACCACGAAGGCGAGCACGAGCAGGATCGCGCCGTACACGACGGCGACGCCGAACTCGCCGCGGCTGACGTTCTCGACGATCGCGGTCGTCATCACCTGGGTCTGACCATGGATGTTGCCGCCGACAAGCGTCGCCGACCCGACCTCGGAGATGGCGTGCCCGAAGCCGGCCATCGCGGCGGCCAGCAGCGGCAGCCGGGCCTCGATCCACAGCCGGGCCACCAGTTGCAGGCGGTTCGCGCCGAGCGAGCGCAGTTGTTCGGGCAGCTCCGGCGGCAGCAGTTGCAGCGCGGCCATCGTGATGCCGGTGATCAGCGGCGTGGCAATCGCGACCTGGGCGATGATCATGCCGCGCACGGTGTAGATGAGCCCGAGGTCACCGAGCGGGCCGCTGCGCCACAGCAGCAGCGCGACGACCAGCCCGACGACGACGGTCGGTACCGCCATACCGGTGTTGACGACCGCGGTCAGCAACCGGCGGCCGGGCAGTTTCGCCAGCGCCAGCAGCGTTCCCAGCGCGATGCCGATCAGCGAGGCGATCACGGTGGCCGACAGCGAGACGGTCGCCGACCGGGCCAGGACCTCGTGGACCGGCTCGGGGTTCATCGGCCCGCGTCGGCGAAGAACAACGGCTCGCCGAACCGGTCCTCGCCGTACTTCGCGATCAGCTGCTGCGCCGGCGCCTGCCGGACCCAGCCGGCGAACTCGGTGGCGCAGCCGGTGTTCACACCCTCGTGGTCGACGACGATCACGTGGTAGTCGTTGCGCAGGTCGGCCGAGTCCTCGAACAGCACCTTCGTCCGCAGTCCCTTTGTGGCCAGGAAGGTGCCGCGATCGGCCAGCGTGTAGGCCTGCTTCTGGTTCGCGATCGTCAGGGTGGCGCCCATGCCCTGCCCGGTCTCCACGTACCACCGGCCGCTCGGCTTCACGCCCGCGGCCTTCCACAGCGCCAGCTCCTTGGCGTGCGTGCCGGAGTCGTCGGCGCGGGAGGCGAACGGCGCCTGCCGGTCGGCGATCCGTTTCAGCGCCGCGGCGGCGGTGCCGGGCGCCGATCCCGCCAGCCCGGCGGGGTCCGCGGGCGGTCCGACCACCACGAAGTCGTTGTGCATCACGGGTTCGCGGCTGGCACCGTGCCCGGCCGCCATGAACTTCTGCTCGGCCGCCGGCGAGTGCACCAGCAGTACGTCGGCGTCGCCCTTCTCCCCCATCTTCATCGCCTGCCCGGATCCCACCGCAACCGTCTTCACGGCGCAGTCGCTGACCTCGTCGAAGGCCGGCAGCAGGTCGTCGAGCAGACCCGAGTCCTGCGTACTGGTGGTGGTCGCCAGCACGAAGGATCCCGAAGGACCCGAGCTGACGGCCGCAGTACCCCCGGAGCAGCCAGTGACCACCACTGCTGCCAGCAAGCAAACGACCCGCCTCATCGCAATCGCCTTCCTGTCTCGGTCGTGTTGTAGCCGCCCAGCTTCGCGATCGCGCCGTGGAAGTCGGCCGAGTGCAGCAACTCCCACAGCGGCGTGAGCAGCGGGTCGTCGAGGCTCGGTGCCGCCACGACCAGGTCGTACGGCTCCTCGGCCACCGGTACGAAATCCAGCCCGAACGCCCGGGCCGCGGCGAGAATGCCGAGCCCGCAGTCGGCCCGGCCCGCCGCGATGGCGGCCGCCACCGCCAGGTGCGTCGGTTCCTCCCGGGCGTAGCCGCGCACGCTCGACGGGTCCACGGCGAGCTTGCGCAGTTCCTGGTCCAGCAGCATCCGGGTGCCGGCGCCGCGCTGCCGGTTGACGTAGGAGAGGTCGCGCTCGCCCAGGTCCGCCAGACCGGTGACGCCGAGCGGGTTGCCGGGCGGCACGAGCAGCCCTTGGTCGCGGTGCACCAGCCGGATGACGGCCAGCTCGCGCCCGGGCATCAGCTCGTCCAGATAGGGCAGCGTGTACTCGCTCGTTGCCGGGTGCAACAGGTGGGATCCGGCCAGGTGGCACAGGCCGTCCCGCAGAGCGACCAGCCCGCCGAGCGATCCGACGTTCGACGACGCCAGCGTCAGCGTCGGGTCGGCGCCGCGCAGCATCGTCGCCGCGACGTCGACGACCAGGTCGTGCGAACCGATGGCGACGATCGTGCGCTCGATCTCCGGTAGCCGGCGCAGCAAACGCACCCCGACCTCCTCACCGGCGTGGTGTCCCTCGACGCCGGCCGGCACGAGCAGCAAGCCGTCCGCCCGGACCAGCGAGGTGAGAACGCCGGCACCGCGCGGCAGCGGCGAGGCCACCACCTGCCCGCCGACCGAACCGAGCCGCACCCGCACCCAGTCGTCCATGCCGACCACCGACGGCAGTTTGCGGGCCAGCTTGGCGGTGATCTCGGGCCGCTCGGCGGCCGCGGCGCCTTCCAGGGTCGCCAGCAGCGGCGCCACGAAGATGTCGAACGTGAGCGCCGCGGACACCGGATACCCCGGTACGCCGACGACCGGCGTGGCGTCCACCGCTCCGAGCACGACCGGGTGACCGGGCCGGACCGCCACGCCGTGCACGGCCAGCGTGCCGAGCTCGCCGACGATCCGCGCGGTGTAGTCGTCCCGGCCGGCGCTCGACCCGGCGATCACGATCACCAGGTCCGCGGTGCTCGCCGCATCCCGAACCGCCGTACGGAGCCGCTCGACGTCGTCCGGCTCGATCCCGGTCGGCCACGCCTCGCAGCCGACCTCCTGGGCCTGGGCGACCAGCATCAGCGAGTTGGTGTCCAGGATCTCGCCGCGGCGTACCGGCGAGCCGACCGGCACGATCTCGTCCCCGGTCGGGATCACCACGACCCGCGGCCGGCGGCGTACCAGCACGCGGGTGGCTCCGGCGGCCGCCGCGGCGGCCAGGTCGACCGGCCGCAGCCGGTGTCCCTCCGGCAGCAGCAACTCCCCCGCGCTGATGTCCTCACCGATCGACCGCACGTGCTGGTACGGCGGGACCGCGGACCGGATCTCCGCGTCGACCTTCGGGTCCGCACCGACGTAGTGCACCTGCTCGCGCATCACCACCGCGTCGAAGCCGTCGGGCATCGGATCGCCCGTGTCCACCACGACGTACCCGTCCGCGCCGAGCAGCAGCGGGCTGGTCGGCCCGGCACCGTGCGTGTCCTGAGCCAGTACGGCGATGCCGTCCATCGCCGCCACGTCGCTGACCGGCGAGGACCGGGTCGCCCAGATCGGCTCGGCCGTGACGCGCCCGGCCGCCTCGGCCAGGGGCACCAGGTCGGCCGCCACCCGGTCGGGACACCCGGCGGCCGCGCACGCGTCGTACCAGGCCTGCAGCGCGTCCGCGACGGGAACGTCACTGATGAAGGGACTGCTGTGCACCACGCCTCACCTACCTGTACATCGTCACGGTGACCGAAGTGCCGGCGTCGAGCCCGGTCGCCGGTTCGGGGATCACCACGTAACCGTCCGCGCTGGTCAGCAAGGACAGCAGTGCCGAGTGGCCGAACAACGGGGTCGCCACACCGTCGCGGACCGACACCTGGACGACGTCGAGACGGCCGGCAGCGGATGCGACCGGTCGCGCCATCGTCGCGGCCGTGGACGGCTCGGGCGGCACGGTGGTGATGCCGCCGACCAGCCGGAGCACGGGCAGCCCGACCATCCGGAAGACCACCAGCGCCGACAGCGGATTGCCCGGCAGACCGATCACCGGCACGTCCGCGCACTCGGCCAGCAAGGTCGGTTTGCCCGGCTTGATGGCGAGTCCGTGGCAGTAGACGCCCGGCGCTCCGAGAGCCTCGACGGCCGCGGTCGTCTCGTCCCGGGCCCCTACCGACGACCCGGCGGAGACGACCACCAGGTCGCACTCGGCGACCGCGGTCGTCAGCGTCTTGGTCAGCAGCTCGAGGTCGTCGGGCACGATCCCGTACGACGCCGGTTCGCCGCCCGCCTGGAGCACCAGGGCCGCCAGCGCCGAGGCGGTCGCGTCGCGCACCTGCCCCGGGCTCACGCATTCGGTGTCCGGCGCAACGACCTCGTCCCCGGTCGAGATGATCGCCACCCGCGGCCGGCGCAGCACCACCAGCCGGGTGATCCCGGCCGCCGCCAGCAGCCCCAGATCCTGGGCCCGCAGCGGCCGGCCGGCGGGCACCAGCTCGTTGCCAACAGCCACATCTTCGTCGGGCCGCACCACGCCGTCCCCGACCGCCACCGGCCTGGTCACCTCGATCACCCCGGGCATGGTGACCTGCGTGTGCTCGATCATCACGACCGCGTCGGCACTGCCCGGAACAGCTGCCCCGGTGGGGATCTGAACGGCGCCACCGGACCGGACCTCGACGTCGGCGGCCGTCCCCATCCGCAGCGCACCGACCACGTCGAGGTAGGCCGGCAACCCGTCGCCGGCGCCGTACGTGTCGGCGGCCCGGACCGCGTAGCCGTCCACCGTCGACCGCGCGAAGCCGGGCAGCGGTACGCCGGACCGGACCGCCCGGGCGGGAACCCGGCCCAGCGCGTCCTCCCGGCGTACGGTCTCCGGGCCGGTCCGGCGCCGCGGCCGGAACCCGGCCAGCGCCTGGCCGACCGACTGGGTCTGGAAGAACTCTCTCCCGGGCACGGGCGGGCCTCAGTTCCGCGGCTGCGGGCGGGCCGTCGTCCCGCCGCGTTGCCGGCCGAGCACGCTGACGACAGGTCCCAGCGCGACCTGGCCGAGACCGCAGATCGACGACTTGCGCAGAACCAGTTCGAGCTCCAGCAGCCGGGCCTTGCGGGCCTCGTCCAGTTCGCCCCCGGATCGCAAGGTGTCGGTCAGCAGGTCGTGCGCCTTGGTGGAACCGACCCGGCACGGCACGCACTTGCCGCAGGACTCGTTGCGGAAGAACCGCAGCACGTTGGTGGCGGCGGCCAGGGCGTCGGTGCCGGCGGCCATCACGACCATCGCGCCCGATCCCAGCATCGACCCGGCCTCGGCCAGCGTGCCGAAGTCCAGCGGTACGTCGAGGTGCTCCGGGCCGAGGAAGTTCGACGACGCCCCGCCGGGTTGCACCGCTTCCAGCTCCGCGCCACCGGCGACACCGCCGGCCACGTCGATCAGGTCGCGGATCGTCGTGCCCATCGGCACGCAGTACACGCCGGGCCGTTCGACGTGGCCGGAGACGGCGAAGAACTTGAGCCCGGTGGCGCCGTTGACGCCCTGCGCGTTCCACCAGTCCGCGCCGCGGGCAACGATCGCCGGGACGTCGGCGAACGTCTCCACCGAGTTCATCAGCGTCGGCTTGCCCCACAGGCCGTAGTTGCCGGGAAAGGGCGGCTTGTTCCGGGGTTCGCCCCGGTGGCCCTCCATGCACTCCAGCAGCGCGGTCTCCTCGCCGAGGATGTAGCCGCCCGGCGAGGTGAAGATGTCGAGCATCAGCCGGCGGCCGGTGCCGAGCACGTCCGGTCCGATCAGGCCCTGCTCGCGCAGCCGGCCGATCTCGCTGTGCAGCACCGCCTCCTCCGGCCCGTACTCGTGCCGGATGAAGACCCAGCCCTCCTCGGCACCGGTCACCAGCATGCCCATCAGCAGGCCCTCGAGCACGAGGTGCGGCTGCTCGGCGAGCAGCTGGCGGTCCTTGAACGTGCCGGGCTCGGACTCGTCGGCGTTGCAGATCGCGTACTTGACCGCGCCCTCGGCGGCCCGGACCAGCTCCCACTTCTTGCCGGTCGGGAAGCCCGCGCCGCCCATGCCGCGCAGACCTGCGTCCTGCAGCGCGGTGATCACCTCGTCGGCGGAGAGCTGCCCGCTGAGCAGCGCCCGCAGCGACCGGTAATGGTGCTCGCCCGACGCGTACGGGTCGTTGGGCCAGCCTCCGTCGGGCACGTAGGCGGCGACCGCGCCGAGGTCGCGATCGCCGGCGGCGACCTGCTCGACGGTGGCCGGCACGTCCTCCAGCCGGACCGGCTTCTCGTTGACCGTTGCCGCCGGCGCCATGTCGCACCGGCCCGGACAGGAGATCTCCAGCACCTCGACGTCCTCGGCTTCGGCGTACTGCGCTGTCAGCGCGGCGGCCGGCCCCTCGGCGCCCTTGAGCCAGCAGGCCAGGTCCCGGCAGACGCGCACGGTGACATCCTTCGGCGGCGCGGTGAGGAAGTGCGGGTAGAAGGAGACCAGGCCCTCGATCTCGTACAGCGGCCGCTTCTGCTGCCGCGCCAGCGCCTCCAGCTCCTCGCGCGGCAGCCAGCCGCAGCGGGCCTGGATCGCGTTCAGCAGCGGGATCAGGCTCGGACCGCGGAACTTGCCGGCCCTGGCCTCGACACCGGGGACCTTGTTCGCCGTGACCGTCACTGGGGTGCACCTCCGACTCGGACGCTGCCGCGGTCGCCGGCCGGGGCGATCGCGACGGCGCAGAACTTGAACTCCGGGATCTTGCCGGTGGGATCGATCTCGTCGATCGTCAGCAGGTTGGCCGCCGCCTCCCGGAAGTGGAACGGGATGAACACGTTGCCGCGGGCCTCGCGGTGCGAGATCTTGACGTTCAGCACGATCTCGCCGCGCCGCGACGACACCCGCGCGAACTCGCCGTCGACCAGGCCCAGCTCGGCGGCGTCGGCCGGGTGGATGGACACCTCGGCCCGGGGAGCGATCGTGTCCAGCGCGAACGACCGCCGGGTCATCGACCCGGTGTGCCAGTGCTGCAGCAGCCGCCCGGTGTTGAGCACGAACGGGAACTGCTCGTTCGGCAGTTCCTTGGCCGGCAGCCACTCCGCCGGGACCAGGTGGGCCAGCTCGTCGGCGGTGTTGAAGCGCTCGTCGAACAGCACCACGGTCCCGTCACTGTGCTCGGGATCCTCGACCGGGTAGAGCTTTCCGGACGCACCGAGGTTGTCGTAGGTCAGGTTCGCGTAGTCCGGCATCAGCGGGACCATCTCCTCGAACACCTCCCGCGGCGACGAGTAGTTCCAGTCCAGGCCGAGCCGCTGCGCGAGGTCCTGCACGATCTCCCAGTCCGCACGGGCGTCACCCGGCGGGTCGAAGACCTTGCGCCCGAGCTGCACCCGCCGGTCGGTGTTGGTGTACGTGCCGTCCTTCTCCAGGTACGACGTGGCCGGCAGCACCACGTCGGCGAACTCGGCCGTCTCGGTCAGGAAGATGTCCTGCACGACCAGGAAGTCCAGCTGGGACAGGGCCTTGCGCACCTTGTTGATGTTCGGGTCGGACAGGAACGGGTTCTCGCCGAGCATGTACATGCCGCGGACTCCGCCGTCGAGGATCGACCGGATCACCTCGGTGACGGTCAGCCCGTTCTCCGGGTTCAGCTCGGTGCCCCAGGCGTTCTCGAACAGCACCCGGGTCCTGGTCTCGTTCGCGCGCTGGTAGTTCGGGTAGAACATCGGGATCAGGCCCGCGTCCGAGGCACCCTGCACGTTGTTCTGCCCGCGCAGCGGGTGCAGCCCCGTGCCCGGCCGGCCGACGTTGCCGGTGATGCAGCACATCGCGATCAGGCAGCGCGCGTTGTCGGTGCCGGTGGTGTGCTGGGAGATCCCCATCCCCCAGTAGATGACCCCGGCCTTCGCCTCGCCCCAGACCCGAGCGACCTCGCGGATCAGCTCGACGTCGACGCCGGTGATCCGGGCCGCGAGCTCCGGCGGGTACTCCGCCACGGTCCGGGCCAGCTCGTCGTAGTTCGACGTCCGGCTGGTCAGGAACTCGCGGTCGATCAGCCCGAGCCGGATCACCTCGTGCATGATGCCGTTGTAGAGGGCAACGTCCGTGCCGGGCTTCAGCTGCAGGAACAGGTCGGCGTGGTCGGCGACGGTGCCGGCGCGCGGGTCGATGTAGACGATCGTGGTGCCGTTGCGCCGGGCCTGCTTGAAGAACGACGAGGCGACCGGGTGGTTCGCGGTCGCGTTGCTGCCGGTGATGATCGCGACGTCGGCGTTCTCGATGTCGCCGTACGTCGTGGACACGGCGCCGGAACCGACGCCCTCGAACAGCGCGGCGACGCTGGAGGCGTGGCACAGCCGGGTGCAGTGGTCCACGTTGTTGCTGTGGAACGCGGTCCGGATCAGCTTCTGGAAGAGGTACGCCTCCTCGTTGGAGCACTTCGCCGAGCCGAAGCCGGCGATCCCGTCGGACCCGCTCTCGGCGTAGATGGCACCGAGCTTCCGGGCCACCAGGTCGAGCGCCTCCTCCCAGGTCGCCTCCCGGAAGTGCGGCATCACTTCCTCGTACGGGACCAGTCCGCCCGGCTTGCGGCCCTTGCCCGCGCCGCGCTTGCGGCCCGGCCCGTCCAGCTCCTGCGTGCTGTTCTCCTGCGTCGCCGCCGACAGCGGTCCCTTCGGGTACGCCGCGTCGATCCGGATCAGCGGCCTGGTCAGGCGCTGCGGCGAGGACGCGTAGTCCCAGCCGTACCGGCCCTTGACGCAGAGCCGGCCCTGGTTGCCCGGCTGGTCCCGGCCCTCGGCGAACGAGATCCCGCCGCGTTCGCGGTCGACGTAGTACGTGAGGGCGCAGCCGACCCCGCAGTACGGGCAGACCGTGTCGACGGCCTCGAGCGTCTCGCGCGGCTGGATCGGGATGCTGTTGATCGCCTTGTTGGTGAGGGCTCCGGTCGGGCAGGCCGAGACGCACTCGCCGCAGGTGACGCAGGACGACTGGCCCATCGGGTCGTCCAGGTCGAACGCGATCCGGGTCGAGTAGCCCTTGCCGCTGCGGCCGATCACGTCATTGCCCTGGACGTCGTCGCAGGCCCGGACGCACCGGTCGCAGAGGATGCAGGAGTCGTGATTGACCTCGATCACCGGGTTGGACGTGTCCACTCCGCGGGCCGGGCCCGGCCACAGGTCCTCGATGTCGGTGATGAAGTAGTCGTCGGCGACCGCGAGCAACTCGTTGTCCGCGGTGGTCGTCTGCTTGGGGTCCTGCTCCCGCGGCGGCTGGTCCACCAGCAGCAGCTCGGCCAGGACGGCGCGGCTGCGTTCCAGCTCGGGTGTCGAGGTGGCCACCTCCATGCCCGGTTCGCACGGGCGGATGCAGGACGCCGCGTAGGCCCGGCCGCCGGTGTCGACGACGCACATCCGGCAGACACCGACCGGGTCGTAGCGTTCGTCGTGGCACAGCACCGGGATGTCGATGCCGGCCTCCTTGGCCGCGGTCCAGATCGTGGTGCCCTCGGCGACGGTCAGCGACTGCCCGTCGATGGTGAGCGAGACCGTGCGCTGCTCGACCTCCGGCGCTGCAGGGCGCGTGATGGTCATGGTGTCGGCTCCGTTCCGGTAGCGGTGGTGACGGTGGTGGGCAGGGCGGTGGGGCGGCCGTCGGCGTCCAGTCCGCGCTCGGCGTAGTAGCGGGCGATCATCGAGCGCAGCCGCTCGGCCGGCAGGGTGGCGGTCCGGCCCGACGCCAGTTCGAGCGAGCTGTCCAGGAACCGGTCCGGCAGCCAGTCGTCCTCGGGGGTCCAGCCCTCGCGCAGGTTGTAGGCGCGTTTGGCGTGCACGATCCGGCGAGCGGTCTCGCGCAGCTCGGCGCCGTCGACGTCCCAGCCGGTGACGCCGGCCAGCAGCGCGGCCCACTCGCCGAAGGGCTCGGTGAAGACACCGCGCAGGAACTTGCAGAGGATCAGCGAGTCCATGATCGCGGCCCGGTCCTCGGTCTCGATGGCCGCGCGGACGTGCTCGTCGGTGCCGCGGACCCGGTCGAGGCCGCCCTTCAGATCGGCCTCGTAGGCGCCGGACCGGTTGTGGTCCGCTCCGCGGGCGTTGACGGCCAGCCCGAGCGCCATCGACTGCATCGTGCGCGGTTCGTACCCCGGCATCTCCAGGCCCTTGACCTGCGCGGCGAACGCCAGCGAGCCCTGGCCGACGATGCCGGCCGCTCGCCGGGTGCCCTCGGACAGCAGGACCCCGACGCCGGTACGGGCACTGATCTCGTCCAGCGCCCGCAGCAGCGCGTCGCCGTCACCGAAGCGCAGCCACGGGACGTCCAGCAGACCGCGGTCCACACACTCCATCGCCCAGGCGATCGTGCCGCCGGCCGAGATGGTGTCCAGCCCGAGCTCGTCGCAGCGGGCGCTCGCGGCCAGCACCAGGTCGGGGTCGGACACTCCGCACATCGGCCCGAGCGCGAACATGTTCTCGTACTCGACCCGGACCTTGCCGCCGCCCTTGGTCGCGTAGATGTGCTCGCACCCGATCGTGCAGGACGCGCAGCTGGTCTTGGCCACCGAGCGCTTCGACGCCAGGTCCTCGGCCGAGAGCCGCGCCGCGCCGTCGAAGGTGGCCGCCTGGAAGTTGCGGGTCGGCAGGGTGCTGATCGCGTTGAACGCCAGCAGGTTCGCCAGCGTGCCGAGCTCCCGGTACTTCTCGGTGGCCGGGCCGAACGACCGCCCGCGCAGGTCCTTGGCCGCCGCGAGCACGCCGTCCTTGTCGTGCAGCGACACCCGTTTGCGGCCCTTCACCGCGAGTGCCTTGACGTTCTTCGCGCCGAGCACGGCCCCCAGGCCACCGCGTCCGGCGTGCCGGCCGTCGTGCGAGATGGTCGCGTACCGGACGAGCGCCTCGCCGGCCGGGCCGATGCTCGCCGCCCGCCACGTCCGCCCGTACTGCGTCCGGATGGACTCCTCGGCCTGTCCCGCGGACAGGCCCCACTGCGCGGACGCGTCGAGCACCCGGACGCCCGACTCATCGACGAACACGTTCGCCGGTGTCGCCGACCGGCCGGTGAGCACGATCGCGTCGTACCCGGTGAACTTGCCGGCGATCGCGAAGTGGCTGGAGGCGAGCGCGTCGGTGAGCAACCCGGTCAGCGGCGACTTGGCGACCACCGCGAACTTGGCGCTCGTGGTCAGCGGCGTACCGACCAGCGGGGAGAAGACGAAGGCCAGCGGGGCGGCCGGGTCGAGGGGATCGACGCCGGCTTCGCCGAGCTGGGTCAGCAGCCAGACGCCGAGACCCGCGCCGCCGAGGTAGGCGCGCAGCACGTCGTCCAGCAGCGGCAGGACGGTGGAGGAGCCGTCCGAGACGTCGATCACCAGTGCTTGGCCGAAGTAGCCACCTGGAGGCATCCGGATCACCCGCCCGCGTCCGCGGAGATGAAGGCGACCGTGTCGCCGGCGACCAGTGGGACCAGTCCGTCGCCGCGGATCTGGTCACCGTTGATCGCCGCCAGCACGTGGCCGTCGAAGGCGAGTCCGACCTGCTCCGCCGCGGCGCCGAGCGTCGCCGCCCGGACCCGCCGGGGACCGCGCTCACCGCCCCGGTTGGCGAGCACGCCGAAGCGCTCGACGACGATCTCGGGGGCAGGCCGGTCGCGGGCCGCGCGGTACTCGGCCGGCTCGTTGACGTTGACCACCGAGTCCAGCCGCGGGTCGACCCGGGCGAGCTGGGGATCCGCGAGCAGTTCCGCCTCCTCGACCCGCAGGACGTCGCACTCCTTGAACAACTGCGCCGGCCGGAGCTGCCCGGCGTCGAGCAGCTTGGTGATCCGCGGTGCCAGGTCGGTGCGGTAGCCCGCGGTCATCGGCTGCCGGTAACCGTGCACGAACGGGAGCACCACCTCCGGACCCTCCGGACCGAAGCGCCGCAGGACGGCCTGGACGAAAGCCACGTGCAGGAAGGGCAGGTCGGTCGAGCAGACGAACACGGTGCCGGCGCTGTCGGCGGCGACGGCCAGGCCGACGGCGAGTCCCTGCAGCGGCCCCCGTCCTTCTTCGGGGTCGTCGCGGACCAGCACGGCCGGATCCAGCGCCGGCAGCTGCTGACCCGGTGCCCGGACGACGACGACCGGTCCGTCCACGGCCCGGGCGACCACACCGGTGACGTGCCGGAGCAGCGTCGAGCCGTGCCACTCCAGGCCCGCCTTGGCGGTGCCCATCCGCGACGACCGGCCGCCGGCCAGCACCACTGCAGCAGCTCTCATACTGTCGACGGTATACGATGTTCGGTGAATGCGCTTCCCTCGGCGTGCAGTCGGTTTCGGGACCGCTCCCGTATCGTCGGCCCCATGCTTGGTGGGCAGTGGCGCGCGGGTGGGACCGCGCTGAACGCGGCGGTCGGGATGCTCGTGATCGCGGTGTTCTGGCTGCCGGTGGACCTGACCGGTTCCGGAGCGGTGCTGGAGCTCGGGCTGACGGTCGTCCTGCTGGGCGGGCTGCTGCTGCGGGGCCGCTTCGCGACGACCGCCTTGGTCCTGACCGGCGCGACCACCTTGACCGGAGCTCTGCTGAACATCACCCAGGACCCGTTCGTCGCCGTCGCCTGGACGCTGTACCCGGTCGCCGTACGGCGGAGCTCGGCCAAGATCGCGCGGACGGTCGGGACGGTGGTCCTGGTCGCGGTGACGGTGCTCGGCTTCACCGGGACCCGGGAGGTCGCCGAGGCCGCGCGGTACGCGCTGATCAGCGTCCTGGTGCTCACCGGCAGCTGGGCCCTCGGTGAGGCGACCCGCCGGCAACTGGTCGAGGTCGAGCAGAACGGGCGGCTGCAGGCGGAGCAGGCCGTCCTGGCCGAGCGGCTCCGACTCGTTCGCGAGGTCCACGACGTGGTGTCGCACTCGCTCACCAGCATCACGCTGTCCGCCGGCGTGGCGGCGCACGTGGCACCCGGCGATGCCGAGCGGTTGTCCCGCGAGCTGATCCGGGTGGAGCAGTCGGGCCGGCAGGCGCTGGCCGATCTCCGGATCGTGCTGGGCGCCGCTCGGGACGACAACGCCACGGCCGAACGAGCTCCGACTCCCGGCCTGGAGGCGCTGGCCGGACTCGTTGCCGACGTGCGGCCGGCCGGCGTACCGGCAGAGCTGGCGCTGACCGGTCGCGAGCACGTTCCGCCCAGTCTGGAGCCGACGATCTACCGCATCGTCCAGGAGAGTCTGACCAACGCCGTCCGGCACGCGCAGGGCGCACGCTGCACGGTCACCGTCACCGGTCGCCCGGAGGTGGTGGACGTCGAGATCGTCTCCGGGCGCGGCACCGGCACGACCGTGCGACCGCCGGCCGGCGGCGCGGGGTACGGGCTGCTCGGCCTGCGCGAACGCGTCGAGCTGGTGAACGGCGACTTCCACTCCGGTCCCCTGCCGGACGGCGGCTTCCGCGTCGCCGCGGTGATCCCGACCCAGGACCGGCGATGAGCGCCCGGATCGGCGTGGTCGTCGCCGAGGACCAGAGCAGCGTACGAGCCGCGCTGGCCGAGCTGGTCGGCAGCGATCCGGCCCTCGACCTGCTGGGCTGCGGCGCGACCGGTGACGAGGCGATCGAGCTGGCCACCCGGCTGCACCCGGACGTCGTCCTGATGGACATCCGGATGCCCGGGACCGACGGGCTCACCGCTACCCGCGTCGTCTGCGCACGGTTGCCGGCCACGAAGGTGCTGGTCCTGACGACGTTCGACCTGGACGAGTACGTCTACGAGGCACTCGGCGCCGGAGCCACCGGGTTCCTGCTCAAGAGTGCGCCGGTGACGGACATCCTGCGCGCGATCCACACCGTGCACGAGGGCCAGGCGATGCTGTCGCCGGAGATCACCCGGCGGCTGATCGCCGAGGTGTCCCGCGGCCGGACCCGGCGTACGCCGGAGGCCTTCGAGCAGCTGAGCCCGCGCGAGCTGGAACTGGTCGGCGCGGTGCTGCGCGGACTGTCCAACGAGGAACTGGCCGCCGAGCTGTTCCTCAGCCTGTCGACGGTGAAGACCTACCTGAGCCGGATCTTCAGCAAGCTCGACGTCCGCGACCGCACCCAACTGGTGATCCTGGCCTACGAGTCCGGCCTCGCCGACGAGTACCGGCGCTGAGGTGACAGTCAACCTTTGACCGATGCCGCGCGGGTGCACCCCGGCGCCAGACTGCTCTGGTGATCGAGATCGCCAACCTGACCAAACACCATCGCGGTACGACGGCTGTCCGGGACGTCAGCTTCCAGGCGGTGCCGGGCCGCGTCACCGGATTCCTCGGCCCCAACGGCGCGGGCAAGTCCTCGACCTTGCGCATCCTGCTCGGCCTCGACCGGGCCGACGCCGGCAGCGCGACCATCGGCGGCCGGGCCTACCGCGACCTGCGCTCGCCGCTGCGGACCGTCGGCGCTCTGCTCGAAGGCAGCGGCGCCCATCGGAGCCGGACCGCCCGGGCCCACCTGGAGTGGGTTGCCCTGAGCAACGGCCTGCCGCGCGACCGGGTGCGGCACGTGCTCGAGGAGGTCGGTCTCGCCGACGCGGCCGGCACCCGGGTCCGCAAGTTCTCGCTCGGCATGGGCCGCCGGCTCGGCATCGCCACCGCACTGCTGGGTGATCCCGAGGTGCTGGTGCTCGACGAACCGGTCAACGGCCTCGACCCGGAAGGCATCCGCTGGCTGCGGCAGCTCGTCCGCACGGCCGCCGACGAGGGGCGCACGGTGTTGCTGTCCAGCCATTTCATGGCCGAGATGAGCAGCACCGCGGACGATCTGGTGGTGATCGCCGGCGGCTCGGTCGTCGCGCAGGGATCGATCGACGAGGTCGTCGGCGACCACGCCGGCCTGGAGGAAGCCTTCTTCACTCTGACCGCTGGCGCACCGAACGCAGGCAAGGCATGAAGCAGATCGTCGTCGCCGAGCTCCGAAAGCTCCTGTCCTTGCCGGTCGCGCTGCTGGCGATCGGGCTCGGCACCGTCGGCCCCGCGGGGATCGCAGCGCTCACCACCGGTCGTCTGCGGGACGAGCTCGACGCCGGTACGGCGTACAACTCCGCGGCGGACAGCGTGTTCCAGCTGGTCCTGCCGGGCTCGGTGGCCGCGATCGTGCTGGGGGTCGTGCTCGTCAGCAGCGAGTACACCACCAACAGCTCCGACGCCGGCGGTGGGCGCCAGATCACCACCAGCCTGCTCGCCGTACCGAACCGCATTCGGCTGCTGGTGGGCAAGGCATTGGCGCTGGCCATCGTGTCGGTCGTGGCGGCGACAGTCGCACTGGTGGCAGTTCTCGCAGTGACGAGCGCTCTCCTCGGACCACACAGCCTGCTGACCAACGGACTGGACGGCGCCGAGCTCGGCCGAGTGGTCGGTGGCCTCGTGTACTGGACGCTGAGTGCGCTGATGGGCTTCGGCATCACCTGGGTCACGCGCAGCGGCATCGTTCCGCTGATCGTGCTCGTCATCAACTCCACGTTCGTCTCGGTGACATTCCTGCTCTCGAAGCTCACCTCGCTGGCGCACTACTTCCCCGATCTGGCCGGCTTGCGGATGATCACGCGCGACACCGGCACCGGCGTCGCACCGGTGACGGGCGGCCTGGTGATGGCGTTGTGGACCGCCGGCATCCTGCTGGTGTGCGGCTCCGTGTTTGCGCGGCGTGATGCCTGAGCGGCCCGGCCCGGGTGCGGGCTCCGTCGTCGCGGCGGAGCTGCTGAAGCTGCGCAGCCTGCCGGCCGTGAGCGTCACCATCGCGACCACCGCAGTCCTGACCGGCCTGCTCACGCTGGCGGTGAGCGCCTCCGACGGGGCCGCGATACCGCCGCTCGCCGTCGTTGCCCAAGTCATGCAGTACGGCCAGATCGGTGTCGTCCTGGTCGGCCTGCTGGCGGCGACCAGCGAGTACGACGACCGGCAGATCGTCACGTCGCTGATCAGCGTCCCGCAGCGATTGCTGCTCGCCGGCGCGAAGGCGATCGCCTGCGTGGTCGCGGTCACCGTCGCGTCCGCGCTGACCGTCGCCGCGGCGCACCTCGCGGTCGTGAACCGGTTCGCCGACACCCCGGGGACGGACATCGCGACCGGCGCAGTGGGGTCGATCTGCTACCTGACCCTGCTGGCGATGTTCGGCCACGGCGTCGGCCTGCTGCTGCGCGGCACGATCCCCACGCTGATCGTGATCCTGCTGCTGGCGTACGTGGCGTCGCCGTTGCTGGGCCGCGTGGGTGACTACCTGCCGGGAAAGGCGGGCAGTCAGCTGTACCAGAGCACGCCGACTGTCGGTCTGTCGACGGTCGTCCTGGTGGCCTGGGCCGTCGCGACACTCCTGGCCGCGACCACGCTCTTTCTCCGGCGCGACGCGGCGTGAGCAAGCCGAAGATCGACACGGATTCGCTGCTGATGACCGGGCGCACTGTGCAGCCGGGCAATTCGTGCTACCGTTTCCGTCGGTTGCAGTTTTGCAGTTCCACGTTCGTTCTTGAAACGCCCGCGGGAAGTGTGATCCGCAGGGCGTTTTTCTCATTTCCGGGCCACGGTCCGGGTGGGAGGGCTCGTTCGGCAACCCGGGTGCCGGCGACCGTCGGACCTGATACCCGCCCCACCAAAGGAGCAGATCATGGCTAGCGGAACAGTGAAGTGGTTCAACGGCGAAAAGGGCTTCGGCTTCATCTCGCAGGACGGCGGCGGCGCCGACGTGTTCGTGCACTACTCGGCGATCGCGACGGACGGCTTCCGGACCCTCGATGAGAACCAGAAGGTCGAGTTCGACCTCGCGCAGGGCCCCAAGGGCCCGCAGGCGGAGAACGTCCGCCCGGTCTGAACCCCGTACGTAGCAGGCCCCGCCGACTCGTCGGTGCGGGCCTGCTCCGTTTTTCCGGACCTTTTCACCGGAGCTGGAGCACCCAGAGCTGCTCGCCGTCGTCCAGCTGCTCGGTCCGGCTGAGCCCAGCCGCGGACGCGACCGCCGCCGACGCCGCGTGCTCCGGATGGACATGGGCGACGATGCGCTCCAGCCCTTGGCCCCGCAGCCAGCCGACCAAGCCGGTTGCAGCCTCGCGGGCGATGCCTCGGCCCTGCCAGTCCGCGCCGACCACCCAGGCGATCTCCGCCTCGTCCCCGGTCACCGTTGCCTGCACGTAGCCGACCAGTACGTCGTCCGGCCGGAGCCGAAGCACCCAGTTGAGCCAGTGCTCCCCCGGTCGTCCCGATCCGGCAACCTGGCGCTGGTAGCGCTCGGCCAGCTGCTCCAGGCTCGGCGGCTCCCCACCGATGAAGCTGTAGAGCTCCGGCGCCGACAGCACGCGCGCCATCGGCTCGGCGTACTCGGGTGAGAGCGGGAGGAGCGCGAGGCGGTCGGTGTCGAACCTGGTCGCGATCACCCGCTCACCGTACGCCGGACGGCTGACATGCACGTCGAACCGTGGGTTGCGCCGGTCCGCCGGCCGGTACGGCGTGACCCGTTCCTCGTAGTGCAGGTGCGGGCCGAGCGCTAGCCCCAACTGGTCCCCGGTCTCCACCGTGTCCCCCCGTCGAACCGCTGGCTCGGACAGGTGGCTGTACAGGTGCCAGATCCCGTTCGACTCGACCACCACCCGGTCCCCCTCGACCTGCACGACGACACCGGCCAGCGTGGCCCGGACCGCCGTGCCGTGCTCCGCCCGGTAGTCACGTCCCGGATGGACTCCGCCCCGGCACTGCTCACCCGTCGCCCCGAACTCCCGGACGACGACTGCGTTGTGCACCGGCGCTGCCATGACCCGATGGTCCGCTCAGCGCTTCAGAAAGCCTTAAAGCCGCGCGGGGACGCCCGGGTACGGCGCCGGCTCGACCTCCAGCTCGGTCATCCGCTGCACGTAGGTGCGGTAGGCCCGCCTCGCTTCCCCGTGCGCACCGCTCGCCTGGAACGCGGTGACCAGGCCCAGGTGTGCCCGTTCGTCGTACTGGTCGCGCTGGAGGATCCGGAGCAGGTAGCCGGCGGCCGCGTCGGGGTCACGCTTGCTGCGCTCGGCCAGCACTCGCGCGACCCGGACGTAGAGTGCGCGGGCTTCCTCCCGCAGCCCGGCGGCCCAGTCGGCGTACACGTCCTCCTCCAGGAAGTCGCCGCTGTACGCCGCCTCGGCCGTCCGCAGCCGGGCGAGATCGTTGGTGTCGAGGCCCGTCCGGGCGTCGTGCAGGAAGTTCTCGACGTCCACGGCGGTCTGGTCGCGGTCCAGCCAGATGGTGGCCCGGTCGGCGCCGACGAAGGCGTCCGGGGCGAACTGCTTGGTCGGGTCCAGCACCGACCGCACTGTCGACAGAGCCACCGAGAGCCTCGGTGACGCGACAGCTTCGCCCTGGTCGGGCCAGAGCAGGTCGAGCAGCTGAACGCGAGCCACCGGCCGGCAGCGCCGTGCCACCAGGATCTTCAGTAGGTCCCGCGCCTTCTTCGACGGCCACTCGCCAAGCTGCACCGGCTTGCCGTTGCGCAGGACACGGAAGCCACCGAGGCACTCGACCCGCACCGGCGCCGGACCGGTCTCCTCGCTCGTCGCCAGCGCCGCAGCGGCGTACCGGGTGGCACCGGCGGCCAGAAACTGCTCATGGGCACGCAACGCCAGCTCACGGCGTACTGGACCTTGGGAGCGCCTGGCCAGCATGAGTTCTGCACGGGCCTGTCCGAGGGGATCGCCCAGTTCGTTCCTGATGTTCAGTACTTCGTGCAGCACCTCGCTGCCGTCAGCCGCGGCGTACAGTTCCAGCGCGTCGGCCAGACCGGCCCGGTCGCGGCGCTTCCGGCTGAGCGCTGCGGCCTCTTCGGCGGTCTTCGCGGCGTCCTGCTTGTTGCCCGCGTGCAGCGTGACCCAGCCCAGCGCCACCAGAGCTCCGCACTGACCGAGCACCGGGCCGTAGCCGACCGCCTGCCTGGCCATCTCGGCCAGCTCGGCGGCGCGTTCGGGCTCCTCCATCGCCAGCACCCGCGCCAACCCGGCCAGAGACGGAACCAGCGACTGCATGTCCTTGGTGTCGGTCGCCATCGCGATCGCCTCCTCGAAGCAGGCGCGCGCCATCGCCCGGTCACCGCGCTCACGGTAGACCTCACCCAGCACAGCCAGGGGTTGCGCGACCCGCTTGGATTCCAGCTTCTGGTAGAGCGCTCTGGACGCCTCCAGCTCCCCGATGGCTTCGTCGAGGCGGCCCAGCCGCAGCAGCGCCTCACCACGGTTGTTCAGCGCCAGCGCGCGAAACACGGCGAAGCCGGCCCGGTCCGCGAGTTCCAGCGCCTGGTCCAGCTCTTCCAGGCCGAGGGTGTAGTCGCCCTCGGCGATGTGGTGCGAGCCGCGGTTCACCCGGATCCGGATCGACTGCAACAGGTCACCGGCCCGCTCGGCATGGTCCAGAGCACGCAGGTAGTGGGACGCGTTGCCGCGAGGGTCGCTGTCGACCGCCGCGAGCATCGCCAGGACCGTGTGGGCGATCGCCAGCGCCCGGTCGTCACCGGATAGCCTGGCGGCGGCATGGGCAGCGTCGATCAGCTCACGGCACTCGTCGAACTCCCCGCGCAACCAGTGCGCCCCGGCCCACCACGCCTGAAGCAGGGCCTCGTCGGCCGGCTGCTGCCCGTCGACCCGCCCGCGCCGATAGGTGGCGATGGCAACGTCGGTGCGACCGCGCAGATGGTGGATCAGTCCGAGGCGCCAGGCGATGCCGACCGGAATCTCACCGTCCGCGTCGATGATCCGGTGGAAGCACTGCTCGGCACCCTGCCAGTCGCCGAGGACCTGACGGGCCTCGCCTTCCAGCTGATCGGTGGCCGGAGTACGCAGGTCCGTCGGCAGTGCGGCGACCGCTGCGACCACGACCTCGGCCAGCCCGCCGCTGACCAGGACATGGCCGCGCTCGGTGAGCATGCGCGCCACCTCGTCCGAGTCCACCGCCTGGAAGCAAGCCAGGGCGTCCCGGTGCTCGCCGACCGACTCGAACCACCGGCCGGCACGTCGTACGAGGGCCTTCATCTCCTGCTCGTCGGAGGACAACCTGTCCCGGGCGAAGTCGCGAACCAGCGGGTTCAGCTCGTAGTCCGCGTCCCCGGCGGACACCAGCAAGCCGCGGGTCCGCAGTTGCTGCAGGATGTCGGCGCTGTCCGACAGACCGATCGCCTCGCACAGGCCGGAGCTGAACCGTGGCAACACCGCGACAGCCGCGACCAACCGGCGTACGGCGGCAGGCTGGGCGGCGAAGACTTCCTCGGCCAGGTAGTCGTACAGCGGCCCGTCGGACCGCAGCGCGCGCCGCAACCGGCTCCGGCGCTCAGCAGCCGACACGGTCCGCAACGCCTCGACCGCAAGCCGCACAGCCGCCGGCCACCCCTGTACTGCGGCCTGCAGCGGCTCGGCGAGTTCCTCGGCTCCGTCGCCGAGCACCACCCGCAGCACCTCGACTGTCTCGGGCACTGTGAACGCGAGTGCCGTCGCATCGATCTCCAGCACCTGGCCGCGACCGCGCAACCGGTCGATACCGAACGGCACAGCGGTCCGTGACGCCACCACCAGGTGCAGCGCGGGCGGCGCGATCCGGACCAGGCCTTCGATCAACCGGGCGGCCGGATCACCCGCGGCGAGCTCGTGCAGGTCGTCCAGGACGAGCACCAGGTCGGCCGTGAGGTTCTGCTCGAGCGCCTCGGCCAGCACAGCGGCGTACGCGAGTGCTCTGGTCTCCTGCTCCGCGTCGGCGTCCGGGCCCCGCGGTCCCTGGAGCTCCGCGGTCAGGACCGTGGACAGCGCGGGCACCTGCCGCCGGAGCGACTCGACGAGGCCGGAGACCACCGCGGCAAGCGAGCGGTCCTCGGCACGGACCGTGTACCAGGCGCAAGGGCGCTCGGCGGCCCAGGAGCCGAGCAGCGTGGACTTGCCGAACCCGGCGTCCGCCACGACGGTGAGCAACCGCCGCTGGACCCCCTCCTCCAGCAACGCTGTCAGCCGTGGGCGCGCGACAGTCCCCTGCGCGGGCTCCGGCATCTGCCACCTCCTGTCCCCTCGGACAGGACAGCACTGTGGGTAGTGCCGCGCAACCATGACCGCCTCCGACACGGAAGTTGAACGTGAATATCGGCCGGTCCGGGACACTGTCGGCATGACCGAGATCAACTGGGCCGACCAGGCCGAGCACCTGCGCAGCTCCGCCACCGACGACGCCGGATGGAACGAGATCGTTGCCGCGGGCCTGGTCCGGCCGACCGACCGGGTGCTGGTCGACGTCGGCTGCGGCGGCGGAGGCATGGCGAAGGCCCTCGCCGCGGCGCTGCCCGCCGCGACAGTGGTCGCGCTCGACGCCGACGAGCAAGTGCTGCGGCAGGCCCGCGAGCACACCGGCGGCGCCGTCCGGTGCGAACTGGTGTCGATGGACGACGGCCCCGAACCGTTGCGACAGGCAATCGGTACGCCGGCCGACCTGGTCTGGGCGTCCGCCTCGGTGCACCACGCCGCCGACCAGCAGTCGGCGATCGACGCGCTCGCCTCGCTGCTGGCACCGGGCGGGCGGCTCGCCCTGGCCGAAGGCGGGTTGCCGGCGCGGAGCCTGCCGTGGGACCTGGGCATCGGCGAGCCCGGGCTGGAGCTGCGGCTGGATCTGGCCCAGGACCGGTGGTTCGCGGGCATGCGGGCTGTGCTGCCCGGTTCGGTCCCGATGCCGTACGGGTGGACCGACGCGCTGCGACGGGCCGGGCTGACCGGCGTCACGACCCGCACGATCCTGACCGAGAAGCCCGTACCCCTGTCGGACGAGGACCGGACGAAACTGATCGAGCAGTTCCGCCACCGCATCGACCGGCTCGACCCGACGGCCACGGCCGAGAACAGCGGGCACGGGCATGGTCATGGGCACGGTCATGGGCCGGCGCAGGAAGAATGGCTCAGCCCTGACGACTTGGCCGTCTGGCGGCAACTGCTCGATCCCGCCGGCCCGCACCACCTCGGCCGCCGTACCGACCTCGCCGCCATCTCGGCTCGCAGCATCCACGTCGGTCACCTCCCGGCCTGAGGTTCGGCCGCCGCCACGCCCAGGGTGGGGCTCCGGGCGCGGACAGCCGAACGGCGCGCCGTAAGGTGGGTCCTCATGAACGACCGGCTGGTGTGGATCGACTGCGAGATGACCGGCCTCGACCTGGCGGCGGACGCCCTGATCGAGGTCGCGGTACTCGTCACCGACTACGAACTCAACGTGCTCGGCGAAGGCATCGACCTGGTCATCGCGCCGCCCCCGGCCGCGCTCGAACAGATGGGCCAGTTCGTCCGCGACATGCACACCGGCTCCGGCCTGCTCGACGAGCTCGCCACCGGCATCCCGCTCGCCGAGGCCGAGCAGCAGGTCCTCGACTTCATCACCGGCTACGTCAAGGAACCCCGCAAGGCCGCCCTGGCCGGCAACTCCGTCGGCACCGACCGCACCTTCCTGGTCCGCGACATGCCCAAGGTCGAAGCCCACCTGCACTACCGCAACGTCGACGTCAGCTCCATCAAGGAACTCGTCCGCCGCTGGTACCCGCGGGTCTACTACGCCACCCCCGCCAAGACCGGCAACCACCGCGCCCTCGCCGACATCACCGAGAGCATCGCCGAACTGCGGTACTACCGGCAGACCGTCTTCGTGCCGCAACCCGGCCCCGACACCGACACCGCGCGCGCCGTCGCGAGCCTGATCAGCGGCCCGATTTCCGACAACTGACCATCGTCGCTATGATTACCCAGCCGTCGCAGTCAGGGCGGCAATGGTGGGTGTAGCTCAGCTGGTAGAGCACCTGGTTGTGGTCCAGGTGGCCGCGGGTTCGAGTCCCGTCACTCACCCTCAGGCGAAGGCGACCTGTGTCCGCGGAGAGCGCGGACCGGGTCGCCTTCGGCGTGTTGTGCGCCTTCGCTTCGCTCGGCGCGAGCGGGGGCTCCGCCACCCGCACCCCCTGGGGCCTTGGCTTCGCTCGGCCGCTGTGGCTGGGGGCCGCGGTCGGGTGGGCCATCGCTTCGCTTGGCCGCTGTGGCTGAGGGCCGCGGCCGGGTGGGCCATCGCTTCGCTCGGCCGCTGTGGCTGGGGGCCGCGGTCGGGTGGGCCATCGCTTCGCTTGGCCGCCTACGCTTCGCTCGGCCGCTGTGGCTGGGGGCCGCGGTCGGGTGGGCCATCGCTTCGCTTGGCCGCCATCGCTTCGCTTGGCCGCTGTGGCTGAGGGCCGCGGCCGGGTGGGCCATCGCTTCGCTTGGCTGATGGGGTGGGCGCGGGCGGTGGGGTGTTCGCTGTGCTCGCGGTTGTGGTGCTCACCACATCTTGGTGAGGGGTGGGGTGGTGGGTGTTCTGCGTTTCTTGCGAGGGTTGGGGCTTGGGGGCTGGGAGGATCGACAGGGTGAAGTCGTCCGGCAGCGTGTGGTTGGTGTACGGGGTTGCGGTGGTGGTGACCTTCCTGGTGGGGGTGGTCGCGTTCAGCGTCTTTGTGCTGTCGAAGGTGTTCGGGGGGTCTGAGCCGGAGGGGTCGGGGGCGGCGGAGGGGGCCGGGGTGGTGCAGGCGGCGCCTAGTGTTCGGCCTTCTGCGGTGGTGCCGAAGGTTACGGCGGCTCGGGTGTACGGGGTGCGGGCGGTGGTGGCCGATGAGCGGCAGGTGGTTGTGGTGGTGGCGACGCCGGTGGGGTGCACGCGGTTTCTGCGGGCCACGGCGTACGCCGAAGGGCCGGGCGCGGTCGCCGTACGGGTGACTCAGCAGGTGGAGAAGCCTGGGTGTGCGTGGCAGCGGAAGCCGGTGCTGGTGACGGCTCGGCGGGCTATGGGAGATCGGGCGTTGATCGTCAACGGGGTGCTGTGGACGCCGACGGCGAATGGGGCGTACCGGCAGGCGCTCGGCGGGGCGGAGCGCACCGGCAACTGATTGCTGGCCGTCGCGCAGCGTTCTGCGGGTCGCCAGGGAGAGCTTGAACAGGAACGCGGGACTGTGAACACGCTAGGTGGTGTTCACAGTCCCGCGTCGGGGGTTCACGGGTCCGCCAGGCGGGCTACGCCTCGCGGTCGAGGGGCAGGCCGAAGTCGCGCAGGTTGACGGGCAGGCCTGATTCCAGGGAGCGGTTGGCGGCAATTCCGACCGCCACGCTGCGCAGGCCGTCGCGGTAGCCGGCGCGGCGGTCCAGCGGGTCTGGTTCGCCGGTGGGGCGGAAGACGTCGTCGAGCAGGTGGCTGTCGCCGCCGCCGTGGGCGCCGTCGCCTGCGGGAATCGGGACCTCCCGCGCCGGTTCCCAGTGCCGCTGCACGAGAAGACGTTCACCGGCCGGCCGCGGGTTCGCGGTACCTCCGGCTGTGGGGTCGTCCGGGTTCACGCTCGGGTCGACGGCCGGGCGGCCGACCACGCCGTCGGCGCCCTGCACGAAGCCGCGCTCGACCACGTCCAGCTCGAGCCGTCCCTCGGTGCCGTTGATCGCGACCCGGTAGCCCTCCCACGGCGAGTGCGCGTTCAGCGCGTAGGTCAGGATCGCGCCGGACCGGTAGGTGACCAGCAGCCCCATGTTGTCCTCGATCGTGATGCCGGGGCTGAACACGTCCTGGTCCCGGAGGTAGCCGTCGTCGCCCTCCGCGTCCAGGTACAGCGCGCGCAGCTTCTCGTCCGCCGCCAGGTCCAGCGCGAACGGGTCCTGCGCCGCGCCGGGCGCCCCGGCCGATCGCGCCGGCCGGTCGGTCAGCCTGCGCTCGGCCGCGTTCTTGTCGCCGTAGAAGCGCAGCCCGCCGGCCGCGGTCACCACCTCCGGTACGTCGGCCAGCCACCAGTTCACCAGGTCGAAGTGGTGGCTGGACTTGTGCACCAGCAGGCCACCGGAGATCTCCTTGTTCCGGTGCCAGCGGCGGAAGTAGTCGGCGCCGTGCACGGTGTCCAGCACCCACTCGAAGTGGATCGAGGTGACCTTGCCGATCGCCCCGGACGCGATCAGCCGCCGGACCTCGCTGTTGCGCGGCGAGTACCGGTAGTTGAACGTCACCACCAGGTCCCCCGAGGACGCCTCGACCGCCTCGACGATCGCCTTCGCCGGCTCCAGCGAGGTGGTCAGCGGCTTCTCCACCACGACGTCGCAGCCGGCGTCGAGCGCCGCGGTCGCGTAGATGTGGTGGGTCGCGTCCGGCGACGTGACGATCACGACGTCCGGCCGCTGCTGCTCGAGCAACCGGGCGAAGTCGTCCGGCGCGTACTGCGGCGGCGCGGTCCGCCCGGCGGCCGTGACCACCTGGTCGTAGTACCGCATCCGGGTCGGGTTGGGGTCGCACCAGGCGACGACCGAGCCGACGTCGGCGTACGTCGTCGCCAGCGCTTCGACGTACATGGCGGCGCGGGAGCCGGTGCCGACCACGGCGTAGCGGCGGTTCTGCGGGAGCGTCACGAGTCTCCTTCGAGGGTTCGGTTCACGGTGAGCGGTGCAGTCCTTCGTGCCGGACGGTCCAGGTGCCGTCCGCCGGGAAGCCGGGCGCGGGCGATCCGTCGTCGCCGTCCCAGCCCGCCGCCATCAGGGCGACCGCCGCGAGCAGCCCACCGTTGCCCGGCAGGTAGAGCGGCAGCGACGGGGTCTGCCGGTTGTGCCCGTTGGGCAGGTACTCGTTTTTCGTGGCCTTCAGCAACAACGCGTCGACGGCCGTGGCGGGATCGCCGAGCCGGGCCGCGGTCATCGCGATCGCCGGGTAGTCCCAGCCCCAGGTGCTCTCCCAGTCCCAGTCGTCCAGTACGCCGGCCAGCGTGCGGCTCATCGTCGCTCGGTCGAGGTAGCCGGTGTCGGGCACCACCCCGAGTCCGTACAGCATCGACGGGTGGTCCGTCCGGATCGTCCACGGCTCGCCGTCGATCGCCGCGTAGCAGCCGTCCCGCACCGGCGCCGGAACGAGGCCGTCGGCAACAACCGTCCACCGCTGATCCGGCTCGAGACCGAGGTACCCGCGCCACTGCTGCGCGACGAGCAGCGCCCACCGCCAGTACGCGAGCTCGAACGTCGGATTGACCAGCTCGGCCCGGATCGCGGAGTACGACTCCTGCGCCGGGATCAACGGCGGGCCGAGCTGATACCCGGCGTCGGTCGCCCCGGCGTACGACGCCATGAACTCGGCTGTTTGCAGCACCATCCGCCCGTACCGCTCGACCACCACCCCCGACGCGTCCTCACTGGCGGCGCGGCGGATCAGTTCGGCCAGGTAGATCGGGTGCGGCTGCTGCCAGATCAGGAACGGCCCGATACTGCTCGGACTCTCCCGGCCGTCCGGTCCGACCTGCTTCGGCCAGCGGACTCCGTCGTACCCCTGCAGCGCAGCCGTAGCTCGCGCCTCCGGCAGTACCCGCTCGTACCACCCGAGGCTGCGCTCCAGCAGCTCAGCCCTTCCCCACAAGGCGAAATGCGCCCCGTGCCACCAGTGCATCTCCAGGTGGAACCGCCCGCGCCAGCTGTTGCACACCAACCCGGTCTCCTGCGGCGGCAACGAACCAGCGCAGTTCACCGCCGTCAGGTACTGCGACAGCACCACCCGGCGCTCCAACTCAACCCCACGCGGGTCCTCACTCGCGGCCAGCTCAACGACAGCGCCCGACTCCCAGAACCGCTGCCAGTGCCACCGACTCGCCGCCTCCACCACCTCGTACGCCGGCGGCAACGACCTCTCCCCCGGCGCGAACCCGATCCGCAGCTCCAAAACCTCGGCAGTGCCGGTGACGACCAGCTCATGCGGCCCGGCGACCTCCAGCCGCGCGTCGTCAGCCCCGACCACCACCCGGTACGCCGTGCTGTCGAGCCGCCGGTCGATCCGCCAGCCGCCGTCGACCTCCCGCACAGTGGTGGTGTGCGCGTCCGGCCGGCTCCAGTCCGCAGCGTTGCCCCAGGCACCCGATCCGTACGGGAAAGCGAACCGCACGCCCAGGCCCACCGCGAGCGCCGGCGACTCGATCCGCACCGCGACGACGTCGTCGTCGGGCGCGCACACCGTGCGGACCCGCACCGGCATCCCGGCGACCACGAACGAGCTCTCGATCAGCCCGCTCCACAACTCCAGCCGCTGCCGAGGCGTCTCCACCGCGGGCAGCGGCAGCCCGTCCAGCACGAACCCGATCCGCCCGAGGTCGAGCCGGTGCGGATTCGCCCGCAGCCACTGCTCGGCGTCGGTCTGCCGCGGTTCGGAGGTCGTGGCGAGGTCCATCTCGCCGCCCAGGTCGACGTACGGCACGCTGCCGCCCGGGGTCGAGTACTCGCGGCGGGTCTCGGCCAGGTCGTACTCGCGCTCGGTCGGCAGGCTGTGCCAGCCCCACTGCGACAACGTGCCGAGCAGTGTCCCGACCTCGTCGCCCTCCGTCCGCGGCTCGACCGGGTACCGCTCCGGCCGGCTCTGCAACCCCGTGACGTCCACGGTGAAGCAGAGCTCGCCGTTGCCGACGGACAAGGGCGACTCGGCCACGACGCCCGACAGTTCGACGTCGTGCCGCCCTACCAGCGCCCGCCGATCGATCACTGGATCGCCGAGGTCAGCTCTTCGAGGAACCGCTTGGCGCCCTGCGCCGGGGTCTGCCGGTTGAACAGCACCTCCGCGTTCGTCCGGTCCAGGATCTTCACGCTCTCCGTGGAGCCGGTGGGACCGATGATCAGCGCCGAACCGACCTTCGGCGTGATCTGCGCGATGAACTCGGCCGACGCGGCCTCGTCCTTCGGCAGCGCGGGCTTCACCGCGGTCAGCACCTCGGAGTTCGCCGGGATCCCCCGGTTGGCCAGCGTGATCTTGCCCGCGGCCGGGTCGTTCACCAGGAAGTTGACCAGCTTCGCGGCGGCCTCCTGGTGCTTGGTGCGCGCGCTGATCGTGTAGATCTGCGACGCCTGCAGCCACATGCCCGGCTTCGCCGCGGCACCCTCACCGGGCGCCCGCATCAGCTGCAGCTCGCTCCCGGACGCCGTCCGCAACGAGCCGAGCTGGTTCGTCCAGTCCAGCTGCATGCCGGCCAGGCCGCGACCCATCAGCGTCTGCTCGGGCGCCGGCTGACCGGCCAGCTCCGAGGTCATCGACGCCGGCGGCGTGGCGCCGGAGTCGCGCATCGCGGTGGTCATCGTGAACCACTCGGTCAGCGTCTGCTCGCTGATCCCGACCTTGCCGTCCTCGGTGTAGAGCGACTCGCCGCGCTGCCGCGCGAACAGGTCGAGCGCGTCGGCGCTGGTCGGGTCCTCGGCGCCGAACGTACCCTTCGGCGCCGCCTTGGCGATCTGCTCGGCGATCCGGCGGTAGTCCTGCCAGGTCCAGGTGTCCTGGTTCGGCAGCGGTACCCCGGCGGCCTTGAAGACCTTCGGGTTCACCACCACGCCGAACGCGTTCACGCCCGTCGGCACGCCGAACTGCTTGCCCTCGAAGTTGCCGTTCGACAGCGCGGCCTGGTCGATCTTGTCGGTCTTCAGAATGTCCTTGACCTCGGCCAGGTCGAGCAGCGCGCCGCGGTCGCCGTACTCGCGCGGGTACGCACCACCGAGGGTGATCACGTCGGGGGCGTCGTTGGCCGCGACACTGGTCGCCAGCTTGTCGAAGTACCCGTTGAAGTCGCTGTACTCCGGCTTGACGGTGATGCCCGGGTTCGCGGCCTCGAAGGCGTCGATCGCCTTCTGGGTGAGCTTGGCCCGGTCCTCGTTGCCCCACCAGGAGAAGCGCAACGTGACCGGCTGGTTCGGGTCGTCGCCCGAACCGCCGGAGTCACCGCCGCAGCCCGGCAGGGCCAGCAGCAGGCCGGCCAGGGCGAGCGCGGTCAGCCGTGCCCGGGACCTGCGGATCTTCGGCGAGAGGTGCTTCATGATCGTGTTCCTTCCTGCCCCGGCCGGCGGCCGGCGGTGACGTGAACCCCGAGTGGTCACTTGAGCCCCGTGGTGGCGATGCCACGGGTGAGATAGCGCTGGCCGGCCAGGAAGAACCCGAAGATCGGCACCAGCGCGACGACGGACATGGCGAACAACGGCCCCCACGAGGTCTGCCCCTGCGCGTCCATGAAGGAGCGCAGCGCCACGGGCACCGTGTACTTGTCCGGATCGGTGAGGAAGATCAGCTGGCTGAAGAAGTCGTTCCAGGTCCAGATGAACGTGAACACCGCCGAGGTGGCCAGCGCCGGCAGGCACAGCGGCATCACGATCCGGGCGTAGATCCGGAAGTGCCCGCAGCCGTCCAGCCGGGCCGCCTCGTCCAGCTCCCGCGGCAGCCCGCGGATGAACTGCACCATCAAGAAGACGAAAAAAGCGTCGTGGGCCAGGAACTTCGGCACCACCAGCGGCAGGATCGTGTTGATCCAGTCCAGCTTCGAGAACAGCACGTACTGCGGCACGATCAGCACGTGGATCGGCAGCATGATCGTGCCGAGCATCAGCGCGAACCACAGCTTCTTCAGCGGGAACTCCACCCGGGCGAACGCGTACGCCGCCAGCGAGCAGGTCAGCAGGTTGCCGATGATCGCCAGCACCGCGATCACCGCGGAGTTCATCAGGTAGTGCTCGAACGGGTGCGCCAGCGCCGTCCAGCCGTCGGTGTAGTTGTCGAACTGCACCTTGCTGGGCAGCAGCGACGGCTCGCGGAAGATCACCTCGGACGGCTTGAACGAGCTGGACAGCAGCCAGAGCAGCGGATACAGCATCACGAAGCCGAACAGGATGATCAGCGCGTGCTTGAGCAGGCCGCGGCCGGTCGAGGCCGGCCGGCCGGGGCGGTCCGCACGGACCCGGGGCAGCGTCTCACTCGTCACCGTAGAACACCCATCGCTTGGCGAACAGGAAGTTGATCGCGGTCAGCGCGGCGATGATCGCCAGCAGCAGCCAGGCCATCGCGGACGCGTAGCCCATGTGGAAGGAGCCGAAGCCCTCGTCGTACAGGTAGAGCGTGTAGAGCAGGGTCGAGTCGGCCGGACCGCCGGTACCGCCGCTCACCACGAACGCCTGGGTGAAGCTCTGGAACGCGCCGATCACCTGCAGCACCAGATTGAAGAAGATGATCGGGGTGAGCAGCGGCAGCGTGATGTGCACGAACGTCGTCCACCGGCCGGCGCCGTCGACCGCCGCCGCCTCGTAGTACGACGCGGGGATCTGCCGCAGCCCGGCCAGGAAGATCACCATCGGGGCGCCGAAGGTCCAGCCGTTCAGCAGGATCAGCGTGCCGAGCGCGAAGTCGGGATGCGCCACCCAGCTCTGGCCCTGGATGCCGACGCTTCCGAGCGCGTCGTTGACCAGGCCCTCCTGGCCGAAGATCTGCCGCCACAGGATGGCGATCGAGACGCTGCCGGCCAGCAGCGAGGGCAGGTAGAAGACCGAGCGGTAGAAGCCCAGTCCGCGAATGCCCTGGTTCAGCACGATCGCCAGGCCGAGCGCCATCAGCAACTGCAGCGGGACCGAGATGAACACGTACTGGAAGGTGACCAGCAGCGACTTGTGCAGCCGCCGGTCGGTCAGCATCTCCTCGAAGTTCGCCAGCCCGATCCACTCCGGCGGCTTGAGCAGCGAGTAGTCGGTGAAGGCCAGGTACAGCGAGGCCAGGATCGGCCCGAGCGTGATCGCCACCAGGCCGATCAGCCACGGGGTCAGGAACAGGTAGCCGGTGACCGCGTCGCGGCGGCGCTGGCTGTACCTCCCACGGCGGCCACCGTCGGGCGGTGGCGGCGGAGAGGCCGTCTCCCGCGGTTCGCGGGTCAGGGTGCTGCCGGTCGGACTCACGCGTCACCTTCTCTCACGATCGCGAGTAACCGGTTTCTAGCAGCCGACCTTGAAACGTGTCAATGCTTCAGCAGCGCTGCCGAAATTGTTTCGCTGTAAAGGATTATTCTCGGTCTGAACGCTGAGAGACCGGTTTCTTCGAAGTCGACGGTGGGTTATCGTTTCAGCCCCGGCGGGATCGCCGCCGGGTGCTGAAGGGAGGGTTCGGTGGTCGAACAGGGGCGGTCGACAGCGACCATCACCCGGGTCGCCGAGGCCGCGGGGGTTTCCCGGGCGACGGTCTCCCGGGTGATGAACGGCCACTCCACGGTGGCGCCCGAGCTCGCCGAGCGGGTGCTGGCCGCGGCCCGCGCGCTGGACTACGCCCCCAGCCCGGTGGCCCGCAGCCTCGCGCTCGGCCGGACGGCGACGATCGCGCTGATCGTGCCCGACCTGTCGAACCCGATGTTCCAGGACGTCCTGCGCGGCCTCAGTCTCGCCGCCGGCGCCGACGGTCACCGGCTGCTGATCGCCGAGTCCAACGAGCACGTCGAGGACGAGGAGGTGCTCGCGATCGAGGCCCGCCGGCGCTGCGACGGCGTCGTGCTCGCCTCGCCCCGGCTGCCGACCGCCGACCTCGAGCGGCTGGTCCCGCAGCTCACCCCGCTGGTGCTGATCAACCGCAAGCTGCCGGGCAGCGGCGTACCGTCGCTGTCGGTCGACCACGCCGCCGGCATCGGCGACCTCGTCGCCCACCTGCTGTCGCTCGGTCACCGCCGGATCGCCTACCTGGCCGGCCCGCCGGCCAGCACGTCGAACCGGGACCGCCTGGACGCCCTGCTGCGGCTGTCGGACCACGGCCGCGAGTTCGAGCTGATCCAGGTGCCCTGCGGGGCGATGTTCGACAACGGGCACGACGTCGCCGGCGAGGTGGCCGGCAGTGGCGCGACCGCCGTCGTCGCCTACAACGACATGGTTGCCTTCGGCGCCTTGTCCGGGCTGCACGAGCTGGGGGTCTCGGTGCCCGGCCAGATCTCGATCACCGGGTTCGACGACATCCCGTTCGCGCGGTTCACCACGCCGCCGCTGACCACCGCCGCGGTGCCGAAGAACACCCTCGGCAAGCAGGCCTGGGAGCAGCTGCGCAACCAGCTCGACGGCAGGCGTACCAAGCACGAGGCCGACTTCCGGCCGCGTCTGCTGGTCCGCGGCAGCACCGGCCGGGTGAGCTCGTGACCAGGGCGGACGGGGTCCTGCGCGTCGACGGCCCCCGCCTGGTCGACGGCGCCGGTACGCCGGTCCTGCTGCGCGGGATCGGCCTCGGCGGCTGGATGAACATGGAGAACTTCATCACCGGCTACCCGGCGACCGAGTCCCAGCACCGACGGGCGCTGCGCAAGGTGCTCGGCCCCGCGGCGTACGAGGCCTTCTTCGAGCGGTTCCTGACCGGCTTCTTCACCGCCGACGACGCGGCGTACCTGGCCTCGCTCGGTATGAACGCGGTCCGGATCCCCTTCTCCTACAAGCACTTCGAGCACGACGCGCAGCCGTTCGAGCTGCTGGAGGAAGGATTTCGCCGGCTCGACCGGGTGGTCCGGCTCTGCGCCGACGCCGGCATCTACTCGATTCTCGACCTGCACGCGGTGCCCGGCCGGCAGAACCAGCACTGGCACAGCGACAACCCGACCCACTGGTCGGAGTTCTGGAACCATCCGCACTTCCAGGACCGGGTCGTCCATCTGTGGGAGGCGCTGGCCGACCGCTACCGGGACAACCCGTGGATCGCCGGGTACAACCCGGTCAACGAACCGGCCGACCCGACCGGCGAGGTGATCGGCCCCTTCTACCAGCGGCTGACGGCCGCGATCCGGGCGATCGACCCGGGGCACGTGCTGTTCCTCGACGGCAACCGCTACTCGACCGACTTCTCGATGTTCACCGAGGTCGGTGAGAACACCGTCTTCACCGCGCACGACTACGCCCTGCCGGGCATCGCGGCGGGCAGCGAGTACCCGGGCATCACCCGCGGCAAGTACTTCGACCGCGGCGTGGTCGAGCAGACCTTCCTGGAGCGCACCGAGTTCATGCGCTCGACCGGTACCCCGATCTGGATCGGCGAGTTCGGACCGGTCTACACCGGCGACCCGGCCACCGACGCTTCGCGGTACCAGCTGCTGCGCGACCAGCTCGACATCTACCGCGAGCACGACGCCAGCTGGACCCTGTGGACGTACAAGGACATCGGTCTTCAGGGCCTCGTGCACGCCCGCCCCGACAGCCCGTACCTCCAGCGCATCGCCCCCTTCCTGGAGAAGAAGAAGCGCCTAGGCGCCGACTCCTGGGGCGGCAACGACGCCGGCGTCCGCCACGTGCTCGCCCCGATCGAGCAGCTGTTCGCCGAGGAGTTCCCCGAGTACGACCCGTTCCCCTGGGGCCGGCGTCAGTGGATCGCCGTGCTCGTCCGCAACATCCTGCTCGCCGAACCCCTCGTCGACCAGTACGCCGCCTGCTTCGAAGGCGTCACCCCCGCCGAAGCCGAAACCCTCGCCGACTCCTTCTCCTTCCCGAACTGCACCCGGCGCACCCCTCTGGCCGACCTGCTCCGCGCCCACCTCACCTGACCCACCCCGCCCGCCCGCAACCTCCCGCCGCCCGGCACCCCACCCCCGCCTCGCCCGCCCCGCCACATTTGAGGGGAGAACCTGCCAACTTGTGGGTCCACCCCCTCGTATTCCGGGGGACAACCCACAAGTTGGCGGGTTCTCCCCCGAGATGTCGGCGGGGCGGACTTGCCGGGACGTGACGTTCGTCTCGTGTACTTCGGGGTGGTCGTGGCTAGGGTCGTCGGAGTCGAGCGCGAGGAGATCCAGGATGACGTTTTCCGCCGAGCTGTGGGACGCCGGGGCCGCCAAGGTGTACGCCGAGATCGTCCGGCACCCGTTCATCACCGGGCTGACCGACGGGACGTTGCCGCACGACAAGTTCCGCTACTTCATCGTCCAGGACAGCCACTACCTGCGCGCCTACTCCCGCGCGCTCGCGCTGGCCGCCGGACGCGCCACCGACGAGGACGCGGTGAGCATGTTCGCCCGGCACGCCGCCGAGGCGATCGACGTCGAGCGTGAGCTGCACGCCTCGCTGCTGGGATCGCTCGGGCTCACGTCGGCCGACGTCGACAGGTCCGGATCGGGACCGACCACCACGGCGTACATGTCGTACCTGACCGCGGTCTGCGCCACCGGCACGTACGCCGAGGCGGTGGCGGCCGTGCTGCCCTGCTACTGGATCTACCGTGACGTCGGCCGCGAACTGCTCAAGCAGTCCTCGCCGGACCCGCTCTACGCCGAGTGGATCGCCACGTACGGTTCCCCCGAGTTCGACGCGGTCGTAGAGTCGGTGCTGGCGGTGACGGACCGGCTCGGCGCCGAGGTGGGCCCGGCCGAACGGGACCGGTGCCACCGGCACTTCGCAACCACCACGCGGTACGAGTGGATGTTCTGGGACGCCGCGTACCAGGAACTGGAGTGGCCGGTCTGATGAAGGACTTCTACGACGTCGTGATCGTCGGCGGCGGGCACAACGGCCTGGTCGCCGCCGGGTACCTGGCCGGCGCGGGCCTGAGCACGCTCGTGCTCGAGCAACAGCCGCACACCGGCGGCGCCGCGGTCAGCGAGCAGGTCTTCCCCGGCGTCGACGCCCGCCTGTCGCGGTACTCGTACTTGGTCAGCCTGCTGCCGGACAAGATCGTCGCCGATCTCGGGTTGTCCCTGCAGCTGCGGTCACGCTCCGTCGCGTCGTACACACCGGTACGCCGCGGCGGTCGCGACCTCGGTCTCATGGTCGAGCGACCGGAGGGATCCGCGACCCGGGAGGCGTTCGCGGCGCTGACCGGGAGCGACGCGGAGTACGACGCCTGGCGGGAGTTCTACGGCGCGGTCGGTGAGCTCGCTGAGGTGATCGCGCCGACCCTGCTGCAGCCGCTGGACTCGGCCGCCTCCGTGCGCCGGCGGGTGGACCCGGCGCTGTGGGAGGAGCTCGTCGAGCGGCCGCTCGGGGAGACGATCGAGCGGCGGTTCGCGGACGACACCGTCCGCGGGGTGGTGGCGACCGACTCGGTGATCGGAACGTTCGCCCGGCTGCGCGACGACTCGCTGCTGCAGAACCGCTGCTTCCTCTACCACCTGATCGGCAACGGCACCGGCGAGTGGCGTGTGCCGGTCGGCGGGATGGGCGCGGTGACCGCCGCCCTGCTCGACGCGGCCCAGCGCGCGGGCGCCGCGGTGGTGACCGACGCCGCCGTCTCGTCGATCGAGGCCGATGGGAAGCGGGCCGCCGTCACCTGGCTCGGCGGCGACGGCGAACGCTCGGTCGAGTGCTCGTACGTGCTCGCGAACGTGGCGCCCGCCGTACTGGATCGCCTGCGCGGCCGAACCGGCGGCGAGAAGCCCGAGGGATCGCAACTGAAGATCAACCTGCTGCTCTCCCGACTCCCCCGGCTGAAGTCGGGCGACGACCCGCGCCGGGCTTTCGCCGGCACGTTCCACATCGACGAGGACTACAGCCAGCTCGAGACCGCGTACGCCGAGGCGGCCGGCGGCACGCTGCCCGGCGTACCGCCGTCGGAGGTGTACTGCCACTCGCTGACCGACCCGTCGATCCTCAGCCCGTCACTGGTTGCCTCGGGCCACCACACGCTGACCGTCTTCGGCGTCCACTTCCCCGCCCGCCTCTTTGCCTCCGACAACGAAGCCGCCCGCACCGAGTCCGTCCGCCGGGTGCTGGCCGGCCTCGACAACCACCTCGCCGAACCCCTCGAGTCCTGCATCGCCCGCGACGCCGACGGCAACCCCTGCATCGAGGCCAAGACCCCGCTCGACATCGAAGCCAGCGTCGGCATGCCCGGCGGCCACATCTTCCACGGCGACCTCCAGTGGCCCTGGTCCGAGGACCCCGCCGACACCGGCCGCTGGGGCGTCGAAACCGACGTCGCCAACCTGCTCATCTGCGGCTCCGGCGCCCGCCGAGGCGGCGCCGTCAGCGGCATCCCCGGCCACAACGCCGCCCAGGCAGTCCTCGCCCACCACCCCTGATCCCCACCCCGGAGAACCGATTTTTCTTCTCCCCCCGAACCCTGCTACGATCCTCTTCGTTCGAAGGAAACACCAACTGAACAACATGCGCCGCTAGCTCAATTGGCAGAGCAGCTGACTCTTAATCAGCGGGTTCGGGGTTCGAGTCCCTGGCGGCGCACCATAACCGCAGGTCACAGCGTTGACCGGCGGTTTTTTGGTTCCCGGGGTCATCCTTTACCCGTCCTTTTGGTCGTCGAGCGCCTGGCGAAGTACGGCATCGATCGCGCTGGCGGCTCGGGGGTTGCGGAGCTTCCGGCCCATGTAGACGTCCTGGGTCATCGAGGGCCGGGCGTGACCGAGCTGGTCAGCGATCTCACGCGCTGTGAACTCGCCGTCGTCGAGCATCGTGGCGATGGTCTTCCGGAAGCTGTGTGACGTGATCCACGCGAGCGCGTCGTCTCCCCTGGCGTCGCGGATGTCACGCCGGACGTTAGTGGGGTCCCGGAGGCCGCCCAGGGAGTCTGGGAAGATCGGCATGTCCAGCCGTCCTCTCACCGTGAACCGACGCCGCAGCAGTTCGACCGTGGTCAGCGGCAGACCGAGCAGACGCTCCCCGGCGTGGCTCTTGGTGGGCTTCCGAAGCAGCCCCTGTCCCTTGACGCGGATCACCGTGTGGGTGATCTCCACTTGACCGGCCGCGAAGTCAACCTGATCCCACATCAGCGCCAGCGCCTCGCCGATGCGCACACCAGTCGCAAGCATGAACATGCTCAGGTCCGGCAGGTCTTTCCGGACCGCCTTCTCATCAGCCCGTAGTTTCGCCAGCCACGCCACGATTTCTTCTGCGGTGAGTGCACGGGGCTTCTTCTTCCGGCCGACCTCGATTCGCTCGACCTCGCGGACGGGATTGGCGGTCAGGGCTCCATAACGGACAGCAAGGCCCATGACGCCGGAAATCAGGCTTCGGCAGGTCTTGGCGGTTGGTGCGCCAGCGTCGGCCTTGATCGCTGCAATGACCTTGTCGATGAGTGGTGTGGTCGCCTCGGCAAGGCGCACCTGACCGAGAGCGGGGAGAACGTGATTGGTCAGCTGTCGCCGGTAAGTGTCCAACGATCCAGCCGATCGGCTGCCGGACTCGACCATCCCTTCAAACTTGACGATCCACAGATCGGCAGCCTCGGCGAATCGGTGCAGTCCAGTCAGCTCCCCACCACGCGCCTTCTCGGAGCGTTCCTTGAGTTTCTGCCGCAGCCGGTTGGACGCATCGTTTGGCGTACGGCCGTTGGCCTGGACGACACGTGTCCGGCCGTCGAAGTCGCGGAACTTCGCGATGGCCTCAGCCTTCGTTGGCCGGCCACGGTCGTCAGTTGCGGTGACCTTGGTCCGAATCTTGCCCCATGTGCCGATCGGCAAGGGCGGTCTGGCCACGTCTCCCCCTACGCCACGTTCTCGAGCGACTTGATCCAGGCACGCACGACCTCCTGGTCGTACCGGATGTACTTGCCCATGCGGACTCCGGCCGGACCGTATCCGGTTGTGCGCCATCGATAGAGGGTGGCAACCGGGATCCCCAGGAACTCAGAGAGGTCCTCGACACTCCAGAGCCGCCCATCGCGATGCTTCGGTACAGACATTTCAATCCTCCTTCGTTGACGGTTACGTGTCAGTCCTCGGTGCTCTCGGCAATCAGTTCCTTGACAAGTCGTCGGTGTTCGCGGGCTTTGGCGGCGGCAGTGTTGGCGAGTAGTGCGTCGCCGATGGTTCGCCAGCCGGTGTTGGCGTAGGTGAAGTTGCCGACGATGAGGGTGGTTTCGGTGTCGTCGGTGTGGTTGGCGGTGCGGTGTCGTTCTTGTCGCCAGTTGACGCGTGCTTCGCGGAGGGCTTTGAGGGTGGTGGAGTACTGACGGGATTTGGTGGAGAAGTGGCCGCCGAAGCCGAGCATGTGTGCCCAGCGCTGCAAGCGTCGGTAGGACAGGCGTGCGGAGTTCTTGGCGGCTTCGTCTTCGTCGAGGTCGGAGCCAGGTCGTCCGAGTCGCCAGCAGGCTTCGACCAGTCGGCCGGCGTGGGTGTGCAGGACGGCGTAGCGGCGGACGGTGGCGTCGGTGAGGCGTGCGGATGAGTGGCCGGTTGCTTCGGCGGCTTTGGTGGCGTACTTGGCCAGGTATCCCGCGACGGCGGTTTCGGTGATGACTCCATCGACGGTTTGCCGGACGGGACGTAGGTCGAGCTGGTTGCCCCATTCGATGAGCCAGCCTTCGGGCTGGTCGGGGTGAGGCAGGGAGCGGAACCGGGTGCCTTCAACGGCTCGACGGATCGCGTAAATCAAGAGCGCGAAGTCGGCCGAGGCGTGCGGTACAGCGATCTCGTAGGGCGCGATGGGGTTGACGCCGTCGAGCCGGATGAGGGCGTGGAAGTGGGCGACGCCTCGGGCTTGCATTTCGGCGACCTTGCCGTAGGACAGCTTGATCCGGACGCCGTGGTGTTTGCCCCACCGGCGGAGGGTGTCCTTGACGCGTTCCATGGTGCGTCGCCACAGTTCGCCTGACAGGGCGTTCCACACGACCTGGTGGTCGTGGTCGTAGCAGTCCAGACACAGCGGGGTTCCGAGTGTCTTGTCGCCGTCGCCGTGGATCTGATGGCAGGTGAGGTCCACGCCGTGCGGGCACGGGTCGGGGTTGCGCCGTGGGCGGCAGGGGCGGTTGCGGAGCTTGCCGTCTTTGTCGCGGGCTTTGCGGGTGCCGTGGACGGCTCCGAAGCTCGGTGCGGTGAAGGTGACGAAGGCGCAGGGGTGCTGGGCGACCGATGCCGGGATGCCTTTGCCGCCCTGGAGGCCGGCGAGGACGAGTTGGTAGGTGTCGCCGCGGTAGATCTCGGCGCAGGAGGGGCAGACGGCGGCGCGGCGGTTGCCGCAGGCTTTGTAGATGACGCCGTCGGGCATGTCGTCGGTGTGGCGGGTGGAGATGATCCGGCCGGTACGGGTGGACACGACGTGGGCTTCGCCGCGTAGCTGGATCGGTCGGACGCAGCCGCCTGCGGAGGCGGTGTGGTCGAGCCAGGCGCTGTAGTTGGCTGTGGTGGCGGCGCGTTGGATGGCTTCTTCGAGCCCTGAGGCGGGGTTGGTGCGGTTGCCGGAGTCGAGGGTGTGGTTGTGCTCGGTGATGATCTCGACGCCGCCTAGGAGACCGTCCAGGACGTCCAGCGGATCATGTTGGGGTGCGGTGGTCATGGTGGCCTCCTTCCGGGTTTGGGTTCTGTTGCTCGGGGCTACTGGGGTGGGTACGACCGCCCTTTGAGTCCCGGCCGGGGTTGGGTGGGTCTAGGCCCTGGCGTTCGGCCCATGTGCGCCGGGGCCGCCCTTTGACGGTTACGTGTCAGGCGGTGCGGAACGGGGCGTGTTCGAGTTCGGGAGTGCCGAACAGGTGGTAGCCACAGCCGATGCAGTAGCGACCGACGAGCTGGTCACCCATGGCAATCACGGCGTACTCGTCGCCGGGTTCGAGCACGGTGGGGCACCAGTCGTGTCCGCCGAGGTGGTCGTTGGCGACCCAGTCACACAAGAACGTCTCATTGGCGGTGTCGCGGTAGGCGGTGAGTTCGGCGTAGGCGTTGAGGTCGATGCTCATGAGTGGTGTTCCTTCCGTTCAGTGGGAGGTGACGGGTTCGGAGTGCTGGGTGATGCCGTTGTCGCAGTGCTGGTAGGAGCAGTGGGCGACCATCGGGGTGCCGAGCCGGGCGGTGATGGATCGGACGTAGGTCGGGTGCAGCCATTCGGTGCGGGCGGCGACGATTGGCCGGCCACAGCCGTTGCAGCGGAAGGCGCGGTAGATCGAGCCGGTGAGCCAGGCGGCGAGGTCTTGGTCTGGTCGGTGCTGGTCGAGGGCCACTACGGTTCCTCCGTTCTGGCGTCGGCTGGTGGTGGGGTTCGGTGTTCGCCCTGGCCTCCGGGGTGTTTGTCCCGGAGGTCAGAGCCAGCAACGGACCGGTGACTATTCGTCGGGTTCGAAGTGGGAGTCGCAGACGCCGCAGGTGATGTCTCCGAGTTCGAGGACTGCTTTGGCGACGCGGATGCGGCGCGGGCATTGGCACGCGCACGGGATCGCGTTGTTGTTGTTCTTCTTGGTTTCGCCGCCGCCATTGGTTTCGGGGTGCCGGTAGGCGATGAGTGCGGCTTTGAGTTCGGCCAGGACGGCCTTGTAGGTGGTGGCTGTCTCCTTGCGGAGGGTGCACAGCGACCAGCCGATGCGGGGGTCTTTGGTGGTGTCGAGACCAAGCTCGGAGGCGAGGTCGGCGAACTTCTGGTTGTGCCAGCGCCCTTGGCGGCTGGTGTTCTTGATGTCGCGGACGTGTCCGAGTGCGTGGGCTGCTTCGTGGAGCAGGGTGGTGAAGACTTCTTCGACGGGTCGTTTGAGGCCTTCGCCGGAGATGAGGACTTCGGCGAGCTGGTTGTCGCCGTGTTGCCAGCGGATCGGGGCGAAGTGCCCGTACTTGGCCTGCTTGGAGCCGGTGCCGGAGCCGACGATGATCACGACGGCGGGGACGTCGGGGTGCTGGGCGCGGATGGCGGTCCAGGCGGTTTCGAGTGCACTGACGAGTTGTGCGGTGGTGTAGGTGTCTTGACGCTTACGTGTCAGTCGCGCCTTGGGAGACACACCGGGTGAGCCGGTGCGGGTCTTGGTGGTGGTCTTCTTGGCTCGTTTGACGGTGACGGTGACGGCGGGGTGGCTGGTGCCGGTGGAGCATTCGCGGAGCTTGTTGCGGACCGCGATCAGGGATTGGTAGCCGGTGGCTCTGCCGCCTTGGTTGGCGCGGACGGTGTCCATGTGGGTCTGGACGGCGTTGAGGGCTGCTGTGGGGCTGCCGGAGTAGGTGGCGGTGGTCTTGGTGACCTGCCAGCCGGGGAGCCCGTTGAGGGCGTTGGTGTTGGAGTTGGTGAGGCCGGTGAGCTTGGTCGTGGTCGCAGGCTTCGCGGCGGCTACCGGTGCCGGGATGGCCGGCATTTGGGGCAGGTCGAGTTGTCCGGGGACCTGGACGACGGGTGTGAGGGTGTCGGTGGTCACCACTGTTCTCCCTTCTCGGTGGCGTCTTGCTTGGCGCAGGTCATGTGGCAGGCGCGGCCGTTGGAGGGGTCGCGCAGGAGTGCGGGGTTGCCGCAGAGGAAGCAGGGCTGTGGGTTGCCGACTGTGGCGTGTGCCCAGTCGTCGGCACGTTGTGTGCGGTAGGCCTTCTTGGTTTGGGTCTTCTTGGCCACCGGTTCCGGGGCCGGGGTGGTGTCAAGATCGGCCGGGATGGCCTGTTGTCCTTGACAGTTACGCGTCACGCGGCGCCGGGGAGTCCGGTTGGTTGCCGCGCGCATCAGTTCTCGTTGTCGCTCAGGACGACCTTGCGCAGGTCGGCCACGTGGCGCAGGACGAACGATGCGTAGTCGATGTGATCCAGGAAGACGAACCACGTGCTGGTGTCGGCTTGGGCCAGGATGCGCCCCTGGTACCAGCCCCACTTGGGTGAGCAGTAGGCACCGGGAGCCCGGCGTCCTGCGTAGTCTGCGGAGTCTCCTCCGTACTCGTCGAACAGTGGAGTCCACACGAGCGTGCCGTCGGGCAGTCGCCCATCGTTGTCGACGAGCCGCGCGGACTCGTCCAGGTATCGCTTCCAGGAGTCATAGACCGTTGCCGGGTCTTGGTGGCGTCCAGTCATGGCCGGTCCTCCGTCCAGTCGCCGGGGATGTAGAGGGGTTCTTGGGTCCAGGAGGCGTTGTCGGTGGCGTGGGTGATTTGGTGTTCCTCGAGCAGTGCTCGGGCTTCGTAGAGGGCGTCGATCAGGTGGCTGATCGCGGTGACGGAGCCGGTGACGAGTTCGATCTCGATCGGGTTTGCGCCGAGGTCGATGACGACTTTGGGGGTTTGGCCATTGCAGGCCAGGTTGATGCCGGCCACGGAGTGGTCGGTGAAGTCGTAACCGATGATGATGCGGTCTTCGCGATCACCACCGGATGCGTCGTAGAAGGTCATGCTGCGGCCTCCTTGTTGAGGTAGGCCTTGTGCCATTGGCCGTTGAAGGCTTGGCGGTTGCGCATCGCCGACCAGCACACACCGCAGCGGTGCGGCTGGGTGGGTGACCAGGTGAAGGCTCCGCAGTTGTGGAGCCAGCCGGTGTTGCCGTTGCCGTCGTTGACGGCGGTGAACGTCCCCGCGGGGACGGGTTTGACGGTGATCATGCGGCCCTCCGGAGGTACATGGCGCGGCGGACGATCTGCTTGTGGTTGTTGTCGTTGAGGAATGCCGTTTTGAAGCGGCGGGGGAATCCGCCTTCGGCGCGGAGAAGTCCGACGCCGAGGGCTTCGGGTGCGATGTCCACGGCGGTGTGGCCTTGGGAGGCCCAGCCGGTGCCGAGGATGATGTCGCTGCTGGAGTCAGTGGCGCAGCGGAATGCGAGCCGGTAGCCGAACAGGTCCCGCAGTGAGGTGGGAACGATGTCTGCCGAGGGCCGCTGGGTCGCGGCGACGACGATGATGCCTGCGGCTCGGCCACGGGCGACGATGTCTCGCACGAGGGTGCGGAACTCTTCTTGCTGTTCTTTGGTGCCGATGGTGACGGTGAAGTAGGCCAGCTCGTCGATGGCTACGAGCTTGGCGCGGAATCCGTCATCAGGAACGATCTTCTTACGGCCCGTGCGGGCCAGGTGCAGGTAGCGCTCGTCCAGGTCGGCTTGCAGGTCACCCAGGACCCGCAGTGCCTTGTCCATGTTGTTGCCGACGAACTCTGCCGCCACAGGCGCGTAGGGCAACAGTTCGACGATCTTGCCGTCGATCAAGATCAGGTCGACATCTGTGCTGAGTGCCGCGTGGGCGACGATGTTGCCGAGGGCTACAGATTTTCCGGCGCCGGGTTCCCCGCCGAGCAGGATGTTGCGGTACATGAGGGTGACGTAGACGGGTTTGCCGCGCGTGTCGATGCCCAGATAGATCAGGCCGTAGATCGACAGGCCGACCGGTTGAGGTGGGGTGGCCCCCGGCGTGCGCCGGGGGAACACCTGTCGTGGGTGGAAGCTAGACATAGTCGGACACGTCTTCTCCGTTGGCGCCCAAGATCACGGAGTTGCCGTCGTTCACGGCGGCGGTGGTCTTGGTCTTCGCGGTTTTGGTGCGGATCTCACCGGTGCCGGTTTTGGCCGGCGTAGACGAGGTGGAGCCCACAGCCGGGGTTTCGGAGGCGGGGTCGGGGCCGAGGAAGGCCATGACCGCGTCGTCTGCGACGGCCGCTTCGGGCATGTCGCTGGTGTCGTTGAGCAGCGGGGAAACGATGTGCTTCTTCGACAGAGGGTCGCGCCGGTCGATGTCGATCCGCACGAGGGCGGCGTTGCGGGTGGAGCGGGTGATGTTGGCTGTGCGTGCCCAGCACGCCGAGGCCAGCGTTTCGGACTTGTTCTCGAGGTCTTCGGCCGACAGACCGGGACGCATGAACAGCCAGACGACCTGTCCGGTCTTGGTGGACAAGCAGCCGACGATGAAGGGCAGGTTGCCGGACCAGTTCAGGGTCCGCATTTCGGTGAGGCAGGCCCGGACGCGGTGCCGGGTGATGACGCACCAGATTCGGTTACGCGCGAAGCGGCGGGCCGGGTTGTCGGTGAAGATCCATCCGGCGAGGACGATGATCAGCAGCGCGTTGAGCCACAGCGGGTTGGCCTCGAAGTAGCCGGTGATCGCGTCGCGGTGGGCGATGACGATGTAGGCGGCGGTGGCGAGCATGATGAGTTCCCAGCGCCAGCGCCACAGGCTCAGCAGAATGATGACCGGCAGCGACTGCGACGGCCGGGTGATGGTCTCCACGGCACTCGTGGCGGAGCCGCGTCCACGGCGGCGGACTCGACCAGTGGAGCGGTTACGGGTAGATTTGGGCATGACAAGACCTCCCGATCAGGGGGTTGAGTCAGGAAAAACACGAAGCCAGGACGGTTTCTCAGGCCTTTGACCCGGCTTCGTGTCTCGTTCCAGGGAGCGGCCCTTTCGAGGGCCGTTCTTGGGTTCTAGCGGTAGTTACTGAGTGGGTTCGAGGACGATCCCGAACTCCTTCGCGACGGTTGACACGCAAGCGTCAATCCGGGACTGATCACCACCGCACTCGGTGAAGAGTGCGTCGTAGGCGGTAGTGCGCTCGGCAGCGAGCTTGGTACGGCGGTCCCACGCCTTGTCGTTCAGGTCGAGGGTGGCGTTGACCAGGTTGGCTTCCATCCTGGGACCGGTGACGCTGTTGAGCGCCGACGGCAGGTTGGCCAGGAAGTCGTCCATCTTCTCCAGGTGGAGGCAGACGGTGACGTAGTGGAGGGTGATCTCACGGACGCTCGGAGCGCCGTTCGGGGTGAGATACGGGTGAGTCATTGGGTGATCCTCTCGGTGGGGTTTGACACGTACGTGTCAGTGGAGGATTGGCCGGCCGAAGCCGACACGATGACCGCGTGCGCGTAGTCGCGGGCGGCGTACAGATCGAGGCACCGGTTGGAAGCCTCGCGGTACAGGTCAAGCAGTTGCCAGAACGCGTTCGACGCGTGCATGGCGACCTTGTCGTTGCTCAACGCAACGACGGGTTCAGCCGTGTTCAGGCTGTTGGTGATGGCCTGGTCCAGGAATCCCAGGACCAGTTCGATTTCGATGATCTCGTTGCACGTGGCCACGAACTCGGTCCGTGCCTGATTCGCGGTCATGGTTCGGTCTTCCATCGGCTGCGACATGACTACCCCTTGCTGAGCAGTTGCACGAGTCACGGGACGAGTGGAGATCAGGCCTTCGCGTTACCAGCCGGGTTGAGGGTCTTGGCCCGGTACGCGACACCGTTCCGCCCATTGGTGGCCCACGGCATGGCCTCCAGCTCGACCGGCGCGACGACAGTGCCGACGTTGACCTTCGGCATGGCATTGCCCGCCAGGGTCACGTTGATCACCTCGCCGCCCGTCTCGTCGAGCGCCATCACCTGGACCTGCCAGAGCAGCTCGTTGGTGTTCCGGTCAGCCTTCTGACGGCCGTTCTGATCCTTCTTCTCCTCCACCGCCTTGGTCACCGTGAACGTCTTGCCCGTGGTGTCAATGGTCAGCTTCATCAGGAATCGCCCCTTCTAGGCGTCCAACCCGCTCCCGTTGAGCAGGTGTTCTAGTTCAGAGCCTAGAACACTGATCTCAAGTCAACAAGCGCCCAAGGTAACGAATTGATTACTCAGCGTTGACACGTACGCGTCAACGTGGTCGAAGACTCAGTCCCCGAGCCGACCCCGATAGGTCACGCGCCCGTACGTGATGCTCTCGCCGTACTCAAGCACGTCACCACGGTCGTCGTAGATCCAGTTCCGCCCCACCATGATGAGCGCCCCCTCATCCAGCCCCAATTGGCCGGCCTGAGCCGCGGTTGCATTCGCTGGCTCGAACTGATCCTGCCAAGCGTCAACGGTCCGCTTGAGTACGTTGGCTACGTAGGCGAACGTACCTTCCTTGATCCGCTCCGCACTCAGCAGCATCGGTGCCCGCTCAGCGAGGTCGCCACGGAAGTACGAGGTCGACGCGGAGATCGGCTTGCCATCAACCCTGTAGGTGGTTCGCACGCGCTGAACGACCTGACTGCCGACCTTCACCCCAAGTGCGTCAGCGACCTGCTCGGAGGCCTCCCCGAGCACGGCTTCGGTGATTTTCGCGTACTGCCCCGTGGGGTAGACCTTGCCGGTACGCCGAGACTTATCGACCCGGTCATTGGCAGCCCGACCGCGTTCCTCCTCGGTCGTGACGATGCTGCCGACGCCACGCTCTGGCTTGATGTATCCCTCAGCGCGCAAGGTCGACAGAGCCCGTTGAGCGGTGGCAATCGCCACTCCGTAATCACGCATCAACGACCGCACAGACGGCACCAGATCGCCTGCCTGCAACTCACCATTGGAGATCCGCCCACGGATCTCGTTGGCAATCTGCTGATACGGCGGTGCTGGACGCACCAACTTCGGGGGCATGGCTAGACCTCAAGCTCCAATCGCTGTTCTAGAACACCGCCAGCATAGTTGGCGGCTTCTCCGGAGGTCTAGTAATCGTCCCGCGCGTTGATTCGATCAACCCCACCAAGACCAGTCGCCGCGACCGATCGAGCGACCTCCACATCTGCTGGGTCCGGCTCGATCCCTTGTTCCTTGGCCGCAATAAGCCGCTTATGGACCTCCTGCAGCTCCAGAACCTCAGTCAAGCGTGCTTCCTGAATCTCTTCCCAGGTCGGCATGATCACTCCCACTTCAGACCGGTGATCCGCTCGTACATCGCAACGTAACGAGCGCGAGTCTCCTCAACGACCTCAGCCGGGATCTCCGGCCCCGGGGGCGTCTTGTCCCACGAGCCAAGATCCCGCGCCCAGTCCCGCACATACTGCTTGTCGAACGAGACCTGTCGCTGGCCGGGCTTCCAGTCCTCATCTCGCCAGTAGCGCGAGGAGTCAGAAGTCAGCACCTCGTCGGCCAGGACCAACGTGCCGTCCTTTGCAAGCCCGAACTCAAGCTTCGTGTCTGCCAAGTGCACACCGCGACCAGCGGTGATCTCAGTGGCCTTGCTGAACAGCTCTAGCGTCTTCGCCTCAAGCGTCTTCGCGAGCTCTGGCCCAACAGCCTCCGAGACCTCCTCAAAGGTCATCGGCTCGTCATGCCCATCCTCAGGCGCAGTCTTCGTAGTCGGCGTGAACACCGGCTGCGGAAGCTTGTCGCCCTCACGAAGGCCCGGGGGGATCTCCACCCCGGAGATCTTCCCCGTCTCCTGGTAGGCATCCCAGCCCAACCCAGCGAGGTAGCCGCGGGCGATGCACTCCACCTGGATGATCTCGACCTGCTGACACCGCACAGCCCGACCCTCGAACTCGGCCGGCACATCCGTAGCCGAGATCACGTGATTCGGCATCACGTCCGCCAGCTGCCCGAACCACCACAGCGACAGACTTGTCAGCAACTTCCCCTTGTCAGGGATCGGCGTAGGCAGCACCACGTCATAGACCGACACACGATCAGTCGCAACCAGGATCACCTCCCCCGGGCGATCGCTGTACACATCCCGAACCTTGCCCCGATGCAGCAGCTCCACACCTACTGTTCTAGCACACCGCGAACTGGATCGACTCGACGAGGTAAGTCGTGACAGCCAGACATCGAGGTCATAACCTGCACAGTCTGGGCAGGTTCCAACACTACGCGCACAGCCGCGTTTAGCAGTCTCATACCGACACGCACTCGAGGCAGGGGGATTTGGTGATCGACCTTAGTCAGGCCGTATACGCGATTGGCAGAAATGGGCCGAGTGGCGTGCAGCTCCTTGGCACTGCATTCGCGGTTGGCGCGAACAAAATAGCAACGGCGTATCATGTTGTCGGTGGCGACGATCGCGACCTTGTGATGATCGCACCTAAGATCGCTCACTTCAGTGAGTATCAGGATACCGCAGACGGCAGAGTTAATCCGTTGAGGTTGAAGATCGCGGCGGCAGATCCGGTGCGAGACCTGTGCGTGCTGCAAAGTGACGAATTTTCTCTTCGATTCTCGTATGGGCTCGGATCTACTGACTCGTCCCCACCGGGAACGCCCATCGTCACACTCGGATTTCCACATGCCAACCACGGCCGATTGGTTCTGACTCAGCAAAACGCCAATGTGGGCGCAAGAGTGCTGATCGAGAACGCTCGCCAGAAAAACAAGCACATTATTTTGAATACTCAAGCTCGTGAGGGGCAGTCCGGCGGACCCGTCCTCAGTGCCACCATGAAGGAAGTGGTCGCCATTCTCATTGGAAGTTACGCACCAGGGGGAGGTGGAGGCATCAGTCTCGGCGGGGTGGACCCGCACACTCTCCATCAAACCACGCATGCGGTGTCGGCAGAGTATCTAAGGGCTATGCTGTGACTGACGCCCTCGAAATACAAGAGCTGCTTGTCGGAGAACTCGATGACTGGATTGAGGCACTTCCTACATATCAAGCCCAATTGATTCGGTCGATGCTTAATGACGGCGATCCAGCCGAGGTTGCAATGCTATGGTTGTCCACATCAGGACCAAGCAACACTGCCCCATTTGGCGCCGTCAAGTCAGTCGGATCTCGCTTCTACGAGAATCTGCTAATCCAGATGAAGAAGTTGATCTGCGATGATGAGGGCTACGAAGATGAGCGTGGACAACTCATCAAATCCATGAATGCGGGCAAACTATTTCTCGTCGGCGCGATTAGTGCCGCACTCGCTCCTCATGTTGGCGCTGCGGCAGCGGTCATCGCTCCCGCAGTAGCGTTGACACTCGCTGTGCTCAGCGCGACAGGCAAGGCAACCGCTTGTGAAACCCTGACTCAGATGATCGCGGACCGGCAAGGTTTGCCACCTGACCAAGCACCACCCCAGCTGGATGCCTGACAAGTTTCTCTACGTCTTCAAGACGGGCCCCTTCAGGGCCCGAAAGCGCGCCGCCACCGTAGGGCGGGCCGCCTGCCCTCTGCTTCGCTTCGCTCCGCTCCGGGCGCGGCCCTTGGCTTGGCGCGCACGTGTCAGCAGGGTGCCGGGTCGAAGACAGCAGAACTCGCCGTCAACGGCTCGACACCCTGCAAGTGCACCGCTCACTCGGATTGGCCGGCGATCCCGCCGTAGCTGGCTGGGCATGCCTGCCGTCGGACCGTGGGCTACCGGATCGTCCCGACAGCAATGTTGGGGAAGTGCGGCCCGGCCCGGCACGCGTCAAGGGCGCCTACGGCGTCGCAAGCGATCGAGCAAGCTCGACCCTGGACACGCACCGTTCCGGACCTGGGGCGGCAGCTATCGGGACGATCCGGCGGACTGGCCGCGGTTGACACGGAACCGTCAACGGCATGTCATAAAGTCCTTTTTGGAAAAAGTATTCGGTCCGGCTCGGTGCCGCCTCCCCCGAAGGAGAATATCCGCCAACCACGATCACCAGACAGTATCAAAGTGATCACTTTCGTTGGATGAAAGAGCGGTTCCCCTTGTTGGACGAAATGCAGCTTATCTGGGTCGCCGACAGCGACGAGTCGAACATACGCAACCCGCCGAGCAGGATACGTAACGTGATTCGCAGGATTATACCCGGCAAGATCGGCCCGCAACTGGGAAATCCCGTTCGCGTCGAGGCCTTCCCATCCTTTAGCCTCAGGCGCAAGTATCTTTCGCAACTCACGCAGCGCGTCTGATGCGGGGATGTCCTCCCTGGTTACCGTGTGAATGAAACCGCAGACGATGGCGAACGGGTTAGCCTCATCGAGCATGCCGACCTGCCGCTCAGCGCCCTCATCGTCTTCGGACTCTACAAGCTCGGCCTGACGTCTCTCACTCAACACCAAACGGCCATCTAGTTCGCGCACCCAACGGACATCATTGGGATCTGTAAACAGCAAGAGAATCCCAGGAACTTTCGGCTGAACGCCAATCTCTTCTTGACGGTGGGGCATAAGAGGTAACGTTAGATCGTAAATCAACTCTCTTCTCGGCGGCAGGATGGGGATAATCCTTGGAATGGAAAGCGACCCCAGGATCACGGGCGGATGCTCTCCAGGAACCGGTGAGGTCAAATAGATTGATGCCTCGACATTGAATACGGGGTCATTACTTTCATTGATTATATGTGCGTGAATCTGTTGCACATAGGCCGTTCCGTTCTCATTCGGCGTATAGCTCTGCTCCACCCAGGAGGAGACTAGTTTCGCCGTGCTGCGATGCCTCTCAGCGTTCTGCTCTGCCAACAGTGCGTCGCGTTCTTTATTTGCCGCATTCGCTCGCCGCGCTTCGACGACTGCAACCCCTACAGCGATCGCCATGGTTCCAGCAGTCGTCACCGATTCGAGCACTGCGGACCACACTGGTGGGTCAGCCACGAGCACTCCTCCCCTCGTCGATTCGAGCTAACCGCCATCATCACCGGCCGAAGGCAACCATGACAGACCCGTAGGAGCTGTCCAATGCGGCGGCGAGACTCGAAGCGAACGCGGCCGATCCAAAGGAGTGCGGGTCCAGCCGGTACCGGTGCGGCCGTGCAGACGAGCAGCTACCGACTCGGCCTTTAAGTCGGCCCAATGATCGCCTAATGACAGCAACTGACCCCGACCGTGGAATATGCCTACCTCGGCATACAGCCTGTTCACAAGGTGTTTGGTGGCACTACCGAACATCAACGCGAGGCACGACAAGCAAATCAGCGGGTTCGGGGTTCGAGTCCCTGGCGGCGCACATCAGCCCAGGTCACCCAGGTGCCCTGGGCTTCGTTGTGCCTCCAACGACCCTCTTTGCTGCGGGCACGCATCGATCTAAGCCGCGAACGATCTCGCGTCGCGCGTTGGACAGGTCCTCGGAAACCCCTCGCCACTCTTGCCCGGTCGTCACTGTGCGTCACCTCACACAGTTGAGCGTAGTAGTTGCGACACCCCTGCCTCGATCCCGCCAGCCGTTGAGCAACCAACCATCGACCAGGTTGGAGGCTTGAGGTGCCAAGACCACCGCTGCCCCTCGGCTGGTCGACCCACGGATCCGTGGCAAAGCCCAGCGCACGTTCCCTGACGCCAGGCTCCTGTACCTGCCCAGATCTGGCCATGTCGCGCAGATGGAGCACCCGGAGATCGTCGAACAGGCTTTTCGCACTTTTTGACAACGCCTGCCACTGCGACCGAATCCTCATACCGTGACCGGCATCCCCGCGAGCGGAAGGATGTGTGGTGCGCAAAAAAGCACTGGTTGTCGGGCTGTTCTCAGCCCTGTTGATGACAGGCTCGTTCACTCAGGCAGTGGCAGCCGAAGACCCCAAGGTGGTCTCGGCTCCGGCCAAGAACTGGTGGGTTTCGAAGACGCCGGACGGCTACCTGGTCACGGTCCGGCTGGACCGGCCGGCGCCGATCCGGGACGCCAAGCCGATGCTGGCCGCGGATGGCCGGCCGATCGGCCCGGCCGAGGAATCCGCCGACCGCAAGACACTTTCGCTGGTCACCCAGGATGCTTCCGTCCTGCAGGCCAAGGAAATCCGGCTGGCCACTCCCACCGATCAGGTCGGCAAGAAGTCCCCGGCGGCCGGCGAGACCGACGAGTACTGGCTGAAACCGCGTCAGGGCCCGCTGCTCGGCGTGGATCCGGCCGCGCCCGGCGGGTACAAGGTCGGGATCAACGAGTACAACCTGGGTGACCAGGCGGTGTTCCTGCCAGGCCTTCGGCAGAAGTCCGAGGTACGCGGCCGTGTCTACAGTCCGGTGGACGCGTCCGGTGCCCGGCCGGTCGTGGTCTTTCTCCACGGGCGACACCTCTACTGCTATGGCATCCCGTGGTGGGAAGGCCAGCCGTGGCCCTGCCCGGCTGGCGGCAAGCCAGTACCCAGCTTCCGCGGGTACGACGCGCCGGCCAAGGCACTTGCCAGCCATGGGTACCAGGTGGTGTCGGTCAGCTCGAACGGGATCAACGCCTACGACCACTTGGCACCTGACGCCGGCTCACAGGCCCGGGCCGAGCTGGTACTTCACCACCTTGGCTTGTGGCGGACCTGGTCGACCACCGGTGGTGGACCCTTCGGGCAGCAGTTCGTCGGCAAGATGGATCTGCAGAACGTCGGTCTGATGGGTCATTCGCGCGGCGGCGACGGTATGGCCCGCGCGGCGACCCTCAACGCGGCCAAAGGCAGCCAGTACGGCGTCCGGGCCGTCCTGCCGCTCGCACCGACCGACTTCACCCGGGCGACCTTGCCCGAGGTGGCGACCAGCGTGATCCTGCCGTACTGCGACGGAGATGTCGCCGACCTGCAGGGACAGCTGTTCTACGACGACAGCCGCTACGCCGCGCGGACCGACGACGCGACGCGTTCGACGGTCACCCTGCTGGGCGCGAACCACAACTACTTCAACACCGAATGGACACCGGGACAGTCGGAAGCGCCGTCCGAGGACGACTGGCCGGGGACGGGGCAGGAGCAGTGCGACAGTGGGCATCCTGGCCGGCTCTCGGCCCAGGAGCAGCAGGCCGCGGGCGCGGCGTACATCGCCGGGTTCTTCCGTCTGCACCTGGGTAAGGAGAAGGCGTTCCTGCCACTGTTCGACGGCTCGGACACCCGTGCATCCTCTGCCGGCCGCGCAGTGACCCGGGTGGTCTCCCAGGCGCCGCGCACGGCTCGTCTGGACGTAAGCAAGCTGGACCAGCCGCTGCCCGACGGCTCGACCACTGGTCAGGCAACGGCCAGCGTGTGTGCAGGCAACGACGTGAAGCCAGGGGCGTGTGTCAGCGGGGCCAACCCGTTGACGACACCGCACTGGGTGCGAGGTGCCCGCGTCACGCGGACGCCCCCTATCGCGGTGACCAAGCTCAGCTGGACCGGTACGAATGGCGCCGTGCGCGTTGATCTCCCCGCCGGTCAACGGGACATCCGGCAGTACCGCGACCTGACCTTCCGGGCAGCGCCCGATCCGGCCGGTGCCGCCAAGACCGACCTGACAGTCGAGGTGGTCGATGGGCTGGGCAAGTCCGCCGAGGTGCCGGTGTCGGCGGTGAGTGACGCGTTGGTCGCCCTGCCTGGTGGACAAGCGATCTCCTGGTTGCCCAAGGTGCTCCTGCGGACCGTGCGGATCCCCCTGACCGATCTCCCCGGCATCAACCTGGGCGACGTGCGGTCGATCCGGCTCCTGACCGACCGCGTCGCCAGTGGGTCCGTGTTCCTGAGCGACCTGGCGCTGTCGACGCCCGGTCTCGGTCAGTCCGGTCCGTCCACCCTGCCGCAGGTATCGGCGCAGGCAGCCGTCTCCCGGATGCAGGAGGGCAACGTCGGCGGTCTGAACGACTACTTCGTGACGCTGTCCCGGCCGAGCACCGTCCCGGTGGTGGTGTACGCCCAGACCACCAGCCGCATGCCGACGATCGTGCGCGAGGAGGGGCACAAGCTGGTGTTCCAGCCGGGGCAGACCAGGCACAGAGTGACGGCGACGCTGCTTCCGAACACCCGGGACGGCGACGACGTCCTCGTCGGTCTGCAGCTCTCGGCCCCGGTCGACACGGTGATCGGTGCCGCCAGCTTCGGCGCGACGGAACTGATCGACGACGACCCGACGCCCACCTTGACGATCGAGCCGCTCAAGACCACTGAGGGCGCCGGTACCGCCGCCTTCCAGGCCCGCCTGTCCGCACCCAGCGATCGATGGGTCACGGTGACCGGACAGCTCCAGGACGGTACCGCCGTCCTCGGCCAGGACTACCAGTCCACCAGTTCCGGCCGGTTCGTCGGCGCGGATCTGGGCCCGGGAGTCCAGAGCGGCCCGCTCGAAGTGAAGGTGGTGAACGACCAGGTGAAGGAGCCGGAGGAGACCTTCTCGGCACTCTTCGACCAGGTAATCAACGCCGAATTGCCAGTACCCACGACGGTTTCCGCCACGATCAGCGACGACGACTGATCTCGGCCCGGGACCCGGGATGGTGTCGGTTTCGACTCGATCCCGGGTCTCCGGTCAACCAATGGCGTGCTCTCGACAGTCTGGACAGCCGGTTGCTTCACGGCGACCATCACCGACCTCAGAACCACCAGACCGCTGCGCACCCCAACAGCGATTGGGTCTTTCCCGGCTACTTCCCAGGCCGTCACCTCGAGCCAGGGGGTGTCGCTGACCGCCTGCGTGCTGCCTTCGGCGTACGTGCCGCCCGTCTCGGCACGCTGCACGAGCTCACCAAGCTCGCGCCGACCGCGATCATCGCCGAAATCCTCGGCTACTCCCCGCCACGATTGAACTTCACGCCCGCGGATCAGCCGCCAAGTACACCTCCTACATCAAGGCGAGGCTCGACGCCGCTCCGCACTGAAGTTCGGATTCCGAGGCATGGCATGGCATCGGCTCGCCGACGCACGCTCAGCGGCTGATCCGTGCGTCGCAGTCAGGCGGAGAGTGCCATCCATATACCGAGCCCAACCAGGGAGATGCCGCACGCGGCCTCGATGGCCTGTACGCCGCGAGCCGGGAGCGCGCGGCGGAACATGGCGATGGCGCCGGCGCAGATCCAGCACCACAGCAGGGACGCGATGAAGAAGCCCAGGAAGAACACAGCCATGACCTGCCAGGACGGCTCTTGACCGACGGCGCCGGCTACGGCGGCGGCGGCGCCGCCCCAGTAGACGACATTCATCGGGTTGGTCAGCGAGATCGTTGCGCCGACCGCGAGACCTCCCTTGGTGAGGTCCTCGCTGACGGCGCCTGAGCCTTCGGCAGTGGCGGGCGGGCGTATTGCGCCACGTAGCGACATGACCCCGAGTCCGACAGTGAGCAGTGCTCCGACGAGCATCAGGGGTATCCGGACCCCGTCGAGTAGAAAGAGGGCGCCGACGCCGATCAGGCCGAGGATCGCCCAGGTCGCGTCACCAACGAGGGAGCCGACCTGCACAGCGAACGCACTCTTGAAGCCCCCACGCATCCCGCGGCGCAGTGACTCCGTGAAGACGACCCCGGGGGCGGCGTTGAACAGGATCCCGAGCCCGAAGGCGAGAGCAGCGACGTTGAACATGCACCCACCCTGGCCGTGCCGGATGTGGTGCGTCTTGTAGATCTGTGACCAACCGTAGGTGACGTGCGCTACTCCGCGTGATTCTCCGGGTACACCTCTGAGCCGAGGTGGGTGGCGCGGAACTGGCCGGGCGTGGTCGCATACACGGCTTGAAAATGTTTGTGCAGGTGGGCCTGGTCGACGAACCCGACGGCGGTGGTAACTTCGGACGGGGCGCGACCTTCACTGAGCAGGCGCCGAGCCTTCCGCAGGCGCGCTTGAAGGTGCCAGGCGTAAGGCGGTGTGCCGGTGGTCTCGGTGAATCGGCGCGTGAAGGTCTCGCGAGTCCAGCCGAGGTGAGCGGCGACGTCGGCGACCCTCAATGGCTCTACCGGATCCTGAGCGATCGCACCGAACAACCATGCCTCGGCGCGCTCGAGTTCGAGCGAGGTTTCGGTCCTGCCCAGTGGCGCGACGCCGAACACCGAGTAGAGGAGCTGCTCGACTCGGTGGGGCGTTGACGCGTCCGTCGGCGCGAGGGCGATCTGGAGGAGCTGTGCTCGCAACTGCGGCGCGGTCACGACGGGTGCGTGGAACTCGGCGTCGTAGCCGAGCCGTCGCGAGACGACGTCGGGGTCGAGGTAGATGCTGGCGCACGACCAACGCTCGTCGTCGTTGACCGAGGTCTTACAGGATTGGACCTCGCCAGGGTTGTACAGCGTGAGCTCGTCGGTGCCGAGGGTGAAACGGCGCCGGTCGAGCCGGACTTGCTCGACACCGCACACGTTCGCGCTGATGACGAACTCATCGTGACTGTGCCGCGCGAACCCGCCGGATGTGGGCGCGCTGACGAAGACCTCGATGCCTTCTTGGGCCCAGATCCGCATTGGTCAAGCCTATCTTCGCTGCCAATCAGGTTCAGCGTCGGCAGAGGACGCACCACCTGGCCTCGGACGGGTGCACGAGGCTGCAACTCGTCGTACCTCGACATGTCGCTTCACCAGTTGAAGCCCGATGAGTTGCATCCGATGCGGTAGCTCATCGCTCCCCTGTGACAGCTCGCTCAGAGCGAGAGTTACGCATTCGCGAGCGGGCCATCAGCCGATTGCTGCTCCCCGGGCGGCTCAAGCCAGCTCGGCAGCTTTTCAGCTACGAGGACCGTCGTACAGCCCTTCGGGTGGGTTGTCCCAGGGAAGTGGGCTGAGTTCGCCGTTGATCTGGTGGCCTTCGGTGGTGCAGCCCTTGAAGGGGCCGTTGGGGTCGAGGAGCGGGTCATGTGGTGGTCGGCGTGGTCGCGCCACCACACGCTCGTCCCGGTGCCTGGTTCGAGGCGCAGTGCTTCCTAGGAGCGCCACAGCGCGTCGAGTCGGGCGGCGACTTCGAGGTGCTTCCACCACTGCCGGCACCAGGTGCCGCGCGCGACGACCTCTCGCCGGTAGGCCTCGATCAGGAACTGCCCGACGAACTCGGGCAGGCTCGCGAAGTACAGCTGCGGCTTGGTCGGCGGCCGCGGAGAGCTCGGCGCCGGCGGCCGAGGCCAGCGCTTCTTCTTCGAGCTGGTCGGCCTCGAGCTCGCGCAGCGCCGCAGCGACTGCGGCGGTCATGCCCGGTACGCCGGGCGCGGAGACGTCGATGGCGCCGTCGAGCACCGCAGCGATCTGGGCGTCGGCGGCCTTGTTCAGCCGCGCAGTCAGGCGCCGCTTCGCGGCCGCGACCAGGAGCGCCTGGTCGACCAGCTCGCCGGCGACCTTGCCGTAGTTCGGCGGGTCTTCCCACTCGGTGTCGGACAGGCTCACGATTCCTCCCGGCGAAGCGGCGCTGCTGCTGGCGATGGGCGGTCGACGACGCTGGTGCTGGTCTGTGCGCCGGGATCGAACCTCGCCAGCGAGGCCCGGATCCGGTCGGCGTACGGGCCGGCCATCCAGGGCACGGACCGGATCAGGGTCGCACGCGCCCCCGACGAAAACACGATCGCCCGCCCGGCCGGCAGCGTGGCGAGCTCGGCGACGTCGAGGATCTGCTCATGCTGCAGCTGACGGCTGACCGAGGTGCCCTGTTTGCTGGTCGACGTCGACGACCGGAGCCGTTCGTGGTCGCCGATCAGTTTGGACAGCCGGTCGAGGAATGCCGCGTCGGACACACCGCCGCCGTAGATGCGCCGGTTCGAGGCTGACCAGAGTTTCTCCATGCCGCGTTTACCCCAGGAGTCCACGCCCTGGGCCCAGGACTGCAGGATCGTCAGCAGCACGATCCCGCGGGAGCCGTAGTGGCTGTAGAGGTCGGGCAGGTCCTTCCAGCGGCAGACGTTCGCCGCCTCGTCCAGGACGCCGATCATCGGCACGGGGAGCCGGCCGCCGGGGCAGGTGGTGGCGTAGTCCTCGGCGGCTTTGACGAGCCGAGGGTCGTAACAGCGGCCCGCCTGCCTAGGAGCAAATGGCTTCAGCGCCTGAGTTGCCGCGTGGCGGTGCGCGAGTGCGACGGCCGGGACGACCCCCAGAACACCACCGCGTGTGCCCGAAACTCGACCCCGCTGTGATCCCCCACGCGTGAGCGCCACTGGCCAAGAGATGAGCGGTACCTCGTCATACCGGGTCGCGGAACCTGTCCAGTGGGACCACGGCGATCGGGACGACTTCTACGAGCAGGTCCGGGGTCACCAGTCCGGCGACCTGAATCAGGATGCTTGCTGGGGCCGTGGCGGCCGGCAAGGCGCGCGAACGTGCCTGCTGGATCGCCGGAAGGTCTTCGCGGTTCAAGAAGTAGACGGTCATGCTGACGATGTCGGCGAGCGTTCCACCTACCTGGCCGAGGATGCCCCGGACGTTGTCCAGACTCTTCTCCAGTTGCGCGCCGGCGTCTCCCGGCCCGACGACGTTGCTGTTCTCGTCCCAGGCCACCTGGCCGGTGACATGGATGACTCTTCCTTCTGGTTGCACGACACCCTGGTTGAAGGCGCGGCCGTTCGGGGCCCACATCCCTGGTGGATTGAAGTGATTCGCCATCTTGTGACTGTAGAAGGACTGGGGTTCAGCTTTCCTGAGCTTCTGGTTAGGCCGGGCGGTTCGGAGAACGGCTGCGAGTTCTCCGCAAGTAGTCGCTCAACTGGGCGCGGCAGTTGCCGCGTGGCGCGCTGGTAGTGCCTGGTCGCCAAGGCGAGGCAGACGCCGATGAAGAGGCGCCTGCCCGACGGTCGTTCGTTGTTCAGCTACTCAGTGGTCCAGCCGCGTTGGACTGCCCACTCGCGGGTGATGTCTTCGGCGGCGGGGAGGGTCAGGATGGATACGGCGTACAGGACGGTGACGAGGCCGATGGCGAGCGCCCAGGCGTGCGGGCGGTCGGAGCTGGGGCGGCCGGCGTCGGTGGTCCGGCTGAGCCAGCTCGCCGGGAGGTGGCGGTCGCTTGGTCTCAAGGACCAGGATGCGGCGGCGAAGGCCGCGAACATCAGGGGTGGTGCCCAGGACTCGGGACCGTCCCCGTTGACGAGATGCGATGCCACGGCGCCCGACCACATGAACACCGTGCCGGCGTACGCCCATTCCTTGAGCAGCTTGAAGCCGGGCACGATGATCGCGGCGGCGGCCGCGACGTGGCAGACCCCGAGGATGTAGATGAAGTAGTCCGGGTAGCCCAGATGGCTCGTCTGGACCTGCACCCATTCGATCGCCGCGAGATTCCACACCGATCCGGCGATCAGCTCGAAGACCACAACAACCGTGCTGGCCCAGAAGGCGATCGGGCGAATTCGGACCCAGTTGCTGCGAGCAACGGTGACCGGATGACCGCCGGTCGCAGGGTCCAACGTCTTTGTCGTTCGGTTCTGCATGTCCACCTCGTCGTCGAATAGACCTGCTCACGGGGAGTGCCGCGACTAACGGCTGATCGAACGCGGCACGGTGACCGCCTGGAGTTTGTCGGGGTTACGAATGGCGTAGAAGTGGGTGATCTTCCGATCGACGATCTCCATCAGAAAAACGCCCTCCATCCGGTCCCCGCGGGAGGCGACCAGCGCGGGACTGCTGTTGCAGGTGACCATCGCGATCCGCAGGTCCGGCAAGCCTTGGCCCTTGCGGAAGAGGCTCACGATGCAGGCGGCAACCTTCTCCGCCCCCACCACCGGCCGACGGGTCGCGGTGGTCTTGCCGCCACCGTCGGCGGTCCAGGTGGCGTCCGGCGCGAGCAGCGAGAGCAGCCCCTCCAGATCACCGGTACCGGCCGCGGTCAGGAACTGCTTCGTGACCTGCGCGGTCGTCGCAGCGTCGGCGGGCTCGAAGCGCTTGCGTCGCGCCTGCACGTGCTCGCGGGCACGGTGTGCCACCTGGCGCACGGTCGCCACGGACTTTCCCACCGCCTCGGCAACGTCGTGGTGGCTGAAGCCGAACACCTCACGCAGTACGAACACCGCACGTTCGCTGGGACTGAGAGTTTCGAGTACGACGAGCATCGCCATCGACACCGACTCGGCGAGCACCACGTCGTTCGACAGGTCGCTCTCGTCGACCAACAGCGGCTCGGGCAGCCACGGGCCGACGTAGTCCTCGCGACGGCGAGCGCCGGCCCGCACCGCGTTGAGCGCCTGCCGGGTCACCAGCCGCGCCAAGTACGACTTGGTGTCCCGCACAGTCGTCAGGTCCACCTCGGCCCACCGCAGATAGCTGTCCTGCAGCACGTCGTCGGCTTCAGTCGCCGAGCCGAGGACCTCGTAGACGATCGTGAACAGCAGCGGCCGTAACAGGGTGAACCGTTCGGCATGTTCGTCGGCGGTCGCCGGAACGCGAGGTCCCGTACGACGCCGGCCAACTGCTGGGTGGGGGGGTGCGCTGTGCTCAGGCATGCCTCTCAAGACACCGCCCACCGCGGAAACGTGACGTCCGACCCGTCATCGCAGGGCGAGCGGGGTCGCCCTTCCGCGGTAGGTCAGCTTCTGCGGGTCGCGGGCATAGTCATCTCTTCACCCAGCGGGTCCGGTACCAGGAGTGTCGGAACGTCGTCTGGTCGCAGATCTGCGCGGGGCATCGGCAACGGACGGAATGTGAACCGTGCAGTATTCGGGTGCGGCGCCTGTGCGGATTTGCTTGACTGCACTCATGCGTGAACCACCGGATTTCGTCTCAGCCGCCACTGTCCTCGCTGCCGTCCAAGAGCACTGGACGCTCGACGTCGACGCGATCGAGTATCTACCGGTCGGTTTCGGCGCGCACCACTGGCGAGTTTTGTGCGCCGGGCAGCCGCGACTCTTCGTGACACTCGACAGCCTCGGCCGAGCTCATTCGGCGGAGTCGCTCGAGGCTGCCTACACCGCGGCGGGTGAGCTGGCCTCAGCCGGGCTTGAGTTCGTCGCGGCATGCCTGCCCGATCGCCGAGGCCGGCGTACGGTGCCGTTGGCCGGAGGCAGCGTCAGCTGCGTGCCATGGATGGAGGGGAAGCCCGTTGGCTCGGGCCCGATCAACACCGAACGCCTGGCTGTGCAGAACACCGAGATGCTCACCCGGTTGCACGCTTCGTCCCCTCCGGCGGGCATGCCGACCTGGCGACCGCGGGTCGAAGAGGACTTCGGCGACGCCTTGGCCGATCTACTGCGGGATCCATGGCGGACCGGCCCGTACGGCGAACGTGCTCGGACAGCTTTGGCTCAGCAGATCGACTCGATCCGGCGTTGGACGGACGCCTATCACGCGCTGTGCCGCCGCGCTGTCGAACATCCGTGGGTGCCGACGCACGGTGAGACCCACACTGCCAACCAGCTTCTTACCGACCGGGGAATTGTTTTCGTCGACTGGGAGTCGCTTGCCCTAGCACCACGCGAGCGCGACCTCGGCACGCTGGTCGGCTCCGGCTACGCCGAGCTGGCCGCGCCGAACTGGGACATGATCAACCTGTTCGACTTGGAATGGCGGCTGGACGAGCTCGCGCAGTACGCGCTCTGGTTCACCCAACCGCACACCGGAACCGACAGCGACAGGGCCGCCTTCGACGACCTCCTCGCGGAGTTGGAACGGCCTGACCGCGCACGCGTCATCGACTGAAGCCTGGGATCTGCTCCCCGGAAGCTTCTGCGGCTGCGAGTTCGGCATTCAGTGATTCGCGGCCGCTAGGAAGGCGCTCCAGTCGCGACGGCCGGCGCCGTAGAACCCGTCATGGTCGGTGAGCGCCAGGCCGTGCAGCCCCAGGTCGGCCGCGGTCTCCACCAGCGCCTCGGGCTGGGAGGCGCCGTCGAGGAACGAGAACGTCGAGTGCGTGTGCAGCTCCGCGTACGGCACCGGCGCCTCCGCGCGCAGCCGCGCCGCCCGCTCAGCCGCCGGCTCGCCCTCGCCGGCCGCGACATACGGGCCCACGGTGCTGGCTCCAGGCGGGCGAGTCTCCCCCATCGCCTCAAGCCGGGCGGTCGCCGTCGCTGCCCGGTCGCGCTCGGTCCGACAGGCCGGACCGATACAGCAGGTGGGGAGGCGCTGATGGCAACGTGCCAGGTCGCGCAGCGTTGTCGGGAACACCGACCTTTTGCCACCTACAGCAGGCCGACGTACAGCAGCACGGCCGACCATCAGGCCAGGACGGTCAGGTGGGCCGAGCGTCGCGCGCAGCTGAAGTTGCAGCAACGTGCAATCTGCTCCCTCTATGGCCGATGACGCTAGCCCTGTACGTTGCGAGCTGTCTGGATGCCGAGGCCGAGGAGTCGATGTGAGAACAAGCCTGCGCAGAATCGGGTCGATGCTCTTAGCCCTGCCGTTGGTGATCGCCGGCTGGGTTGGAGTACCTGGTGTGGCGGCGGCTGCGGTCGTGGTGCCGCCCGGTGGGGCAGGACACACGTGCAGCGGTTATCACTACTCGACTCCCTACAGCTATTGGCAGACCTGCGCGTGGGCGGACCATCAGTACGTCTGGTTCACGGTCAACTTCGGCAACAGCGGCGACGAAGCCTGGTACCCCGAAGTCATCGCCATCGACTACATCAGCAGCGGCTCCTTCAAGTCCTGCCCTGCCGGCTACTGGGAGACCCCCGAATTTGTCATCGGCCGGAACGCCACGCGGAGCACTCCTCGACTGTCTTGTGTCATCACAAGAAGGCCCGGCGCATACGCATCGAATGCGTATGTCGAGGGCAACCCGCTGGGCTACGACAGCGCCACCTTGCGCAGTCCCACGCTCCAAGTCCAGTAACGTCCCGACGACGTCGACACCTACGCACGAGCTCGCGCCGCCGAGCGGTCCAAGACGATCATCACCTGATTGCTGAGCTGCCTAGCCAGAGGCCTCTCGTCGCTGGTTGAGCAGCCTTGCCGCGGCGACGGTGAACTCCTGAGCCGCCAGCTCGACAACCTCCGGCGGGCGAGCCGCCGCCGCAGCAACGGCCGGATCCACACGTACCGCCGCCAACCGATCCGGTGCTGGATGAGCCCGGAGAACTCCTGCACGATCATCCACTCGGCCGGCATCCGACCGTCAGCCGGCTCGGACGCCTCGGCAGGGCGATGAGGGCCACCGATGTTCATCTCGGCGCCGGTCCGGACCGGGGACCGGGCCCATGCCTCACCTGCGCTGATGGTGACCTCAGCGCGGAGGAGCTCCACCAAGGCGTTGTAGATGCGGCCGAGCTCGGCGCTCTCCGAACTCACCCAGCCCGTCGAGTAGGCCAGCGATTCCTTGGTCTGTGCCCCGAGCGCTTCAAGCCGCACCAGCGTGTCAGCCGAGTCGTCGACGCGACGGTGGATCCGCAAAGGGAACTGCCCCCCGCGTTCAGCGCCTTGACCGCATCGGCGTATCCCTCGCGGATGATCTCAGCGCGTGCGCCGCCGCGATCGAACAGTTCGCCGGCCAAGGTGCCGAGCACGGACGACCCGAAGGCGATCGAGACCACCGTCGACCACGACATGACTCCAGCTGGATCCGGCACCGGCATCTCCCATCCCCCAGCGGGTTGACCGCTTGGCTCCGCCATTGTGGCCATGCCAGCGACGCCGGCGCGGCATACCGCGTGGTCCCTGCTGTGGTCTCTTGTCGGTCAGGCGCCCTCCGAGTGCGCGCGCCAGCAGGTCCTTGTCCAGTTGCCGCCGGTCGAGCGAAGCGGGTCTGGACAAGGACCTGATGGTGTGTGGAGGCTCGCCCACCTGATCGACGAGAGACCACCCACTGACCACCTCTCCGAGAGCGGGCCGGGGGTCCGGGGGCGGAGCCCTGGTCACGTTGTGACCGGTTCCGGGCGGTGGGGACTGCGCGAGAGTCCCGGCCGTGGCCGGTCACGGGCAGGCTGCTGCCGCGTTCAGAGAAACGCCGGCGACCAGTTGCCCGATACCCCCCGGTGGGGAGGCAACGATGGGTACGTGTGAGGTTGCGCTGCGGCTGGTCGCGCTGCTGCGGATCGTCGAGCGGGATCCGGCACCGCACTACGCCGACCAGCTCAGCTATGACGCCGTGCTCGACGCCTGGTTCGGGATCCGCTCCCCCGCCATGCCGTCCACCGCCCTTGACCAAGTAGTCGCCCCCGCGCCTCAGCTGACAGCGAGCGGTTCCAGCAGCTCGGGCCCGTTGTTGCGGACCGAGTTCACCGCGGTGGACACCGCGTAGATCTCCAGCCCGCTGTCCAGCGGAGGCGCATCAACGACCGCACCTCGTCGACGTCGTGGTTACGTGGATCGAGCCACGCCTCCCAGTGGGCCGGGGCGATCGCCCTCGGCATCCGGTCGTGGATCCGGCCGACGCCGTCGGTCGCGGTCGCGGTCGCGGTCGCGGTGATGATCGTGTAGGTGTGCACCAGGCGCTCGGGGTCGTCTTCGGGCTTCGACTTGTCGGTCCAGGTCTGCCACAGGCCGGCCAGCGCGAGGGTGGACCCGTCGGCGGGCCGGAGTGCGAACGGCTGCTTCAGCGGCTTGTTGTTCTAGTCGAGCTGCTCGGTTTCCATCCACTCGTAGAACGCGTCGACCGGGATCAGCGCGCGGCGGGACTTGAACGGCGTAGGGAACGACCGCTTCTCGTGCACCGTCTCGGCCCGAGCATTCACCATCTTCGACCCGATCTTCAGACCGGGAGCCCAGAACGGAGCCAGTCCCCACCGGAAACTGCGTAGCTCCCTCAACTCTGCGCCGGGCGGACTGACCCAGCCCCGTTGATAACGACCATTCTCACCGGGATGCGCCCGCCGTACGACGGCCCGGATCCAGGCGTGCACCGGCCGTATCCGGCGTCGACAGTCAGCCGGCACAGGCGGACCGGGTGTGCGGTGAACCGGCGGCATGATTGGCTCGGCCGATGGTGCTGGTCTTCCTCGTGACTGTCGCGGTGGTTCTCCTCAGCCCCGTTGTGATCGTGTGGACGTTCGTCGGAACCGTGTTCGCGCTCGTCCGGCGTCGCCGGGCCTGGCGAATCGTGGCCCTGCGCAGACTGGCCACCCTCAGCGCTGCCTTCGCTGTGGGCAGTCATGCCCTCGGTGTGGCGCTCGTGATGCTCGAGGTTTCTCAGTCGACACACGGCGCGGATTCGTCGCCTTCTCACGCGTGCCGCAACGCCGCACCGGATCCCGGCAGTATCCGTCGGATCACCCGGCACGAGGCGGGCTACCTACCACCCCGCTTCGACTGCGTTATGGACGATGGCACGAAGTACTCCGGCCGCGTCGTTCCAGCTGGTCTCGGCCCGGTGGTGTTGGTTTCCGGTGCAGGCGCCATCGTGCTCGGGCTCGCCGCACGGCGGACATCCCGGCAAGCGGCTGACGTCGCATCGGCCTGACCAGTGCCAGATCAACTGGTGCCGCCGGGATCCGAGCTCACCGCGGTTTCTACACCGCCCGCCTGGCACATCCTCACAACCCCTCGTTGAGGCCCCAACCCGCTTCGATCACGCCACCGGAACCACTCAACCACCGCGGTTCAACCCATTGGCTCTTCAGGAAACCTTGAACCCACGGTCCCCGGTGATAACGACTGTTCTCGCAGGTCTGCTGGCCAGAGTGTATGGAGAGTGCACAGGGATGTGGCCGGTTGCGGTTCAGCTGGCAGCTTGCCGGGGTACCGCTCTCGTATGCGCGACCATCTGATGTACCGGGCCCCGTGGTGGGTTTTGGCTCTGGTGTCCGGCGGCTGGTTCTGGATCTTCATGGCCGTCACAAGTGGGCTGTCACCCTCCTACGGGTGGCCTGCCGCGATCCTGGGTGGCCTCGTCGGGGGCGTCGTGTTCGGTGTCTTAGTCGCCACGAGCGTCATTTGGACACGGCGCCGACGCCGTCAGGCGACCCAAAGCGACGGGAGCAGCCCTGACCCCCGCCCCAGCCAGTCCCGTTGATAACGACCACTATCACCGGGACCCGCCCGCCGGATGCCGGGTGATCAAGCGCGAACCGGCCCGATCGGTCGGCCATACGCCCGGCCGGCGCCGAACGGCAATCTGCCGTTATCACTGGCCCGAGAACCAGCGGGTGGCCCGGAACCGTCGGCCGCCTAGTAGGGAACGACCTACACCTTGAAAGGTGGAAGGGGGTGTAGTCGCGGCCGAGTTGGGCTGCCCACGAGGTCATCTGCTGGTCGTGCAGTTCGCGGAAGTGGAGCACTCCGCCGGTCCACTCGCTCGTTCCGATGTACCAGCTCTCGTACGGCTGGAACGGTCCGAGTCGAGACCGCGCTCGAAGCCGTTCCTCAGCGTCGTGCGCAGGTGCTCGGCGCGTTGAGCGCGTTCGGCCGGCTGCGATTCGAGGAGCTGCCGGCGAGCCAGGGCGACAACCAAGTGCTTTGTCGTCGTACCACCGCTGCTCAGACTCGTTCCACAGCTCCACGTTGTGCAGTCCGTCGGGGCCTGTGAACGACGGCCTTGTCGAACTCGCCGTCCTTGCGCCGCCGATGAAGGCGTCCCACTTCGTCGGAGTGACCTGCAGGACCGGGCCGCTGCCGTCTGCTTGGTGTCACGTTCGGCGACGCCGTCAGTGGCTGCTTTCGGCGCCGCCGTTGACCTGGATCATCTGCGCGGTGATGTGTCCGGCGGCCGGCGACGCGAGGAAACTGAGCGTGTTCGCCACGTCGCTGGGTACGCCGATCCGGCCGGTCACGGTCTCTTCGATGCGTCGCAAACGACCGCCACCATCCTCGACAACGACGGCCAAACCGCCCGCCAGATCGCCGACCAACTCGGCCACCCGCGTCTCCATGACCCAGGACGCTTACCGCGGTCGCAAAGCACCGATGCCCGAGCGGCCGAAGCCCCCAACCGTCCCCTCGAGAACCTTGGGCCGACGTGACCCCGAAGACGTCGCGTCAACAGCGAAGGCAGTCTGGCTTCCCGAGCCCACGCGGGGCGGTCGACCTGTGCAACGAACCGCTCGGCGGCGTTAGTTGGTCGACGCTCCACACCCAGCGGTGGCGATCGAGCAGCACACCCTTCCGGCGCTCAGCCCTCACCGCACGTGGAGGTCTGAGCGCTGTCAATGCAGGCGGACCTAGAAAATGTCCAGGATCTTGCAGCGATCACATCGCTACCACCGCGCGTCCTCCAGACATGGCCCGTGACTGCGGTTTCACTGCTCATCCATAGGCACCTCTAGCGACTCTTTGTCATCCTCCGACGGAGCAGGAACGGAGCAGAGCGGGGCAGCAGGCGCTCGGACCAGCCGAGGCTAACGGCGACCTACAAGATGTGCCGATCAAGATGTGCCGATGTCGTCATCGGCCCGATGTGGTCGAGGTGCGTATCCGAGGAGGGACACTCACCTCAACCATACGTTTGAGCCTCGCTGTGTCGGCCCGGAACGATGCCGCGTCCACTCCAGCACCGCACTCGCGCGGCCGTAGGGGTTCGCGGCATCGGGCCTGCGAACTACCGCCGCCATCCGCAGTCGCGAAGGTCGCGAATATTGGCTTGGCGGCGCGCTGATCGTCATCTGCTCGCGCGCCGGCGACAGCGCGACGACCAGCGCCGGGACCCGCCAGCTCACCAACCACGGCTGGATCCACCACGACGGCACCTGGCACTGCATCGGCCACTATTCCCCCTCCGTCGACCACGCCGAGCTCTTGTCCTGGAGCAGCGCCCTAGCGGCCACCCGCACCGCCGCGACCACCACCGCTTCCTGACCGACCACCGGGGCCGAGACGCACGCTGCACAGGGATCAACCAGCGGTGCGCTCGAGCAAGGGAGTCGACTCCCGAACACCTGGGGCGACCAGCCCCAAAGATCCAAACGCCAGAACGTTCCGAGGATGTGTTCGACGAGCGCGTAGAACGTCGGTTCCATGGCCTGGAAGGTCGCCGCGGGAATCCGAGTCAGCATGTGGCTCGAGCCCCGGATACAACTGGCTCGAGCGCATCGACACTGCACCATGACCGCCTAGTAGCCGGCAGGTCTGCCTAAGTTTGAGGTCGATCTTGTGCGGGGCACGGAAAGAAGGTCGCAGCTCACTTTTTGGGATCGAGTGGGCCTTCAAGGGCGGTTGGGAGGACCCTGCTGTGTCGATGGAACACTCGTCGGCCGAGGCATTCGGCCGGCTGGCAGCCGAGTTGCAGGACGCCGACGGGGTCGAGCAGACCGTCGAAGCGGTGGTGCAGTACGCCCTACAAGCGGTGTGGTGCGAGTACGCCTCAGTGGTGTTGATCACGAAGAGACGGCGCCCCCAGATCATGGCGCTGACGGATCCGAAACTGGCCGAGCTGTACCGCAGCCAGATCGATGCCGGTACCGGCCCGATGATTACCGCGCTCGAGCAGCGGTCCGCGCTGCTGATCCCTGACGTCCTTGCCGAGGCCCGGTGGTCGGCTCAGTGGAGCGAGCAGATGGTCGCGGCCGGGATCCGTTCTGCGATGCACCTGCCGATGCTCGTGGCAGGACGGCCTGAGGCCGTGCTGTCGCTGTACAGCGACAAGCCCGACGGGTTCACCGACGACGATCTGGCTGTGGCGCACATTCTCGCCCAGCACGGTTCGGCTGCGGTCGCCGCAGCACGTAACCAGGTCTCTTTGACAGAAGCGGTCGACGCGCGCAAGCTGGTCGGGCAGGCCCTGGGCATCTTGATGGAGCGCTACCGCCTCGACGAGGTCCGAGCCTTCGAGGTGCTTCGGCGCTACTCCCAGGACAACAACCGTAAGCTACGCGACGTGGCTCAAGAACTGCTCGACACCCGCGAGCTTCCCACCAGCTCCCAGCGCCGGATGTAACAACCCGGCCCAGCTCCGCTCCTGGAAGCGGTACCTAGCTGCACCGTGGCGTGCTTGACCCCATGTCCGATGACTGCCGAGCCTTGCCGTCGCCGTGACCGTCGTCCGTTTCGACTCGAGCAGCATCTGACCGCCGCGCCTCCGGCACGCCATACTGCCCGCACCAGAGCACGGCGCACCGGTCGCCAGTCTTCAACCCGCCAGAAGCTGCAGCACGGATGCGATCAGGCCGCTCCCTCCACCGGTGCCCAGAAGAAGTTTCAGCAAGCGGTAGGCGTCCTGTCTGCGGTCCGCGTCCTTGACGAACAGGGCGACGCCGATGGCCGCGGCGCTCAGGATCAGGACGAACCCAATCGTGGCGATGATGGTGATGATCATCCAAGGCGTCTGCCCCATAGGTCGAGATCCTCTCGGTGTGCCTCGTCGTACGGGTAACGAAGCAGTCCGGACGATGGCCTGCACCGGACTGATCCGCTAGCGTGCGAGAACGCCCAGGTCAGAGCGCTGATCAGCCCCGATCCCTATCAGGTGTAGATGTCGCCGAGCTGTGTCACCGGTGAGCCGGCGTTCAGCCGCAGCGCACCCAACCGTTGCCGTCGCGGGCCGGCCGCCACCCGCTCGCGGTGAGCTGGGTGTCGATCGCGGGTGGCAGCTGTCAGGCGGATGCAGCCCATGGTCCGGCCATCATCGGGCCTTCGCCGCACACCCGGCACGCGCGAGCGGCGACCGTGCCCTGGGGTTGGCAGTGCGAGCAGAACCGCCGGACCGACACCTGGCCGTTGGAGTCGTCAACGAGCCACACCACCTCAGGTCTTCCCAGTGCTCGTCGGCCTCGATTCCCTGTGCCGGGGTGTACAGGTCATCCGCGGCCTGCTCGGCGGCGCGCAGCGCGGCCTTGAGCGCGTCCACACGGTCCTCGGCCGCCTGCTTCACGTCGGCGAGCTGGGCCTGGTAGTCGGCGCGCAGCTGCTCGCGTTCGGTCCGAGCGTCGGCCCGCAACTGTTCGAGCTCGGCGCGGTGCTGCTGCGCGAGCGCGCGAAGTTGGGCCTGGGCCTGGGCGCGGCTGGTCTCGGCGTCCGCGGCGGCGGCCCGGGCCTGGCGCTGGTCGCTCTCGGCCGCGGCCTGCGCGATCCGCGCCGCTTCGGTCTCGGCCTGCGCCTGCTGGACCTGTTCGTCGGCCGCGGCCCGGAGCTGGCTGATGCGCTGCTCGGTCTCCGCCCGGATCTGCTCGACCTGCTCGGCGGCGGCCGCGCGGGCGGCCTCGGCGTCGGCACGGGCCATCGCGGCGGCTTCCACCGCGGCTGCGGTCTCGGCGCGGGCGGCCTCGAGGTCGGCGATCGCTTCCTCGGCCGCGGCGTCGGCGTAGATTCCATACATTCTTCATTGCAGTCATGCGCTGGCCTACCTGCTCACTGACACACAGAGCAGGTAGGTCCGACCTCATGTTCAGCGAGATCCCGGCGTGCCGTGCCTTCTTACGCCAACGGTCGCAACGATGAACCCGACCACTGCAGCCAATCCGGCTTGAATAAGTGACGCCCAGGAAATGATCGTCTCCCCGTCTGCTCGACGCAGAAGTACGACGACGGCCGCAGCGACTAGGGCGATAGTCAAACGGAACAGCAGAGACTCAAACCTAGAGTCACGATCTTCATTTCGTTTCACGCAATATTCCTACCATGAAGTGACCCATTTGTTCGAGCCTTTGACAGTTCCTATTGCCGAACCGATCCAAAACCATATTCAGAGGATTTGTCGGGGTCGCTGCCAGTGAGTTCACTAACATCGCCGCGCCAATGGGTCGAGACAACTACGACGGCATTGTCGAGATCTTCCAGCCAGTCGGCTGCCCGGCGCATCACGGCTGCTTCGGTCGGACCGGTGATCGTGACAAGTGCGTGGGGGTACTGGAGACTTTGACGGCTCTTCACAGACCAGGGTGTAGTCGTGGCCTGAAGCCGCCGGTCTCGAGCAGGGACCTGGCAATGTAGTTGGTGATGTTGCGGAATCCGAGCGCGGAGCCGCGGAGGTGTTCGAGCCGTCCGTTGATCGCCTCGGTCGGGCCGTTGGATGTGCCGGGCCGGTCGAAGTAGGCCAGCACGTCGTGGGCGCGCTTCTTCAACGTCCGGCCCAGCGTGATGACCTCGCTCAGCACGGCCGGGACTCCGGCGCTGACCGAGTCGATCAGCGCGATCATCAATACGCGGCCACGAGCCCGGTCGGGCTCCCGGTAGGCCGCGATCATGCGCTGGTAGATCCCCCAGGTCGCCTGGACCTGCACATGATCTCCGACCGCGAACAGCGCCCGCAGACGGCTGCGCTGCTGGTCGGTGAGGAGGTCGGCGCCGGTGTGCAGGGTCCGCCGCGCCGAGTAGAGCGGGTCGCCGTTCATGCCGCGGTGACCGTGGATGGCTTGCTGGACCCTGCGTCGGCACCGGTCGAGCGCGTCGTCGGCCAAGCGGACCACGTGGAAGGGATCCATCACCGCGACCGCGTCAGGGAGCTCTTCGGTGGTGGCGGTCTTGAAGCCGCTGAACCCGTCCATCGCGACGACCTCGATCGCGTCACGCCAGGCGTCGGTGCGGGCGACGAGCCAGGTCTTGAATACTTGCTTGGAGCGGCCCTCGACCATGTCGAGGAGCCGTGCCGGGCCTGTCTTGTCGCGGATCGGGGTGAGGTCGATGATGACCGTGACGTACTTGTCACCACGGCTGGTGTGGCGCCAGACGTGCTCATCGACGCCGACGACCGGACGCCGTCGAACCGTGCCGGGTCGTCGATCAGGACCCGCTTGCCCTCGGCGAGGACTGCGTCGTTGGCGGTGTTCCACGCGACGCCGAGACCTTCGGCGACCGGGCGACGGTGAGGTGTCCGACCACAATCCCTTCGAGTGCGCACCGCAGCCCGCGCCGTGAAAACTTCGACCGCGGCTCGGCCACCTGGGAGGTGTCCTGGCGCCAGACATGCCCGCAGCCACCGCATCGGTAGCGGCGGATCGTGACCAGCAGGGTCGTGGGCCGCCAGCCGAGCGGCTCGTGGGCAAGTTGCCTGGTGACCGTGTCCCCGGGGGGCCCTTCGCAGCCGCAGCGGCGGCACCATTGGTCGGGTTCGAGGACCCGGCACCCGAGGACCGCGCGGTCGGGCTCGAGGCGTTGGCCGTCGACGACGAGGCCGACCTCGTCAAGTCTGCAGAAGGTCCTTAGATCGGGGGGCGAACGCGTGCGAGCGGTCGCCACGGTAGCGTCGGGCACGTGGCGGTTCTTTCAGAATGAGCGTGTAGGAGCCTTCCCTCTGGAAACCTCGACATCCATCTGGGACCGCCGCGCCAGCTACACCCCCATCTGTCGAGGGATCCGCGATCACGGCTGATGGCAGAAGCTGATGCGCATCAGCCGACTGTCAGCCCAGTCTTCGAGCCGGGTCGGCCGGATGGTGCCGGGGTCGTGGGGCTGATTGAGATCCGCGACGATCTCCGCCAGCACGGCCTGACGTTCAGCTGGGTCGGTGACAGGCGTGGCCCGTGCAGGCAGATCTGCGCGGATCCCGTTCTTGAGGTGGAAGGTGAAGTTGGGATTGTTGAGAAGGTTTGCATGCCAGTCGGTCGCGGCACCGCCGGCGCCGCTACACAGGTAGGTGGTGCCCGCCACTCGGTAGAAGAAGATCTCGATGCGGCGTGGCCGGCCGGTGCGGCGCCCCAGCGTCGTGATGTCGATGATCCGTTCGCTGGTGCCTGCGGCGGGTGTGATCTCGATGGCTCGCCGGATGTGATCGGGCAGGTGCGACAAAGACGCGTCACGTGCGGAGTCGTTCCATCCGGTCGTGTCTGGACTGCTCATGCGGTCTCGGCCTGAAGGGCGGGCCCGAGGAGGAGTCCACCGTCGATGACGTACTCCGACCCCGTGATGAACGACGCGTCTGATGACGTGAGGAACAGGAGAAGCCGGGTGCCGTCGGTCGGCTCTCCAAGCCGGGGGATGGCGAACGGCTCGGGTGAGTAGAAGTCGGAGATTGCCGCGACGGCGCCGGCTGCTGGTTCGTGGATGAACGGGGTCGCGATCACGCCGGGGTGGATGGCGTTCACGCGGATGTGGTCCCGGCCCAGCTCGAGCGCTGCCGTTCGGGTGAGGCCTCGCACGGCCCACTTGCTGGCGACGTACGGCGCGTAGTGTGCCGTGCCGCCCAGGCCCATCGTCGAGGCGATGTTGACGATGGCTCCCCCTGTTGCGCGGCGCAGAGCGGGAGCGGCGACCTTGATGCCGAGGAAGGTCCCTGTGAGGTTGATGTCGAGGATGCGCGACCACGTGGCCTGGTCCGTGTTCTCGATCGGCGCCGGCGGGTTCTGGACGCCCGCGTTGTTGACGAGCACGTTCAGGGCGCCGAAGGCGCTCTCGGCGGCTAGCACAGCGGCGGACCACGAACTCTCGTCGGTGACGTCGAGGCGGGTGAAGTGAGCGCGGGTCCCGAGCTCGTCGGCGAGAGCGGCGCCGCGTTCGGTGTCGATGTCGCCGATCACCAGGTTCGCTCCCTCCGCGTGAAAGGCGCGTACGTGGCTCGATCCCTGGCCACCGGTCCCACCGGTCACGAGCACGGTCTGGTTGTCGAAGCGGTTCATCAGATGTTCCTTCGGTACGTGGGTGACCGACCGGGATATCGGCGATGAACGGCCGGCCGATGGCGAGCCGAGTGACTCACCACTGCCTCGACACTAGATTGGCGGCAGTGGCGAGTCAAGCCACTCACCTCGTAGACTCAGGCCATGAGCAGGGTCGTACCGACGTACCACCAGCGCGTCGCCCAGGAAAAGCGCGCGCTGATCGTGACGGCCGCGACCGCACTGTTCCTCGAGTTGGGCTACGACCGGACGTCGCTGGCGCGGATCGCAGAGCGCTCGGGTGTCTCGCGGGCCACTTTGTTCAAGCAATTTCCGAGCAAAGCCGTTCTGTTCGACGCCATCGTCACCGAGTCCTGGTCAACCGCTGACGAGGAGGACCCTCCGCCGGCAGGCAATGTCGTTGACGGGCTCAGCGCCATCGGTCGCCGTTACGCCGAGCTGTTGAGCCGGCCCCAGATGACCGACCTGTTCCGGATTGTCATCGCCGAACTGTCGCGGTTCCCCGAGCTGGCCCATGCGCAGTTCTCGCACGGGAAGATGCCCTACTTCGAGTCCGTACGCAGCTACCTCCTGGCTGAGCACGAGGCGGGAACGGTGCGGGTCGAGGACGTGGACCTCGCAGCCACCCAGTTCCTGGGCATGATCTCCAACTACGTCTTCTGGCCAACACTCCTAGTGCCGGGCTGGGAGGTGAGCGCCGAACGCGTCGCTCAGGTAGTCGACGAGGCCGTCCGCACCATCGCCGCCCGGTACGCCGCGACGGGACCAGAGGCGTCCACCGACGACTGAGTCCTCCCGCCGCCACCAAAGGCGCTGATGCCTAAGCAACCGAGGCCGTCGGCACCGAGGGCGTTCGCGGGGCATCCCGGGGCGGACACCGAAGGAGGGAGTGTCGATGTGTTGACCCACCTCGATCAGCCTGGCATCAGCACGGCCCGACAAGAGGTCTCAGCGGCGGGCCCAAAAGTGCAAGGCTGCCCTCTCACTCCCAACGACAGCAAGAGGGGTCACCCAAGACCCGGCCCTCGCAGCTACACCCTCATCTGTGAAGAGCCCCTTTGACGGTAACCCCTCAGCAGGGAGTCCCGACAGAAGTCACCCCCACCCGATCTACCGCGGCCGTGAACCACTCCGCGACCCGTGACCCACGTCCGCGTTTCCCCTGCGGTAGCAGATAGTCAAGCTCCATCCGCAACCCCCGCGCCAACTGCGATCGAACCGCCTCGTCGGACTCTGACAGCCGCCGCTCAGTTCTGCGCCATACCCCACGGTGTCCCCTTCCACAGCGCGCAACCTACATAGCCGGCGATCGCTGACCCAAGGCCATTCCCTGTCGCCTTCGCCGACCCCTTCGGTGATAATGATTGGGTTGGACCTCAGATCTCCGCTTCCGTATCGAGCCCACAAGGTGGGCATCCGCGCGAATCAGTCCAACATCGGCGCATGCGGCTCCGCGGGGTTGGAGTGAATGTGATGAGACGATCACGGCGACAATTGCGGTCCAGTTCCACACACTGTTCGACGATTTATTACCGAATCCGCTGCAGACCACCCGCCACGCCGAGCACAACCCAAAACTCAGGGCACAGTTACATCGGCTACCGTTCCAAGACAACTGACTCGCAACCGTGTGCCAACCTGCGCGAAGTCGGGCAACATGTATGGATGGCGTCAACTACTACAGGTAGACAGGGAGTCGCTCCCAGGTAAAGATTGCCTGCCTATTTCTTTTCGCAGCCGGGTATTCAGCACTTATCCATGCGACGCTTCGGTGAATGAAATCTGTCGCAGCTTGTAGAATACTTCGACGCCAATACGCGCAATGGCGTCTGACCGTGTCCGCGACATATTTAGATCGGCTCCGTCACAGCATACCTCAATGTATTCGTTCGAGTCCGGTTCCGACATACGGCGCTCGGCCTCGCCAACCGAGATGCTGCGAACCGCGGCATCTAGCCGCAAACACCATTCGACCAGCCCTCGCCAGCCGCTGTCTTGCTCACAGGTTGAGAAATCAGCGTTCGGGAGGTGCAAGATTACGTCGCCCATGAAGGCGCCATTCAAAATATCGACATCCCAGGCCGGGCGTCTTCCGGGCCGCCGAGGGCGAGGGCGTGGCGGTAGAGGGTGAAGGCGATCGCTTGGAAGCCTGCGATCGTGGCACCGCCGGCGAGGCGTAGACCCAGAGCGGACAACAGGTCGTCGCCTCGCTGGCGGCTGACTCTGCAGGCTTCGACGACGCCGTCGATCTCATCGAGCGCAATCTCGCGGTGGCTGATCTTGCCAGCTTCGCCGGCCGGCGCAATGAACTCAATCGGCGGGAGGTGGCCGCCGCAAGCTGCCCGGACGAGTCGGCGCGAGTCCGCGACGACGGCGGTGGCGGCGTCCAGCCAGTCGGCGATGACCTCGACTGTCAGCCACTCCTCCTTCCACGGCGGCAGGTGGCCGCCGATCGCGGCGCGATCCTGTTCGACGCCACGGTCGAAGTCCTGTTCGAGGCTGACTCCCAGCGCGTTGCCGAGATCTCGCAGTAGCGCCTCAAGTTTCGCCACCGCAATGGACAGCCGGCCGAACGATGCGTAGTACTCGGTCTCAAGCGTGTTTCATGCTGCCGTTCGGTTCTCCCTGTCACCACCGGGGAAGCTGGCCCGGCTGCTCCCGGTACTCCGATAACCGTGGTGACCAGTTGACCGTCGAGAGTTGCAGCTCAGTAAGCGACGGCGGGGCCGCGGCGAACCGGGACCCACGCCGCTCGACGACCCGGACCACCTGGGCCTGGTACGCGAGATCCCAGACTTGGCGTTCGGCCACGGGGTCCATCGTTGCCTCGGTGATTCCCTGGCCCGCTTGAAGGCGGAATCGGGAGCGGCGCCGTGCTCCGCCGCCTCACCCTGACGCTGATCGCCACCGACCCCGACCGGCACCCTTTCCCGTTGTTCCGCGGACTCAGGTCCCTCCCGGTCACCGTGGGATCGACCAGGGTCTAATGCATCGCAGCGCAACCGTTTGCCGTGCTATACACCCGCCGTCCGATGCGACGAAAGGGAGTCTGATGAGAAGGCGCCGGTTAGCAGTGGTGGGTGCGGTGCTGCTGGGTGTGGTCACAGGCGGGATCACGACAGCGATACCGGCCAGTGGTGCGCCGCCGCAGTTCGAGCACCTGCGGCCAGGAGAGCAGCCCCAGCTCACCGAGCGAGTGCCGTTGAACGTGGTGCTGCTCGGGTACAAGCGGGACAGCGTCGATCTCGGTGCGCTGAGTGGGGCGCTGCCGATCAAGCACCAGCCCCAGCAGATCACCCGGCTGCATTTCGCGGGGATCCACGAGACGGTCGGGCTGGAGTACACCTACGACTACCGGGTCAAGTTCGCCGACCAGACGTACCAGGACCGGTTCTTCCGGCAACTCAGCAGTCTCGCCCGGCCCACCGAGGTGAACACGGTCCAGGCCAGGTACAACGCCCAGCAGAAGAACAAGCTGGACGTCACGGCCAACCACGACATCGACGCGCCGAGCGTTGAGAAGTGGCTCGCCTTCAACCCGCCGACCGGGGTCGACACCCGGGAGAACACGGTCTACCTGATCAACTGGCATGACCGGCCGGACTTCAAGTTCCACGTCTACACCAAGACCGACGAGCCGGACCCCGACACCGGGCAGAACTGGGGCAAGTACGCCAGCCGCGGCATGGTCGCCTGGGGCGGTACCACGGCGGCCGACGAGGAGAGCGGGCTCGGCGCCACCCGCCGGGTCTGGTTCCACGACATCTCGGCCGGGCCGGACCAGTTCTCCGGCAGCTGGAATGTCGACAATCCGGACCTGGACGGCGACAACCAGCCGGACTATCGGATCCCACCGGCCTGGGAGTACGCCGACGACGGCTACCGCAAGAAGGCGGAGCTGACCGCCGACCTCGGCCGCCTGCTCCGGACGGTCGTGGTCAACCAGCTCATCACCGCTTCACCGACGTACCCGCTGGAGCTCACGGTCGGCAACGCGAAGACCGTCAACCTCGACAGCAACACGTACGAGGGCTGGCCGGGCACCGATGTCAGCGGCAAGTACATCAAGCCGGACCTGGTCACCGCCGAGCTCGGCGAGGTGCTGCCCGGAATCGAGCTGTCGTACGACCACCAGGACCTCCCGTACGACGGTGAGGCCAAGCGGTGTATGGAGGACTGGCTGCAAGATGTCTCCTGCTACCCGGAAACAGAGTTGCCGCCGTTCGCGAACATGTACCTGCAGAACAAGCGCGAACTCGACCGGGTGCTGGACGACCAGGGCAAGGTCGACTACGAGTTGCCGCTGTTCAACTATGCGGTCCAGAACGAAAACCTGCCGTGGCTCGGCTTCGCCGGTGACAACTGGAAGGACGGCGGCCCGGGCTTCGTCTACAACTGGCTGTCTCCGCAGTTCGTCGGCTGGGGATACGGCCTCACCTCGACGATGATCCACGAGGTCGGTCACCACATCGGGCTGACGCACCCGCAGGACGGGTACGACAGCATCACCGACAAGTTCTACGAACCGACCGGACCAACGTACTTCGCCTGGCTCGGCGGCGAGGTGAACTCGGTGATGAACTACCTCCAGGTCAACTACGACTTCAGCCAGTTCGACCACGACAACCTGAACCGGTTCCGGGCCGCGGCGTCGAACGAGTCCGCGAACGCGCTGACCGCGGAGGTCCTCAAGATGCCGAACGCCGATCGCGCCTACGCCGACCTGATCCGCGCCGACCAACTGATCGGCCAGGTCAAGAACCGGCTGACCGCGCACGACTATCCCACCGCCCGGATCCTGGCGAGGCAGGCCTACGACGCGGTCGTGGAGGGCAGCCGTAAGGCCGGCGTGAGCGCAGAGGCGTACGAAACGAAGCAACGCGAACTCACCCGCCCGACCCCGGCCACCCTCCCAACCAAGCCGAACCCGGCCACGGTCGACCGCTTCGCGGGTCCTCGTACGGTCCGCTGACCACCCGTGCTGCCGGGAGTACCTGGTCCCGAAGGACCGCCCGCCGAGGGCGGCTCCCGGGAGTACCTGCTTTCCGAAGGACCGCCCGCCGAGGGCGGCTCCCGGGAGTACCTGCTTTCCGAAGGACCGCCCGCTGAGGGCGGCTCCTCGGGAGCTACCCGGTACCGGCTTGGGCCAAGCTGGAGTGGTACCTCCCCCGCTCCCGGCACGCGTGCTCCTTCGTCGCGTGCCGGGAGCGTGGTGCTCTGCCCCCGGCTTCGCGCTGACGCGCTGTCGCGCGGACCGGTAGGTAACTGAGCGGCCATCGGGCGACTCAGCGAAGAACTCCAGTGAGAGTGGAGACCGATCCCGTCAGGCGGGAGTCACCTCCAGCCGCTCGATGATGTCGGTCAGGGTGAAACGGAACGAGAACGGCAGGGGGCCGCCGGGGAAGTCTCCGTTCGCGTTGGCGGTGAGCGTCGAGCTTGAGGGGTCGTAGTCGACGACGGTCAGCGTGATTTTCGGAGCGATCTGGTGGTCCTGGATCCACTGGGCGATCTGGGTGGCGCCGCGGTACTCGGTGTTGTCGTCGATCACTACCGATTCCGGTCCGAAGAGGCCGGCCAGCGCTTCGGCTTCGTGGGTGTTGGTCGCCTCGACGAACGAGGCGACCAGGGATTCGGTGATGGCTGCACTCATGATGTTGCCTCCTGAGGTTTTGTGTCCTGTTGGACAGTATAACGTGTCGTGCAGGACAAGGAATTCCTGCAGCGAGCGAGAAAGTTCGGTAGGCTGCCGGGATGGTTGCCCCTGTTGATCCGTCGCCGCGGCGGCCGCGCGAGGCGCGTGATTTCCCATATCGGTCGGAGTTGCTGGCGAGCCTGAGCGCGCTGATCCTGCTGTGGGAGTCACCTGGCCTGCAGAGCGAGATCCTCACCTCGAGCGGTGAGCCGATCGATCAGCCGGCACACTCGGCACTTCGGCATCTGGCGGCCGGTCAGCCGATGCGGCCGAGCGATCTTGCCCAGGTCATGGGAACTGGCCCTTCGAACATCAGCAAGATCCTCAAGCGCCTTGAGGCGGCCGGATTCATCGAGCGCGGCCCTGATCCCGAGGACACCCGCTCGACCTTGATCACGCTGACATCCGAGGGGCAGACGGCCGCCCGGCACATCTACGACCTCGGCGACGCCATGATCGCCCAGGTGCTCGCCACCTGGTCGCCGCGCGACATCGCCCGGTACACCGAGCTCACGAAACGCTTCACCGCCGACGCGATCGCGGCCGCTGAGGTCATGCGACGCGAGGGCCTCACCCACCCACGCTGACTGGACTCAGGCAGGGAAATCGGCGCTGCGGGAGAGGGCTTCACTGGCGCGGATGTCGGCGAGGTTCGACGCCAAGGTGTTGACGGCGGCATCGAATCCGCCGCTACCGAGCACCAGACGGCGCGGCGGAGATTCCCGGTCCATCGCCTGAAGCACGGCCTGGACGCCACGCTCCGGATCGCCGGGCTGGTTGCCGTCTTGATCGATCATGGTTTTGCGGATGACGTCCAACTGCGGCAGGTAGGCATCCACGGTCTCCCGCAGCGGCTCGTCGGCGAAATTCGAGTACGCCCGGGTGCGGAAGGCGCCCGGCTCGACGGCCAGCACCTTGATGCCGAACTCGGCGACCTCCGCGCGCAGTACGTCAGTGACTGCTTCCACTGCGAACTTCGCCGCTGAGTAGTACCCGAAGCCCTCAATCCCCCGCAGCCCCGCCACCGAGGACATGTTCACGACCCAGCCGGAACCCCGGGCTCGCATTCCCGGCAGGACCGCTCGGGTCACCTCCAGCACGGCGAAGAAGTTCAGCTCCATCACTCGCCGCACATCCTCGGGCCGCATCCCCTCGATCGACCCGTACCAGCCCCGGCCGGCGTTGTTCACGAGCACATCGATCCCACCGAACTGCTTCTCGGCTGCGGCAACCCCAGCTCGCACCTGACCGGCATCGGTCACGTCGACCTCGACCACAAGGACGTTCTCGCCGTGGGGAGCAGCCCAGTCGGCCAACTCCGCAGGGCGCCTCGAGGTGATCGCCACCTGGTCACCGCGCGCCAGCACAGCGTCAGCGAACACCAACCCAAAGCCGCCAGGGGTCCCGCCGGTGATGAACCAAGTCCTCATGCCACTCCTCCTGGGTCCGATCAGATACAGTCAAAACTGTCCTGAAGGACACAGTATCATGTCCTTGGCGACACTATCTGTCGATCCGAATCGGTTGGCCGGGCGGTCAGCGGCCGGGACGGTAGCGCAGGATCCACACGCCCTGGTTCTTGTCGGTGACGTAGATGAAACCGCGCCGGTCCACCACGACATCCTCCGTTTGCAGGACGAGCTCACCCTCGGGCATCGGGCCGTAGCGCCGCCGAGGTTCAGGTGGAAGGAAGTACCCGACCTCACGGACCAGTCGGGTGTTCGACACGTCGTAGATCCGTAAGCCGGCGTTGAAGTGCGCGAGATGGAACAGATTTCCTTGCCTCGCGACGTCGGGATGGTGCTGGTGATGATTCATGTTGTGCGGACCCCGCCAGCCGCCGCGGGTGGTGAAGTCGGCGTACGGCGCGCCGGGTGGCGGAACCGGTTCGGGGAAGAGCGACAGCAGGAACGGCTTCGTTGGATCGGTGATGTCCACGATCGAAGCGTGGTGGGCCGGGCCTTCGCCGTAGGTGACGTTCTCGGAGTTGACGAACGCGATGCCCTGGCCGGGCAGCGGGAGAACCCCGTGCACGCCGAACTGCGAGTGGAACGGCGGGCTGAACGGCAGCCCACCGATCTGCCGAGGGATGGTTGGATCGGAGATGTCGAGAACGATCAGGCCCGCCTCACCGTAGGGCAAGTACACGAGACTGCCTGCGACGTACGGCGGTCCGTGGAGGGACACCTGATGTCCGGACGCGCAGCACGGGCTCGGCTGACCTGGCGGCGCCAGCTGTTCCTCGCTCTCGTGCTGACCCTTGACCCACCATCGGCTCACCTCCCGTGGCCGAGCCGGATTTGCGACATCGAGCAGGACGTAGATGTTGCCGCGATACCCCGGCATCCCGGCCGCGAGATGCACATAACGCCCGCCCGGGTAGAGATTGCGGTGCGTGCCGGTGCCGCCGGTGCGGAAATGACCGAGCTTCCGAGGCCGTACCGGATCGGCGATGTCCCACAGGTAGACGCCGTCCGTGAACGGCTCGGCCGGATCGCCGCCGAAGTTGGGGAACACCTGCTCCAGTGCCGTCACCATGAGGTCGTCGTGCAGATCGACCTGCAGCGTCCAGGTGTTCTCCGGGCCTGGTACGAAGGCCGCGACCTCGGGCCTGCTCGGCCTTGTCACGTCCAGCACCGTCCAGCCCGAGTGCCAGAAGTGCCCGAGGTACAGGTACCAGCGGCCCCGCCGCTGCCGCACGGCCATCTTGAACCCCGGCCGGCCGTCGAGGTCGCTGTAGCCGACAACCTCGACGTTGTGCGCGTACCCGCCGTACGGCCGGTCGACCGTGGCCCGGGCCGGCGAGGTCGACGTGGTGAGGGCACCCGCGGCGGCCGCGGTCCCCAGGATTGCCTCTCGTCGTGAGATCGGACTCATGCGTCCATCGTGAGGCGACTGACCGCGCGGGCCCAGGCCGCGTTGGTCCCTAGGACCGCCAGAATCACCCTGATCAGTCGATAGTCTGGAGCACATGGCCGACATCGGTGGCTTCCTCAAGTCATGTCGAGCGCGACTCAGTCCGGCAGATGTCGGCCTGCCGACGGGACCAGGTTTCCGCCGGGTCGCCGGCTTACGGCGTGAGGAACTCGCCACCTTGGCGGGGATCAGCGTCGACTACTACACGCGGCTCGAGCAGGGTCGCTGCGATGGGGTGTCGGAGAACGTCCTCGACGGCCTGGCGGCGGCGCTGCGACTGACCGAGGACGAGCGTCGCCACCTCCACCAGTTGGCGCGGCCGGCGGCACCGGCACCGCGCCGTGCCGAGGTGCGACCCGGACTGCGGCAGGTGCTGCACGCGATCGGATCCGCCACCCCGGCTTTCGTGCTCGGCAGACGCATGGACATCCTGGCGTGGAACGCACTCGCCGCGGCGCTGATCACCGACTTCGCCGCGCTAGCCATCCGCGAACGCAACCTCGCCCGCCTCGTCCTGCTGAACGACGAAGTCAGCCGGCGATACCCGGACCGGGAACTGGTCGTCCGCAACACCGTCGGATTCCTGCGACTCGACGCCGGTCGGCATCCGACCGACCGGGAACTGGCCGAACTGGTCGCCGAACTGTGCGAGCGCCACCCTGACTTCCGCGAGCAGTGGGAGCTGCACACGGTGCGCCGCAAGAGATTCGGCGTGAAACGGTTCGATCATCCGGACGTCGGCAAGCTCGAGCTCGACTACGAGACGCTCTACCACCCGGACGACGACGAGCAACTGCTGATCGTGTACTCGGCGAAACCGGGATCGCCGGCCGAGGCGAAGCTGCAACGGCTCGCCGGCGTCAAGGACAGTTCACCTGGTGTCGCTCCAGTCCGCTGACCCCTGACCGTTCGCCGACGGCGACAGCTCCTTGGTCAGGGGCTTTGGTGTCCTCCCGCCCCCGCGCTGCGGGGCGATCTCGTCCGGCCACGGGTGCGGACGAGTGCGACGCTTGGCCGGGCGGTGGTCCGACAGGCCCGAATCGACGTTGACGTAGGAGATGCCGGCCAGGCCGGCGCATGCGACGACGGCTATTACCAGGAAGTCGACGAGCCAGGCCAGAGATCCTGCGCCGGTACCGGCGGGGACGTACAGGAGCCCGTTCTCCAAGACCAGGAACTGCTGGGCGGCTTGGTGCCCGATCAAGGGTTCCGCGCGCTCCTGGGCGAACTCCAGCTGGGTCTTCTGTGCCCCGCTGGAAGTCCGGATCGGTCAGCGACCGGCCCAGCCCTGGCAATCTCACAGCCACCCCGCTGAGGCTGCTCAGACCACGGGCAGGCCTGCAGCCAGAGGAGGTTCCGTCTGGAGATCAGAGCCGGTCCGGTCGACCCAAAGATCCAAATGGGTCCGGTCGTCGGTGTCCAGATGCAGCCGCGGACCGCCACCCGCGTCCGGAGCCAGGAAGGCGGGGTTGTCTGGATCGGGTGAATAGTGCAGCGCCTGGCCCCAGAACTGCGCTGCCCGGCCGATGTCCGACACGTTCAGCACGACGGCACCCAGAGAACTCCCCATCGACATTCTCCTGACTCGCGTCACCCCACGCCGGATCCGGATGATCGACCGGGGCGCTCGACTCCACCATGCCACGCCACGCTCGACATCAGGCCGGACGCTTGCGGGTGTCGATCAACTGCGCACGACGAGGCACAAGGCCTGCTCGAACCGAGCCGGGCCGCCGACAGGCGAAGCCGGACGCGCAAGCATTTGTTCGTCGGATTGAAAGGCTCGGACGAGACCTCAGCGGTGAGTAGAGTCCGGCCATGAGGATCTGGGGCTTGTTACTGCTCGGGTGTCTTTTCGTGGCCGTCGGCACCTATCTGGCTGTCCAGGGCAAGGTCGCGCAGGGGGCGATCGGGGTGATCTTCGGATCGATCGGGCTTCTTGCGGCCGCCGTCGGTCTCGTCCGGTCGAACCGCCGGGACCGGGCTGGTCGCTGACCGGTCCGCGGCTCCGCAGCTTTCAGCAGCGGGGCTGGGCGCTACTCCGGCGCAGGTCAGGCTCGCCTGGGTCCTGCCAGGGAGGAGACCGAAGATGAGCGTCTTCCGCCCGCGGCAAGGTTGAAACCGATCAGAGCTTCGAGCTTCGATCTGCACCGTGCGCGGGCGGCTGATGCCGGACGTCCGCCCAGTGCCGGACCAGCGTGGAGTGTTGGGCTCCGTTGGAGGAGACGCAGCCGTCGACGGCTGTGTCGTAGCGCTGGTCTGCGCCGTGTCGATTCGTGACTGTGCCTCCGGCTTCCCTGACGAGGATGCAGATGGCGGCGACGTCATGGGCCCCGGTGCTGTCGTAGAGATCTGCGTCCCAGGTACCTTCTGCGACCTTGCAGCCGGAGAAGACCGTCGGCCAGGGGAATCGGTGCGCGGTGGTTCGGAAGGTGGGCGAGACGAAAGTCTCCAGCAAGGTGTCGGCATCGAGGCCGGCCGGGGTGGGCATGGCGCCGGCGCCGACCAGAGTGAGCGGTTCGGTACGGCCGTCGCGGGTCGAGACGTGAATCGCGGTTCCGTTCCGGAAAGCGCCACCGCCGGTCGTTGCCCAGTACAGGTCGCGGGTCGACGGGTTCGAGAGCACACCGAGAACCGGTCGGCCGGCGACGACGAGCGCGATCGAGGTCATGAAGACCGGGACTCCGAGGATGAACTGCTGAGTGCCGTCGATCGGATCGATCACCCAGGTGCGACCGTTGCCGCCCGCGGCGGAGTGACTGGCTTCTTCGCCGAGCACGCTGTCCCCGGGAAAGCGATCGACGACGTGTTCGATGAACGATCGGTTGATCTCCAGGTCCGCCGACGTGACGACCGTGCCATCGCGCTTGGTGTCGATTCGGTACGCCTGCTCCGCGGTGCGCAGAATCTCCCGGACGGAGCGGCTGACGAAATCGAACGCGAACTGCAGCTCCGCTGCGTAGCTCACTGCGGTCATGAGGGCAGCCGATCGAGAGGGGCGGCCGAGGCCGCCGTACGGCCTGTCAGCGCGGTGGGCGATTCCACGAGGAAGTCGAAGAGCGAGTCCGCCGCGCCGACCAGCGCACCGTCGGCATCCAGAGCAGCCGGCTCGATCGGCGGCAGCGCGGGTCGGTGTGCGCTCATCGAACCACGCCGAGCCTGCTCGACAACGATCTGCGGAGAACTGGCCAGCAGGTCGGCGGCATGGCAGGCGAGCACGACCAGATCGGGATCGTGAACGTTGATCAAGGCCCCGATCCCCCGCCCGAGCAGTGCCGACACCTGGTCGACGGCCGACCTTGCCTCTTGGTCGCCACGGGTCGAGTCGGCCAGGACTTTGCGGGCGACCGTCGCGACCGTACGAGCGGTGTACGGCCGTCCCGCCGCGCGGGCCAGCGCCGGCTGATCCACGTCGAGTTCCCAGCATCCCCAGCCGCCGCACCGGCACGGTTGCTCGCTCCGGCCCAAGGGCAGGTGACCGAATTCACCCGCGAAGCCCCGCCGTCCGCGGACCGGATGGCCGTCCAGGACCAGGGCCCCGCCCAGCCCGACAGCGGCATGCAGGTAGAGAACCGTGGCGAAGCCGCGTCCGCGCCCGCGGCTGGACTCGGCCAGCGCTGACAAGTGGGCGACGTTGTCCATCCGCACCGGCAGGCCGGGCGGTAGATCGAGCTGTGCGACAACGTCGGTGTCGTCCCAGCCGAGATTCGGCGCAGAGACCAAGGTCATGGAGAGCTGGTCGACGAGTCCGTGGACAGCGATTCCCACGCCGACGCATGGTTGTGGGGTCGACCGCAGTCGCTCGCGAAGCATGTCTCTCGCCAGGCCGAGCACATGGTCGACATCGTGATTCTGCAGTGCAGTGCTTTCGACAGCGCTCAGGCGCCCACCCAGACCGACGGTGGCCAGCCGCACGCACGTCACCCCGATTTCCACCGCGATCACTGCCGGTCCGGTGGCAGCCGGCGTCAGCCGGGTGCTGGGGCGACCCCTTCGTCGCGTCAGTTCGGTCTCCGACACCGTGATCAGGCCGAGGTCCTGCAGATCCGCTGCCAACGCCGCAGCTGTCGCCCTGGTACAGGTGAGCTCACGAGCAAGCTGTGCGCGGGTCAGGTCAGCTTCTGCTGTGTGGATGGCGCGGAGGGCTCGGGTCAGATTGGCCTGGCGAAGGTCCGTGGCAGTTGACGGCATCACCGAACCCATTATGCTCACGGCATGAACAAATTGCTAGTGGGAGCAGCGCAGTGACCATCGCCGTGCTGACCAGGGAGTACCCGCCGCACATCTATGGGGGCGGTGGGGTGCACGTGGACTTCCTGGTCCGTGAGCTGCGTCGCCTGCTCGACGTGGACGTGCACTGCATGGGCGAGCCCCGGGCGGGTGCGACCGCGCATTCCGAGGACGACCCGCGGCTACTCGGCGCGAACGCCGCCTTGCGGGTGCTGTCCACCGACCTGACCATGACCGCAGGAGTCGGCAACAGCGACCTGGTCCACTCCCACACCTGGTACGCGAACATGGCCGGCCACTGGGCCAAACTCCTCCACGACATCCCCCACGTGGTGACAGCACACTCGCTGGAACCCCGCCGACCGTGGAAAGCCGAGCAGCTCGGCGGCGGCTACCGCCTGTCCAGCTGGGCCGAAAGCACGGCATACGAAGCCGCCGACGCGGTGATCGCGGTCAGCAACGGGATGCGCGACGACGTGCTCGACTGCTACCCCACCGTCGACCCCGCCAAGGTCCACGTCATCTCCAACGGCATCGACGCCGACTTCTACCACCCCGACCCCGCCACCCACGTCCTGGACCGGCTCGGCGTCGACCTCAACCGCCCCTACGTCACCTTCGTCGGCCGCATCACCCGGCAAAAAGGCGTACCACACCTACTCCGCGCCGGCCTCCAACTAGACCCCTCGGTCCAACTGGTACTCCTGGCCGGCGCCGCCGACACACCCGAACTGAAAACCGAAACCGACGCCCTGATCGACGAGCTGAAGGCCGCCCGCGACGGCGTCTTCGTGGTCTCCGACATGCTGCCCCGCGAAGACGTCCGCCAAGTCCTCACCCACGCACTGGCCTTCTGCTGCCCCTCGATCTACGAACCACTCGGCATCGTCAACCTCGAAGCAATGGCCTGCCAAACCGCCGTCGTCGCCTCCGCGGTCGGCGGCATCCCCGAAGTCGTCCACGACGGCCTCACCGGCACCCTGGTCCGCTACGACCAAAACGACCCCGCCACCTTCGAAACCCAACTCGCCAACGGCATCAACGACCTCGTCGCCAACCCCGCCAAAGCCGCAGCGATGGGCAAGGCCGGCCGCGAACGCGCGGTCACGCAGTTCGGCTGGAAGGACGTAGCCGGACGCACGGTCGCCCTCTACAGGCAGCTCCTCACCAGCCGGTGAACCCTTCTAGGTGCCCGGGGGTCGGCTGGACCTACGGCATGCCGACGGGGTACCTCCGAGGACTCGCCGAGTACTGGCGAACCGGCTACGACTGGCGCAAGCACGAGGCAGCACTGAACCGCTGTCCCCAGTTCCTCGCCGGGATCCAGGGGCAGCGGGTGCACTTCCTGCACGTCCGGCCTCCCCCGAGCCCGAGGCCGCGCTGCTGATCCCTGGCTGGCAAAGCTCGTTCGTGGAATTCCGGCAGCTGATCGCGCCGCTGACCGGCGGACGCCTTTCAGCTGGTGATCATCACCACCGAGCACGTCGCGGGCGTCCACCTGATCGACCCGATCACGACTCCCGGCCGGGACGACGATCCGGACGTTCTTCCGGCTCGTGCGCTGATCGGCGACGAGCGGCCGGGCGTCGTACGCCGGGGAAGGTGGGCGCCCCGGTGAGATCGAGCAGTGGCACCGCGGATTCGTAGGCTGGTCGGACACGACTGGCGAGGGTGGGTCACCACCGGGGAGTGAAGCCGGGACATCGACCGCCTGGGTGGCCTCATCGCGATGATGAGGAGCCCCCATGTCCGTACGCCACCGCATTCTGCACCTGTCCGACACCCAGGTCGGCCGCGACGGTCGCGACGAGGACGGCGTCGATGCGGTCGCTGCCCTGGAGCGCATGCTGCACGATGCGCGGCACCTGCCCGACCTCGACCTGGTGGTGGTCAGCGGAGACATCGCCGACGACGGCTCCGTCGAGGGTTGCGTGGCGGTGCGGGACCGGGTCGCAGCTTTCGCGGCAGCGCGCGGCATTCCGCACGTCTACTGCACCGGCAACCACGACGACCGGTCCACGTTCGCTACGGCCTTGGGATCCGGCCACCTCGGCCCGGACGGGACCGACCTGGGCCGACTGATGGAATCCGGCGGTCCGGAACGGGTCGCAGTCAGCGAGGTGAACGGAGTCCGGATCGTCACCCTCGACAGTCTGGTCCCCGGTGCTGCGCACGGCGCTCTCAGCGACCGCCAGCTTCAATGGCTGGCAAACCTTCTCGAGACACCGGCATCATCCGGCACGGTCATCGTGGTCCACCACCCACCGGTCTACCTCGAGTCGTCCGTACTGATGGGGACCGTGGGCCTCCGCGACTCCGACCGGCTGGCCTCGGTCCTGGCCGGTCGTGACGTTCGCGCCGTCCTGTGCGGGCACTTCCACCTCCAGCTCGCGGCGACGTTGGCCGGCGTACCGGTCTGGGTCACGCCGGGCGTGGTGACGCGGATCGACCTGACCACCCCTCCGCAGCTCGAACGGGCGGTCAAGGGAGCAAGCGCGACGGTGGTCGACCTCGGCGGGCCGTTCTCCCCCACCTTCCACGTCCTGCACGCCCGGGATCGAGCGGTCGGCGAGCAGGTCTACCTGATGGACGCGCTGTCAGGACGCGACGTCGACCACGAGGACTGACCGCGGTGCCGGCGGCGGTGGATACGCTCCCGCCGGTCAGAGCGGCGGCATCGGAGACGACCACGGCTGGTCGTCCGGAAGGATGCCCAGTTGTTGCAGGAGTCCGAGGTCGTCGGTTGCCGTCCAGTGCTCGACGAGGCGATGTTCGGAGTCGAAGCGCATCAGGTCCATGCCGGGGTAGACGACGCGTCGGCCGGTCGCGGGAACGTCCAGGAAGGTGTTGACATGCCTGCCGGTCATCGTGACGTGCACGGCGACCAGATCTCCTTCGGCCACCAGGGCATGGATTTCGTGGTGCAGCTCGGCGAAGGCGTGGCGGAACATCTCGACGGTGTGCTTGTAGGGCGCCGGCCCGCGATCCGGCAGGCCGGGAGGCAACGACCCCTGCGCCCTGAGCTCGGGGGACGCGATCTCGTCCATGACGTCGAGCCGCCCCGCAGTGAAGACCTCTTCGAAGAACCGGCGGGCCGTCGCCTTGTTGCGTTCGATGTCCATGGCCTCCATCCTCCACCAGAGCTCAGCTGTCGCTGAAGGCGATTCTCAGTGCGAGCTTTCCGACGTAGTGATCGCGGAGGGTGTGGTGGGCGTCCCTGATCCGGTCCAACGTGAAGGTGCGGGCGATGTGGGGTTCGAAGGTGCTCGTTGCGATGATTTCGTTCAGTCGCTCCAGGCCGGACCGCGTACGATCGCCGTCGAACGAGGAGGTCGCCGCAGCGGGTGATGTTCTGGGCGTAGGCGTCACGCCGTTCGGCCAGGCGATGCGCCCGGAGCGTTTGACGGCGTTCAGAGAGCGCTCGGCCGTCTCGCCGCCTGCTGTGACCAGGGCGCCGTCGAGTCCGTCCGGGGCGAACCCGGACGCCGCCGCCAGGACGTCGTCCTTGCGACCGTCGATGACCGCGTCCGCGCCCAGACGCTTGGCCAGCTCGACGCCGTCATCACCGGACGCCACGGCGAGCACCCGCAGTCTGCGGTGACGCGCCAACTGCACCGCCATGTGGCCGACGCCCCCGCTGGCGCCGAAGACCATCAGCGTCTCGTGCGCCTTCAGGCCGAGCACATCGAGCCCGCTCAGGGCGGTCGACGCATCCCAGGCCATGACGCCGGCTTGTTCCGTCGACAAGCGATCGGGAACGTGCGCCACGTACTCCGCCTCGACGACGCCGTACTCCGCGTACAAACCACCCCGCGTCGCAGGCATCGTCGCCGCGTAGACGCGGTCGCCGAGCTCGAACCGGGTGACGTTACGGCCCACAGCGGCCACCGTGCCGGCGCCGTCCCAACCGAGCACGTACGGGAAGGTCGTCGGAACCCCGAACACCCCGTCATAGCGTCCCTCGCGCTCGACCGCGTCCCAGGAGGCCACGCCCGCGACCTCGACCCGGATCAGGACGTCGTTTTCGCCGACGGCAGGAACCCGCACCGATCGCAGCGCCAGCTCCTCCACCCCGCCGAACCGATCGAGGGCCGCCGCCTTCATCACCGACGGCGTCCCGGCGGCTGGGCTGTTTGCTGCTGACGTCCGCATGCGTTCTCCTCGATTGCTTGATTGGATCAAGCATCACTGTAGACGACAGTACTTGAGTGAATCAAGCACCTTGCTATGCTGGCGCCATGGCACTCCCGAGCGGGCCGACAACGGCCTCGTCCGAGGCCGAAGCCGCTTTGTTCGAGCTGGTCGACGTGTACGACCGCGCCTATGAGTCGGCCGCGGCCCAGCTCTCGTTGAGCGCGGCGCAGGCTTGTGTCCTCGGGCGCCTCGGCGAGAGCCGCGGCATGGGCGCACTGGCCGAGGAGCTCGGTTGCGATGCCTCCAACATCACCCAGATCGTCACCCGTCTCGAAGCACTCGGCCTCGTCACCCGTGCACCGAACCCCGCCGATCGCCGCGCCCGGCTGGTCGCGCGGACCCCGCACGGGGACGAGGTCAACCGGCGGTTCGAGAAGGCCTTCACCTTCGCCCGGGCAGCGGTGGGACGCCTCTCCGGTGAAGAACAGGACCAGCTGGCCGCTCTGCTACGCAAAGCCCTCGGATGATCGAACCGGCCGCGACTGCACCTGCGAAACCCAGGACAGCACGACAGGTTGACGACGATCCGGCCTAGGCGGATGTAACGGCCGGACCGAACGCCTGGTGCCGCCTTCGTCAGCCCACCGGCTGGCGTTGGTAGCTGCGCTCCACCTCGATGCCGACGACCTGGGGCGCACCGGCCGGCTCGGGGCCGAGGACCTTCGCCAGGGCCGGGCCGAGCTGCTCGGCGAAGAACTTGTCGGCGTGGGCCTTCGACTCCCACAGGGTGATCACCCGGAGCCCGTCGTTCGACGTACCCACGTAACGGGCTTCCAGGCCCTCGGGTTCCGTGCCCATCCGGGCCAGTACCTGGTCGAACTTCTCGATCGATGCGAACGGCGGGGTGGCTACTGCGATCCACTGCATGACTGCCTCCTTGGACTGGTGCGACCGGATCCGGCCGCACAACCCACGCTAGGAAGGCGCGCTGGTCGCGGAATCCGCCGGACTACTCATCTCCGTACTCAAGGAGCGCGCGCTCCAGGCCGCGATCTGGCTGCGGGTGGTGAAACCGAGCTTGGTCAGGATGTGCTGGACATGGTTCTGAGCGGTCCGCTCGGACAGCACCAGCCGCTCGGCGATCTGCCGGTTGGTGAGCCCTTCGGCCACCAGAGCGGCCACCTCTGCCTCGCGGGGACTGAGGCCTCCGGGCGCGTCCCCCACGGGCAGGCGACCGGCGTACGCGGTCATGCCGAGCGACCTCGCGAGTCGATCGGCGTCCCGCGCCACCGTCGCCGCGCGCTCGCGATCACCCGGACCACTCCGCGTGCGCAAGGCGACCGCCAGGTGGTACTCCGCTTCGGCGACGAATCCCGGAGCGCCGGCGCTCTCGGCCTGCCGGACCGCCGTGCTCAGGTCCTCGATCGCCGCGTCGAGGCGTCCGAGCACGGCCGCGGCCCGGCCGAGGGCGAGCTCGACCGGTCCCAGGTAGGCGACACCGCCTCCGACCACGTGCTCGCCGCGGAACGGTTCGAGCCGATCGACGAGTACGGCAAGGTCGTCATGCCGCCCGAGCCCGGCGCACGCCAGCGCGGCGTACACGTGACCGGGCAGGACGAAGAACGCCGGCAGCGACCAGGTCTCGATCGGCCCGGCCCGGCGGTACGACACCGCCGCCTCGTCCGGCAGGCCGGCACACAGTTGCAGGTAGGCCCGGGACAGATGCGCGATCATGGCGAACCGCGGCGGCGGTTCGAAAGTCTGCCGGGCGAATCTCGCCGCGTCGGCGGACACCCCGACGTGACCCGCCAACGCGGTCAGCAGGGCGAAGTAGGCCCCCGATGCCGGTGCGGGCTCGACCGTCCGCATCCGCTCGAACCCTCGGCGCGCGAACGCGGCCGCATCGGCGTAGCGGCCGCGGGCCTGCGCCAGGCACGCCGCGACGCGATCGTGGTGCCAGGCGCTGACCGGTCCGCCGAGCCGCCCGACCGCGGCCGCCAAGGCCGGCAGTTCCTCGGCCGCCGCCGCCAGCCGGCCGCTCTCGATCAGCGCGTCGAGTCGCCAGAGCCGGCCCCACATCTCCGACCGGGCGCTGTTCGTCCGGCGCGCAAGCGCCAGCATCTCGGCCGCCAGCTCCAGCCGTTCGGCGCGACCCGCCGGACCTGGACACGCTTCCTGCCGGGCCCGCAGCGCATCGGTGAGGGCGAGATCGTCGTGCGCGGCACGGGCCAGGTCGAGCGCCTCGGCGCTGAGCGCGTCGAGCCGCTCCTGCTCACCGTCGTAGAAGGCGAGATGACTGCGTTGGGACAGCAACCGGGCTCGGAGCGCCTCGGACTGCGTGGTCGCCAGCGCTTCCTCGCACAGTCGCTTGGCCGTCTCGTTGATCGCAGGGTCGGGTACGGCTTCCACCACCAGCGCGGCCTCGGCCTGCTGCTCCGGGGTCCGCGCCGCTTCGGCCGCCGCGGCCGCTGCGGTGACGCAGGCCGGCAGATCACCGGCCAGGTACGCCGCCCGCCCGAGCGCGGCGTGGATCTTGGACCGTTCCGCCACCGGCAACGGCGTCGTCGCCAACGCTGCCCGGTAGAGCCGAACGCCTTCCTCGTACGCGAGCCGCCGTACCGCGTCGTCCGCGGCACGGACCAACCACCGCCGCGCCGTCGCGCCTTCGCCGTACGCCACCAGCTCGGCGCGGTGCCGAGCGATGTCGGCGAGATGCTCGGACAGGTCCGCCGCGAACTCCGCCTCCAGCACCTCGGCCACCCGCCGGTGCAAGGCGGACCGGTCAACGGTCCCGAGTGACGCCTCGACCGCGTCCCGGGTGAGCGCGTGGACGAAACGGTGGTCCCCGCCGGCGCGTTGCACGAGTCCGAAGGCCACGGCCTCGTCGATCAGCGGCATGCACTGCTCGACCGATCGGTCCAGCACGGTCGCGAGCACGCCGGCGCGGAAGTCGCGACCGATGATCGCCGCAGCCTGCACGAGCCGGCGGCAGTCCGCGCTGATCCGGTCCAGCCGGGCGTCGACGATGTCGAGCACGGTCTGCGGCGGCCGGTCCGGACGCCACGAACCGTCGGTCATCGCCCGGGCCACCTCACGGACGAACAGCGGGTTCCCGCCGGTGATCTCGTGCACCCGCAGCCCCTGGTCCGCCGTTGCTGCTGGCAACTGGTCGCTGACCTCCGCCGGATCGAAGCCCCGCAGTGCAAGGCATTCCACCGACGGCGCGCGCAGCAGTTCGGGCGTCAGCCGCGCACTGGCCGGTTCGAAGTCGCGGAGGGTCGCGAGCACGAGCACGCGCAGCGAGGTCACCTGGTCGGCGAGATGCCGCAGGAGCAGCAGAGATGCCTCGTCAGCCCGGTGCACGTCGTCCAGCACGACGACCAGACCGTTTGCCTCGGCGGCGCCCGCCACGGCCTGGACGACGTCCTCGAACAGCCGGAACCGGTCCTCGGTCTCCGCCGCTGTCAGCGTCGCGGCACCCACCGAACGGAGCACCTGCCGCCACGGCCAGTACGCCGGCGCGCCCTCCGTCTCGGCGCACCGGCCCCAGGCCACCGTGGTTCCCGCCGCCAGTGCCATCCCCGCCAGTTCCTGCGCCAGCCGGGTCTTCCCGATCCCGGCCTCGCCACTGCACAGCACCAGCCGCCCGGCGCCGTCGCGAGCCTGGTCCAACCAGCCGCGCAACAACCCCAGCTCCCGTCGCCGCCCGACGATTCCTTCGTCCCGAACCGGCGTTCTCACCCGACCAGCATCACCCACCACGCCCGCGACGGGAACTGTTCGCGCTGCCGTGGGCCGTCGAGGCGGCGATCCTTCGCCGAGGAGCGGATGCAGCAGGTTCGCGCTCCCCCGCATGTGGACCGCCCATGTCTCACGTACTGCGGCCCAGCCGCTCGCCAGTGCCTAGCCGTGGCCGGCGTGGGCATCGCCGTACGGCGTCGTGACGCCGGTGTATGCGAGCCGCAGCATCATGCCTTCGTGGGCGTGTGGGAGGTTGTGGCAGTGGTTCATCCAGATCCCCGGATTGGTCGCCCGAAACGCCACTGTCCACACTTGCCCGGGACGCACGTCGAACGTGTCCACCCACAGCGGGCTTCCCGCTGCGGGCACTCCATCGCGGGACAGGACCAGCACGGGGTGGCCGTGCAGGTGCCAGGGATGGGTGTCCAGACTCCGGTTGACCACGGTGAACGTGACGAGGTCGCCCTCGGCAACCAGCTGATCCGGGATCGAGGGGTGCGCGCGCCCGTTCACCGTGTGCGCGTATGCCGGTCGCCCGTCAACCACGGCCACGCCACGGTCCAGGACGAGGGTGAAGTGCCGGTCGGCCTTCCGCGCGTCGAACGCCGCCGGAGCGGGTTCTCCGTAGTGGAGGAGGTCGAGCTCCGGCCAGCCGGCGGTGTCGGGCGCCGCTTCGGGCCTGGCCGCGGCACGATCGGGCGCGATCCGCAGTACGACGTCGTCGGCCACCAGCACCACCGGTGAGTGCGGCATCGTGAACTCCACGTCGTACCGTCCACCGGCTGGAAGGCGCAGACCGACTTCGCTGATCTCGCCCGGGTGGTTGAGATCTCGCCCGTCGACAGCGGTGACCCGGAACGGCGTACCTGAGAGAGTCAGCCGGTGCGGATCGGGATCGGTGTTGATCAGACGGAGCCGCACCGGCGTACCGGCCTCGGCTGTGTGGTCGGTGTGTCCGTCTTGGTCCGCGACGACGAGAGTGTCGCCGAAGGTGTGGAGAGGCAGCGTCAGGTCCAGCTGCCGCTCCTGCCGAACCCGGGGGTGGACGACAAGGGTTCCGTACAGGCCCTTGCGTACGCCGATGTGTGACGCCTGGTGGGTGTGGTACCAGTACGTGCCGAGCTGGTCGGCGCGGAAGCGGTACCTGAACTCCTCGCCCGGTGTCACGACTGGTTGGGTGAGGCCCGGTACGCCGTCCTCACCGCACGCGACGTCGTAACCGTGCCAGTGCAGGGTCACGCCGTCCTCGATGTCCTTGTTGCGCAGCGTGACTTCGATCAGGTCGCCCTGGGTGGCGACGATCGCCGGTCCGGGTGCTTGTCCGTTGTACGTCCACGCGTCGACGGCCTGCCCTGACGACAGCCGTACGGTCGCCGACTGGGCAGTGAGCACACGTCTGACCGTGGTGCCACCCGGGCCTGGTGCGCGCGCCCCGCGCAGGTCTGCCACCGACAGGGTCGACGGGGAGTGTCCCGTGTGCCCGACGTCGGGCCGGAGCGACACCGCGGTACCGGCGCCACCGAGACCTCCTGCGACCACCCCGCCGGCTATCCGCAGCACGCTGCGCCGAGAAACTTCTGCGCCTCCGACGGCCGGCCTGTCGCCGTCACTTGAAGGGTGTCCTGACCGCGTGACCACGCGAGCGGTGAGCACGGCAGCCAGGCACACGAGCGCGATGCTGATCATCGCGCTGCCCCACGTGAGCGGATACCCGACGAGCAAGGTCGTCGCCAGCCCGGCCAGTGCGGCGTAGGCCGCGGTCAGCAGGGTCACTACTCCGCCGGCCGGCACCACCGTGCTCGGGTCTCGTCGCGCCGTGACGAGCGGACGGCCGGCTACCACGACAGCCGCCAGGCCGCTCGCCGCGAGGATCGGCAGGCTCAAGAGGACCTTCTCCTGCACGTACCACCAGCCGGCGCCGGCCAGCATGGCCACGGTGAAGATCCTCAACGGGATCAGCACGATCGCCACCACCAGAGCGATGCAAGCCAACCGGGCCTGACGCAGGGCGGCGGCAACACCGGCTGCGAACCACGCGGCCACGCTGAGCAGGGCGACACCGTGGTCCAGCAGGATCCATCCCAGCGTCGTCACCGGGCCGGTCCGCCGGCCGGCGTGATCGAATCGGAGGCGGTCGCGGTCGAAGCGGCCGCCGGACGACGCGTCAACTCACGCGCTCGGCGCAGTACGTCCTCAACCACTCCGAAGATGATCAGCGCGTTGAGGGCGTGAAGCCCGAACACCACCTTCCCCGCTGTGCTGCCGGCGGCTCCGGCATCGCCGAACGCGTTGGCCACCGCCGCGATCACCGCCTGCAACAGGACCAGACCGCCGGCCAAGCCGGTCATCCCGATCAGGCGGCCTGGCAGGCGGGTGACTGCGGCAAGCACTGTCAGTACGACAGCGAACAAGAGGATCACGTACCCCAGGACGCGGTGCGGCCCGAACGACTCTTCCTTGGGCGCCGTGTCGAACGCGCCCATCGCGGCGAGGAAGAACTGTGCGAAGACAGCAAGCATCAGCACCGCGGCCAGGACGACGAAGAACCTGCGCATGATGTTCCCTTCAAGACGTTGGATTCAGCGGGCCGGAGGACACGCTGCGCTCAGGCCGCTCCGCCGGCGGCTGCCGTGTCCGGCGCGATGTTGTGATTCAGCCGGAAGAGGTTCGCCGGGTCGTAGCGACGCTTGACCGCGACCAACCGGGCGTACGTCGCCGGCGGGTAGGCCGCAGCGAGGTCGGCCGCCGTGGCGGAGCCCTGGAAGTTGAGGTACACGCCGCTGCCCCGGCTCGCGATCGCTGTCCACGGGCGCAGGACCTGCTCGACGTCGGCCTCGGTCGCCTCCTTCTCGACGAAGGCGAGGCAGACCGCCATCGCCTCGGCATCGCGGTGCGCGAATGCTGTCGCCGCGGCCGGCACCCGGGAGAACGCGCCGCCCAGGCTGCGGAGGCTGACGATGCCCGGCATCCCCTGGGCGTGCGCGGCCACGAAGGCCGCCACGGCACTGTCGTCCAGCAGCGGCAGCAACACGTTGCGTCCGGCAACCCGGAGGCCCGGGGGCTCGTGCACCTCCTCCAGGATCCCGGCATAGGGCCGCTCGCGCACCTGCCAGTCGGTCACGGTCCCGAGGGCGACGAGCGGTTCGATGGCCGCCGCGGCGGCATCCGCGTCCTCACCGGCGAAGCACACGGTGACCGTCACCGCGGGCGGCATCCCGAACAGCGGCGGTACCAGCGACAGCGTGCTGCTCAGTTCTTCGGGCGCCTGGCGCAGATGATCGCGCCACCGGCTGACCTGCCGGGCCGGCTGCTCTACCGCGTAGGTGATCGTCCCGAAGTGCACGGTGCCGACCGGCTGGGCGATGAAGTCGAAGTCGACCACGACGCCGAAGTTGCCCCCGCCACCCCTCAAGGCCCAGAACAGCTCGGGATGCTCGTGCTCGTCGACCACCAGCACCCGGCCGTCGGCGGTGACCACCCGGGCCGCGACCAGGTTGTCGATCGCCAAGCCGTGCTTGCGAACCATCCAGCCGATCCCGCCACCGAGGGTCAGACCACCGACGCCGACGCCGGCGGTGTCGCCGGCGGTCAGGCCCCATCCGTACGGCGTCAGCGCGGCGGCGACCTGTCCCCAGGTCGCCCCGCCTCCCACCCGGACGCGCCGGGTGTCGGGATCGACGACCTCGACCCGGTCGAGGCGGCTCAGGTCGAGGACCATGCCGCCGGTGTTCGTGCCGTGAGCGAGCAGGCTGTGCCCGCCCGAGCGCACGGACAGCGTGAGTCCATGGGCAGCGGCACGCCGGACAGCTCTCACGACCTGGTCGACGTCGGCCGGCCGCACGACGAGGGCGGGGGCGCCCCGCCCGAAGAACGTGGTGCTTGCCTCGGTGTACCCGACGTCTCCGGGCATCAGCACTTCTCCGGGCAGGTCTACGGTGGACACTCGGTGCTTCACGGGCGCTCCTTGCTCGGTGATCTCGTGGGCCTCGATCCTTCGCGACGTGATGGCCGAAGTCGTCGTCCGCGCAGAGACACCTCGCACTACCCGGCAAGGAGGGCCGGCGGTCGCCACCCTCGCCGGCGGGAGTAGCCGGGACGTACACCGTGGAGAGGATGCGAGCCCGGCGTGGCCGGATCTACAGTTCCCGGTATGCGAACTGAGCGAGGACGGAAGCGGTTGTACGCCACCGGCTGGCTGGTTTCGTGCGTCATCACTGTGGTTGCCTTCGTCCAGTGGCGCGCCTACATCCGCGAGGTGGAGCACCGGGCGGCGGAGGCCGAGCGCAACCATGAGGAAGTGGCCCGGCGCCGCGCGGTCGAGGAACGGCTGCGCATCGCCCGCGAACTGCACGACTCGCTCACCCACAGCATCTCCGTGATCAAGGTCCAGGCCGGCGTGGCCGCCCACCTCGCCCGCAAGCACGGCGAGCAGCCGCCGGACGCTCTGCTGGCGATCCAGGAGGCCAGCAACGACGCGATCCGCGAGCTGCGGTCGACCCTCGAAGTACTGCGGCGCGACGACGACCCCAACGGCAGTGGGCTCGATCGCCTGTCGGCGCTCGTCGAACGTGCTCGGGCCTCAGGTCTGCCGACGACCGTCACGATCGAGGGTGGAAGCCGTGAGCTGCCGACCGAGGTCGACCAGGCGGCGTACCGCGTCGTCCAGGAGGCGCTCACCAACGTGAGCCGGCATGCCGGCCCGGCCACCGCGTCCGTCCTGATCAGCTACGGAGACGCGATCCTGACCGTGCGCGTGGACGACGACGGCAGCTGCGCGCACCAACCACCGGTCCCCGGCTACGGGTTGGTCGGCATGCGCGAGCGGGTGACCGCGCTCGGCGGCACGCTGCGGGCCGGGCCGCGAGAGACCCGCGGATTCTCGGTCGTCGCCGAGCTGCCCACGGACAAGCTGTGATTCGCGTGGTGCTGGTCGACGACCAGCCGCTCATCCGGACCGGCATCCGGGCCCTGCTCGACGCCGAGGACGACATCGACGTCGTTGCCGAGGGCAGCAATGGCGTGGAAGGTGTCGACCTGGCCGTCGAGCACCGGCCGGACGTGGTCCTGATGGACGTGCAGATGCCGCTGATGGACGGCATCGAGGCCACTCGTCGCATCGCGGGCGACGCCCGGTTGGCCGACGTGCACGTGGTCATCCTCACCAACTACGGTCTCGACGAGTACGTCTTCAACGCGCTGCGCGCCGGCGCGTCCGGCTTCCTGGTCAAGGACACTGAGCCCGTCGACCTGCTGCAGGCATTGCGGGTGGTGATCCGCGGCGACGCCCTGTTGTCGCCGACGGTCACCCGCCGGCTGATCAGCGAGTTCGTCGCGCGACCACCCGACGTCGTGTCCACTGCCGGGTTGGAGTTGTTGACGCCGCGGGAGCGTGAGGTGCTGGCTCTGGTCGCGCACGGCCTGAGCAACGACCAGATCGCCGAACGGATGGTGCTGAGCCCGACGACGGCCAAGACCCACGTGAGCCGCGCGATGTCGAAGCTCCAGGCCCGCGACCGCGCCCAGCTCGTCGTGATCGCCTACCAGTCAGGCCTGGTCTCGCCCCGCGTCGGTTGATCCTGCTCACCTCGGGACGGCAGCTGGAGGGATGACCGCGCACCTCGAGTGGCCGGTTCCTGGCGAACTTCGGCCATCGGCGTACTGGTTCGGTCCCGCGCCGGACGCGAGGGTGGACGCATGCGAATCGAGATCGTGGTTTTCGACGGTGTGGACGAGATGGATGTGATGGGCCCGTTCGAGGTCTGGGGCAACGCGGCCCGGATGGGACGGCTGGAGCTGACCTTGGTCGGGCTCGACGGTCCGGTCGAAGTGACGGGCATGAACGGGCTGCAGTTCCGGGCGACGGACGGCTTGGGAAAGACGCACCCGGACGCGGTGTGCGTGCCGGGCGGAGGTTGGGGCAGCCGCGCCGAGAAGGGCGCCTGGGCCGAGGTCCAGCGCGGGGTACTGCCGGCGCGGCTGGCAGAGCTGGCGCCGGACCTGAGCTGGATCGGCTCGGTCTGCACCGGGTCGATGCTGCTCGCCGCCGCCGGCTTGACCAAGGACCGCGCGGCGACGACCCATCACACCGCTTGGGCAGACCTGCAGGAGACGGGCGCGAACCTCAAGGCTCACCGCGTGGTCGACGACGGCGACCTGATCACGGCCGGCGGAATCACCTCCGGTATCGACCTGGCCTTCTGGATCATCGAGCGCGAGCTCGGCGCCGATCTCTCCACCGAGATCGCCGAGTTCATGGAGTACCACCCCGACCGCGACATCTGGCGCCGCGAAACCGCTGAACAACCTGCCCGCGATCAGCGGGTGAACTGACGGAACGGGAGAATCAAGGCTTCCAGGTGAAGGTGGGGCTGTGATGCGGGCTGTTGTGCAGGATCGGTTCGGCGGTCCGGAGGTACTCATCCTGGGTGAGTTGCCCGACCCCGAGCCGGGACCGACCGAGATCCTTGTCCGGGTGCGTGCCGCCGGGGTGAACCCGGTCGACTGGGCCACGCGGGCCGGCGAGGGCATGTTCGAGGAACCGCCCTTCGTTCTCGGCTGGGACGTCGCCGGGGTGGTCGAACAGGTCGGGGTCGGCGTGACCCGGTTCCGGCCCGGGGACGACGTGTTCGGCATGCCGCGTTTTCCGCTGCAAGCCGGTGCGTACGCCGAGTTGGTCACCGGCCCCTCCCGCCAGTTCGCCCGGCAACCGACGGCTCTGGATCACGTCGAGGCCGCGGCGTTGCCGCTGGCCGGTCTCACGGCCTGGCAGATCCTGGTGGACCTGGCCGACGTCCAGCCGGGTCAGCGGGTTCTCGTCACCGCGGCCGCCGGCGGCGTCGGGCACCTGGCCGTCCAGATCGCCAAGGCGCGCGGGGCGTTCGTGATCGGGACCGCGCGCGCCGGCAAGCACGACTTCCTGCGCCGCATCGGCCTGGACGAACCGATCGACTACACCCGGACGACCGTGGCGGACGTCGTCCGGGACGTCGACGTCGTCGTCGACTGTCTCGGCGGTGCGTCCAGCGTCGACCTCATGCCGGTACTCCGCCGCGGCGGCCTGCTGGTCCCCGTCCTCGGTGGCGTCACCCCGGACATCGCCGCGGCCGCCGAACGGTACGGCGTCAACGCCTGCACGCTGCTGGTGGAGCCCGACGGGCACGCGCTCGGCGAGTTGGCCGCACTCGCCGAGCGCGGGCTGCTGCGTCCGGAGATCCAGGCGACCTACGATCTCGCCGACGCCGCCACGGCCCACGAGGTCGGCGAGCAGGGGCGGACGCGCGGCAAACTCGTGCTGACGGTCGACTGACGTCCCGCGCACCCCGCGAGGTACGCGTTCACGGTGCCGGCCGCGGCCTTGAACACCTGGGTCAGGTTCTCGTACTCCGCCTTGTCGTCAGCCATCGCGTTCACCGCCTCCGGGCCGCCCCTTCCGCAGGCGGACGGGCAGCGGCTGGCCCGGCTCAGCTGCGGGACAGGACCGTCCGCTCGATCATGGTGAGGACGAGGTCTGTGGCTGCGGTGGTGTCGTAGGACGGGTCGTGCATGTGTTCGGAGACGATCGCGTCGATGGCGCCGCCGATGACGATCGCGGCTGAGCGCAGGTCCGGGTCGTCGGTGAGGTCTCGGGCCCGGCGGGCCGCGGCCAGGATGTCGGCCAGCGGTCCCCAGCGGGCGGCGGGATCGGCCGGCGCGCCGGTGTGGATCGCGGCTTCGACGATCATCCGGGTGTGCCGCGGATTGTCGCGCAGGTGCTCGATCATCGTGCGCACGTACGCCGCCGGCCAGTCCTCGGGGCCGACCGCGTCCACGGCGTCACCGACCGCCGTGACCAGAGCCGTCAGCACTTCGTCCCGCGCGGTCTCCACCAGCGCGTTCTTCGACGGGTAGTAGTACAGCACCGCGGCCTTGGTGACGCCCGCCCGCTCGGCGATCTTGGCCAAGGAGGTGCTCGCGTAGCCCACCTCCGCGACCAGGTCCACGGTGACCGCGATCAGTTGAGCGCGACGGGCCTGCTCGGTCAGCGTCAGCTTCCGGTCAGGTGCAGATTGCGGCATGCCCACAATTCTACCGTATGGTTAGATTACTTACCGCATGGTTAGGAGCTGGACATGACCTCCGATCGCAAGAAGCGCCGCTGGCCCCGCATCGCGCTGGGGGTGGTCGTAGTCGCCGGCGTCGCCGTGGCGCTGGTCGTGCGCTCCCCCTCCCCCGTCGGCCACTGGAACAGCGCCGACGGCTACGCCGACTACGCGGAGAAGTACGACCGGGCGATGAAGGACCTGCCCACGCCGACGCTGACGCGCGACCTCCGGACGGAGTACGGGGTGGTCCGGGTCTACCGGTTCACCGGGACCGGCGCGCGGACGACCGCCCCGCTCGTGCTGCTGCCCGGCACGTCGTCCGGCACCCCGGTGTGGGCCGACAACCTTCCCTCTCTGCTGCGGATCGGCGACGTCTACACGTTCGACCTGCTCGGCGAGCCCGGGATGAGCGTCCAGAGCCGGCCGATCGACACCTCCGAGGACAAAGCCGCCTGGCTGGACCAGACCCTGGCCGCGCTGCCGGAGCAGAAGTTCAACGTGGTCGGCTTGTCGATCGGTGGCTGGACCGCGGTGAACCTCGCGCTACGGCACCCGGACCGGGTCGCGACGCTCACCACGCTGGACGCGGTCAACGTCTTCGGATCCATGCCGGTGGAGACCATCGTCCGTTCCCTCCCGGCGGCGGTGAAGTGGCTGCCGCGCTCCTGGCGGGACAGCTTCAACTCCTACACCGCGGGCGGCGCGCCGGTGGAGCAGGTTCCGGTCGCGGACATGATCGAGTCCGGCATGAAGAACTACACGATCCGCCAGTCCCAGCCGGAGCGGATCAGCGAGCAGCAACTCGCCGGCCTGCCGATGCCGGTGCTCGCGATCATCGCCGGGAAGTCGGTGATGCACGATCCGCCCAAGGCACGGAGTACGGCGGAGAGCGCGTTGCGGACCAAGACCGTGAAGTTCTACCCCGACGCCTCCCACGCGCTCAACGGCGAGTTCCCCGACCGGATCGCCGCCGACCTCCAGGCATTTCTCACCGCCCAGCGCTGACGCGGATTGGGGCGATCCCCCGCTCGCCCCCTCTGCGCACCACTGGGGAGGAACCGGCCTCGAATGATCAAAACTGATCGAAGGCCAGAGGTTGACGACAGCCAAGCGCATCACTGATTCTTCTCGGTAAACGCTTACTGCCGAGGAGCCCTGATGCCGCCCTTCATCAGCCGACGCCTGGTCCTGCAAGCCGGCCTGGCTACCTGCGCCGTCTCCGCAACCGAGGTGCGGACCACCCGGCCGGCCGCTGCGGCGGACGAGTTCGACGCCCTGCGAGACCGTTGGCTGGCGATGAGCACCGGCGGCGCGATCGACCCGAGCGACAGCGGGTACGCCGGGGCGCTCGCCCAGCTGATGAGTGAGGCGCAAAGCCAGCTGGACAGCTTGATCACGACTCCAGGCCGTACTGCACTCTGGCCCGATCTGCCGCTCAGCCCGGCGTCGGGGAACTTCTCGATCAGCTACACGAGACTGCGCACCATCGCGCTGGCCCGTGCGACCCACGGCGCCGGCCTGGCCGGCGACCCGGCCGATCGTCTGATCGGCGCGCTCGACTTCCTGTACGAACGGGCCTACAACGAGCGGCTGCCGGAGACGGGCAACTGGTGGTTCTGGGAGATCGGTGCGCCGAAGGCACTGCTGGACACCTGCGTCTTCGCCCACGATCTGCTGACCCCGGATCGGCTCACCACTTATCTGAGGGCCGTCGACCGCTTCGTACCGGACCCGAACCGGCGGACCAGCTCCTCGACGCTGCGCGAGACCGGAGCCAACCGGGTCGACAAAAGTCTGATCGTCGCGTTGCGCGGCATCGTCGGGAAGTCGGCCGGCAAGGTCGCCGCCGCCCGGGACGCGCTGAGCGACGTCGCGGAGGCCGGCCGGAACAGTGTCTTCAAGTACGTCACCAGCGGCGACGGCTTCTACCGCGACGGCTCGTTCGTGCAGCACGGCAACCTCGCGTACGTCGGGACGTACGGCAACGTGGCGCTCGGCGGGGTGGCCAACCTGTTCGCGCTGCTCGGCGGGTCCACCTGGGATATCACCGACCCGAATCGCACGGTGATCCTCGACGCGGTCGAGGCCAGTTTCGCCCCGTTCATGATCGACGGCCTGATGATGGACTGCGTCTCCGGCCGCGCGATCTCCCGCGAGCGCGCCGGCGACCACCGGCACGGACACAGCACGACCTCCAGCGTGCTGCTGCTGGCCGGCGGAGTCGCCGAGCCGTACGCCACGCGGTACAGGGCGTTGGCGAAGCGGTGGATCACGCACGACCGGCTCGAGGACTACCTGACCGGCGCATCGATCCCGGAGATCTCGCGAGTCAAGGCCGTGCTCGCCGACCGGGCGGTCGTGGCGGCGGCTGAGGCCCCGGCGCACTTCCAGTTCCACAACCAGGACCGGGTCGTGCACCGGCGCGACGGCTGGGCGTTCGCGATCGCCATGTCGTCACGGCGGATGGCCCGCTACGAATGGGGCAATGGGGAGAATCTGCGCGGCTGGTACGTCGGTGACGGGATGACCTACCTCTACAACGACGACCACGCGCAGTACTACGACGCCTTCTGGCCAACGGTGGACGCGCAGCGCATGCCCGGCACCACGGTGAGCAGCAAGCCGCGCCTGCCGCATGGCTTCGGCGGCGGCACCGGCACCATCGCCGCGTACGCCGACTGGGTCGGTGGTGCCTCGTACTTCGGGACGGCTGGTGCCGCCGGCATGCATCTGATCAACCACGACCGGACCGTCCAGGCGCGCAAGTCGTGGTTCTGCCTGTCCGACGCGGTGGTCGCGCTGGGCGCCGGGATCAGCGGAACCGATGGGCACACGGTCGAAACCGTGGTCGAGAACCGCAACCTGCACGCGGACGGTTCAGCGGCCCTGCTGGTCAACGGATCCCGGCAACCGTCCGACCTCGGCTGGTCCGCCACCTTCGAGGAACCGCGCTGGGCGTACGTCGAGGGCGTGGGCGGCTACTTGTTCCCCGCCGGTGGACGGCTGCTGGCCGACCGGGCCGAGCGCACCGGCTCTTGGCGGGACATCAACACCGGCAACGACACCGCCGGCTCGACGACGCCGCACACCAGGCGCTACCTCACGCTGGTGTTCGACCACGGCACGAACCCCGCCGACGCCGGCTACGCCTACATCCTGCTGCCCGGTGCAAGCCTCCGCCGGACCGCGGAACTGGCAGTGGACTCCGGGATCAGGCTGCTGGCGAACACGTCCATCGTCCAGGCGGTGCGCTCGGCCCGCGACCACTTGGTGCTGGCGAACTTCTGGGCGGCCGGACAGGTCCACGGCATCGCGGGTGACGCCGACACGATCACCGCCTCCGGTCCCGCGTCCGTAGTGGTCGGCCGACACGGCTCCGCCCTCCGGATCGCAGTGTCGGAGCCCAGCCGGAGCCAGCAGACCGTACGGATCACCGTCGACGTCCGCGTGGGGCAGTTGCTGAGTGCGGACGACACCGTGACGGTCGTTGCTACAGGCAATCAGCTCGTTCTGGACGTCACTGTCGGCGCCAGCCGCGGAGCAACCCACAGCGCCACGTTCAGCCGCGGCTGAGCACTCAGCGATCTGTTCCAGAAGGCGCGGCGGGTGGTTCAGTGCTGGGTCCGCAGGTCGACTCAGCCGTAGGTGAGCAGGGCGAACGTGACGTACGACGCCGCTTAGCCGGAGACGCCGGTGTCGCTGAAGCGTGCTGTGATGTGGTCGAGGACGCCGGTGAAGGTCGCCAGGTCGGGCGCTGACAGTTCGCCGAACAGTTTCCTGGCCAGGTGAGTGGCTCCTCTCTCCATCCGCGCGGCCGCGAGCTCACCTTGCTCGGTCAGGCGGACCAGCACGGCACGACGGTCGCTGAGGTGGTCGGTGCGCGTGACGAACCCGGTGCCTTCCAGTGCGTCGATCAGCGTCGTCACGTTGCGAGGAGTGACCCCCAGAAGGTCGGCGATCTGCCGCTGAGTCAGCGGTCCGTGCCGGGCCACCTCCCACAGGACCGTGGCGCGAGCTCGGGTGAGGCCACGTGCCTGCAGGGCTGTGGCCATGTCGTCAGCAAGGAGGGTGGACACCAGGAGCAGCCGGTCCAGCGCCGCGCCCTCATCCATCGCGACAGAAGGTGCATCTCCTTCATCATGTACCATGTTCACTATGTTACCAGCGCCGACATCATCCGAGGATGGCGAGACCACAGTGACGACTGAGAAGAACATGGAACTGATCCGCCGGGCGTACACCACGCTGGAGGGCGGCGGCGATCTGGAGGCGAGCGTCGAACTGCTGACCGAGAACTTCATCGTCAACCTCCCCGGCCTGCCTGAGCCGGTCTACGGCCGGGAGGTGTGGAAGCTGGGAGCGCAGGCGATGCTGGATGGATTTCCCGACCTGCAGATCGACATCGAGGACATGTTCGCAGCCGGTGACAAAGTCGCGGTGCGGGTCGGTTTCCGTGGCACGCACCGAGGCCAGTTCCAGGGAGTGCCGGCCACTCAGCGAGCGGTCAGCTTCCGGAGCATCGAGCTCTACCGGATGGAGGGCGACAAGATCGCCGAGGAATGGGTTTCGCCCGACATGTTCGGCCTGATGCAGCAGATCTCAGAGCCCGCCTGACCGCCGCTGTCCAAGGCCCACAGCCCTGCCGAAGCCTCGCGCTGTCCGGGTGCGTTCGACGGTGGCTCGGCTGAACACCCCTGACCAGCGGAACGCAGGCCAGGGGTGTTCTCGACAGGTCAGGTAGTGCCGAAGGGCGCGTCGATCACGTAGCTGTGCCGTAGGTCGGACTGCGGCCGCAAGTCACCGGGGCCACCGTTGAATTCGTCCCGGAATGCCGCGGGCAGTCGCGTGTCGCTCCGCGAGCAGGACGTCGAGGGCAGCCTTCAGCTTGGCTGCGTCGGGGGTGAGCAGGAGCGGCAGGTTCACCGGGGAGGTCGGGTGGCCGTCGTGGCCGGTGCGCTCGGCGATCACAAAGGTGTACGTCGCCCGGCTGCTCACGACGCCGACGCGGAACTCCGAGATCTCGGACCACACCACTCGCTTGCCTCGGACAACCAATCCGTCGCTGTCCACGACAACCCGCACCCGTGGCAGCAGCAGCCACGTGATCCAGATCGCGACCCCGAGCAGTGGACCCGCGAAGACCGCACCGATCGCGATCGGCATCGTCGGATTCGGACTGGTGAAGGAGTAGCCGAACATCGCGAGGAACGGCATGGTGCAGGCGATGATCCCGGCGATCGCCTTGCGGGACGTCTCCAGCTCGACCGACCCGGTACGACGGAACGTGTCGACCAGGCGCTCCGCCGCCGGAGGGAGCTGCCAGGGGAGCGAGGGATGCGCCGACGGTGCCACGACCGCGAGAGTACGACATCACCTCACAGCAGCTGGTACCGCGTCCTGCACCCAACCGTCAGGCAGCACCGAACCAGTGCCGTACCTACTGCTTCTCTGCAGGTGCACACCGAGATCGGCAGCGAGTGGCTCAGCGGTCTCGGCCCTGGATCTCTGCGGCAGCGCGGCGCAACTCGCCGAGCACCGTTCGGACGGCCTTTCGGGCGGTGCGCTCGGGCCGGTGCAGGACGTCGATGTGGCGGAGGGCATGGAGCCCGCTCAGCGGCCTGAGCACGACGTCAGGGTGCGGCCGGGCCGTCCACCGGGGCATCAGCGCGAGCCCGCCGCCGGCCGCCACGGCCTCGGCGACCACCGAGAATTCGTTGATGCGGTGGACGATGTCGAGCCGGCGGTTGGCGGCGCCGGCGATGGCCTCGATGGTCGACATCAGCGGAAAGCCGTCATGGACGGTGATCCACGGCTGGTCCGCTACCTCCCGAGGTGAGAGCAGCACTTTGGACGCCAGCGGGTGGCCGACGGGCAGAGCGACGTCGAGTGGTTCACGCAGCAGCATCGTGGAGGTCACACCGCGCGGCCAGGGCGGGCCGTGGTCGAGGCGGTGGGCGAGCACGAGGTCGTACTGACGGGTGAGGGCGGAGAAGCGGTCCTGGGCGACGTCCTCGTCGGCGAGCGCCAGGCGAGGGCCACCGGAGCCGGCCATGCTGCGCAGCAGGAGCGGGAAGAACGCGGACGCTGCGCTGTGGAACGCGGCCACCGAGACATCGCCGTCGGGCTGCTCGGCGAAGTCGGTGATCGTGGTCCGGGCCCGGGCGAGCGCGGTCTCGACCTCGACGGCCGCCGCGGCCAGCGCCTGCCCGGCATCGGTCAGCACCACCCGGCGCCCGGCGCGTTCCGTCAGCGGGATGGGGATCGCGCGCTGCAACAGTCGCAATTGCTGCGAAATGGCGGATGGCGTCACGTGCAGCGCCTCTGCGACCGCGCTGACGCTGCCCAGATCTCCCAGTTCGCGCAGGATCCGCAACTGCCGTTCATCCACTCCAAGAGTGTAGTTCTACTACATCATTGGTGTAGAAGCTGGTGCTGGTCTTCAACGTCCCAGTCAGGCAGCGTGAGCGCATGCGTATCGCCCGCCGCACGGATGCGGTACTCCTCGTCGTCGCGCTGGTGTGGGGTTCGAGCTACCTGGTGGCCAAGACGGCGACCACCGTGCTCCCGGTCTTGGCCGTCCTGTTCGCCCGGTACGCGATCTCCGCGCTCGCCTGCGGCACCCTGGTCGCCTTCCGCCACCGGCGCCGTCGCTGGACCCGCGCGGAGGTCCGCATCGGCTCGCTGCTGGGAGTCACCCAGGCAGCCGTGCTCGTGCTGGAGACCTACGGGGTGGCGCACACCAGCGCCGCGAACGCCGGGCTGATCATCAGTCTGACCATCGTGCTGACGCCGCTGCTGGACCGCACCGGCAGCCGCTCGCTGCCATGGACGTTCTTCCTCGCTGCCGGACTGTGCGTCGTGGCCGTCGGGCTGCTCACCTCAAGCACCGGGCTGCACGCACCACGGCTCGGCGACGTACTGATGCTCGCCGCCGCCGTCGTCCGGGCCGGGCACGTCGCTCTCGTCGGACGGCTCACCGCGGGCCGTTCCATGGACCCGCTGCACCTGACGAGCGTGCAGACCATTGTGGGCTCGGCACTGTTCTTTCCGCTCGCCATCCCCCACTTGCCCGACCTGGTCCACAGCAGTGCCACCACCTGGGCCCAGCTGATCTATCTCGCCTTGTTCTGCAGTGTGTTCGCCTTCCTCGCCCAGACCTGGGCCGTGCAGAACACCTCCGCCAGCCGGGCGTGCCTGCTGCTGGGCACCGAGCCGATCTGGGCCGTTGCCATCGGCATCAGTCTCGGCGGCGAACACCTCACCCTCTGGGCCACTCTCGGTGCCGTGCTCATGATCGCCGGAACCTACTGGGGCCAAGCCATCGAACGCATCCACCGCACCGCCACACCAAGCCCCCCGAGAGAGGACGAACCGTGCCCGGCGATGACACCTACCAGCGCCTGATCGCCCTGTTCGACACCACCCAGACGCCCTACCGGCTCATCGATCACGCACCGGACGGCACCACGGAGTCGGTCAGCGCTCTGCGCGGGCACCCCGCGTCGCACGCGGCGAAGTGCATCATCCTCCGGATCAAGACCGACCGGCGGACCACCCGCCACGTGCTCGCGGTCATCCCAGGAGACCGACGTGTCGACCTGGACGCCGTCCGCACGTTGTTCAAGGCCCGGTACGTCGGGTTCAGCGACGCCGCCACCGCCGAACGACTGGCCCGCTCCGTCCCCGGCACCGTGCTTCCCTTCACCTTCGATTCCGACCTCGAGCTCGTTGCCGACCCCGAGGTCGTCGAGCGACCACAGCTCTACTTCAACGCCGCCCGCCTCAACCGGTCAGTGGCCATCTCAGGCGCCGACTACGCCCGGCTCGCCCAACCACGCATCGAGCCGATCGCCGGCCCAGCACCCGGCGAGCCCCACCGAACCACATCGCCATGACCGCAACGTCAACCTGGACCTCAACCCGAGGTTTTCGGCTGCTGGCTGACCAGGTGGGCGAAGGCGACGGAGCGGTCCGGGGAGTGGAACAGGTCCTGGCAGGTGGTGAGGGTGAGGATCGGCTTGGTGGGGGTCTGGCCCGGCTTGCCGGGGACGGGGTCGAGGACCCAGGTGTCGGCTGGTTTCACCGTCAGGTCGCGGGGTGCGCCGTTGAGCTCGTAGGTGTAGACGGCGTCGGCGGTCTCGACGATGACCTGGTCGCCTTTGCGCAGTTCCAGCAGCTTGCGGAACGGCGACCCGTGGGTGACCCGGTGACCGGCGATCGCGAAGTTGCCCGGTTCTCCGGGGAGTTGGGTCTGGGGGTAGTGGCCGAGGCCCCGGGCCAGCTCGTCCTCGCCGACGCCTTCGACGACCGGCTTCTCCCAGTCGGCGCCGAAGCGCGGGATGCGCAGCAGCGTGATCGGCGTACCCGGGGAGGCCCCGCTTCGCCTCGGTCCGGATGCCCACTCGGCGCGCAGGTCGTGCTCCAGGCGGTCCATCGTGCGGTTCGCGGTGATGCCGGTGCCGAAGTACTGCCAGCCGACCCACCCGAGCACGCTCAGCCCAGCGACCAAGAAGAGCACGCCGAGGACCCGCCATGGTTGGGAGATCCAGCGGTTCAGCAGCGCCACGGCCGCCTCGTACGGCGAACGCCGCGCGCGTCATGAGCGGCCGACATGCGGGCGAGTCTACCTGATAATGATTTCCAACAACGGCTGGTCGACAGCGGCCATCGTCGCCTGACGACTTTTCCGCGGGAGCGCTTCGAGTTCTCCACCACCTTACTGAAAATGGTTGTCAATTCAGATACAGTGCCGGTTCGTGACCGCCACTCACTTTCCGCTTCGCCTCCTGCTGCCCCTGAGCTTCGTGCTGCTGCTGGTGCCCTGGCGGGCCGACGCCTCACCGGCCGCCGCTGCACCAGAGGTCTTGCAGGCTGTGCACACAGACATGCTGCACACCACGTTCGACGGCTCCGCGCTGCGGCTCAACACCCGAATCGGCCATGGCCACTACCGCGAGGCGGATCCGGCCGGACTGATCTTCAACCTCGAGGACAAGGGCACCGCCAGGGTCGAGGTGCCGGACCTTCCGGCCTTCGCCTTCCTCGGCACGCCCGGTGATCCCGCCTGGCTGGCGCCCGAGACCCAGGACCCGGAACTGATCTGGCCCGGTTGGGACACCGAGACGATCCCGGCCGGGGTGCTGCAGGACGACACGGTCGACCTGACGATGCTCGACAGTCGAGGACCGGGCGCCGTGGAGGTGTTCTTCAACTACGACCCGGTGGCCGACCGCGTTCAGCGTCTCTTCAGTTCCACCGACACCTCGCTTCGTACCGTGCACCAACCGATCGGTCGCCATGTGCATGCCAACTGGGCCTTCACGCAACTGGGCACCTACACGCTCACCTTCGAGGCGACCGCCACCAGGCTCGACGGCGTGCGGGTGTCCTCCGGCCCGATCGTCTACACGTTCGTCGTCGGTCCGTACGAACCGCCGACGCCGACCCCGACTCCGACGCCGACTCCCACGCCGACGCCAACTCCCACGCCGACACTAACCCCGACTCCTACGCCCACCCCGACGCCAACTCCCACCCCGACGCCGACCTCCACGCCCACCCCGCCGGCCTGCGTGACGGCCGTCCTGGGCGCCGGTCACGTGGACGTCGCCGCGCGAACAGTGGGCGACCGCCTGCGCTTCCAGGTGAAGGACGGAACGCAGGGCGCCGACCGGGTGGTGTGGCGCGACCCGGGCACCGTCGCATTCCAGGTCCGCCCGGCCGGACGGGTGACCGTGCCGTCCTCGCCCGCGTTCGGCTTCCTCGGTACGCCGGGCGCCCCGGTCTGGCGCATCCCGCAGACCCAGGACGCCGAGTTGCTGTGGGCCGGCTGGAACACCGAGTCCGTCGACTACGGCGCCCTGTCGGGTCCGGTCTCCTGGTCACTCGACCGTGTGCAGGGCCCGGGCAAACTGGCGCTCTACCAGGTCGACGGCAGCGGTCAGCCGCGCGTTTCGTTCGACAGCTCCAGGTCGCTGCCGCAGGTGATCTCCCTGGCCGCGCCGACCCACGCCCACGGCAACTGGGCGTTCACGAAGGAAGGCGTCTATCGACTCACGTTCAGCTACTCGGCCACGACCAAGGCAGGCCGAGCGATGCGCGACACAGCAACGCTTGCGGTTGTCGTGGGCAACAGCGACGTCTCCGCGCTGTGTCCTGGCGGCCCGCCGCCGACCACTCCTCCGGCGACCAACTCACCCACGCCTCACCCCACGTCGACTCCGGAGCCCTCGCAGAGTGCCCAGCCGACCGTGCAACCGACAGCGACAACGACAACAACACCGCCGACAACGCTGCCAGGCAACGGTCCCCAGCAGCGCCCGGTGCCGCCCCAGCCGTCGTCGACGACCACTCAGCTCCGACCCTGCGTCGTCACCACCCCAGCGTCGCCCTCCACCAGTTCGCCGGCGACCACGCAACAGAGCCCGTCAGCCTCCCTTGGCAACGGCAGCACCGGAGTGACACTGACCAACGGGCACGCCGACTACGCAGTACGGCTCGAGGCAGGTACGCCGGCCTCGCGGATCAAGGACGGCACGAAGGGTGCGGTCGTGTGGCGTGATCCCTCACAGGTCACCGTACGGCTGACGTCGGCCGCCGCAACCACAATCCCTGGCGGCGCCTTCGGCTTTCTCGGCACCGCCGGGTCGCCGATCTGGCAGATCCCGCAGACCCAGAAGCACGGTGTGGTCTGGCTCGGCTGGAACACCGAAGAACTCTCCCCCGCCCAGGTCACCGGCAGCGTCGACTGGCGACTGGACAGCGTGGCCGGGCCGGGCAAGCTGGCCGTCTTCGAGTTCGACTCGTTCGGGCAGCCGAAGGTGATCTTCGACAGCGGCGACGGCCTGCCCGACACGCACCGGATCGCGCTCGGAACGCATGCTCACGGCAACTGGGTCTTCACCGAGCCCGGCACGTACAAGGTGAGGTTCACCCACAGCACCACCCTGGCGACCGGCACCAAGGGCAGCGACTCGGCCACCGTCACCTTCGTCGTCGGCGATCCGGCGCCGGGCGGCGGCGCACCAGCAGCAGCCCCGCCACCGCAGTCCGTCGTCACGCCCGCGGCAGACGCTCAGCCGCAGTCCGCGACCTCGCCGGTGACGGCCGCGGGCAATTGCCGGCTCGCCTCGGCCGGCGGGTCGATCGGCACCGGCTGGATCGCCGGTGGCGTCGTGCTGGTGCTGCTCGGCGTGGTGGCTCTGGTCGCCGCTCGCCGCCGGAGCGAGTCGTGAGGCGGGCGACGAAGGCAGCCGCCGCCGTGCTGGCCTTCGCGGTACCGGTGGCGCTGACCGGATGCTCGGCCGGGCCCAGGTCCGGCCGAGACGGTATGGAGGTGGTCGCCACCACCGAAATCCTGGCCGACCTGGCCCAGCGGGTCGGCGGCGACCGGATCTCGGCGTCCTCGCTGGTGCCGCCCGGTGGCGATCCGCATTCGTACGAACCGACGGCAGCCGATGCCAAGCGAGTGGCCAAGGCCGACATCACCTTCACCAACCACCTGCTGCTGGAACCCCAGGCGCTGATCAAGACGATCGACGCCAATGCGCCCGAGGGCTCGCCCAACGTGTCCCTCGCCGAGGCCGCCGAGTCGTACGGCGCGCGGGTCATCCCACTCGTCGAGAACATCGGCCTCGACGTGCTGTGGCTCGGCCTGCGAGTGCGTGGCACCGGCAAGAGCCGCGGAGCGACCCGGACGTCCGCGGTCCAGCTCACTGCCACCGGCCTGACCGGGCCAGGACAACTCGTTGCCTACCTGACCGAATCGCTCGGCCACCCCGACCGCTACTTCGACTCCACCGACGGCCTCGGCGCCTCCGACACCACGACCCTTCCACCGGCCGCGCACACCCACCTGAACTGGGCCTTCACCAAGCCGGGCGTCTACCGGCTGACCCTCGAGGGCAAGCTCGACGTGGCCGCCGGCCAACCGGTCCGGCCCCTGGGCAAAGGCACGTTCACCTTCGCCGTCGGGGTCGACCCGAGCACCGTGAAGCCGGCCGGCGGTGGTCCGGCGACTGTCCTGGCCGACGGGCACACCGATCTCACCGTCGATCTGGACAGCGGCCAGGTCCACGCGTACTCCGACGCCGAGTCGGTCGGTGCGGCCCAGTCCGTCGTGGCGGCCGAGCAGGTTGTGATCGACGTGCCGAACCGGGCGCTCGCGACCGTGCCGGACGACAACCGGTTCGAGTTCCTGGGCAAGCCGGGCACGCAGGTCCACCAACTGCCGCAGGCGGTGCTCGGAAAGCACGTGCACGGCGAGATCGACCCGCACCTGTGGGAGGACGTCGCCAACGCGAAGGCGTACGCGCAACTGATGCGGGACACCCTCATCAGCGCCGATCCCGACGGCAAGCAGCAGTACCAGGACAACACCGCCGCCTATCTGCGGGAACTCGATCAGCTCGACGAGTACGTGCGTACCAAGCTGGCCAGCATCCCGCAGCAGCGTCGTCAACTGATCACCACGCACGACGCCTTCGGCTATCTGGCGAGGGCCTACGGGATGACCGTCGCCGGCTTCGTCGTGCCCAACCCCGCCCAGGAGCCGAGTGTGGACCAGGTCCGCAAGCTGTCCGAGACGATCCGCAACCTCAAGGTGCCGGCCGTGTTCATCGAGCCCAACCTGGCCCAGCGCGCCTCCGTGCTGACCCAGGTCGCGCGTGACCAGGGCGTCCAGGTGTGCACGATCTACGGCGACTCGTTCGACCAGCACGCGCGCAACTACGTCGCCATGATGCGGCACAACGCGGACGAGCTCCAGCGCTGTCTCGGGGAGGCGAAGTGAGGACCTTCGCCGCGGCAGTCCTGCTGCTGAGCGCCGTTGCTTTTCCGGCCGCGGCCGAGCCGGCACCGGTGACTCAGCAGGTCGTGGTCGCCGACGGCCACGTCGATCTCGGGCCGCGCTTCGTGGACGGCCGCTGGACAGTGCAGCTGCGCGACGACACTGCCGACCCCGCGGTCTGGCGACCGCTGGAGAACGTCGTACTGCAGGTGTCCGGCAAGGCGCAGGTCGCGGTCCCCGCCGACCCCGCCTTCGCCTTCCTCGGCAAACCGGGTCAGAGGATCTGGGTGATCCCGCAGGTTCAGCGGGACGGGGTGCTCTGGCCCGGCTGGAACACCCAGGAGACCGAGGTGGCCAAGCAGGTCGACCGGGAGGTCACCTGGTCCCTGGAAGGCGTCGAGGGACCGGGCGCGTTCACCCTCTTCCTCAACAGCGACTTCGGCAAGCCTGAGACGGTCTTCGACAGTCGCACGCCCTTGCCCCAGCAGACCGGGATCGACGTCAACACCCACGTGCACGGCAACTGGACTTTCGAGGCTCCAGGCACCTATCTCCTGCGGATCGCGATGACCGCGAAGCTCACCGACGGCAGCACGGTCACCGACCGCCGCACGCTGCGGCTGTACGCCGGTGACGGCGACGCCCGGGCGGCGTTCTCCGTCCAGCCGAAGTCCGCGGTGTCGCCCGCATCGCCGGCTGCCGCCGAGCAGCCCGCCGGTGAGGACAGCGGCTCCACCCGGTGGATCGTCGGCGGCGGCGTGCTCGTCCTGATCGGAATCGGCCTGGGCGTGGCGTACCGGCGTACACGGAAGGTTTCGGCATGAGCGTCCTGTCGGTACAAGGCGTGGCCGTCGAGCTCGGCGGCCGGCAGGTCCTGCACGACGTGGACCTGCGGGTGACGGAATCCGAGCACGTCGGCCTGATCGGGCCGAACGGAGCCGGCAAGACCACCTTGCTGCGCGCGCTGCTCGGGCTGCTGCCGATCCGCAGCGGCTCGATCACCATCGACGGACGGACGCCGGCCCAGGTCCGCGGCACGATCGGGTACGTCCCGCAGCGGCACGAGTTCGTCTGGGACTACCCCGTGGATGTCGGTACGGCGGTGATGACCGGCCGCACGCATCACATCGGCTGGCTGCGCCGCCCTGGCCGAGCCGATCGGAGCGCCGTCGCCGAGGCACTCGAGCGCGTTGACCTGACTGATCTCGTACGCCGTCCGATCGGCGAACTGTCCGGCGGCCAGCGGCAGCGCGTGCTGGTCGCCCGCGCACTGGCCCTGCGGCCCCGACTGCTGCTGCTGGACGAACCGTTCACCGGCCTCGACGTCCCCACCCAGGAGATCCTCACCCAGTTGTTCCGGAGCCTCACCGCCGAGGGCACCGCGATCTTGATGACCACGCACGACCTTCCGGCCGCCGCGGAGACGTGCAGCCGGCTGTGTCTGCTGAACGAAACCGTCGTCGCCGACGGTCCTCCGGACGAGTTGCGCGACCCGGCCGTCTGGCTGCGCGCGTTCGGCGTCGCCAGGTCCGAGCAGTTGCTGCACAGCCTGGGAGTGGCCCGATGATCGAGTTCTTCACCGAGCCCTGGCAGCACGTGTTCATGCAGCGCGCGTTCCTGGTCGTGCTGATGTCCGGCGTCGTCTGCGGGGTCATCGGCAGCCACGTCGCCCTGCGGGGCATGGCGTTCATCGGTGACGCGGTCGCGCACGCGGTCTTCCCCGGCATCGCCATCGCCTTCGTGCTGCAGACCAGCCTGGTGGTCGGCGGCGTCGTGGCCGGGCTGATCACGGCGCTGGCCATCGCCGTCGTCTCGCAGAACCGGCGACTCAAGGAGGACACCGTCATCGGGGTCTTCTTCGCCGCCGCCTTCGGACTCGGCATCGTCGTGATGAGCACGGCACCGGGCTACGGCGGCTCGCTGGAGTCGTTCCTGTTCGGCTCGGTTCTCGGCATCAGCGACCGCGACGTGGTCACCGTCGCCGTCGCGGGCGCCGCCCTGCTGCTGATCAGTGGCGCGCTGCACAAGGAGTTCGTCACCGTCGGGCTGGACCGGGAGACCGCCCGCTCGGTCGGGCTGCCGATCTTCTGGCTCGACATGGCGCTCTACGCGATGGTCACGATCGCGATCGTCATCTCGATCCAAGCCGTCGGCAACATTCTCGTGCTCGCCCTGCTGATCACGCCGGCCGCCTGCGCCCGCCTGCTCACCGACCGGATCGGCGTGATGATGCTGATCGCCCCGGCGATCGGCGCCGTTTCCGGCCTGACCGGCCTCTATCTGTCCTACGCGTTCAACCTCGCCGCCGGCGGGTTGATCGTGCTCACCGCCACCGCGGTGTTCGTGACCTGCTGGGTGTTCGCGCCCCGGCACGGTCTGCTCAGCCACCGTCGCGTCACCGCGACGGAAGCAGTTCCCGTCCGCCCGTGAAAGGAAAGTCAATGCGCAAGCCCTACCGCTTGGCACTGCCCGCCGTGGCAGTCCTCGCGCTCACCAGTGTCGGCCTGCCGGCCGATGCCGCCTCCCGGGTCGTGCTCGACCAGGGCCACGTCGACGTCGTCGGCGTCGCCTACGAGAACGGTGGCCTCGACGTCCACGTCCATGACGACCAGACCGGCACCGAGTACTCCCCCGCCGAGGTCCAGCTCGTCGCCAAGCCCGGATCGGAGATCGCGGTGCCCGCCGACCCGGCGTACCGGTTCCTGGGGGCCGCAGGCGCCCGTGCCTGGGTGCTGCCGCAGGCGCAGGACCCGGAGCTGCTCTGGCCCGGGATCGGCGCCGAGGAGGTCGCGTCCGGCGTCTTCACCAACGACGCGCTGAAGGTCGACGTCGTCGGCGTCAGCGGTCCCGGCGACGTCAGCATCTTCACCACCGACGCCTTCGGTACGCCGACGGTGCTGGTTGACAGCGGCAACGGTCTGCCGGACCGGATCACCACCACCGCCGGTGACCACCTGCACGCCAACTGGGCGTTCGAGGCGCCCGGCACCTACCAGCTCAAGGTGCGGGTGACCGGCACGCTGGCGGCGACCGGCAAGCGGGTCACCTCCGCGATCGCCACCTACTGCTTCAAGGTCGCCCAGTGAAGGGCCGGGTGCTCGCCGGCGCTGCTGCCGCCGCGCTGCTGACGCTGCTGCCGGTCGCTCAGGCCCACGCCGCCACGACGATCTCGCAGGGCCACGTGGACGCCATCGACGTGGACTGGACCGGCTCCGCGCTCACGCTCGACCTCCGCGACCAGACGGTCACCCCGGCGGTCGACCGCAACCCGGCCGACGTCGTCCTGAACGCGGTGTCCGCCAGCAAGAAGACCGTGCCGTCCGGTGCGGCGTACGCGTTCCTCGGTACGCCGGGCGCGCCGGTGTGGATCCTTCCGCAGACGCAGGCCGGCGGGATCGTCTGGCCGGGCATCAGCACCGAAGGCGTTCCCAGCGGCGCGCTGCAAGGCAACTCGGTGAACGTCCGGCTCGTCTCGGTCAGTGGCCCCGCCCACGTGAGCCTCTACACCACCAGCGCGCTGGGTACGCCGACGGTCTGGTACGACAGCGGCAACGGGCTGCCGGACAACCGTGCCTTCGGCATCAACGCGCACGCGCACGCCAACTGGGCCTTCGAGGCCGCCGGCACCTACACCGTCGTCTTCGAGGCCACGGCCACCACGGCCGCGGGCGCCGCCGTCAGCAGCGGCCACAAGACCTACACCTTCACCGTGCAGCCGTGAGCCTGGCCCTCGGGTGGACTTCGGTCCGCCCGAGGGTCCGCTCCGCGGCGGCCTCCTTCAGTCGAACATTTCCACGGTGTCGCCGTCGGAGGCGGGCCAGCCGGGATCTCCGGTGCTCGCGAACTGAATCCACGCGCCGTGCATCCGGGTGGCGAGGCCGGCCGGTGCTGCGTCGGGGCCGAGCAGCCCGGTGGGTCCGTGCAGCCAGGGCTCGTCGGCGAGGTCGAACACGAACGGAAGTTCGACGGTGTGGGCGGCTCCGAGCTGTCCGTTCACCGCGGTCGAACGGTAGCCGAACCGATAGACGTGAGTGCGGCCGCCGGAGACCCGGCGGTGGGCCTCGATCATCCGGTCGGTGCCGGCGCCGAACAGCGTCTGGCCCAGTTCGGCCGCGGCCGTGGAGTTGTCGAAGTTGCCCTGGGGAACGAGATAGAGGTTGCCCTCCTCGGTGTTCGTGCCGATCAGCAGATCGACCTCGGCGGCGGGGCCGTTCGCCAGCGAGTCCGCTGGCTGCTCGGGCAGCACCAGGCTGAACGGGCTGAGCCCGGCCAGTGGATCGTTCGCGGCCTGGGTCCGCAGGTCCAGCCCGGCGAGCCGCGGCAGGATCCCGAGGAAGCGCTCGTCGGCGAGGTCGGCGAACGCCTCCGCGGTCGGTGCCACGCCCAGCGCCTCCGCAGCTGCTCGGGTGACCCGCTGTGCCTGCTCCGGCGTGAAGGCGCCGGTGCCGCTGCCGCTCTGCACGATCGCCCGGCGGAACAGGCCCTTGGCCGCCGGCGTCGCGAGCAGAGCCCCGACCAGAGTTGCTCCGGCGGACTGACCGAACACCGTGACGTCGGCCGGATCGCCACCGAACGCCGCGATGGTGTCGCGAACCCAGCCGAGGGCCGCGAGCACGTCGAGCAGACCGCGGTTGGCCGGTGCCCCGTCGAGATCCAGAAATCCGGGGATGCCGAGGCGGTAGTTCACCGTCACCAGAACGACGCCGTCGCGGGCGAACGCCCGACCGTCGTAGAGGGCTGCGCGGGACGAGCCGGTGACGAAACCGCCGCCGTGCACGAAGACCATCACCGGCGCGGCACCGGTCGACGACGGAGTACGGACGTCGACGGTCAGGTACTCCTTCCCCGGCACCCAGCCGGGGCCGAAGTACGGCGTCAGGTCGAGGCGGCCGAAGTCCCGGCGCGGTTGCGGCGCCGTGGCGGAGGGGCTACTGGCGTCGCGTACGCCGTGCCAGCCGGCATGCGGGGTCGGAGGCGCGAAGCGAGCGGCGCCGACGGGCGCGGCGGCGTACGGGATGGCGCGATACAGCTCGCCGTACTCGTCGCGGACGCCACGGACCGCGCCCGCGGGGGTGTCGATAGGGGTGGTGACCTGGTGGGGCACGAGGCCTGTCCTTTCCGGAGTTCAGGAGATGCGGGCGAAACCGGCCCAGTTCTTGATGGCGAACTTCGAGCCGTCGCGAACGACTTCGGCCGCACCCCGGCCACCGAGGTGGGCTGGGAAGACCAGGGCGTTGTCGTCCGCGGCGCGACCGAGCAGACGGTGCCGGGTGGCGCGGGACTCGGCCGGGTTCTCGCAGAAGCAGCTGTTCGTGTCGGGCTCGACGAGTTGCAGCGGGGTGTGGACGAGGTCGCCGACGAACAGAGCGCGATCGGTCCCCGACTCCAGGGTCAGCACGGACGAGCCGGGGGTGTGCCCGGGCGCGAGGTCGAGCCGCAGGTTGGCGTCGATCCGGCAGGTGCCGTCCCACAGCTGCGCCAGCCCTGCCTCGTGGATCGGGGCGACACTGTCCTCGAACACGTTCTGGTTGCCGCGGCCGAGAACCGGCCGGTGCTCGTTGGCCGGGTTCCAGAAGTCGAAGTCACGCCGGGGCATCAGGTAGGCGGCGTTCGGGAAGGTCGGCACCCAGGTACGGCCGTCGAGGCGGGTGTTCCAGCCGACGTGGTCGACGTGCAGATGGGTGTTGATCACCAGGTCGACGTCGTCGGGCTGTACGCCGGCGGCCGCGAGGTTGTCCAGGAACTCGGTGTCGAGACGGCTCCAGACCGGGGCGTACGGCCGGTCCTTGTGGTTGCCGACACCGGTGTCGACCAGGATCGTGCGGCCCTCGCTGCGGAGCAGCCAGGTCTGGATGGCCGACACGCACTCCTGCGTCTGCGGGTCCCAGAAGTCCGGGGCGAGCCAGCCACGGTGTTCGGCCCAGGCACCGGCGGGGCTCTCGGGGAAGAACTCGGCAGGGCTCAGCTCGACCGAGCCGTAGTACTCCTTGATGCGGGTGACGGTGACGTCGCCCAAGGTGATCTGGTCCATCGTCCGTCCTCGGTGTTGCCGGAACACGGTTGTCGACCGCGCTGCCGGGGTGGTCTGCCACCGAGTCTGCGGACGGGACGATCGGGCAACCACTCCTCCTGCTGCGTACCCCTGGCAGGGTGTGGTTGCGGGTTGACCGAGGGACGAATACTGGCTCTATGGACTCAGCTGGCCCGCTCGGTGACTTCCTGCGCGCACGGCGGGCACAACTGCGCCCCGAGGACGTCGGGCTCCGTGATTTCGGCCCGCGCCGGCGAGTGCCGGGCCTGCGGCGCGAGGAGCTGGCCCAGCTGGCGGGTGTCAGCGTGTCGTACTACGCGCGGCTCGAGCAAGGCCAGTCCCGCGGCGCGTCCCCGGAGGTGCTCGAGGCGATCGCCCGCGCGCTCAGGCTCGACGCCGCCGAACGCGAACACCTGGACCGGCTGGCGAACGCGTCCCGCCGTACGCCGAAAGCACGCCGCCGGCGGCCCGAGCGGGTGACGGCCGAGACGCTCGACCTGCTCCGGGCCCTGCAAGGCATTCCCGCCCTGGTCCTCGGCCGGCGTACGGACGTGCTGGCCTGGAACGACCTCGGGCACGCGTTGCTTGCCGGACACATCGATCCTGCCGCACCCGGCGATCCCGCCCGCCGGCCGAACATGAGCCGGCTGGTCTTTCTCGACGAGCACTGCCGCGAGCTCTACGCCGACTGGAAACGCAAGGCGCGCGCCGTGGTGGGAAATCTGCGGATCGCCGTCGGTCTCCACCCCGACGATCCGGAACTGGCCGCCCTGATCGGGGAGCTGTCCATGAAGAGCCCCGAGTTCGTCGCGCTGTGGGCCGACCACAAGGTCGCCCCGTGCGAGGCCGCCTCCTACGACCTGCGGCATCCGCTGGTCGGAACGGTCATCGTCACCCAGCAGACCCTCACGATCGCCCGTTCGCCCGAGCAGAGCCTCGTCGCGGTGACGACGACCGCCGGCTCGCCCTCGGAGGCGGCACTCGCCATTCTCCGGCAAGCCACCACCCGGACGGCCCGGCCGGCTGGTGTCGTCGGCGTCTCACGACACCAGCTCGGCGGCTGACGGGCTGACTACTGGCCGTAGGCCTTGGCGGTCCAGCCGAGGGGGCCCAGGGAGCCGCCCTTGATGTCGGTGCCGACGCCATCGGTCTGCTTGGCGTCGAAGTGTGCCGAGGCAGTGCCGGTGGCGGTGATGCCGAGCAGGACGCGGCCGTTGGGATGCGCGGAGCAGGGGCCCGTGCTGAGGCTGTTGAAGGACGCCCAGCCGCTCGACTTCAAAATCTTCGAACTGATCTGCGTCGGGGTGGCTCGGTTGATCCGCCACTCCTTGAGCTCCCCGTTCGTCTTCGTGCCGATCAGCACGTCCACCGCGGCACTGCCCGTTCCACCGCTGCGCTCGTAAACGAGGGTCTTGACCGCGTTCCAGCCGGCACCGGACAGCTGCACCTTCCCGGTGAGGGCTCCGGTGGTCGCCGACACCGTGTAGCGGTAGAGCGACGAGCCCGTCACCCGGTAGAGGTACGGGTACCCGTACGCCAGAATCCGCGTTGCGGGGAACCCACTCGCGTGCTGGTTGGCGGTCAACGAGGTGATCCGCCAGGTGCCGTCGACCAGCTTGCCGTGGCGGATCATCTTGTAGAGCCACCCGTTGGTCGGATGGACCACGTACTCCGTACTGCGGAACTCGGTGTCGCTGCCGCCTCCCCCCAACTGCTGCTGCGCCGACGGGACCCAACCGAGCTTGTCGTTGACGTAGGCCTCGGTGCTGGTTTTGCGACCGGAGTACCCGTAGCTGAGCCGCTGCCCGTCGGTGCGGTACGCCGCGGTGAAGACGGTGCAGTCGGCGGGCACGTCGCTGAGCGCGGCAGTCGCCGGCCGGGCGGTCAGGTTGACTCCGGCCACGGCGACACCGGTGGCGACCACGGCCAGCGCCGTCGCGGTGGCCATGATGGACTTACGCATAGGGATATTTCCTCCAGAACAGCTCGAGCAAGATCGGCAACGGCCGATTCTGGTGGCCGGCGCTGACGTTCCACTGCCCGTACTCCGCCCGTACCTCGGGGTGCCGCACCGGCGACAGGTAGCCCTCGGCAACTGTTGGTTTCCGGTGACTCCCCGCAGCACGTAGGATGCTGCCCGTGCCCGGCAGGTCGCAGGAGGCCCCATCCGGCGCTGGTCATGTCCGGACCGGCCGCTTCGGTGAGTTGCTGCGAGCTTTTCGCCGGCAGGCGGGCATCACTCAGCGCGCGCTTGCCGACCGGGCCGGCCTCAGCGCCGGCGCGATCCGCGACCTCGAACAAGGCAGAACCCGAAGCCCGAAGGCGGACTCGGTCCAGGCGCTCGCCACGGCCCTCGGCCTGGGTCGCGGCGATGCCAAGCTGCTCCGGGCCGCTGCGGGTGCGTCACGGTCCTCCCCCACACTGATCGGCGCCGACGGCCGGCTGCACATCGGCATCCTGGGCCCGCTCGAGGTCCGGCACGGAACCGTACCGGTGCTGGTCAGCTCGGACCTGCAGCGCACCTTGCTGGCCCGGCTCGCCCTGGGCGCCGGTACGACGGTCAGCCTGGACGAGCTCATCGATCTCCTGTGGCCCCGCACCGCCCCGTCGAACGCGGTGAGCCTGTTGCAGACCCGGGTCGCCAGGCTGCGGCGGTTGCTGGAGCCGCGACACCCGGCGTACCCGGTGATCGTCAGCAGCGGCAACGGCTACCGGCTGGAAGCGAGCTCGGACACCCTTGATCTGCTGGCCTTTCGCGACCTGACCGCGAAGGCGGCCGTCGACGAACCGGAGGCTGCGGTGACGAAGCTCGCCGACGCCGTCGGGCTGTGGCGTGGCGACACGGACGTCGAGGCGGTGGCGACCAATCCGCTGTACGTCGCGCTCTCCAACGAGTACGCCGCCGCCGTCCGAGCCTTGGCCGCCCTGGCCCGCGAGATCGGCGAGCCCGAACTGGCGCTGAATCCCCTGCTGGGCTTGGCCGCGCGGCACGAGCTCGACGAGCCGCTGCACGTCGAGCTGATCCGGACGCTGGCAGCGTGCGACCGGCAGGCCGAAGCCCTCGCGGCGTACGAGCGGATCCGATCCGCGCTGGCCGAGCAGCTCGGTGTGCAGCCGAGCAAACGTCTCCGCGCGGTGCAACAGCAGGTGCTCCGCCAGCACAGCGAGCCGTCCTGGGAGCCGGTGGTCGTCCAGCAAACCCCTTCCGCGCCACCGGACTTCGTCGGCCGGGAGGACGAACTGACGACAATCTGCACTGCGCTCGCCCGGCCGGACGCGGTTTCTTCCCGTGTCGTCCTGATCAACGGGATCGCCGGGGTCGGCAAGACCGCCTTGGCCCTGGTCGCCGCGCACCGCCTGCGCGCGCAGTACCCGGACGGCCAGCTCTATGCGGACCTGCGCGGCAACGCCACGTTGCTGCCGGAGCCGATCCAGGTGCTCGGCCGCTTCCTGAGGGCACTCGGCGTGCCGGGCCGGCGGATCGGCACCGACGAGACCGAAGCCGCCGCCCTGCTCCGCAGCGAACTGGCCGACCGGCGCGTCCTCGTCCTGCTCGACAACGCCCAGGATGCGGCGCAGATCCAGGCCCTGCTGCCAGGGGCGGGACGCAGCGACGCGATCGTGACCAGCCGACGCCGACTGCCCGGTCTGGACACCGCCGGCGTCGTGGATCTCGAGCCCCTCACCCGGCCGGAGGCGATCCAGCTGATCGCCGCCACCGCGAGAACCCATCGGCTCGACGCCGACACCGAGGGTGCGACGGCGCTCGCCGAGGCCTGCGCCCGGCTTCCGCTCGCGCTGCGCATCGCCGGCGCACGGCTCGCCACGCGGCCGGAGTGGACAGTCTCCGACCTCGCCCGCCGCCTGGACGACGGCAACCGCCGCCTCACCGAGCTCAGCATCGGCGAGTCCAGTGTGCTGAACAGCTTCCAGCTCAGTTACGCGGACCTGAGCCTCGAAGCCCAACGCGCCTTCAGACTCTGTGGTCTGCATCCGGGCGACGACTTCAGCGCCGACAGCACCGGCATCCTGCTCGGGATCTCCGCGGCCGACGCCGACCGGGTCCTGGAGGACCTGCTCGAGGCGAACATGCTGATGCAGTACGCGAACAACCGCTACCGCTTCCACGATCTGCTCGGCCTCTACTCCCACCGGCTGCTCGCCGAGGACGCGGAGGCCGAGGCTGCGCGGGCACGGCTGCTCGCCTGGTACACCGAGGCGGTGACGGCCGCGATGGACCGGGTGTACCCGCAGCTCGTGCGGCTCGCCACGCATCCCGAACCTGCCAGGTTCTTCCGCACCGACGCCGACGCGGTCGACTGGCTCGACGACGAACTGCCCGCGTTGCTCGCGGTCGTGCGGGAGTCGGCGTCGTCCGGCGACCACACGGTGGCCTGGCAGATCGTCGACCAGCTCCGGGGGTACTTCTTGGTCCGGCGCGACCTGGACGGCTGGGTGCCGGCGGCACAGGCCGGGTTCGCCGCCGCCGCCGCGACCGGTGACGACGTGGCACGCACTGCGATGCTGATCAGCCGCGGGCAGGCGCTGTGGTCGGTGGGCGAGGACGAAGCTGCGCTGGCCGACTGCCTGGCCGGCGAGGCGCTCGCGACCTCGATCGGCTGGACCACAGCCGCGGCGTACCTGGCTCACCACGTGGGCTGGCACCACCTGGAAGGCGGAAGGCTCGCCGACGCCGTCGCGTACATGAAGCGGGCGCTGGCGCTGACGGAGGAGGATCCGCGGGGCCACGTGCGCGCCGTCGCGTTCAACGGCCTCGGTATGACGCGGCTCTACCAGGGCGAGCTCCAGGAGTCCGCCGAGCTGTTCGGTTCCGCCCTGCAGATCAACGAGGCGGCCGGCAGAGAGGCGTCCGTGCTCGTCAACCGTGGCAACCTGGCCAGCGCCTGGCGCCAACTGGGCCAGGTGGAGCGTGCGGCCGAACTGCTCGGCGAAGTACTCGAGGCCTACCAGCAGCGATCGCACCCGCGAGGCGAACTGTCCACCCTGGACGAGCTGGCTCGCCTGTACAGCCAAGAGGGCAACGGAGTCGCCGCCTTGCAGACGGCGTTGCGCGCCTACGACCTGGCCACCCACATTCGCGACCGGAAAGCCCAGGCCCAGACCGCGGCGACCGTCGCCGAGGCTCAGCTGAGAGTGGGCGACCCCCACGCCGCGATCGAGTGGAGCGAGACCTGCTTGAGCATCGCCCGCGGCGCCTACCCGTACTTCGAAACCCAGGCCCTGCTCGCCTTGGCTTCGGCACGACGCAGTACGGGTGCCGCGGCCTCGGCAGCCGACGCGACCGAGCAGGCCGCGTCGATCGCCCGTGCGTGCGGCTTCGCCTTGCTCGAGAGGGAGGCAACCGGCCACCGACCGCCTCAGTAGGCCCTAGCCTCCTCGGCTCCCCTGTCCCGAGGTCGGCTCAGGTTCGTCCGGGCTTGCCGGGGGTTGGGTGTGCAGGACTTCGCGGACCTGTTCCGCGGCCCGCAGGATGGCCTCGCTCATGAAGTCGCTGAAGCGGGCGATGTTCTCGAGCCGGATGGCGGCCGGGCTGCCGCGGCCGAGCACGACGACGCCCTGGCGTGCGGTTTCGGCGAGCTGGGCGGTGCCGCGGGCGCTGGCCACCGACGAGTGGTACCAGACCTCGTCGTCGACGAAGTAGCGCTCGCGCCGGCGGTCGTCCCGGGTACGGCGGATCAGGCCCTGCTGCTCGAGAAACGCTATCGCCTTGGACACCGACGCCGGGCTGATCTGCAGGTGCTGAACGATCTCGGACGCGGTGAGGCTGCCCGCGTCGGCGACGAACAGGCAGGTGAGCACGCGGGCCATCATCTTCGGCAGGCCCTGCTGCATCATCAGCGTCGTGAAGGCCTCCTCGTACTCCCGGACGGCGTCCTCGTCGCGGCCGGGAGCCGGAGCCAGCGCTCTGCGCTCGCGGGGCAGCGCCTGCTTGCGCCGGTGAGCGCGCCGTTCGGTGGCACGGTGCGCCAGGTCCGCGCGGTAGCCGGTGGGACCGCCGTTGCGCATCACCTCGCGAGTGATCGTCGAGGTGGGGCGGTCGAGCCGCCGCGCGATCTCCGCGTAGGCGAGACCGTCGGCCAGTCCCAGCGCGATCTGCTGACGGTCCTGCTGGGTGAGCCTGCCACCGGACACCGTGATCTCCTTCGTTCTTCTCCGCGTGCCGTCAGCGTAGCGTTCACCGCTGCCCGATGCAACGCGGGCGCCTTGCGGTGTTGCATTCGCTTCTCGCTCTTCGCAACACTTTCTGCACTCTGACCTGCGAATATGTTCGTCAAACGCAACATCGTAGTTGCCGATTCTACAAATGCAACGTAGCGTTTCCGGTGTTGGAAAACTCGACCGCACCCCAGGAGCGCATGATGCAGAAGTTCGACACCGCCACCGCGATCACCGCCGCCATCGACATCACCGCCGGCCGCATCCAGGTCATCGCCGCCGACCGCACCGACACCACTGTCGAGATCCGGCCCGCGGGCGCCACCAAGAGCCGCGACATCAAGGCCGCCGAGCAGACCACCGTCGAGTTCACCGACGGCATCCTGCGCATCACCGGCCCGGCGCAGAACAACCAGCTCTTCGGCCAGACCGGCTCCGTCGAGGTCACCGTGCAACTGCCGACCGGCTCCCACGTGCAGGCCACCGCAGCCGCCGCCCAGTTCCGCGGCGTCGGCCGCCTCGGCAACATCACCGTCAACGGCGCCCACGACGAGACCAAGATCGACGAAGCCGCCACCGTGAACCTGACCGCCCACGCCGGCGACATCACCGTGGGCCGCCTCACCGGCCCTGCTCACATCACCACCCAGCAAGGCGACATCACCATCGCCGAGGCCACCACCGGCACCGTCGAACTCACCACCCAGCAAGGCAACCTCACCATCACCACCGCCCCCGGAGCCTCCGCCACCCTCGACGCCGGCACGACCTACGGCCGCGTCACCAACACCCTCACCAACACCGAAGGCCCCGCCGCCGCCCTCACCATCAAGGCCACCACCCAGCACGGCGACATCACCGCCCGCAGCCTCTGAACCGCCGCGGCACCGCCCGGATCGCCTCCCCGCCTGTTCGATCGAAGGAGCGCACGACCATGTCCAGCACCCGCACCGACCAGCACAGCGGCATCTCCGCCGCAGGCCAGCGCAGAATCAGCGACCTGCTGGCCCGGCACGTCGAGTCCGGCAAGATCCCCGGACTGGTCGCTCTGGTCAGCCGGGGCGGTGAGACGTACGTCGAGGCGGTCGGCACCCTGCGCCACGACGGCGGCGCCCCGATGAGCCGGGACACGATCTTCCGGATGGCCTCGACCTCGAAGCCGGTCAGCATGGCCGCGGCGATGGTGCTGCTGGACGAGTGCCGGCTGCGGCTCGACGACCTGGTCGAGCAGTGGTTGCCCGAGCTCGCCGACCGGCAGGTCCTGCAACGGATCGACGGCCCGCTGGACGACACCGTCCCGGCGCGCCGGCCGATCACCGTCCGGGACGTGCTGACCTCGACCTTCGGGCTCGGCATGGACCTGACTGCCCTCGGTACGCCGATCATGGGCGCGATCTTCGAGCAGGGACTCACGCCCAACCTGCCGGAGCCGATGCCCGAGCCGGACGAGTGGATGCGCCGCCTCGGCGCGCTGCCGCTGATGAACCAGCCCGGCGAGCGCTGGCAGTACCACATCAGCAACGACCTGCTCGGCGTGCTCGTCGCCAGGGTGACGGGTCAGTCGTTCGAGAGCTTCCTGCGGGAACGCATCTTCGACCCACTGGGGATGAAGGACACCGGCTTCCACGTGCCCGCCGACCGGATGCACCGGTTGCCGCCCCTGTACGCACCCGACCCGCAGACCGGCGAGTTCCACGTCTGGGACGAGGCCGAAGGCGGTCGGCACAGCGCGCCGCCGGCGTTCCAGGGTGGCGGCGGGGGCCTGGTCTCCACCGTCGACGACTACCACGCCTACTTCCGGATGCTGCTGAACAACGGGATGCACGGGAACCAGCGGATCCTGTCCCGGGCAGCTGTCGAACTGATGACCACCAACCGCCTCACCCCCGAGCAGAACGCCGCCCGCAACGCCACCGCCACCAACAACGTGCACGTGTCCTTCGGCCAGGGCCAGCACGGCGGCTGGGGCCTGGGCATGGCCGTCCGCACCTACCGCGGCGACTACGCGCCGATCGGCCAGTTCGGCTGGGACGGCGGCAGCGGCACCACGACGTACGGCGACCCGGACAACCAGCTGACCGGCATCCTGCTCGCCCAGGTCGGCATGTCGGTCCCGGACCCGGCCAGGCTCGTGCACGACTTCTGGACCACGGTCTACCAGGCGATCGACGACTGACGCCACGCTGCCGGGGATCGGTTCGACGACGGCTCGAGACCCCTGCCGGACACGGCCCGGCGCCACGTCGAGACCACGACGTAGCGCCGGGTCCTGTCACTCGTCGGGGTAACGAAGGCCGATCTGGCTGCGGATCTCGTCCATGGTCCGCATGATTCCCACCGACTCCTCAGGACGCAGCAACGGGCTCCCGGCGGTGTCGCCGGCGGTGACGAGGCGCTCCAGCTCGGCAGCCTGGAACTGCATGCCGCGACCGCTCACCGGCTCGTCGTACCGGTCGAGCACCTTGCCGTCGTTGTCCAGCAGGGTGACCGGCGCCGGGGCGTACCAGGTGTCCGCGATCTCGATCCGCCCCTCGGTCCCGAGAATGGTCGCGGTGTTCCGCCCGCGGGTCTCGCTGGAGCAGTACGTGGTGGAAAGGGCGCCGCCGTCGTGCTCGAAGACGGTTGCCACCGAGGCGTCCACGCCGGAGCTCCGGAACGCGGCGCGAGCCCGGACATCGACCGGCCGGCCCAGGATGTCCCAGGCGAACGAGACCGGATAGATGCCGAGGTCGAGCAGAGCCCCGCCGCCGAGCCGCAGGTTGTTGATCCGGTGCTCGTCCTCCTGCGGGAGGCGCTGGGTGTGGTCGGCGTGCACCGAGCGCACCTGTCCCAGCCGGCCGGAGTCGATCAGGCGGTGGACGTGGGCCATGTGCGGGAGGAAGCGGGTCCACATCGCCTCCAGGACGACAAGTCCCCGCGCGCGGCCGAGCTCGGTGACGCGCTGCGCCTGCTCACCGGTGAGCGTGAACGCCTTCTCCACCAGGACGTGCTTGCCGTGCTCGAGGGCGAGCTCGGCGTTCGCGGCGTGGAAGTTGTGCGGCGTGGCGATGTAGACGACGTCGACCTCCGGATCCGCGACCAGGTCCTCGTAGCTGCCGTGCGCGCGCGGGATCCCGAACTCGGCCGCGAACGACTCGGCCGACGCGAGCGACCGTGAGCCCACGGCCGTGACCCGGTGGTCGTGGGCCAGCAGGTCGCGGGTGAAGGCTCGGGCGATCCCGCCGGTGGCCAGAACGCCCCAGCGCACGCTGCCGTCCGACCGTGGCGACGGCTCCACCGCGACGCTCACCGGTCGAGCCCGTAGTCGAGCACGACCTGCAGCGCCTTCTCCGGCGCGCTGTCCAGCATCTCGAAGGCCGCCGGGGCGTCTTCGGCGGCGACGATGTCGGTGATCAGGTCCCGCAGCGGCAGCCGGCCGTCGCGTTCCAGCGTGAGCACGGTTCTCGACATCCGCAGTTCGTCCCAGCGGTGCTGCAGCACGGGAGCGACGCCGGAGATCTGCGAGCAGATGATCGCGACCCGGTTGTGGTGGTACTCCTCCCCCAACCGGACCGCGGTGGCACCGCCCTGGAAGAAGCCGCCGGCCACGACCCGCGAGCTGTAGGCGACCGTCCGGACCGCCTCCTGCAGCGCCTGGTAACTGCCACTCATCTCGATCACGACGTCGGCGCCACGGTTGCCGGTCAGCGCGCGGACCCGCTCCGCCACCTCGTCGGTCGTCGGGTCGAGCGTCAGCGAGGCGCCGAGCCGTTCGGCGAGTTCACGGCGCGCCGCCACCGGGTCCACCACGATCACCTCGGCACCGTTCAGCCGGGCCAGTTGCGCGACGATTTGCCCCGGCACGCCGGCACCGAACACCGCGACCGTCTCGCCGACGTGGATGTCGGCGTCCAGGATCGCATTCAGCGCGATGGCGCCGATCTTGGCGAAGATGCCGGCGATCGGCGTGGAGCCCTCCGGCAGCAGACGCTCCTGGACCCAGCCCACGGGCCGTACGACGGACGAGCGGTGTCCCCAGGTGCCCCAGACCAGGCGGCCGACCAGGTCAGGGTCCACGTCGTCTCCGACGGACTCGACCCGGCCGACCTCCTCGTACCCCCAGCCGTCCAGGGGGTAGGAGTGAGTGGAGTCGCCGGGGACGAACAACCGGCGTTCGGCGTCCCACTCGCTGTTGAGGTACGGGTTGCTGCCCCGGTACGCCGTGAGCTCGGTGCCGGCCGAGATCCCGGAGTACAGGGTCTGCAGGCGCACTTCCCCGGCGCCGGCCGGCTGGTCGGGGAAGTCGACGACTTCGGCCGTGCGGGGTGAGGTGAAGCGAACGAGACGTCCCACGGTCTAGATCCTGTTCTCGGTGGTCGGGTTGTTGTCAACGGCAACGAGCCGGAAGAGCAGCGCCTGCTCGGGGTACAGCATGGGTGCCTGCAGACCGATCTCGGCCAGCAGGTGCCCGGTCACCGTGACCGGCTCGGTCCACCAGGACGGCGCGCCGGCGGCGGTCGGGACCAGCGCGGCAGCCGACAGCTCGATCGGCTCGACGCGGTACGACGTCTCGGGCTTCAGCCCGGGAATCCGGATCCGGCCGGGGCGAACCTGGTTGGTGGTCGACAGGGCGACGAACGCGAAAAGCGCGCGGTCCTGGGCCTGGCTGACGTAGCCGTGCGCCCAGTAGGCGTCGTCGGGATAGTCGCTGTGCACCGCGGTGCCGGAGTGGATCAGGCCACGCTCGGACTTGTAGAGGTTCACCCAGGCGGCCAGCTCGTCCAGCTCCGCCGCGGTCGCGGTCCGGAGGTCCCACTCGATGCCGAAGTGGCCGAACAGGGCGGTCGCCGCGCGGAAGGCCAGCGAGTGGGTGCGGTGCGTGGTGTGTGCGGTCGGGGCGCCGACATGGGCCCCGACCAGCTCCGGCGGCAGCACCAGGCCGGTCCACCGCTGGATCTGCTGACGCTCCAGCGCGTCGATGCAGTCGCTGGCCCAGACGCGGTCCGTGTGCTGCAGGATCCCGAGGTCGACCCGGCCGCCGCCCGACGAGCACGACTCGATCTCCAGCCAGGGATGCCGTCGGCGCAGCTCGTCCAGCATCCGGTAGACCGCCGCCGTCTGCGCGTGCACCCGCGGTGCTCCGGTGGCGCGGTCGCCGGCTTCGGCCAGATCGCGGTTGTGGTCCCACTTCAGGTAGTCGATGTGGTGCTCGGACACCAGCGAGCTGATCGACTCGAGGATGTACTCGTACGCCGCCGGCACGGTGAGGTTCAGCACTTGCTGGTACCGGCCGCGCAGCGGGAGCCGGTCACCGGGCGCCAGGATCCAGTCGGGGTGGGACCGGGCCAGGTCGGAGTCCTCGTTCACCATCTCCGGTTCGAACCAGAGCCCGAAGTCCATCCCGAGCCCGCGGACCGCGTCGATCAGCGGGGCGAGGCCGTCGGGCCAGACCTCGGGGTCCACCTGCCAGTCGCCCAGGCCCGCGCGGTCGTGACGGCGGTGGCGGAACCATCCGTCGTCGAGGACGAACCGCTCGGCGCCCACCTTCGCGCCGTACTGCGCCAAGTCGACCAGGGACTCGAGGTCGTGGTCGAAGTACACGGCCTCCCAGGTGTTCAGCACCACCGGCCGCGGCGACGAGGGATGGGTGCGGCGGCTGCGCAGCGTCTGGTGGAAGGCGGCCGCGACCTCGTCCAGCCCGGCTCCGTACGCCCCGTACACCCAGGGCGTCGTGTACTTCTCACCAGGCGCGAGCACGATCTCGCCCGGGAGCAGGAGTTCCCCGCCACCGAGCGTGCGAACGCCGGCCAGCCCCAGCTCCGCGAAGGTGGTGTGGTTGCCGCTCCACGCGGTGTGCACCGCCCAGACCTCGCCGCGGTTGAAGCCGAACGAGGCGGTGCCGGCGGCAACGACCAGGCTCGAGTCCGAACCGGTCCGCCCGCGACGTCCTTCGCGAACATGGGTGCCGGCGGTGAACGGGTGGCGCTGGGGAACGCGCTCACGGAGGTGGCGCCCGGTGAAGTCGAGCAATTCCTCGGCCTCCGCCGGCACCGGAAGGGCCAGCCGGACGGCATCCACGGTGTACGGGCGGTCCTCGTCGGCGTTCGCGAGCTCGGCGCGCAGGCGGACGAGACCCGACGGCAGCAGCTCGATCGTCGTGGTCAGAGTCAACCGCGCGTCGTGGTCGACCGCGTGCGCGACGAGCGTCTGCTGCTCGCCGGGCGCGCCGGTCAGCTCCCAACCGGCCGGACCGAACCGGCTCGAGAAGGTCGTTCCGTTGCGGTGGCCTTCGAGACCCGGCAGTCCCATCCAGCCGCCGGACTGCTCCGGCAGGATCGACGGCGCGCCGGCACCGTGCAAACCGTCGGCACCCGATTGCAGCTCCGCGAGCGTCCCCAGGAACGCTTCGTCAGCCGGTGCGGTGGTCACTCGACGCCCCCAGTGCAGGACGCGGGGAACGGCGGCGGAAACGTCGACCACCACCGAGACCCGCCCGGCCGCGAGCACCACCGGGCGCACGGGCGCGGCGCCGGTCGAATCAGTCATCCGTTGCCATCCTGTCATTAATAATTTCATCATGAAACGTGTAGGGTTCAGCATGCCACAGGATTCGGAGGTCGGGTGAGTGGCGTCCGCTGCGGCGGCCGGCCGTGCAGACGTGAGGCGGGACATGGAAGACGTCGAACTGTCCGGCGCCGCGCCGCTGTCGGAGCTGTCCAGGGCGGTTGCGGTCGACATCCTGGTTCACGGCCCGCGCTCACGCCTGCAGCTCGCCAAGAGCATGGGGCTGTCGGCGGCCACCCTGACCCGCCTGGTGAAGCCGCTGCTCGAGGCGGGCGTGCTGGCCGAGACCGAGCCGATCCGCACGCCGGGCCGGGGCCGCGCCTCGATGCCGCTCGACGTGGTGGCCCAGCAGCACCGGTTCATCGGGGTCAAGCTCACGACCGAGTCGATCTACGCGGTTGTCACCGACCTGCGCGCGCGCATCCTGGACACCTTCGTGCAGCCGATCCGGTCCCTGGAGGTGCCGGACGTGGTCGAGGCGGTAGGCGAGATCGTGGCCGGGTTCCAGTCCCGCGGCGGACGCCCGATCGACGCGGTCGGGGTCACCGTCGGCGGTCTGGTCGACGCCGGCGAGATCGTGGCCGACTCGCCGTTCATGCACTGGCGCGAAGTACCGCTGCGTGCCCTGCTGGCCGAACGCCTCGGACTGCCGGTCCACCTGGACAACGACGTCGTGGGCCTCACCCAGGCGCAGCACTGGTTCGGGGTGGGCCGGGGGCACGCCGATTTCGCCCTGCTGACGGTAGGGGCGGGTATCGGCTACGGACTGGTGCTCAACAACGCGATGATCCGGACCGAGGTGACACCGGTCAGCCACTTCCCGATCGACCCCTACGGACCGCTGTGCCCGCTCGGCCATCGCGGCTGCATGACCGGTTACCTGACCTCCGGGGCGATCACCTCGGCCGTCTCGGCCGGGCTCGGCCGACAGGTCGGGTACGACGAGGCCCTCGACCTGGCCGTGGCCGGGGACCCGGTCGCCGGCCGGGTCGTCGACGAGGCCGCTCGCGCCCTCGGCCAGGCCGCCGCCGCTGTCAGCGCGCTGACCGGCGTCCAGCGGATCATCCTGTCGGGCGAAGGCGTGCATCTCGCCGAGGTCGCCCGGACGGCACTGGACGAGGGCCTGCACCGGTACGCCGGGGTACGCGGCCCCAGCACGGAGGTGGTGATCCGCTCGATGGGGTTCCTGGAGTGGGCCCGCGGTGCCGCCACGATCGCGATCCAGCGCGACTTCGCCGGCGGCGTGCAGACCAGCGGGGCCGAACTGCTCGACCCCTCTTGACACGTTTTCTTTTCATCGCGAAACTAGATCAGCATTCTGATCGGCCTTTCGGGCCCCGTGGTGGCAGGGCAGCACCGGCTTGCGGTCCGGGCGCGGACGCACATCGAGACGAGGAACCGCCATGAAACTCCGTTCAGCACTGCAGGCCGCGCTGGCTGTCGCCACGTCGGCGCTTGTGGTGGCCGGCTGCACCGGCACCGGCGGAACCACCGCCTCCGATTCCGGTCCGCAGAACAAGCCGTTGCGGTTCCTGGTCGAGCAGCCCGAGGACGCCGACGCGCTGAAGAAGCTCGAGACACGGCTCGCCGACTTCGAGAAGTCCTCGGGTGTCGACGTGAAGCTCGAGGCGATGCCCTACGACAACATGCGGACCGTTCTGCAGACCCAGCTGCGCTCCGGCGACGCGCCGGACGTCTTCAACTGGGGCTCGGGACCGGGCTTCGGTGGGGCGCTGGCCAAGGCGGGTCTGCTGTCCGACCTGACCAGCGCCTACCAGGAGCGCGGCTGGAAGGTCTACCCGTTCGCCAAGGACCGCGTCACCGTCGACGGCAAGACGTACGGCATCCCCGGTGAGATGGAGACCATCGGCCTGTTCTACAACAAGGACCTGTTCGCCAAGAACGGGATCCAGCCGCCCCGCACCCTGGCCGAGCTCACCGCGGCAGCCGAGGCCCTGAAGGCCAAGAAGATCGTCCCGATCGCGGCCAGCGACAAGGAGGGCTGGCAGGGCGGCCACCTGCTCAGCATGGCGCTGTCCAGCGCGATCGGTTCCGACGGTATGGACGCGCTGCTCAAGGGCGAGAAGTCCTGGAACTCGCCGGAGGTGGTGTCGGCCCTCAAGTTGTGGGAGAACTACAGCAAGTCGGGCTACCTGCCGGAGTTCCCCACCTCGGTCAGCTACGACAACGCCACCGCCCTGTTCTACTCCGGCAAGGCCGCGATGCTGCCCAACGGCAGCTGGCTGATCCGGGAGATGGACGCCAACGCGAAGTTCGCGGTGGGCTACATCCCGTTCCCGGCGCAGTCCGGACCGGGCATCTTCACCGCCGGCCTGGGGTCCGGGCCCTACATCTCGGTCGGCACCCAGAACAAGGACGCCGCGCTGAAACTCGTGGACTTCCTCGCGTCGCCGGAGCACGCGCGCTGGCTGGTGCAGAACCTCGGTGTCATCCCGCCGCAGCCGGTGGACGTCAACGGGCTGAAGCTCTCCCCGCTGCTGACCCAGACCCTGCAGGACACCGCGAAGCTCGCGACCGGCCAGGGCGACCTCGGCTACAACATCGACGTCCTGACGACCGACGTGTTCAACAAGGCGATGTGGGACGGCGTCCAGGGCCTGCTGTCCGGCCAGCAGAGCGCGGAGCAGGTTGCCAAGAACCTCGACGCCGCGTTCACGAAGTGACGGTGTGGGCCCGATGAATCGGACCGTCGTCGACACGTCGCCGGCCGCCACGCCGGCGGCTCCGTCGCCGAGCACCACCCCGAAGCCGCCGCGGCGGTCCCGGCAGATCCGGTCGACCACCCCGAGTGTCACCCGGAAGGCGCAGACCCGGCTGGGCCTGGTCCTGGTCGCGCCACTGATGGCGATGGTCGTGGTGTTCCTGATCTTCCCGCTGGGCAACGCGCTCTACTACGCGTTCGTCGACTTCAACGGGATCAACCCCCAGCCGCCCTTCGTCGGCCTGGACAACTTCGTCGAGCTGTTCAAGGACCCCAGCGTCTGGGCGGCCCTGAAGAACAACGTGATCTGGATCGTGCTCGGCACGATCGCGCCGCTGGTGATCGGCCTCGGACTGGCGCTGCTGGTCTGGGGGGTCCCGCGCGGCAGCCTCTTCTACCGGATCGCGTTCTTCTTCCCCTACATCCTTCCGCAGGTGGCGGTCGGCGTGGTCTGGGGCTGGATCTACGACCCGACCCGCGGCTGGCTGAACCGCGGCCTCGAGCTGGTCGGCCTGGGCTCACTCGGCACCGGCTGGCTGGGCAACCCCGACACCGCCCTGTACGCCGTCCTGGGCACGGCCGTGTGGGCCACCGCGGGCTTCGTGTTCGTGATCCTGCTGTCGGCACTGCGCAACGTCGACACCGAACTGGTGGACGCGTCGCTGCTGGACGGAGCCGGGCCGATGAGCCGGCTCCGGTACGTGATCCTGCCCCAGATCATGCCGGTGTTCCTGATGGTCACCACCATCACTCTGGTCGGCGGTTTCAGCGTCTTCGACATCGTCTTCATCATGACCGGCGGCGGACCGGCGGGCGCCACCGAGGTGCTCGGCACGTACGCCTACGGCAACGCCTTCCAGCTCAACCGGATCAGCTACGGCACGGCGCTGGCCCTGGTGCTGACGCTGCTGGCCGTTCCGTTCGCCGTCTGGCTCAACCGGCTGCAGCGCCGGCTCTCACTGCAAGGAATGGGCGCATGAGTACGAGCGGTACCACCCTGAGACCGTCACGACAGGCACTGCTCGGCGGCAGGCACTTCGTCCTGGTGCTGCTGTCGCTGCTGATGCTCTTTCCGCTCGTCCTGGTCGTCTCGACAGCGCTGAAGACCGGCGACGACGTCCGGTCGAACCCGTTCGGCCTGTTCTCCTCGATCTCGGCGGACAACCTGGTGACGGCCTGGACGGTGGGTTCGTTCGGCGACTACGTGCTGAACAGTTTCCTGTTGTCCGTGCCCAGCACGGTCCTGGTCGTCGTCCTGTCCACGCTCGGCGGGTACGCGTTCGCCCGGCTGCCCTTCCCCGGCCGGTCGATCGCGTTCTACCTGGTCGTCCTGGGTCTGCTGGTGCCGTTCTTCACCTACATGATCCCGCTGTACTTCCAGCTGCGCGGCATGGGGCTGCTGAACACGCTGGTCGGGGCGAACCTGGTGCTCGCCAGTACCGGCCTGTCGTTCGGCACGTTCTTCATCCGGGCGTTTTTCACCGACCTGCCCACCGAGATCGAGGAGGCGGCCCGGATCGACGGGGCCTCGGAGTGGCAGATCTTCCGCAGCGTGATGCTGCCGCTGGTGAGTTCGGGCGCTGGAGCGCTCGCGGTGTTCACGTTCCTGCAGAACTGGAACAACTTCCTGGTGCCGTTGCTGTACCTGCCGGGTGGCCAGTACCGGCCGCTGACGACGGGCCTCTACCTGTTCCTCGGCGGGCGCTCGGTCGACATCGGTCCGCTCGCAGCCGGCACCCTGATCACGATCCTGCCGGTGATGGTGCTGTTCATCGCGCTGCAGCGACAGGTCACCCAGGGCTTCCTCTCCGGAGCCGTCAAGGGCTGACCCCGGCTCTGTCCCCTTCCGACTCCTGACCCGAGGAATCCCCGTGCACGACGTACTGGACCCCCGCGACCTCATCCCCGACGAAGCCGAACAGCTGGCGCACAGCGGATATCCGGCCGACTCCTTGGCAGCGCAGGCTCGGCAGGCAGCCCAGGAGGGCGACCTCGCCCGACTCGATCGAATCGAGGGCGAGCTCGGTCGCCTCGACCGTTCGGCGGGCTGGAACTTCGACGAGCCCGACGACGACGAGACCCTGCTGGCGCTGGCGGCGACGACGCCACGCGTCGACGTCGACGACGCGACACTGCCGGACCGCATCCGGGGTGCTTGGCTGGGCCGCACTGTCGGCAACACGCTGGGCAAACCGGTCGAAGGGCTGAGCCGGACCGAGCTGGAGCGCTACCTGCGCGCCGCGGAGCACTGGCCCCAGACCGGTTACCTGCCGCTGCTCGATCCGCTGCCCGCGGGGGTCTCCCAGCTGCACCCGTCCGCCGAGACCGCGTCGGCGGGGCGGTTCGTCGACGTACCGCGCGACGACGACATCGACTGGACGATCCTCGGGCTGTACGTCCTCGAGCGGTACGGCCGCGCGGTCACCACCGAGCAGATCGCGGCCGAGTGGCTCGACCGGGTGCCCTTCACCCAGACGTACACCGCGGAGCGGGCGGCCTACCGCAACCTGATCCACGGCCTGACCGCGCCGCGGACGGCGACCCACCGCAATCCCTACCGGGAATGGATCGGCGCCCTGATCCGCGGCGACGCGTTCGGCTACGTGAGCCCCGGTGATCCCGGGGAGGCGGCGCGGCTGGCGCTGACCGATGCGCGCCTGACCCACACCGCGAACGGCATCTACGGAGAGCTGTGGGCGGCCGGTCTGGTCGCTGCCGCACTCGGGGCGCGCTCCGCGGCCGACGCCTTGGCCCAGGCGGCGGCTCTGGTGCCGAAGTCGTCCCGACTCGCCGCCGCGCTGCGGGGAGTCCGGGAACTGCACGGCCGCGGCGCCTCGCACACCGACGCCCTCGACTGGGTGGACGCCGAGTGGGGACACCTGCCGTGGGTGCACACCGTCAACAACGCCGCCCTCATCGCTGTCGGTCTCACCTGGGGCGACACCTTCATGGACGCCGTCGGCATCACCATCTCCGGGGGCCGCGACACCGACTCCAACGGGGCCACCGTCGGCAGCGTCTACGGCGCGCTGCACGGAGCGGCCGGCGTACCGGCCGAGCTCGTCGGCACCACCCACGACAAGGTGAGAAGTGCGGTGCGGGACTTCGACCGGATCACGATCGGCGAGCTCGCGGACCGTACCGTGCGGCTGGCACGGGACTTCCTCGCCACCGGCTCATGAGCCCGCGGGTCTTCAGCCGGCCGGCCACATTGGTCGGGCACCGGGGGTTGGGCAAGGGCGTGGTCCAAGGGCACCGCGAAAACACTGCCGGCTCGTTCCTGGGGGCCGTCGACGCCGGCCTCCGCTGGGTCGAGGTCGACGTACGCCGGACGCTGGACGACGAGCTCTTCGTGGTCCACGACGCGGCCTTGTCCGACGGCAGGTTCCTGGCCGAGCTGACCGGAGCGCAGGCCGAACGGTACGGCGCGCTGCCGGTCCACCGGCTGCTGGACGTGCTGCCGCCGGAAGTCGGTGTGGTGTTCGACGTGAAGTCGTCGCTGGAGGACGCCGGGAGGCCGGCCGACTCCACCACCGCGGCGCTGCTGGGCACTGTCGCGACGGAGTCCACGCGACGGCGTCCGACCTTGGCACAGTCCTTCGACCCGGCGGCACTGCGTCAGCTGCGGCAGGCCGCACCGCGGGTGCCGCTCGGCCTGCTGACGTGGCTGCACTTCCCGATCGGCCAGGCCGTTGCCGCGGCAGCACATCTCGACATCCAGGTACTGGCGGTCCATGCCGGGTCGCTGTGGCCCACGACCGCAGCGGAGCCGCGGGACGTCCCGTCGCTGGATCGCATCGTCGCGCTGGTGCACGGCGCGGACCGCGAACTTCTCGTCTGGTGCCCGACCGCCGAGCAGGCTCGGCACCTGGTCACCGCCGAGGTCGACGCCATCGTCATCGACGACGTCCCGGCGCAGGTCCACCAGCTGTCCGCAGGATGTCCGGCATGACCGGCCAGGCCGTGACCTCGGCCCAGGTGAGCGATGCCGCGCCCGTCGCGCCGGCCGTGGTGGTGGTCGGCAGCGCCAACCTCGACCTGCGCCTGTCGGTCGAGGCGATGCCGCGCCCCGGTGAGACGGTCCTTGCCTCCGGCATCGACCGCGGTCCTGGCGGAAAGGGCGCCAATCAGGCCGCGGCGGCGGCGCGTGCCGGAGTCGCGACCGCCCTGGTGGGCGTCGTCGGCGACGACGACGGTGGAAGGCTGGTCCGGTCCGCACTGGTCGACGCCGGGGTGGACCTCGGACTGCTGCGCACGTCGTCCACCCCGACCGGGACCGCGATCATCACCGTCGATCGCACCGGGGAGAACGCGATCACGGTCGCCCCGTCCGCCAACGACGAGCTGACGATGGACTCGGCTGCCGTGCGCGCGGCGAGTTCGGCGGCAGTCCTGCTGGTCCAGCTGGAGATCCCTCTCGAGACGGTCCGCGCGGCCGCGGCGGTGGGCCGGTACGTGATGCTGAACGCGGCACCGGCGGCAGAGCTGGACGCCGATCTGCTGGCGGACGTGGATCTGCTGGTGGTCAACGAGCACGAGGCCGCTGTGGTGGCCGCGGCAGAGGCCGGTGTGGTGGCCGCGGCAGAGGCCGGTGGCAGCGCGTCCGGCGCGCCATTTGGCACCGCTTTGCTCGAGAAGGTTCCTGCGGTGGTGGTCACCCTCGGTCCAGCTGGTGCCCTGCTGCTGCGCCGCGGCGCGGACCCGGTGCGAGTCAGCGGGGTGGAGGCGAATGCCATCGACACCACCGCGGCAGGTGACACCTTCTGTGGCGTCCTTGCCGCCGGCCTGGCCACCGGCACACCGTTGCCGGAGGCCGTACTTCGAGCCAACGCGGCGGCGTCGCTGGCGGTGGAGGCGCGGGGCGCGATGCCGTCCATTCCGGACGCGGCCTCGATCACGGCCCGGCTCGACCGGCTCGCCACTGGCTGAACCGCAACCTCCCCGGTCCGGCCGCGCCCGGGAGCCGAGCACCGGTACTCGGCTCCCTGAGGCGGGTGCCGGGCGTCACTGCACCGGGATGCCCGCCGACTCGCCGCCGTCGGCGATGAACTCGGCCCCGGTGGCGAAGGCGGAGTCGTCGCTGGCGAGGAAGATCACCAACGGGGTGAGCTCGGTGTCGGCGGCGGTGCGGTGCAGCGCCACGTTGGCGGTGTTGTCGCCGAGCTCCTCGGTCATCGGCGTCCGGACGAAGCCGGGATGCACCGAGTTCGCCCGGATACCGAAGGTGCCGAGGTCCAGGGCGGTGGTCTTGGTCAGGCCGCGGATCGCCCACTTGGAGGCCGAGTACGCCGGCAGGTAGGCGTAGCCGGTGATGCCCGCGGTGGAGGACACGTTGATGATCGAGCCGGTCCCGGCGGCCTTCATGCCCGGGATGACGGCCTTGGTGCCGTTCCAGATGCCGGTGAGGTTGACGCCGATCACCTCGTCCCACATCTCGTGCGAGTGCGTCTCGATCGACTCCCGCCGGAAGATGCCGGCGTTGTTCACCAGCACCGTGACCGGTCCGTAGGTGCCGGTCGCCTGCTGCACCACCCGGTCCCAGCCGTCCCGGTCACGGACGTCGAGAGGTGCGAAGATCGCGTTCTCACCCAGCTCCTCGACCAGCTGCTTGCCCTCGGCCTCGAGCACGTCGGCGATGACCACTTTGGCGCCCTCGGCAACGAATCCCCGGGCGTGCGCGGCGCCCATCCCGCGGGCACCCCCGGTGATGATGGCAACCTTTCCTTCGAGCTTCGGCATCGTCAGGTCCTTTCCTGGTCTGTGGTCCGGCGCCTCGGTCCGGGCGCCTGACCAGAACGCTAGAAAGTCCGCGTCGCGCCGAACAGGCCACGCCTTGACCAGGAAAACCACACCCACCCAACGCCCCGCCGCAGAGCTCGGCGGCGCCCGGCGATCAGGCGGTCTTGACGATGCCGCCGTCGATCAGCACGTCGGTACCGACCAGGCTCGCCGTCAGCGGGGAGCACAGCTGCGTGACCAATGCGGCAACCTCGGCCGGCTCGATCAGGCGTCCGGTCAACATCCCCGCCTGCTGCGGCAGTCCGGCCAGCAGGTCGTCCTGCGACACACCCAGCCGGCGTGCGAGCTGACCGCCGTACATGTCCGGGTCGGTCCACAACGCCGTCCGGACCGGGCCGGGCGACACCGTGTTGACCCGCACGCCCTGCGGACCGAACTCCTCGGCCAACGCCTTGCCGAGCGCGGTCAGCGCCGCCTTCGCCGTCGTGTACGGAGCCGGGCCGCCGGCCGGCGTCCGGGCCCCGTTCGACGAGATGTTGACGATCGCGCCGGACCGCCGGAGCAGGCTCGGCAGCGCGGCCCGCGTCGTCCGCACGGTCGCGAAGTAGTTCAGCTCGAACATCCGCTGCCACACGGCGTCGTCGTAGTCGAGGAATCCACTCCCCACTTGCTCGTCACCGCCGCCGACGTTGTTCACCAGCAGGTCCAGCTCGCCGACCTCCGCGAGGGCCGCCGCGACGGCCTGCTCCGGGCCGTCCGGCACAGCCAGATCAGCCTGTACGACCGACGCCCCGGTGGCGCGCAGTTCCGGCGTACTGGACCGGGCCACCGCGACGACGCGGACCCCTTCCGCGGCCAGCTGCTCGACGACGGCCAGGCCGATCCCGCGGCTGGCTCCGGTGACGAGTGCGGACTTGTCCTTCAACTGGAGATCCATGAAGCCCTCTTCCCTCAACGCATCGCTCCTGACACGCTCAACGTACAAGTTGCGACATCTTTGTTGCAAGTAGTGGGAACAACGCGACCGCCGGGTAGTCTTTGCGGCATGAGTGACGTCACCGCCCGCCCACTGCGTGCCGACACCGAGCGGACCGTGCGGCGGATCCTGGAGGCGGCGGAGCGCACCCTGAACCGGAACCCGTCCGCCTCGATGGAGGAGATCGCGGCCGCGGCCGGCGTGGCGCGGACCACGGTGCACCGGCGGTTCGCCACCCGGGAGGCGCTGGTCACCGCGATGGCGACCTGGGCCGCCCAGCAGCTGGTGGCGGCGATCGAAGAGGCCCGCCCGGACACTACGCCGCCGCTCGTCGCCCTTTACCAGGCGACCGCGAACGCACTGCGGGTCAAGCTCTCCTGGGGTTTCTCGATGAACTCGGGCCTTGCCACCGGCAACGAGGCGGGCCAGATCCAGGCCGGCGTGCTGGCGACCTGCGACCGCCTCTTCGACCGGCTGCACCAGGCCGGCATCCTGCGCCCCGAGGTCGACCCGATCTGGGCCCGCCGGGTGTACTACGCCCTGTTCCACGAGGTCTGCCAGGAACTCAGCAGCGACCCCGACGACGTCGACACGGACGCGCTGGCCACTCAGATCGTCGAGACCCTGCTCAACGGCGTCGGCACGCCGAACGTCCAGCTCTGAACGCACCGGCCCCCGAAGGCGGGCGCGGACAGGTCAGCTTCGCGGCGAGTCGACCCAGAGGCGGCGCGGGCCGGTGCCGGTAGCACCGAGCTTGTCGTCGCGGTTGCGGAGCAGGCAGCGTTCCAGCGAGAGGCAGCCGCAGCCGATGCAGTCGGTGAGTTTGTCACGCAGCCGGACGAGCTGGGTGATCCGCAGGTCGAGGTCGGCCTTCCAGCCGGCCGAGAGCTGCTCCCAGTCCTCCTGGGTCGGCGCCTGGTCGACCGGCAGCGCGGCCAGTGCCTCGCCGATCTCGCGCAGCGGGATGCCCACCCGCTGGGCGACCCGGATGAAGGCGATCCGGCGCAGCGCGTGCCGCGGGAAGCGGCGCTGGTTGCCGGCCGTCCGCCGGCTCCAGATCAGGCCGCGCTCCTCGTAGAAGTGCAGCGTCGTCACCGTCACGCCCGCGCGCCTGGCCAGCTGACCGATCGTGAGTTCGGCGTTCGCGTCCATCTCCGAAGGCTAACTTGACCTCGGGTTAACCCGAGGTTCGAGGATGCCGGTATGACCACTGACACCACCGGATCCCAGCTGGCCGGCCGACGGGAGTGGCTCGGCCTCGCCGTGCTCGTCCTGCCCGCCCTGCTGGCCTCACTCGAACTGACTGTCACCCATCTCGCCCTGCCCGCGATCGGGCGCGACCTCGGCGCCTCCAGCACCCAGTTGCTGTGGATCGTCGACGGGTACGCGTTCCTGCTCGCCGGCACGCTGGTCGTGATGGGCACGCTGGGCGACCGGATCGGGCGGCGCCGGCTGCTGCTCGGCGGCGCGATCGCGTTCAGCCTGCTGTCGGTGATCGCGGCGTACGCACCGAACCCGGAGGTCCTGGTCGCGGTCCGGGCCCTGCTGGGCGTGGCCGGGGCGACCCTCATGCCCTCGGTGCTCGCGCTGACCGTCGCGCTGTTCACCGAGCCGCGCCAGCGGACCCAGGCGGTCGGCATCGTGATCGCCGCCGTCTCCGCCGGTACGGCGATCGGCCCGCTCGTCGGCGGCTGGCTGCTCGACCACTTCTGGTGGGGCTCGGCCTTCCTGCTGCCGATCCCGCTCATGCTGGTTCTCGTCGTGGTCGGGCCGGCGACCCTGCCCGAGCACAAGGCGCCCGGCCGGCGCGGGCTCGACGTGCCGAGCGCGGTCCTGTCGATCGCCACGGTGCTCGCGATCGTGTACGGGCTCAAGCAGGTCGCCGCGGCCGGCCCCGCGGTTCCGGCGTACGGCGCGATCGTGGTGGGGCTTGTCTGCGCGACGGGGTTCGTCCGCCGCCAGCGCCGGCTGGCCGACCCGATGATCGATCTGCGGCTCTTCGCGGGCCCGGCGTTCACCACGGCCACGCTCACGCTCGTCCTCGGGATCTTCGTGCTCTGGGGCACGAACTACGCCGTCGCCCAGTACCTGCAACTGGTCGCCGGGCTGGACCCACTGACCGCCGGCCTGTGGACCGCACCGCCCGCGCTCGGCGTGATCGTCGGCTCGCTCGGCGCGACCCGGCTGGCGCGACGGATACCGGCCGGGCGCATCATCGGCGGCGGGATGCTGCTGTCCACCCTGGGATTCCTGATCCTCTCCCGGATCGACGCAGACACCTCGCTGGGCGTTCTCGTCACCGCGACGATCGTCGTCTCGGCCGGCCTGGGCCCGATGATGGCCCTCGCCACCGACATCGTGGTCGCCAGCGCCCCGGCCGACCGGACCGGTGCGGCCTCGTCGATCGCCTCCACCGCACCCCAACTGGGCGGCGGACTGGGCATCGCGATCCTGGGCAGCATCATCACCGCCGGCTACCGCGCTGACATGCAAGGCACTCCTCACCCCGCCGGCGAGAACCTCACCGCGGCCGTCGCCGTCGCCGCACACCTCCCACCCCACGAGGCCACAACACTCCTGACCGCCGCCCGAGCCGCCTTCACCAACGGCTTCAGCATCAGCGCCTTGGCGGCAGCCGCCCTCACCGCCTTGACCGCCACCGCGGTGCTGGCCGTCTTGGGCGGACGACGTGCAGGTGTCGAGGGTCGTTAACGTGGAGTTGTCCCAGTCCGCTGCTCGGTGGCCGGTTCGCGTGGAGACAATGCCGCATGACTGCTGAGACGCCTCAGTTGATGCCGGTGCTGGATCTCAGACTCGGTTGCCGGACGGTGGGTGAAGGCCGTCCGGTGGTGTTCGTCCATGGCAATCCGACCTCGTCGTACCTGTGGCGCAACGTGATGAGCTCACGCCTCGGGCGTTGTCTTGCGGTCGACCTGCCCGGCATGGGCGCCTCCGACCCGGTGTCCGGCACCGATCCGCGGCGGTACCGGTTCACCACGCATCAGCGGTACTTCGACGCGTTCCTGCACAGCTTGCGGCTGGACCAGCCGGTCGTGCTGGTCGGGCACGACTGGGGCGGCGTGCTCGCCACCGACTGGGCCCGTCGTCATCCGGACGAAGTCGCGGGCGTCGCCTATCTCGAGACGCTCGTCGCGCCGGTCGCCTGGGACAGCCCCAACGCGCCCAGCCCGGACGTCTTCAGGCCCTTGCGAAGCGAGGCCGGCGAGCGGCTGGTTCTGGTGGAGAACATCTTCATCGAGCAGATCCTGCAGGCCGGCACGTTGCGGCCCCTGGACGACGAGGATCTGGCCGCGTACCGGCGTCCGTACCTCGAGGCCGGCGAGTCACGCCGGCCGATGCTCACCTGGGCCCGCGAGATCCCGATCGACGGTGAACCCGCCGACGTGCACGAGCTCGTCGGCGCCAACGCGCGCTGGATGGCGACCAGCGCCGTGCCGAAGTTGTTCGTCAACGGTTCGCCGGGCGCGCTGCTCACCGGCCCGCTCCGCGACCTGTGCCGCGGCTGGCCGGGTCAGCAGGAGGTGACGGTCGCCGGCTCCCACTTCCTGCCGGAGGATTCACCGGCAGAGATCCAGGAGGCGCTGGCGGAGTGGATCCCCACCCTGAACTGACCACCTCGCAGTACGAGGTCGGGGACCGCAACGGTCCCGGTCTCACTAGGCTCTTGGTGTGACTGATGCACAGCAACGCCTGCGGATACTGCCGGAGCCTTATCAGATCGAGCACCACCCCGCAGGCGACGAAGTACCCGCTGGTGTCGACTGGTTGGCGTTGGTCCGGAGCCCTGACGGATTGACCGTGGTCAGGCCCGGCTCCGGGTGGATCGCCTTCTACAGTGGCGACACCGCGCACGAGCTCGACGTACCGGGGATGCTGAGCGCACTCCTGGTTCCGCTGAAGGAGGCGGGCATCTCGGTGTTCGTGGCTTCCACGTACGCGGCGGACCTCGTCCTGGTGCCGGCGGACCGGCGGGATGAGGCGGTCGCCGCGCTGCGGAAGGCCGGGCATCACGTCGCAGACTGATCGGCGTTCGGGGACCTGTCGAAAGAGGTCGGGCCCGTTCGTAGTCGGAGTGAGGGGCCGAGCACCGGGCCGGGCCCCACCGACCTTTCGGAGGACGTTCGGATGGGATCTGTCGCGCGCCGCCTGTGTCAGCAGTTGCTGGAACCGATCCACTTGGTGACCTACTTCTCCGACGAGCCGACCGAGGCGCTCCAGGCGCTCGGGTACGAGGACTACTGGCCCGGGTACTTCGCCGGTCGGTCGGCGCCGCTGGGGCGGGTGCCGGCCGAGGTGGTCGATGCGCTCTTCTACAACTTCGCGCCCGGCGAGGTCGCCCGGTGCATTCCGGGCGTCTGGGAGGTCGCCACCCCCGAGGCCGCACTCGCCGCCCGCCGAGACGGCAGCGCCGCCGCGTTGCGGCGCATCCTCGGCGACCTGGCCGACGGCCCAGGACTCGCCCGCGCCGCCGACCTGGCCACCCGAGCGGCGGTCACCGCACCGATGCAGGGGCGGATCCTGTACGCCGCCCTGCGGTCGCTCCCCGTCCCCGACGAACCGGTCGCCCGGCTCTGGCACGCAGCGACCTTGCTGCGCGAGCACCGCGGCGACGGCCATCTCACCGCTCTGGTTGCCGCCGGCATCGACGGCCAGGAAGCTCACGTGCTGCACGCGATCTCCCAAGGCATGACGCCCGAGGAGTACGGCAGGCTGAACCCCCTCACGCCGGACGAGCTGGCCAAGGTGGTCAACGGTCTGCGCGCTCGCGGACTCGTCGACTCCTCCGCTGCCTTCACCGCCGCCGGCCGGCAGACCAAGGACCGTATCGAGTCGCTCACCGACGCCCTCGCCGCCCCCGCGTACGACAGCCTCCAGCCGCGGGAGCTCGACCAGCTGATCGCGGACCTCGAGCCACTCGTGGCAAGAATCGACGCGGTCGGCTACTAGGGCGCCTTCGACTCAGCTATCCGGCACCGTACGGATCGCAGCGATTCAGGGCGAGCCCCGGAAGTCTCGTCCTGCAGCGGGGGTTCGAGAAGCTGGATCTCGCTTCGTGCCGATCCTTCGTCGCCTGTAGTCCGCTGTGGCCAAGCCCAAGGTGATGCCCCACGGAAGCCAGCAGAGCGTCGGCAGCCAAACGGCCCAGTTCTCCATGGCGGCACTGGGCTCGACCGGAGTGAGCCCAAGAGCCATCGCGAGAAGTCCGCGGTAGATCGACAACCCTGCGGCCGAAAGGATCACCGCGATCACCATCCCGGGGATCACCGCAAGCAGCACCGGTATTTCCCGGCCCCCTACCAGTGGAATCCACCGGGGCGCCTGACTGCCCCAGCGTCGACCGAGGCCGGTCGTGAGGACGGCACCAAGAATCGTCGCCGCCGCCAACACCAGTTCTGTCAGCCGGGCGCCGGGCGCGGTGTATGGCTCGATGAACTCGTCCGTCACGCCGACGTACACCCCAGCGGCCCAAGCCAGCTGCCGAGCGGCGTAGACCAGGGGGAGCACCACGGCAGCGATCCAGATTCGCCGCTGCCATCCCATTGGCCGCCAGTTGCTGTCAGCGGCAGGCAGCGAGCGTGGCGACCTTCTAGGTGCTGCCGCTCTCCACAAGAGAAGGGCTCCGAGCAGAACCCAGACCTGGTGCAGCACCGCATCCGACACCCGGCTGGTGTTGCCGATCGGAAGGTTGATCAAGGCGACGAGGAGGCGTGCGTCCGGAACGGTCAGCACCAGCAGGACCGCCACCACCAGACCGAACCGCGGCTGCCATCGGCTTCGAGCGGACGGCACCGCGGTGAGAGCAGCCGCCAAGACGGCACCAGCCAAGCAGGCGATCACGACACCCATCGCTTCGCTGGGCGGGCCCACGAGCACTGCGCCGGACGTGCGTGCCGCGTACGCGTCCTCCAGCGGGTAGCCCGGACCACCTAGTGCCCAGTTGACACCCAGAACGAGGTAGCAGAAGCTCCAGCCAGCGACCGCCCACCACCAGGAGGTGGTCAGATTGCTCCACTGCGTCACGCTGTCGCCCGCGTCCGTGCACGCCAGGCGAAGATCGCGAAGGCGGGCCCGCCGACGAGCGACCATGGGCCCGGTCCAGCGGGCTCGATCAGCAAGCTGGGTTCCCCGACGGCGATCGCGACCGCCTGCAGGCTGAGCACCACGGCAGCGATCCAGCACATCACCCGGAGGGTGCGACGCATCCGGCGCACCTCGCGGGCCGAAAGCGCCGCGGCGGCGGCGAACAACAGCGCCACAGCAGTCACGGCGACACCGCTGAACAGATAGGTGCTGAAGGCCACATCATCGGCGGAGAGGTAGCCGACCGTATAGATCGTGAGATGAGTGAGACCTAGCCCTGCCGCCATCGTGGCGGCGACGTAGCCGGTCAGCTTGGATGGAGCCACAGCAGCTCTTGAACTGCGCGAATCGGTAGTGGTCATGGCGAACTCCGGTCTTCCATGGTGTCGAGGTACGCCGTACAGCCTGGTCTCGCAGGGCCACCACCACATCCACCGATGGACAGAGATCGCGCGCGGATTTCTGTTCCACAGCTCAGTCTTTGGAGGGATCCGGTGCCGACTCGGCCTGCCTAGACTGAGGCCATGCAGGATCGTCGACCGGCACTCACGGGCATCGTTCTCGCTCCGAGTGTGGTCGGGGCGGCCATCGCCAGCTGGGTGGATCCGCTCAGCGCTCTAGGTGCCGCCATCACGCTCACCGCGGCGCTCGTCGTGGCGACGTTCCGGTCCCGCGCGACCGCCGGCGGGCTGGTCGTCGTCCTGGCCGCTTCAAGTTCCATCCTGATCACGATCTTCTATCCGCGCCCGGCCGATTCGTCAGCCGGTGCGGTCGCAGTCGCCGAAGCGATCGGTCTGCTGGCGCTCATCGTGGCGGCCGCCCGATTGCCAACAGCTTGGCACGCAGTGGGGTGTGGCGTCGCCGCGGCCGTGGCCACCTCAGTACTGATCCTCCGGCTCGCGGAGGTGTCGTCCTTCGCGCAGGCCGTCGGCACAGCCCTGTTCGGCCTGGTTGTTGCCGGTGTCGTCGGCGGCGCCGCGGCGGTCGTCAGGCACCAGGGCCAGGTCCGACGGAAGCAGCATGAGGAACTTCGCCGCACGCAACGGGAGGAAATCGCCAAGGACCTGCATGACTACCTTGGTCACGATCTGACCGGCATCCTCGTCCAGGCGCAGGCGGCGTTGACCATCGACAACGAGTCCGCGAGCGATCACCGGGAAACGTTGACGAACATCGCGGCCGATGCCACGCACGCCTTGGCGACGCTGGACCGGGTGATCGCGACCCTGTTCGGACCCTCGGCTCCCGTCGGCGCCGCGCCAGTGGAGTCGGCGGCCCGTCCGGTCCCCGGTCTGCACGACGTGCCCGCACTGGTGCAGCGCTTCAACGAGACCGGTACGACGCCGACACAGCTGGAAGGTGGCACCGTCCTGCACCGCAGTGTCGAACCGGAGATCGGAACGACGATCTTCCGCCTGGTCGCCGAGGCGCTGACCAACATCCGCCGCCACGCCCCTGCTGCGAGCCGCGCCCTGGTGACGCTGCGCGAAGTGCGCTGCGACCCGGGCGGCTCGGCCATTCTCGTCGAGGTGACCAATGAATCAGTTCCGGCTCCGGAGCAGCGCCTGACTCGTGCTCGGGGAGGCGCCGGCCTCGCCGGACTCAGCCAGCGGGCCGAATTGCTGGGCGGAGTCGTCGAAGCCGGTTTCGTGAGTCCTACCAGCTGGCGGGTCCTGGCTCGCTTTCCCCTGGACGGTCGCCGTGGCTGAGGGCAGGACGAGAATTCTCATCGCCGACGATCAGGAACGGGTCCGCATCGGGTTCAGGCTGATCCTGGACTCGCAACCAGACATGCAGGTGGTGGCCGAAGCCGCCGACGGCGCGGAGGCTTTGCGAGCGATCCGGACCCACCGTCCCGATATCGTCCTGACAGACATCAGGATGCCTCACGTCGATGGCCTGGAACTGACCCGGCAGGTCACCGCCGCGACCTTCGGCGTGCCGGTCAAAGTCATTGTGATCACGACGTTCGAGGTGGACGAGTACGTCCATACTGCGCTGCAGCACGGAGCCAGCGGCTTCCTACTGAAGCGATCAGGGCCGAACCTGCTGGTCGAAGCGGTACGCGCGGCCGTCAGCGGCGACACCCTGATCAGCCCACAGGTCACCGTGCGCCTCCTCGAGCAACTGCGGCACCGGCGCAGTGGCCCGTTACCGGACAAGGCGGCCCTGACTGACCGCGAACGGGAGATCACGATGCTGGTCGGCCGCGGCCTCAGCAACGCCGAGATCGCCACCGAACTGTTCATCTCGGTCGGCACGGTGAAAACCCACGTGGCCAACATCCAGCGAAAACTGTCCGCTCGCAGCCGGGTCGGCATCGCCGCTTGGGCGTGGCAAACGGGCCAACTGCCGTTGTGACCGTGTCCGACGTCGCCGCTGTTGCTCGCCAGTCCGCCTTGTCGGCAGAGTCGCCCAATCCGGAACGCCATCGACGGTCTGGGCGCGGAACGCACTCTTCGGCCTACTGCCGTCCGCCGTCTTGCTGCGCTCACCGAGACCGATGCTGAGCTGGCCCACCAGGTGAGGTCAAACCTCTGACACCGGGGTCACTATCGCCTGCAGGGCGGGGCCGAGGACACGGTGGAGGTCATCGCGACCGGCATCGGCCAGAGCCGGGACCTCCAACAGGTAGCGGGCCAGGGTGATCCCGAGCGTGCAGGCGTTCAGGACGGCTGCACGTAGCTCGGCGTCGTCGCCACCGATCGTGGCGGCGACCGCCGCCTGGGTCTGGCCCATCACGTCATCGCGCAACAACGCCATCGCCTCCGGATGCGTCAGGCAGTTCCTCAGCAACGCCTCCGCACTGGACCGGCTCTCCACATCCTCGAACCCCTCGAAAACGTGTCGCAACGCCACCGCGGGCAACTCCTGCGTCGTCGCGTGAACGAGACTCGAAACATCCACGGTCGACTCCACCGCGGCCGCGAAAAGCCTCTCCTTTGCGCCGAAATGCTGCATCACCAGCGCCGGATCCACCCCCACTTCGGCGGCGACCGTCCGGATCGTCGTCCGGTCGTAGCCATGCTCGGCGAACAGCCGCCGCGCGGCGGCCAGAATCGCCACGGCAGTCCGCTCGCGTCGCTGATCCCGGGACAGCCGCTTCTCCGATTTCTCGCCAGTGCCATCGGCGGCCACGGTCATGCCGTTCTCCATGCGCTCACTCTACACATGTTGACTGAAAATCGTTTTCACTCTACGGTCGTTGAGTCACGAGCAACGGAGGCCAGATGAGCGTGGAACGCCAGGTTTCAGGAGGGCAAGGTGGACCGGCAGTGCGCCGGCGTTCCCGCTGGCTTGCGCTGATGGTGCTGGCCGGCAGTCAGCTCCTGATCGTGCTCGACGCCACGATCGTCAACGTGGCACTGGCCGATATCAGCGCGGATCTGCGCTTCACCCCGGCGAGCCTGCAGTGGGTGATCACGGCGTACACACTGGCCTTCGGCGGCTTCTTGCTGCTGGGTGGGCGGTTGGCCGACCGCCTGGGCCGGCGCCGCGTGTTCGTTGCCGGGGTCGGCGTGTTCACCGCCGCGTCACTCCTCGGCGGTTTCGCGGCCTCGCAGGGGCTGCTGATCGCCGCCCGCGCCGCCCAGGGATTCGGCGCGGCGGTGATGGCTCCAGCCGCACTGTCCTTGCTGCTGGTGGTCTTCCCGGCGGGCCGAGACCGCACGATCGCCTTGGGCGTTTGGGCAGGTGTCACCGCGGGCGGTACGGCCATCGGTCTCATCCTCGGCGGTCTACTGACGCAGGGGTTGTCCTGGCCGTGGGTGTTCTGGATCAACGTGCCGATCGGACTCGCCGCCACGGTGCCGGCCCGGCGACTGCTACCGGCGGCACCCGGCCGGGCCACCGCGCGGCTCGACATCGCCGGCCTCGTGACCGGAACCGGCGGGCTGGTGGCGTTGGTGCTCGGCCTCGTCCGTACGGTCGATTTCGGCTGGGACTCAGGCCATACCCTCGTCCCGCTGGCACTGGCCGCCGTTCTCCTCACAGCGTTCGGAGTGTTGCAGAAGACGCGGCCCGCTCCCCTGATTCCGCTGCGGGTGCTGCGGAACCGCACCGTCCTGGGCGCGGACTTGGTCGGCCTGATCTTCGGTACGTCGATCTATGCCCTGTTCTACTTCCTGAGCCTGTTCATGGCCGGCACGCTCGGCTATGGACCGATCCGCATCGGGCTCGCGTTCCTGCCTCTGACGATCGCGATCGCGATCGCCGCCAGGTTCGCCGGCGTCCTGATCGCCCGTACGGGCCCACGCCCGATGCCGATCGCGGGTTCCTTGCTGATCGCCATCGGCCTGGCACTGCTCATCCGTATAGCGCCTGGATCGAGCTACCTCGGCACCGTGTTTCCGCCCCTCGTTCTGGCCGGTGTCGGGATGGGCCTGGCCTTCGTGGCGTTGACCTCCGCCTCCGTCGCGGGTGTAGCTCCTTCAGACAGCGGGATAGCTGCCGCGCTGTTCAATGCTGGTCAGCAGATCGGGGGCACACTCGGTCTGGCCGTACTGACGGCCGCGAGTACTGCACGAGCCAAGGCCATCACCGGAGACGAGGCCAGCTCGGCCGGCTGGGCCTTCGGCTTCGGTGTCGCCGCCGCGATCATGCTCGTTGGCGCGTACCTGTCGATCACCATGGTCAAGCCCGAGCACGTTGTGGCCGGAGACGAGAACAAATGACCGTTATGGCCAACTACCGTGCGGCGCTAGGCGCTCCCGGGATGACCCGGGTGATGGCGGCCTTACTCACCTGCTACTTGCTAGCCGGAATGATCAACCTCGGCCTCATGCTCACTGCTTACACCGCCACCGGCGGCTACGCCGTGGCGGGCGCGGTCACCGGCGCCTACTCCGCCACCGTGGCCTTCGCCGCACCGGTCTGGGGCCGCATGGTCGACCGCCGCGGACCGCGCTGGACTCTGGCGTTCACCGTGTCGCTACAGACAGCAGCGTTCGCGGCCTTCGCGGGCATCGCGAAGAAGGTCTTCGCCCAGGTGGACGACCCCCAGAGCAAGAGAGCCACCTTCGCCATGTCCGGCCTCTTTGCGGAGATCGTCTTCGTCCTCGGCCCCTTGGCGATCGGCGGCATCGTCATCCTGGTCGAACCGATGTACGCCGTCATCGTCACGGCGGTCATCTCCCTGGGGGGGGTCCTGCGGTTGCGCGGCGCATCCGCCGTACGTGCCATCGAGGCCGTGACCGACCCTGTCCACATCGGCGCGGCCTGGAACCGGCGCCAGTTCCACGTCCTCGCGGTAGTCACGGCCGGGGCGGTCGCGATCGGCGCGTTGCAGGTGTCAGTCGTAGCCCACGCCGGCGCGATCGACACCAACGCAGGATTGCTGTCGCCGCAATGGCCTGCGGAGGCGTCGCCGCCAGTTCCTGTACGGCGGGCTGACGCTGCCTGGCTCGATGCCTACCCAATTGGGCATCGGGCTTGGCCTCTACGGACTGCTCATCCTCACCTAGGTCCGGCGCCGGGCACGGCCCTCAGCCTGGCGTTGCTCTTCCTCATCGGAGCCGCCACTGGCCCAGCGGACGCTGTCGAAGCGCTGCTCATAGCCGCTCACACACCGCCCCGGCACTCCCAGGCGTTCGCCGCCCTGACCACCGCCAACTGGAGCGGTTTCGCCGCTGGCAGCGCCTTCGCCGGACTCCTGATCGACCGGGTCGCCACCACTGCCGGCTTCATCGCCGCCGCCACCGCGACGCTTCTCGCAGCAGCGTCACTCCTGCTTGTTCCTTCCTGGCGTCGCCGCACGCGCACGATCCGGCTTTTCCGGGCCGCCCGGATCACCCCGGCGGAATCGGCGTGGCGCCGATCTCACAGAGGTTCCATCCGGAACTCACTCTGCCAAGCTACGGCGGATGCGGCTACGGCTGGATCGAAGGACAGGCGGGCATGGCGGCGGTGGTGGGTGAAGGGCCGTTGCCAGACCAGCTCGAGCAACTACTCGGCGCCCGTGAGGTCGACGCGGCCGTCGACGCCGTCGGATTCGAGGCCCGCAGTGAGGACCACGGGCCGGGCGCTGTCTCTCGGCACTGGTGGGGCGAAGTCGTTGTCCTTGACAACGGGCCGATGCCCGGTCATAGATACAACCGTCAGCGAGCCGTGCTAGGGCCGGCAGCACTCCCCGATAACTGTTTGACGGTCAGGGCGACGACCGGCATCGTGCGCGTCAGCGCGACGTCCTGGATGTTCGAGATGACCCGGAAGGCAGTGCGATGAGCTCGCCCACCCTCGCCCCGCTCCGGGAGCCGAACTTCCGGTACTACTGGCTGGCCCGGCTCATCGACCGGGCCGGCACCACGATGGCCGGTGTCGCGCTCGCGTTCGCGGTGCTGGAGGTCAGCGACTCGCCGTCCGCACTGGGCACGGTGCTGGCCGCCCACAGCATCCCGCTGGTCGTGTTCCTGCTGGCGGGCGGCGTGCTGGCTGACCGGTTCGGCCGGACTTTGGTGATTCAGGCAACGAACGTCGCGTCCGGCCTCAGCCAGCTCGCGATCGCGGGGCTGGTGATCAGCGGCAGCGCCGAGATCTGGCAGCTCGCGGCGCTGGCGGCGGTCAACGGCACGGCCACGGCGGCGCGGATGCCGGCGCTGGCCGGCGTGCTCCCCCAGCTGGTTCCCCGCGACCAGCTCAAGGCGGCGAACCTGGTGATCGCCGTACCGGAGAACGCGCTGATGGTGCTCGGGCCGGCGCTGAGCGGCGTACTGGTGGTTGTAGTCGGACCGGGGTGGGCGCTGGCCGTGGACGGCGCGACGTACCTGGTGGCGACGCTGATCCTGACCCGGGTGCGGATCCCACGCCCGGTGGAGGGCCATCGGAGCCGAGGCGTGGTGGCCGATCTGCGCGAAGGATGGACCTACTTGCGCAGTACCACGTGGCTTTGGGTGGTCGTTGCCTCGTTCTTTCTGCTCAACGCCATCAACAGCGGGGCGTTCAACACGCTCGGTCCGGTGCTCGCGACGCGGACCGACCTTGGCGAGGCCGGTTGGGGACTGATCCGCTCCGCCCAGGCCGTCGGCTTCCTGGTGTGCTCGCTGATCCTGATCCGCGTCTCGTTCCACCGGCCGCTGCGCTGGGGCATGCTCGCGATCGCGCTCCAGGGTCTTCCGATGCTCGTCCTCGGCGTCGAACCCTTGCTCGTCGCCGCGATGGTGGCGTCGTTCCTGGCCGGCGTCGGCAGCCAGATCTTCAACCTGGGCTGGGATCTCGCCATGCAGGAGCACGTGCCGGACGAGATGCTGTCGCGCGCCTACTCGTACGACATGCTCGGCTCGTTCGCCGCCATGCCCCTCGGCCAGCTGCTCTTCGGCCCGCTCGGACTGGCCTTCGGGATCCAGCCGGTGATGATCGTCGCCGGCATCGCCTACGTCGTCGCCGCCCTGATTCCCCTGGCGTCGCGCTCGGTCCGCAACCTCCCACGCGCCACCGCCGTCACCGCACCTCCAGCTCCCTGACCGCCGCGCTAGCGGCCAGGTTCGCGTGATCAGAGTCGGGTGTCAGGGGTTGGTCGTGAGATCGGTGATGCGGATCTGCTCGGTCAGGAGCCGGCGGAACTTGGCGGGGTTGTGGTTGACGTAGTCGCCGACCAGCTTGAGCCCGGCGGGGTAGTTGATGACGTACGTGCGGGAGGACGGGTCGTCGACGTACTGCGCGACGGTGGTGGCCAGGTCCGGGGAGAGGGCCGCCCAGCGTTCGATGTAGGAGCGGGTGTCGGCCAGGGTGGCGCCGTGCTGGTGCAGCATGAGTGCGGCGTTCACCTCGACCCATCGCAGGGGCTCCCGAGCCTTGACGATCGCGAGTTCGCGGGTCAGATCGATCGGGATACCGGCGTCGTGCAGGGTCGCGGCGAAGCGTTCTCCGCCGTCGCCGGCCAGCAGCACGTGCGGAGCCAGCTGACCGATGCCCTCGGAGACGACTGCCTGTGGCGCCGGCCCGAGCACCAGCGTCTCCTCGAGCAGGCCCCGGCCACGGACGAGATGGTGTTCGTGGCAGGACCGTTCGGCCTGGTGGCCCGGATACGTCTCGTGCAGAGCGGTCAGGAGCAGATCCATCGCGGGAAGGGGCTGTCCGACATTGATGGAGATCTGACCGCGCAGCCCTCCGAGGTAGGTGTTGTAGCCGCTCCAGGAGACGCCGCTGACGAAGTCCAGCTCCAAGCTCTCCCCTTCGGGCAGGTCGACCAGTTCGCGGGTCTGCGTCCGCGCCTCATCGATGACCGCCCTCGTCAGGCGCTCGATCTGCTCCGGCGGCACGACCGTCGCTGCCCGCCACCGCTCGAACCGATCCGCCAGTGAGCCGCTGCCCGGCAGCAGCTCGTCGAGGCACTCGTGCGCCTGGGCGAACACCGACTCGTCGGTGTGCTCAGGTCGTACGCCGTAACAGCCGTCGACCTCGTCGGCGTACGACCGCCGCTCCCCCGCAAGCCCTCCCGCGGAGACCCGCAACGCGACGACCTGGTCGCGCAGCCAACCGTCGGGCAGCTCGCTCATCAGCGCATCCGCCTCGTCAACCAGTGCGGCGGGCTCGGTGAGCTCCTCGGCGTCGACCTCGGCAGCCAGCCCGGCCGGACCGAAGTACGCGTCAACGATGCCCTCGTCGTGCCGCCCGAGCCGCAGCCCCAGCTTCAGGTAACGCCCCACCACCGGATCGATCATCCGGCCAAACTACCGCCGCAGCAGACCGCACCTGGCCCGTTGCGCTGTCAGAATCCTCCGGATGAAGCGATGGGTGCTGGCGGCCGGAATCGCCGTTCTGGTCGGGGCAGCGGTGGCGCTGGTGGTCACGGGCAACACGGAGATCCGGTACTCCGCCGATCACGACCGCACCGAGCCGATGTGGTGGCGGTGGCTGCCCGCGGCGGTTGGCATCCTGCTGATTCGTCTCGTGCCGGTGCGGCTCGATCGTGGGCCGGAGGGCAGGCCGGACGTACGGCAGGCGGGGATCTTGGCCGGCCTCGCCGTCGCGTTCGCCGTCCTGCTGAAGCTCACCGGGCAGTTCGAGATCCTCAAGGGCGTGCTGCTGCTCGCGGTGCCGATCTGCATGTTCCGGTGGCTGGGAGAGCGGCCGACGGCGGGCAGGCCGGCTCCCCCCGTGCGGTGGGAGCCGGCCGTGCCGGTGGTGGCGTGGTTGCTGCTGACGTACGTCGGTCCGCTGCAGCCGCAGCCTTCGTTGTCCTACCTGACGGGCGTGCAACTCGCCCTGGTGGTCGTGAGCGTCTTCCTGGTGAACAGTGTGCTGGAGGAGTTCTTCTACCGCCGGTGGCTCCAGACGCGCTGGGAGCAGTTGCTCGGGCCGTGGCTGGCGATCGTGCTGGCGTCGATCCTGTGGGCGGTGTGGCACGTCGGCATTCAAGGCAGCGGGCCGCTCGGCCTCGATCTCGCCGGGGCGCTGGTGAACCAGGGCGTGCTCGGGCTGTTCCTCGGCTACCTGTGGAGCCGGTACCGGCTGATGTGGCCGTTGATCGTCGTGCACGGCGCGACCAACTCGATGGGAATCCTGCTCGCGCTGGTCTGAGTGTTCCAGCACCGGCCCCTGCGGTGGGGCGAGCCACCGCAGGGGCCGGGCCGCTGTCAGTTCCGCACCCGGTAGCCGCGCAGAACGGTCTGCTCCACCTTGTTGCCGTCAGCATCCGTCGCGGAGGCACGCAGCGAGACGGCGGCACCGGGCTCGTTCGTCACCTTCGTCCGCCACCCGGCACCGGCCCGTTCCACCTTCACGGGGCGCCAGGTCGTGCCGTCGTCGGTCGAGGCCTCGACGGTCAGGGCCTTGACCGGTACGGCCGGTGCACCCGGCTGACGCTGGACCGAGATCGGAATGGTGAACCCCGATCCCGCCCGGGCGCGGTTGAAGTTGTCCAGCTGCGGCCTGAAGTGCACCGCCATGAACGGCAGCGCCGCAACGCCCTCGACGTGCCCGGAGCGGAACGTCCACGCGGTGTCGATGGTCGGCGACACCTCCGTGCCTTCCACCGCGACCCGCGTTTCCAGCCGGTACGACGCCTCGCCGGGCGGCACGTCCGCCGCGACGAAGGCGGCGTACGGCCAGTCCTGCACCAGTTCCCCGTCGCGGTAGAGCTTCGCCGAACCGGCTGGGAGCTTCGGGTGGTTCATGTGCAGCGGATTGCTGTCCGACCGCAGGCTGAGGCCGAACAGCAGCCGGTCCCCCGTTCGCTGTGCGCCCCGGGCGGAACCGTTCACCTCGATCGGCCCCGTGGTCAGTCGCGGCCCGAACACGCCCTTGTTCCACTGCTGCCGGTAAGTGCGGCCGGGCTGGTAGACGGACCGCTGGGACGAGAACAGCCACGTGGGCTCGATGAGACCGGACTCGCCCTGGCTCACCATGCTCGAGGACCACCGCAGCCCCCGAGCCAGGAAGTACTCGGTCCGTTCGAACGGCAGCCGGCTTCTCAGCTCCTGTCCGTCGGACGGCGGCGCCGCGTACTCGAGCGTCGCCGCCACCGGACGGGCGACGTGACCGGTGCGCGCTGTCCGCGGCTCGTCGGTGTCCGCCGCGTACGCCGCCTTCACCGCGGCGAACTCCTCCTGCCGCGGTCTGAGCCGCACACCGTTCAGCGCCCGGCCCAGCGCGTAGTCGGCCAGGTTGTACTCGTACGGGCTGTTCGCGAAGTCCCCGGCGGGACCGGGTTCGGCGAACCGGCCGTAGGCGACGCTGACCACCTCGGCCGCGGGCGCCGGCGTACCGCGCTCGGCGATGAACAGCGGTCTGTCCCCGTCACCCGACAGGGCGTAGGTGACGATGCCGGCCGGCCCGACCTGCAGGTCCCGGGCCAGCGTGACCTGCAGGTCCATCAACCGGGCGGTGGCGCGTGGCGCTGACATCTCCACCGGCTTGGCGGTGCGCGCGTCGAGAACGACCGAGCCGTCCTGCTCGATGTCCATCACCGAGTGCATCAGCAGCGTCCAGTCGTGGCCGGTCACCGTGCTGAAGTGGCCCATCGTGTACCGCCCCGGCGCCAGCCGAACCTTGCTTCTGCTCGTGCCGGCTCCGTAGAGGTAGTCGCCGCAGGACACGTCGCCACCGCACGGCCCGAGCCGGTCGAAGAAGGTGACGTGCTCGAGCGGAGCCTTGCCGTCGCGCCCGATGGTGGTCAGGTCGACGTCGTACCGCTCGGGTTCCTTCTCGACCCCGATCGGCGTGCTCACCGTCGTACCGTGGCCACTGGCGACGAGCTGACCGCTGAACCGGCCGATCGGCACGCCGGCGGATCGGGTGTCCGTGGCAACGGTCGCCGTAGCCGTTCCTCCTGCCGGTACGACGATCCTGCTCGGGGAGACCGTGAACAGTCCGGCGGGCTGGTTCTCGACCCGAATGACCAGGTCGAGCGTGACGGCGGTGTCGGCACTGTTGCGATACGTGATCGCCTTCTCCTGCACGGGGTCGTCCTCGTGCGGCCAGCTCGCCAGACCGAAGCTGAGGCTGGGCGGCGAAGCGACCACCTGCTGCGTGATCCCTTGCGCGACGTCGACCCGTCCGGCTCCCTGGTCGAAGCCGGCGCTTCCCGGCGCGGGCCTGGCGGACGCCATCAGGGCCGCCTTGACCTGCGCGCCGGTCCACTCCGGGTGTTGCTGGAGCAGGATCGCCGCGGCGCCGGCGACATGCGGCGCGGCCATCGAGGTGCCCGACAGCGAGACGTACTGCTCGCCGACCGGCGTACCGGCTTCGGTTCCTGCTGCCTTCGCCGCGACGACGTCGACGCCGGGAGCGGTCACGTCCGGCTTCACCAACGCGTTGCCGACCGTCGGTCCGCGGCTGCTGAACGGGGCCAGGGCATTGCGCTTGTCCACGGCACCGACGGTGAGCGCGGCGGCCGCACTGCCCGGTGATCCCACCGTGCCGGCGCCTGCCACACCGCTGTTGCCCGCGGAGATGACGAACAGCGTGCCGTGCTGAGCCGACAGGGTGTTGACCGCCTGCTCGATCGGATCGTCGCCTGGGGCGTCCGCGCCGCCGAGGCTCAGGTTCACCACGGCGGCGTCCTGCTCCACCGCGGCCCACTCCATCCCGGCGAGAATGGCGTCCTCGGGACAGCCTTGCTCGCCGCAGACCTTGGCGTCGATCAACCGGACGTCGGGTGCGACGCCGCGGTAAGAACCGCCGGACGCGGCACCGGAGCCGGTCACCGTCGAGGCGACATGGGTTCCGTGCCCGATCTGGTCACCGGTCGCGCCGTCGACGAAGGTCTTCGCCGCCGCCACCTTGCCGGCCAGGTCCGGGTGCTGCGCGTCGATCCCGGTGTCCACCACGGCCACCGTCACCCCACGCCCGGTCAACCCTGCCGACCAAGCAGCCGGTACGCCGATCTGCGGCACGGTGTGGTCCAGCGTCGTCCGGCGCAACCCGTTCAGCCAGACCTTGGTGACTCCCGGCGCCAGCGCCCGGGTGCCGGCGACCAACGAGGTCCAGAACGCCACCGAGTCTTTCTTCGACTCCAGGACCGAGTAGCCCCCGATGCTGCGAAGCTCCCGGCGCGCGCTCGCACCGCGCAGGGCCGGCCCCGCCGACCGGCCGGACGCCGCCCGCTGCACGATCAACGGCAGCTGCGAGCGCCGGGCGTCGTCGTACCCGAACTCCAGCAGGGTGGTCACGTCGAACAGCCGCGGGTCGAGCTTGCCGGCCGCCACCAGCCCGACGGCGTCCAGCGGCAGCACCTGGATCCGGCCGCCGCCGGTCGAGACCCGGAACCGGATCGAGGTCCGGCCCTCGGCGGGAATCACCCGCGGCGGCGCTCCGGGGACGACCTCGACGCGATCGCCGGTGATCAGGGTGACTGTTCGCGGCGGGCCGCTGCCGACAGGCGGCTGCGCGGCTGGACGGGCGGTCGCAGCGGGGGCGGAGACGGTCAGCAGACTGCCGAGCAGTGCTGCGAGGCCGAGCGTGGCCAGCGTCCTCACGGGTTGTCGCATCAGGGCGAACTCCTTCGTCATCGGCAACCGGGCGGTTCTCGATGACTACTGGGTGGCCGGCCTGTTCGGTTGCTCGACGACGGACGACCGCCCAGGTGGGAGCCGAGCGGTGGGTGGGTCAGTGCTCTCGCGACCCACCCGCCGACGGGTCAGGAGTTCAGCAGGCGGACCTTCGGGAAGTCGACCGGGACGGCCAGCGCGACGTTGATGTAGTTGGTGAACAGGTTGAGCGCGACGTGCGCCACCAGCTCCACCACCTCTTCGTCGTCGAACCCTGCGGTGTGCAGCTTCTGCACGTCAACGTCGGTGACCTGGGCGCGGTCCTCGACCAGCTTGGCCACGAACTCCTGCTGCGCGACGACCCGAACGGGATGCGCCTCGGCGCGCTCGCCGGCCTCCTGGGCGTCTCGACCCCGACCGCCAGCAACACGGTCGGCTCGCTGGTGGCGAAGGACCTGGTCGCGAAGGAACCAGGGCCGGACAAGCGGTCCGTGGCCTTGAAACTCACCCCGCGCGGAGAGGCGGTGGCCGACCAGACCGCCGAGTGGCCCAGCTTCCTGGCCCGCGCGGTCGATGGCCTGGAGCCGGCCGAGCAGGCGGTCTTTCTGCGCTGCCTGGTCAAACTCATCCGCACCCTGCAGGAGAACGGCGACATCCCGCTGCAGCGGATGTGCGTCACCTGCCGCTACTTCCAGCCCTACGCGCACCCCGATCCGGTGAACCCCCACCACTGCGGGTACGTCGACGCGGCCTTCGGCGACCGCCACCTCCGCCTGAACTGCGCCGAGCAGGAAACAGCTCCGCTCCAGGAACGGGCCGCCACCTGGGAGCGCTTCACTGCTCACGGTGAGACAGGTGAGTCAGCGTGCCGGGCCGAATCCTGAACGCTGGCTGCACCAGGTCCACACCGTGGCAATCTTGTGCACATGATGGATGACGGGATCCAGTCCGGTGCCGGGCGTGGGCAGCTTGAGCTGGTGGGCGAGCTTTCGCAGCGCAGGTTGTTGGCCATCGTGCGGGCGGACGGGGCGGAGACGGCGATCGCCTGTGCTCGAGTGCTGGTGGAGGCTGGAGTGACGGCGCTGGAGGTTTCGCTCACCACACCGGGTGGCGTCGACGCGATCGGCCGGCTGCGGGGTGAGTTCGGCGACGACGTGTTGCTCGGCGCGGGGACTGTGATGACCGCTTCGCAGGCCGACGCGGTGCTGGAAGCGGGTGCGGCCTTCGCCGTGACTCCCGCGATCACGCGAGGCGCCTTGCGGAGCGTGGAGATCGGGCTTCCGCTGGCCTGCGGGGCGCTGACCCCGAGTGAGATCGTCGCGGCCGTCGACCTCGGTGCCGCGGCGGTGAAGATCTTCCCGGCGGGCGTGCACGGGCCGTCGTACTTCAAGGAGCTTCGCGGACCTTTGCCCGACGTCCGTCTGGTGGCCGTTGGGGGCGTCACTGCGGACAGCGCTCCGGAGTACCTGCGGGCGGGCGCGGTCGCCGTCGGCGTCGGCTCGCCCTTGCTCGGCGATGCGGCGAAGGGTGGAGACCTGCTGCAGCTGAAGAGCCGGGCGCAGCAGTTCCTCGAGGCGGTCGCCGGATGACCGACGTCCTGACGATCGGTGAGGCGATGGCGTCGCTCCGGTCCCACTCCGCGCTGCGGCTCGGCGGCGCGGTGCGGCTGTCGATCGCCGGTTCGGAGAGCAATGTGGCGATCGGACTGTCCCGCCTGGGGCATCGGGCCGCCTGGATCGGGGCTGTCGGCGATGACGAGCCTGGGCAGTTGGTTCTGCGCACGCTCCGCGCCGAGGGGGTTGACGTGAGCGGCGCCAGGGTGAGCGACACGTCGTTCACCGGCTTCATCGCCTTCGACCAGCCGGCGCACGACGTCACCCGGGTGAGCTACCACCGGCGCGGGTCGGCCGGGGCGATGGTGAGCAGGGAGGACGCCGAGGTCGGTCTGGAGCGTCTGCGGCCGCGCGTCGTGCACGTCACCGGGATCACGCCGGCGCTCTCGCCCGAGGCTCGCGCCGCCACCGAGTACGTCGTGCAGGCGGCTGCTGCGCAGGGGTCGATCGTGTCGCTGGACGTGAACTTCCGGCGGCGGCTGTGGTCGGAGAAGGAAGCAGCTGCTTGCCTGCGGCCACTGATTCCGTCGGCGAGCATCGTGTTCGCGTCCGCGGATGAGCTCGGCATCCTCACGGACGCCGGAGCCGACGCGAGTGGCGGTGCCGGGGTCGACGGTGATGGCGGTGCCGGTGCTGCTGTCGCCGCAGTGTTGGAGGCTGGGCCGCGGGAGGTGGTCGTGACGGCCGGCGGGGAGGGTGCTTGGACGCACTCGCCGGCGGGGGTGGTGCATCGAGCTGCGCGGAAGACAGTTGTCGTGGACAGCATCGGTGCGGGTGACGCCTTCGTCGCGGGCTATCTCAGTGGGGTGCTCGACGAACTGCCGGTCGAAGGGCGACTGGAGCGGGCTGTTGCCTGCGGCGCCTTCTGCGTCGGCGTGCGCGGGGACTGGGAAGGCCTGCCGACCCGGGACGAGTTGGCTCTGCTCGGGCACGATCCCGGGTCCGCACTGCGATGACCATGAAAGGTGGTGCGGCGACTGCTCAGCTCACGGCAGCAGCCGCGTGATACCCCAGACCGGACGAAATCTGGTCCGCCTGCTCGATGACCTTCGTCGCCAGCAGCTGCTCGCGCTCGGCAAGGTTCATCGCCGACAGCGGGCCGGACACCGACAGCGCCGCCACGATCGCGCCGGTCCGGTCGCGGACCGGCGCGGCCAGGCACGCCCGCCCGAAGGCCAGCTCCTCGACCTCGGTGGCGTAACCACGCTCCCGCACCTGCCGCAGCGTCTTGTCCAGGTCGATCGGCTGGGTGATGGTGTGCGGCGTGTACCGCGCCAGCTCGCCGCCGAGAATCTCCGTCCGTTCCGGCACCGGCAGCTCGGAGATCAGCGCCTTGCCCATGGCGGTGGCGTGCAGCGGACCGCCCCGGCCGATCAGCGTGGACGACCGCCCGGCGGACCGTCCTTCGAAGTGGCACAGGTAGAACGGCTCGGCTCCGTGGCGCTCGGCGACGTTGGCGCCCAGGTCGAGCTCGGTCGCCAGGTTCTGGGCGACCTGGCGGGCCTGCTGGTGGACCGGCATCTCGTTCAGCGCGATGCCGGCCAGCGTGACGACCCGCGGGCCGATCACGTACATCCCGCTGCGCTTGTCGTACGCCAGGAATCCCAGCGCCACCAGCGCGCCGACCAGCCGGGAGACGGTGGACTGCCCGAGGCCGGTCGCCTCGACCAGCTCGGAGACGCGGCGCTGCGGATGCGCCTCGGTGAACTCCGACAACAGCACCAGCGCCCGCTCGACACTCTGCGTGCCGGACCCCGCTTCCCGCCCGATCGTTCGCGCCACGGAGTCACCCCTCGATAGAACGTGGTTCTTCCATCCGCATCGTAGATGCAGCCAGTCCACCTTCCAACGCGTGGGCACCGCGGCCCGCAGCGGAGAGTGACCGCCACGCCCGGCGTGACGCCTCGCGTGTGCCAGTCCGCCCAAGGGGAACTGGCCGCGTACGGCTCCAGGCTGCATTTCGAGTGCCTGGCGCCCAGGCCCCGGCGTTCGGAAAGCAGCGCCGGGGCCGCCCTCAACCAGCTCGGCGTGCACCGCTGCTTCGTAGAGTGGAGGCGTGCATCCCCGATGACGGTTTCCGCCCGGACGGCCGCGCGAAGCCCGGCGGAGTCCGACGCGACGGAGCCGTCTTCCGGCCCGCAGCGGCGCACCAGACCGCGCTCGCCCTGCATCACCCTCGGTGAGAACTGAGATGGTGCGTTGTCGGCGATCGAGCTGGGGATTTACCGTGGTCGCCATGTTCGAGGCATGGGTGGGCCGGGGACGCCGGCGGGTGGAGTCGAGTCTGGAGTGGCTGCGGGACGCGCTCGGCCGCGCGGAGCTGGCCGCGGCACTGCGCATTCCGGGGGTCGTCGCCCAGCTGGATCAGCATGCGGCGGCGGTCCGCGACATCCTGGCGCTCGGGGTGCCGTCGGGCCGCGGAGTCGACCCGCGGGTGCTGCTCGCCGGGTACGGGCGCGGTCTGGTGGACCAGGCCGCCGAGCTCGGCCGCCCGGTACGCCGAATCGGCCGGGGCGGGTGGGCCGGCGCGGAGTGGCTGGACCTTCGGCTCGCCGCGGTGTGCCTGCTCGCTGACGAGTGGCGCGGCACGAGCCCCAGGATCGGCTGGGACGACGGAGTGGTTCCGCAATCCTGACCGCCGAGCCCTGGCCGCCTAATTGCCGGCGGCTCCTCTGCGGTCGCGGCGCCGACGGCAACGGCGACCGGTCGAGAGCCGACCGGCCGCCGTTCTGCTACTGCTACTGCTGCCGTGACGGTCAGTAGCGGTTCGGGTTGCTGTACCCCGGCGCGCTGGAGCCGGCCGACGGGGTCCCCGCGGTCGACGGCATCGCCGTGGTCGCGGGCTGCCCGCTGACGTCTTCACGGCCCCGCTGGTACGCCTCGGCGTGGGCCTTGGCCGCCGGCAGCTCGGTGTCGGCGCGGTCCAGCCACCGCTCCCAGCGCTGCTGCATCGGTTTGATCAGACCGCCACCGGCGCCCACGACGAGGATGCCGCCGACAGTGGCCAGCACGGTGATCAGCACCGGCGTGGTGACCGTGGTGGCGACACCGATCTGGTTCAGCGCGGCGATGATGCCCAGCGCCCAGATGAACACCGAGGCGATCGTGGCCAGGGTGCTCCCGTAGGACAGGCCGCCCAGCGCGTTGCTGATCAGATCCTTCACGCCCCGGGCGATGGCACCGGCGACCACGACGATGATGATCGCGACGGCCGCCCGCGGCAGCCACGCCACGATGTCGGTGAGCAGCGCGCTGACCGGGTTCGGGCCCCAGACCCCGAAGCCGACCTGCAGCGTAATCAGCAGCACCGCGTAGTACACCAGTTTGGCGATGATGTCCGAGGCGTCGTACTCCGACTTGGCCATCATCTTCTTCACGCCGCCGCGCTCCACCACCCGGTCGAAGCCGACCCGGGTGAGGACCTTGTCGACGAGCTTTGACACCACCTTCGCGATGATCCAGCCGATCAGCAGGATCAGCAGGAACATCACGAGTTTGGGAACGAAAGTCGCTACCGCGCTCCACGCGTTGTTGAGACCTTGCTCGATATCCACCATGGGCTCCTTCAGGTCCGGGGTACCGGCGGGGTACCCCGGCGGTCGCGCTGATCACGCGTTGCATAAGTTCGGGTGGCAACTTCCCTGCTCGAATCACGATGCGTGGCGCTGCGCCTCCGGCCGGTGGCCGCCGGGCCGGGGCTGGGAGAAGTCGGTGCTGTGGGCAAGCTCGCGGCCGGCCTCGAGGTCGGCCACGAGCGCCTCGACCTTGGCGTTGGCGTACGCGTAGGCGTCCGACCCCAGCAGCTGGTGCAGCGGGCCCTGGCCGGACACGGCGAGGGAGATGATCGCGGCGGCCCCCTTCACCGGGTCGCCGAGCTGGCTGCCCTGCAGCTGCAGGTGGTTCTCGGTCATCTCGCGGATCGCGGCGTAGCCGTCGGTCGTCGCCGCCGGCAGCGCCAGCGATTCGGTGGTCAGGAAGTCGGTCCGGAAGTACCCGGGCTCCACCACGGACACCTTCACGCCGTACTGCGCGACCTCGCCGGCGAGCGCCTCGCTCAGCCCCTCGACCGCGAACTTGCCGGCGCAGTACAGACCCCAGCCGGGAACGGCGGTCAGGCCGAGCACGGACGAGACGTTGACGACGTGCCCGCCGCGCTGCGCCCGGAACCCCGGCAGCACTGCGCGCAGCACGTTCCACAGCCCGAACAGCTGGACGTCGAACATCTCCCGCGCCTCGGCGTCGGTGGTCTCCTCGACCGCGGCGAGAAAGCCGTAGCCGGCGTTGTTCACCACGACGTCGAGGCCACCGAACCGTTCGGTGGCCTGCCGGACGGCGTCGGTGATGGCGGCCTGGTCCCGAAGGTCGATGCTGACGGCAAGCAGTCGGGAGGTGTCGGTGCCGTCGAGGCCCGCGATCAGGCGCTCGGTGGAGCGGGTGGTCGCGGTGACGTTGTCGCCGCGCTCGAGCAGCTGCCGCACGAGCTCGAGGCCGAGGCCGCGCGACGTTCCGGTGACGAGCCAGGTGGCCGGTCGAGTGGTCGGATAGGTCATGGGAAAACAGTCCTTCTCCGCTGTGGGTGCCGGCCGCTCGGGTGCCGCCGGCTGCAGTTCCACTGTGGCGCTGCGGAGACCGCCGGAACGGGCCACAACCGGCCCTTCGCGGCCTGGGTCACGGCTGACCAGGACGCGGAGGGCCAGGCAGGACGAGCCCGCTGCTGCGACGATGGAGCGGTGCCAGCCACCAATCGGGAACTCGCCGACTTCCTGCGGCGCGCCCGGAGCAGGGTCGATCCGGCCCGCGCCGGGCTGCCCGCCGACGGGCGGATCCGTCGCGTCCCCGGCTTGCGCCGCGAAGAGGTTGCCCTGCTCGCCGGGGTTTCGACCGACTACTACACCCGGCTGGAGCAGGGCCGGCGGATCACGCCGACCGCAGGAGTGGTCGACGCGATCGCCCGCGCGCTCGACCTGGACGCCGCCGGCCGGACCCACCTCGGCGACCTGATCGGGACCAGCGCACCCCGGAAGCGGCGGTCCGCGCCGGTGGTCCAGCGGGTCCGCCCGGGGTTGCACCAGTTCCTGGATTCCCTGGTCGGGCAGCCGGCGTTCATCCTGGGACGGCGGACCGACGTCCTGGCCAGCAACCGTCTGGCGCGAGCCCTGCTGACGGACTTCGACCAACTGCCGGTGAAGCAGCGGAACTACGCGCGCTGGATCCTGCTCAGCGACGAGGCCCGGGCGTTGTGCCGCGACTGGGAGGTGCAAGCGCGGGCGGTCGTCGAAAACCTCCGGCTGGACATCGGCACCGACCCCGACGACCCGCTCGCCCGGGAACTGGTCGCGGACCTTGCGGCGCACAGCTGCGAGTTCCGCGCCTGGTGGGACGCGCACAGCGTGTACCAGCGGACCTTCGGGTCCAAGCAGTTCCGGCACCCGGTCGCCGGCGACCTGACCGTGAACTACGAAACCCTCACCCTGCCGGGTGATCCGGACCAGACTCTCTTCGTCTACACCACCGAAGCCGGCACCACCTCACGCGAAGCCATGGACCTGCTGGCCAGCTGGGTCTGGTCTTCGCCATCGGCTCACGACCACCGCAGCGGGAGGCCTGGAACCCTCTGACGGAGCTGCAGGTTTGCTGTGAGTCCGGGACCGGTCCGGGCGAGCGGCGCGGAAGACTCCCAGGGTTCTCCCAGAACTTCACCGGAAGCGGTCAGCGCGGGTGGTCAGCATCGGGCCATGACAGAAATCGACGTACGAGGGCTGACCAAGCGGTACGGGCCGGACACCGTGGTGGACGACTTGTCGTTCCGGGTCGAGGCCGGGCAGGTGACGGGCTTCCTGGGGCCGAACGGAGCAGGCAAGTCCACCACCCTGAAGATGATCCTGGGACTGGCGAACCCGACCCGGGGATCGGTGGGCATCGGCGGCCGCCGGTACCGCGAACTGCCGCGGCCGTTGACCGAGGTGGGTGCGCTGCTCGACGCGGGCGCCGTGCACGGGAGCCGCACCACCCACGACCACCTGCTGGCCCTTGCCGTCAGCAACGGTCTGCCGCGGAAGCGGGTCGGCGAGGTGCTCGCGCAGACCGGGCTGGAGGGCGTGGCGGGCAAGCGGGCGGGCGGTTTCTCGCTCGGGATGCGGCAGCGGCTCGGAATCGCTGCGGCGTTGCTCGGTGACCCCCGGGTGCTGATCTTCGACGAGCCGGTGAACGGGCTCGACCCCGAGGGCATCCGGTGGATCCGGGACTTCATGCGCTCGCTCGCCCGGGAGGGACGGGCGGTGCTGGTCTCCAGCCACCTGATGAGCGAGATGGCACAGACCGCCGACCACCTGGTGGTCATCGGCCGGGGACGGCTCATCGCCGACACCGGGATGAGCGAGTTCCTGCGCGCCAACGGCGAGGGCACCGTTCTGGTGCGCACGCCCGAGGCAAGTTCCTTCGCGCTGCGGCTGACCGCCGCCGGCGGCGTCGTCCGCGACGGCGTCGAGAACTCGCTCGTCGTCGCCGGCCTGACCGGCGAGGCGATCGGCAAGCTCGCCGCCTACCACGGGGTCGCGCTGACCGAACTCACACCGCAGCGCCCGTCGCTGGAGGACGCCTTCATGGAACTGACCAAGGACAGCATCGAGTACCAGGGAGCGACCCGATGAGCGCACCCACGCCCACCGTCCCGTTCGCCGCGACCGTGCGGGCCGAGTGGATCAAGTTCCGCAGTCTGCGCTCCACCTGGTACACGCTGGCCGGCCTGGTCGTCGTCGGGCTCGGCATCACGGTTCTGTCGATGAGCGCGGTCGGCGGCGAGTACGCGAGCTCGACGGCCGAGGAGAAGGCCGACTGGGACCCGACCAACCTCAGCCTGACGTCGTACATCGTCGCTCAGCTGATCATCGGGGTGCTCGGCATCCTGGTGGTCACCTCCGAGTACGCGACCGGCCTGATGCAGACGTCGCTGACGGCCACGCCCCGCAGGCACCGGCTGCTGGCCGCCAAGGTGCTGGTGGCAACGGCCGTCGCGGTGCTGGCCGGTCAGGCCCTGATGTTCGCCTCCTTCGGGATCGGACAGGCCTTGCTCGCGGGGCAGGACGTGCCGAGTGCCGCGCTCAGCGACCCCGGGGTGCTCGCCGCGGTGGCGGGCGGCGGGCTCTACCTCGCGGCCATCGCCCTGCTGGCCGTCGGCCTGGGCACCATCCTGCGGGCCACCGCCGGAGCCCTCGCCACCCTGGTCGGCATCGTGTTCCTGGTACCGGCCCTGTCCGGAGTCTTCCCGTCGTGGATGGAAGGCCTCTTCGACTTCTGGCCGACCCAGGGCGGGGCCGCGATCATGACGACACTGCCGGACCCGGCGTACCCGCACCCCTGGCTGAACCTGGCCGGCATGTGCCTCGGGGTGGCCGCCGTGCTCGTCGCCGCGTTCGCCGTCTTCCGGCGGCGCGACGTCTGAGGTGGGAAGGCGTCCGTAGGGTGGCCGACGTGGAACGAACAGGTCCGGCGCCGGGGTTGCGCGCCGAGCGGCTGCTGGTGGTGGACGACGAGGCGACCGTCCGGGAGCTGCTCGCCGCGACGCTGCGCTTCGCCGGGTTCCAGGTGACGTCCGCGGCCACCGCCACCGAGGCGGTCGCCGCGGCCACCGCGGAACCACCCGATCTGGTCCTGCTGGACGTGATGCTGCCGGATCTGGACGGGTTCGAGGTGGTCCGCCGGCTGCGGGAACGGCGGGTGGGCAACAACAGCGGGCCGGTGCCCGTCCTGTTCCTCACCGCCCGTGACGGCCAGGCCGACAAGGTCACCGGGCTGTCGCTGGGCGCCGACGACTACGTGACCAAGCCCTTCGACCTGGAGGAGCTGATCGCCCGGATCCGCGCGATCCTGCGGCGTACCGCGGGCCACCACACCGACGTCCTGACCGTGGGTCCGCTGACGCTCGACGCGCAGGGGCACCAGGTGACGCGGGAAGGACAACCCGTCAAGGTCTCCCCCACCGAGTTCCGGCTGCTGCGCTACCTGATGGAGAACGCCGGGCGGGTGGTGAGCAAGGCGCAGATCCTGGACCGGGTGTGGCAGTACGACTTCGGCGGTGACATGAGCATCGTCGACACCTACATCTCCTACCTGCGGCGCAAGGTCGACGCCGGCGAGCCGAAGCTCATCCACACCGTGCACGGGGTCGGCTACGTGATCCGGGAGCCGCGCCAGTGAGGCGGCTCTCGTTGCGGACGCGGCTGCTGCTGCTCACCTCGGGCCTGCTTCTCGCCGGGCTGACGCTGGTCAGCGCGGTCGTGGCGGAGAATCTGCAGCGTTACCAGCTCGACCGGATCGACCGCCAGTTGCGCTCGTTCACGGACCTCGTGTCCCGCGTGCCGACCACCGGACCGCCCACGACCGCTGACCCCCGCGCCCGTCCGGAGTTGCTCGACCCGGCGCTCGATCTCGTCGGCAGCCCCTCCCTGGTCTACCTGGACTCGGCAGGCACGGTCGTCGGGGGGCTGCACTCCACACAGCTGAACGATGCGACCCTGCCGTCGCGGGACAACCTGCGCACGATGCGCGCCGACGGGACAGCCGTCGAGTTGCCCGCCGCGGACGGCTCCGGACGCTGGCGGGCAGTTGCCCGGCCGACCGTCGGCTGGGACGGCCGGGTGGTCGCGGCCGCGCCACTCACCGAAGCCGACGCCACCATCGCCCGCCTGCGGACCAGCAGCCTCGTCAGCGGCGCCCTCCTGCTCGTCCTGCTGACAGCCGCCGGCTGGTTCGCCCTGGGCCGCGGACTCCGGCCGTTGCGGCGGATCGAGCAGACGGCCGCCGCGATCGCCGACGGCGACCTCACCCAGCGGGTGCCGGCGCTGGCCTCGCCCCGGACGGAGATCGGGCACCTGGCGTCGTCGCTCAACACCATGCTCGGCCAGCTGGAACAGGCCTTCGCCGACCGGGCCGCATCCGAGGCCCGGATGCGCACGTTCCTCTCCGACGTCAGCCACGAACTGCGGACGCCGCTGTTCGGCATCAAGGGCTCGACCGAGCTGTACCGGATGGGCGGGCTGCCCGAGCGGACCGACGTCGACGAGACGATGCGCCGGATCGACCTGGAGGCCACCCGGCTCACCGGTCTCACCGAAGACCTGCTGCTGCTCGCCCGGCTCGACGAAGCCCCGGACGGATCGCTCGACCCGACCCCGATGGACCTGCGCACGCTCGCCACCGACGCGCGGCACGACCTGCGGGCGCTCGACCCGTCCCGCCCGGTCGAGCTCACCGGTCCGGGCGGCGCCGGTTCGCCGGGTCCGGCACCGGTGCACGCCGACGAGGCCCGGTTGCGGCAGGTGGTCACCAACCTCGTCGGCAACGCCGCGGCCCACACCCCGCCGGGAACACCCGTTCGCATCGGCGTCGGTACGGCGTACGGGCGGGCGGTGCTGGAGGTGGCGGACGACGGTCCGGGGCTGACGGCCGAGCAGGCGGGCCGGGTGTTCGACCGCTTCTACCGGGCCGACCGCTCCCGGAACCACGCGGGCGGGGCGAGCACCGGCCTCGGGCTCGCCATCGCGCGGTCGCTCGCCCGTGCCCACGGTGGCGACGTCGAACTGGAGACCGCGGTCGGCGAAGGCGCCTGCTTCCGGCTGAGCCTGCCACTGCTCGCGGACGACTGACCTCGCCGTACGGCGTTGAGCCGGTCGCGTAGCTCCGGGGCGGGTCGAACTGTTACGTGCAGTGATAGCGCCTGAGGTGACCGACCGGCTAGCATCACCCTCGGTGTGCCGGGAAGTCTGGTCGGCGACGTCCCAACGATGCCCACGAACTGGAGCTCCCGTGCTGAAGAACACCCCGCTGCGTCTCGCCCTTCCGGCTGTTCTGGCGATCTGTTTGGTTGCCTGCTCCAACGAGTCGGGCGGCGGCGATTCGGCGCCGGCAGCAAGCGTTTCGCCGTCGCAGGCGTCGGCCGCGCCGTCGGCCACGCCGACGCAGACGCCGACAACGACGCCGACGGCCTCGCCGACGCCCGCGCCGCCGGTGACCAAGGTGCCGACCACCGCCGAGCTCACCAAGGCCCTGCTGGCGTTGTCCGACCTGCCGTCGGGCTTCTCCATCGAGCCCGACGAGGGTGGCGGCGAGGACACCGGTCAGCTGAGCTCGAAGGACGCCCGGTGCGCGCGGTTCGTGGCGCTCGCGAACGCGGAGAAGCCGCCGGGCTCGAAGGCGTCGGCGTACCGGTCGTTCTCCGGCGGTCAGGACGGGCCGTTCATCGACGAGGGGCTGGACGCGATGGGCTCGGCCGCGGCCGTCCAGGCGCTGCAGAAGTCCTTCCGGTCGGCCATCACCTCCTGCCGCGGCGTGACGCTCAGCATTCCCGGCCAAGGCCGGTCGACGATGATGGTCCGTGAGGTCTCCGCTCCCCCGGTCGGCACCACCCCGGTCGCCGTCCGGATGACCGCGACCTCCGGCGCGCTCGAAGGCCTCGAGGTCGTGCTGTTCTCCACCGGCCTGGACGGCGTCGTGCTGTCCCTGTCGGTGCTCGCCGGCGCCCCCGACGACCTCGACGGAGCCGCTGACGCGGGCGTCACCAAGGCCAGGAAGATCCTCGGCGGCACCAAGACCGGCACCTGAGCCGCTGACTGGCGCGGGTTCCGAACACGCCGAGTGACAGAGCTGGGCGGGGCGTTCGTTCCTAAACTCGAGGTGACTCGTCGTGACGGAACGAGCCGCCGGGAGGGTGTCGATGGTCGGTGATGCCGTTCCCGCGCGCGTTCCGTACGACCGGGGTGCCGCGGCGCGCATCCTGTTCGGTCTGGCCGGTGGCGAGGACTTCTGGCCGCAGATGCCCGAGCAGCCGGCGCGGCGCACGATCGAGTACCGGGAGGAGATCCTCCGGCCCGCGCGGGGCAGTCATCTGACCGCGCGACAGCTCACCTACGTACTCCGCTCCCTGCAACCGTGCCCGCCGTACCTGGTCACGTCGGCGAGGGCGCGGATCACCTGGCGGGACAGCGAGGGCATCGTCAACGTCGCGCACACCGGTCCTCTCGGCGCGGTGGTCCCGATCGTCGCGCGCGAGGCGACGCTGACGCTGTGGAAGCTGCTCGCCGCCAGTACGACGCTCGCCGAGCGGACCGCGCGACTCGACCGCCAGGAAGCGCAGATCCTGGCCGCGACGACCACCGACAAGACTCCGCTCGACATCTTCCGGACCGGCGTGGACGCCGCTGCCCGGACGCTCGTCCAGCACGCCTACCTGGCGGCGCAGACGCCGTACGCGACGCCCGCCGCGTTCGCCCGCGCACTGCACGCCGGGCGGATCTTCCACGCGGTGGCGACCACCTGGCACTGGGGGCTGCAGGCAACGACCTACCGGCGCGGCATCGTCCCGGCATCGTTCGTCACCTTCGCCGACGGCCTGCGCTACTCCGTCGACACCACCATCGCCCTGCGCGCGCTCAAGGATGCTCAGCTGGCTCATGCGCGCGAGCTCGCCCAGCGGGCCCAGCTGGCCAACGTCGAGCTGGAGACCCTGCTCGACTCACACGGAACCACGCCGTCGAGCGCCGCGCAGTACGCGCATCTGCGCGAAGGCGAACGTCCACGCTGCCTCGGCCAGGTCACCCACCAGGCCGACGGGCACCGGGCGAGCGTGCTGTCCGGGCTGTCACAGGCCTTCGTGGAGACGTTCGTCCGGCTGCTCGACACCGTCCAGGTCGAGCACACCGCGCCGGCCGGTGCCGGGACGAGCTCGGGCGGTCAGGTCTTCGAGGTCCCGGACATGACCTGCAGCCACTGCACGCAGACGATCACCCGGCTCCTGGCTGAGCTCGGGGTCGATCCGCCCGAGTTCGACCTGGTCACCAAGAAGGTGGTGGCCGTCTTCGGGTCCGACGAGGTCCGTGACCGCGCCTTCGACGCCATCCGCCGCCGGGGCTACACCGTCATCCCGGTGAGCTGACGGCTCAGGTCGTCCACTGCTCGCGGTCCAGATCGCCCCAGCACTGCACGATCCGGCCGCCGTCCAGCCGGTACATCGCAAGCTCCTGCTTGGTCGCGGACCGTCCGGTCGGCGTCGTCCCGGTGTCGATCAGACGCGCGCTCAGCCAACTGCCGTCGATCAGCAAATGCTCCAACTCCCACTGGAAGTCCGGGACCAGCTCGATCACCGCGGCCAGCCCACCGGCGTACTCCGCCAGGCCTGCCGGCGACCCGTTCACCTCGACGTCCTCGGCGACGAACTCCCCCAGCTCAGCGAACCGGCGTTCGTTGCAGCGCTGCAGGTAGCGCCGGTAGAACGCCTCCATCTCCTGTCGCTCCATGGCCACCATCCTGCCGTTGGCACGGTCCACCGTGTGCGTCAGTCAGCAAGAGACCGAAGCGAGTTGACGTGACCGGACCATCGGGTACCGGGGCACGACCTGGTGCCTGCGAATTTCGGAGGGTTTGCTGTGCGGCTGATGACCTGGAACGTCTGGGGGCGGTTCGGAGACCGGTGGAGGGAGCGGGAGGACGCGATCGTGGCGGTTGTCCGGTCGCTGCAGCCCGACCTGGTCGCGGTGCAGGAAGCCTGGTCGACCCCCGAGACCACGCAGGCCGACGTACTCGGTGCCCGGCTCGGCCTGCACGCGGCGTTCGCGAAGTCCAGGATGCCCACAGACGCTGACCCGGAGGTCGAGCTGGGGCTGGCGGTGCTGAGCCGGTGGCCCTTGGCGGCGGTTCAGCGGCACCACGTACGGGGCGAGACGGTCGCGCTGCACATCGAGCCGGCGGCGCCGGGGCCGCGGGTCGACTTCGTGACCACTTGCCTGGACTGGGAAGAAGACCACGCCGAGCAACGGATGGCACAGGCCAAGGTGCTGGACGAGCTGGTGCGGGACCTGACGACGCGGGACGGCCTGGTCGTGCTGGCCGGCGACCTGAATGCTCCGCCGGACCACCCCGAGATCAGCCTGCTGACCGAGCGGATGACCGACTGCTGGTCCGGCCGGGCGGATGCCGGTCACACCTACAGCTCGGGCAACCCGTATCTCGGGCACGGTGAGTGGATCGAGGACCATCGGATCGACTACATCCTCGCCACGCACCGCGATCCGCACCGGTTGCAGGTACTCGACGCCGGGATCCGCGGCCTGACCGAGGACAACGGGCTGCCGCCGTCCGACCACTACGCGGTGTTCGCCGACGTGGCCCTCGGATAACGCTGGCGTGGGGCTAGCGGGAGGTCTGCTGCTGCGCGAGGGCTTGCTCCAGCCAGTGGGCGAGCGCGGAGACGTCCTCGACCGCGAGCTTGCCGACCATGACGTGGCGGCCCCAGCGGTCCTTCGGGAGGATCGGGAAGACGCGGGAGAACGAGGGTCCGTACACGGCGCCGACCGCGCCGATCTCGGTCCACGGCAGGAAGTGCTTCCCGCTGCGGATGCCGTCCCGGTCGACGGTCAAGGCGGGGCGACGGGCCAGCACCAGCGAGCAGGCCCAGCCGGTGGCGGCGACGGCGACGGCGAGGGCCAGGAAGAACATGACCAGCCGTACGCCGCCCCGGTCCAGCGCGTCCACGAGCGAGGACAGCTGGGTCAGCCCGAAGAACAACCAGACGAAGCCGACGCAGCGCCAGACGAAACGCGGGCGCGCGGGAAAGACCACCCGACCGGTCCGGTGCAGTTCGTCCGACCAGGTCGCCGGAGGCTCTTCCCCCATCACCGTCATGCCAATCCCCTGCCGCTCGACTCCCCCCGGCGCAGCACCACTCTAGAGCGTCCGGGGGGGCGGTCGTGGATGAGCGGTCAGCCGGTGGGAAGGAAGACCGAGCGGAGGTTTCCGTCGGTCTTGTCCTTGAACATCTGGTAGCCGGCGGGGGCCTCGGACAGCGGCATGGTGTGGGTCGCGAGGTGCTCGGTGACGAGCTCGCCGCGTTCCATCCGGTCCAGCAGCATCGGGATGTAGCGCTGGCCGTGCTGCTGGGCGCCGCGCAGGGTCAGGCCCTTGTTCATCACCGCGCCGAGCGGGAACTTGTCGGCGAAGCCGCCGAAGACCCCCAGGACGAAGACCGTGCCCGCCTTGCGGCAGCTGTAGATCGCCTGCCGCAGAGCCGTCGGCCGGTCGCTCTGCAGGCGGAGCTGCTGCTTCACCTGGTCGTAGGCGTACGACGGGCCGGAGCCGTGCGCCTCCATCCCGACCGCCTCGATGCAGACGTCCGGTCCGCGGCCACCGGTCCGCTCCTTGAGCTCAGTGGAGATGTCGGTCTGCTCGTAGTTCAGCGTCTCGCACCCGATGTGCCGGCGCGTCGACTCCAGCCGGTAGTCGAAACGGTCGATCACCATCACCTGCTCGGCACCCAGCAGCATCGCGGCACGCGCGGCCATCTGGCCGACCCCGCCGGCGCCCCACACCGCGACGACGTCACCCGGCTGCACGTTGCCGAGGTCCGCGCCCATCCAGCCGGTCGGGGCCGCGTCGGAGGCGAACAAGGCCCGCTCGTCGCTGACCCCGTCCGGCACCGTGAACGCGCCGACATCGGCGTACGGGACCCGGATGTAGTCGGCGTGGCTGCCGGCGAAGCCACCCATCGCGTGCGAGTACCCGTAGCAGCCGCCGGGGTTGGAGCCCCAGAGCAGGTCGGTGATGCCGGGGTTGGTGTTGCCGTTGTCGCAGGACGAGTAGAGCTCGTTCTTGCAGTACCAGCACCGGCCGCAGGACACGAACGAGCAGACCACCACCCGGTCGCCGATCCGGTGGCGCCGGACCTCGGAGCCGACCTCGATCACCTCGCCGACGAACTCGTGGCCGAGCACGTCGCCCTTCTCCAGGAACGGGATGTAGCCGCCGAGCAGGTGCAGGTCCGAGCCGCAGGTCACCGTCCGGGTCACCTTGAGGATCACGTCGCCGGGATTCTGAATCACCGGGTCCGGGACCTCCTCGACGCTGGTCTCGTTGACGCCGGTCCACACCAGGGCCTTCACAGCACACCCTCCTCTTTGGCGTGCGCGGTCGCCTTGCGCAGGGGTTCGTTGAGCGCCGTCGGCTGGGTCGTGGTGTGCCGGCCGGGTTCGAGCACCCAGCCGACCTCGAGGATCTGCTTGGCGTCGCGCAGCGCCCGCCGCAGGGTCCGGAGCTTGTCCGCGCTGTCCTGGCCGGTCGCGGACCGCAGCCGGGCCGCGACCTCCGTGCCCTTGTCGCCGGGCGCGGGCGTCAGCCGGACCTCGATCTCGTCGCCGAGCTCGGCCAGCGGTTCGGGCAGGGTCTCGCCGATCTCGTCGATCGACCGGTACACCGTCACCACCCGCCACCGCTCGGGATCGGCGTGCTCGGTCGACGGCCAGCCACTCGGTGCCCGGTTCAGCACCTTGCGCAGTACGGCGCCGCCGGCGGTCGTGGCGACCACCGCGAGGCTCTTCACCCGTGCGTCCATTCAGGGCTCCCTTCGACTCCCCAGCCGCACCGGCCGGGAGGCGGTGCCGTACCCCTCGACGCACGCCACTAACGACCGGCCCGCCGATCGGCCGTAATTCGGACGGGCCGGCAGCGGGCTACGGCGTACGGCGCAGGTGCACCGTGACGACGGATTCCTGGGCGAGGCGGCGCAGGGCGGAGACCAGGGCGTCGCCGAGGACGTCGTACGCGATGACACCCTCGGCCATCGCCTCGACCGAGTCGCGGCCGAGCAGGTCGGGCACCTCACGACGGGCGAGCGTCTCGGCGGCGTCGGCGTACAGGTCGAGCTTGGCGGCGACGTCGTCCTGGCCGAGCCGGTTCAGCGACGCGAGCGCGTGGGCCAGCGCGACGCGGGCGGGGTTGTCCGGCCGGACCTGCCAGCCCCGGTCCGCCACCAACCGGTCGACCTGGTCGCGGGCGGCCCGGCCGGCCTCGTCGTCGATGCCGGCAGGCGGCTCCATCAGTGCGTACTGCACTCCACCCAGCACGGGGTACAGCTCGGAGTCCTTGGCCCGGATGAACTCGAGCACCTCGCGGACGCGGGTGAGCGACAACCCGCCGACCTCCACCAGGGTCCGGATCAGCTTGAGCGAGCGGACGTGCTCGCTGTGGTACTCGGCCTGGTTCGGGCTGGTCGCCCGGCCGGGCGCGAGCAGGCCTTCGCGCAGGTAGAACCGGATCGTCGGAATCGCGACGCCGCTGCGCTCGCTCAGCTCGGCCATTCGCATGCGGCGACTATACAGAGGGGACTATGCGTAGTTAACTATAGATAGTTCACTCCGCATATCGAGAGGCTGACCATGGTCCAGATCCCCGAACGCGTCATCCGGGTCACGCTTTTGCTGATGGGGGTCCTGACCGCCACACCAGCGCTGGCCCTGGTCGACCCCGGCCAGCTCGCGTCGTACGGCGTCAGCGATCCCGATCCGGTCGTGCTCACCCTGCTGCAGCACCGCGGCATCTTCCAGCTGCTGCTCGGAGCGGCCTTGGTGTGGGCGGCGTTCCGGGCCGACGTCCGGGTGCCCGTGGCGATTGCGGCAGTGGTGTCCAAGGGCGGCGCGCTGATGCTGACGCTGTTCCGCCCCGACGTCCGGGCTGAGGCCAGTGCGGTCGCGATGGTCTTCGACCCGATCTGCATCGTGCTGCTCACGGCTCTGCTCGTCCACGTCGCCGTGCGGACCCGGCCGGGCGACAGAGCAGGAATGGCGCCGGCCTGATCGCTCCGGCGATCCCTCAGCAGGGCTCGTGAGCACGTTCGTGTTGGGGCAGCTGGTGGCGGCAGGCATCATATGGGGCATGACTCAGTACGGCTCGGCCCGATCGGTCGAGGAACAGCATGCGGCGGTGCCGCAGGGCGAGGCGGACGCCGGCGCCCAGGGGCCGCTGGGAGCCGACGCGTTCGCGCAGCTGGCGGTCGACCTGCACGACGCGGTCGGGGTGGAGGAGACGGTGGACGCCGTCGTCCAGTTCGCGCTGCAGGCCGAGGCCTGCTCGTACGCCGGGGTGGTGCTGACGGCTCGGGGCGACCGGGAGATCGGCGCGGTCACCGACCCGGTGGTGGCGCGGATCTACCAGGAGCAGATCGACTCCGGCGAGGGACCGCTGCTGACCGCGCTGACCGAGGGGGTTCCGGTCCACGTTCCGGACGTCGCCGCCGAGACCCGGTGGCCGGCCTGGACCGCGCGGCTGGCCGAGTACGGCATCGGGTCGGTGCTGCACGTGCCGATGTGGGCCGGCGGGCAGCTGATCGGCGTACTGGCGCTGTTCAACGCCACCCCGAACGCGTTCGACGCCGACGACGAGGCGATCGCGCACATCCTGGCTCGGCACGCCTCGGTGGCGGTGGCCTCGGCGCGCGACGGCGAGACGATGATCGCCGCGGTGGACGCGCGCAAGCTGGTCGGCCAGGCGATGGGCATCCTGATGGAGCGCTTCGACCTCGACGACGCCAAGGCGTTCGAGATCCTCAAGCGGTACTCGCAGGACACCAACACGAAGCTGCGCGACGTCGCCCAGCAGCTGATCGACACGCGCAAACTGCCCTCGTGACGGGCCCCGGCGGCGCAGTCGCGCACATCACTGGTGACAGTGCGCCTCTGGTGGGTACCCAGGGGTGAGTGCAGACAACGGGAGGAGGCGACGACCGTGATCGGTTCGTTCGCTGAGATCAACGGTCACCAGGTGGTGGACCTGCCGAGACTGTCGACGCAGGGGCGGTTCGGCTCCGGTCCGGTCTGTATCCGGTGCGACGCCCACTTCGTCGACCGGCTCGAGGTCGAGGAGAGCCGCTGCCCGGTCGCCGACCAGGCCCGGGGCCACGACCTGCTCGTCGACCCCGACGACGGCCTGCTGTACTGCACCCGGTGCCCGCTGGTCGCCTACGACCTGGCCGACGTCGGCAGCGAGCCGCCCTGCCCCGGCCACCTGCGGCCGTAACGCTTCGCCTGCCAAGATGGCCTGCGTGGAGATCCTGCGCAGGAACAACGTCACCGTCACCGGCAACCCCGCCGGGCGCACGGTGCTGCTGGCCCACGGCTTCGGCTGTGACCAGAACATGTGGCGGCTGACGGTGCCCGCGCTGGCCCCCGACCACCGGGTCGTGCTGTTCGACTACGTCGGCTCCGGCCGGTCGCAGTCAGCGGCGTTCGACGAGCAGCGGTACTGCTCGCTCGACGGGTACGCCGCGGACGCGCTGGAGGTCTGTGCCGCGCTCGACCTGCGGGACGCGGTGTTCGTCGGGCACTCGGTCAGCGCGATGGTCGGCGTCCTGGCGGCGCGGCAGGCGCCGGAGCGGATCGGCGCACTGGTGATGGTCGGGCCGTCGCCCTGCTACCTGAACGACGGCGACTACCGCGGCGGCTTCAGCAGCGAGGACATCGACGAGCTGCTCAGCTCCCTGGAGTCGAACTACCTCGGCTGGTCCGCGGCGATGGCGCCGGTGATCATGGGCAACCCCGAGCGGCCGGAGCTGGGCGACGAGCTGACCAACAGCTTCTGTGCGACCGACCCGGCGATCGCCCGGGTGTTCGCCCGGACGACGTTCCTGTCCGACTCCCGCGCCGACCTGCGCTCCGTCCGGGTGCCGACACTGATCCTGGAGTCGGCCGAGGACGTCATCGCACCCCGGGAGGTCGGTGCGTACGTGCAGGCCGCCATCGACGGCTCGACCCTGGTCACGCTCGACGCGACCGGGCACTGTCCGCACCTGTCGGCGCCGGAGGCGACCAACAAGGCGCTGCTCGACTTCCTCGCGGGACTCCGATGACGGACCGCCCAGCGCGGGCCGAAGGATCGCCCGGCCCGGTCGAGGACAGTGCCGAGGAGGTCTACGAGAGCGCGCCCAGTGGCCACCTGTCGACCGCGATGGACGGCAGGATCGTCAAGATCAACGCGACCCTGCTCGACTGGATCGGTCTGCCCCGGGAGGCCGTGGTGGGGCGGCTGCGGTTCACCGACCTGCTGACCGTCGGGGGCCGGCTGTACCACGAGACGCACTTCGCACCGCTGCTGCGGATGCAGGGCGAGATCAGCGGCGTCGCTCTCGAGCTCAAGCAGCCGGCGGGCGGCCGGCTGCCGGTGCTGGTGTCGTCGGCCGTCAAGCGGGACGCCGCCGGCGAGCCGCTGCTGATCCGGACCACCGTCTTCGACGCCCACATCCGGCGCGCGTACGAGGAGGAACTGCTGCGGGGCCGGCAGGCGGCCGAGGCGGCGCAACGGCAGGCGGAGACCGACCGTGCCCGGTTGAAGGACGCGCTGGCCGTTCTCCAGCAGTCGTTGCTGCCGGCCACCTTGCCGCAGGTGCCGGCGCTGGAGGTCGCGGCGTACTACCACATGGCCTCGCCCGAGCAGCTCGGCGGCGACTTCTACGACGTGTTCGCCGTGGATCGCAACCGCTGGGCGTTTTTCCTCGGCGACGTCTGCGGCAAGGGTCCGGCGGCCGCGGCGGTCACCTCGCTGGCGCGCTACACCCTGCGCGCCGCCGCGATGCACGACCCCGGCGCCGCGATCGGCACGCTGAACGCCGTACTGCACCAGCGGTACACCGACGGTGACCCGCGCTACTGCACCGCCGTCTTCGGGACACTCGTGCCAGACCCCGGCAGCGGCCGTGTCGCCGTGAAGTTTGCTTCCGGTGGGCATCCGCCGCCGCTGCTGCTGCGCGCCGACGGCAGCAGCAGCTTCCTGGACAGCGAGGACGGGACACTGATCGGCATCCTGCCCGCGAGCAACTTCCCGCCGACCGGCATCGTGCTCGCGCCCGGGGACACGCTGCTGCTCTACACCGACGGCCTGACCGAGGCACGGGTCGGCGGCCCGCGTGACTTCTACGGCGACGAAGCCCTGCGAACCCTGGCCACCCAGTACGCCGGAGCGCCGGCCCAGACGCTGATCGACGCGCTCTCCGCCGTCCTGCACAGCTTCCAGGTCCCGCTCGCGGACGACACCGCGCTGCTCGCGTTCAGCGTTCCCGCCCCTTCCCACCGGGCAGCCGAGGGCCAAGACTGAATCCAGCCGTTCCGACCCGGAGGATCGCCGTGACTGACGCCCAGCAGTCCGTGTCCGAGTACGCCGACTTCGATCCGTTCTCCGCCCACCGCGACGACCCGTACCCCTACTTCGCCCAGCTCCGGGACGAACGACCGGTCATGCCGAGCGCCATGATGGGCGGCGCCTACCTGGTCACCCGGTACGAGGACGTCCTGCGGGTGGTGCACGACCCCGGCACGTTCTCGTCGGTCGGGTCACTGCCGGTGCCGGCGGCCTCGAACCCGCCGGAGGTGATTCGCGCGCTGCCCGGGTTCGCGCTCGTGGAGACGATCGCGAGCGGAGTCGAGGTGGACGCGCCACGGCACACCCGGATGCGGACGAACTTCCTGCGCGCCCATCGCGGTCCCCGGGTGAGCGCGCTCGCGCCGCGCATCGAGCAGCAGGCGCACGCGTTGCTGGACGAGGTCGCCGCCGACGGCCGGGCCGACCTGGCCGCCGCGTACGCCGACCCGTTGACGCTGTGGGCGACGAACACGCTGCTCGGCGTACCGGAGGCGGATCATCGGCGGTTCGAGGGCTGGGCGCACGCGATGGCCGCGATCCTGACCCCGACCGCGCCGCTGGACCGCAAGCTCGAGGCGGCCCGGCAGCTGCACGAGTACCAGGACTGGGCCGCGGACTGGGTGCGCGACCGGCGGGAGTCGCCGCGGGACGACGTCTTCTCGACGTACGCCGCGGGCGATCCCGGCGCCGGCGTCGCGCCGCTGCAGGACGACGAGCTGCTCTACAGCGCGCTGCTGCACTGGGTCGCGGGCTTCGACACGACCCGCAACGGCATTCTCTCCACGCTCTTCCTGATGCTGCGCGAACCGGCACTGTGGGAGCGCGCGACCGACGCCCGCCAGGTCGAGGACATCGTCGAGGAGGCACTGCGGATGGACGCGCCGCATCGCGGGCTGCTGCGCGTCACCACCCGCGACGTCACCGTCGGCGGCGTCGACCTGCCCGCCGGAACACCGCTGCTGCTGATGTTCGGCTCGGCGAACCGCGACGAACGCTTCTTCCCCGACCCGGACATCTGCGTGCTGGACCGGCCGAACGCGCGGCAGCACCTGTCCTTCGGTGCCGGCGACCACCGCTGCCCCGGCGCGACCATGGCTCGCTACGAGCTGCGTACGGCGGCCCGGGTCGCCGCCACCCGCTTGCCCACCGCCCGGCTCGACGGCGAACCGCGGTGGCGGGCCGACTACTTCTTCCGCGGCCTCGAGCTACTCAACGTCACCTGGTGACCCGGCCGCCTCGCACAGCGTGCGGACGGCTTCCAGCTCCGCCTCGACGACCGTCAGCTGCTCCTGCACCGCCGGCTCGGGAACGCTGTCGGGAAAGAGCATCGAGAACTGGTACTCGCTGCCGTCGCCGTTGGGCAGGACCCGGGTGAAGGCGCCGAGCCGGGGATCGTCGGCCGACAGCATGTCGACGGTTCCCTGCTCGCGGGCGACGCGCACGATCATCCGGGTCGTCGACGTGCCGTTCCTGATCAGCCAGTGGTCGTCACCGTCGGCGTGCACCGAGTCGCCGAGACCCGGCGCCCAGCGCGGCAGGTTGCGCGGGTCGGCGACGAGGTCGAGCACGGCGGCCGGCGGGGCCTGGACGGAGATGGAGCGCGTCTCGCAGCGCAGCGTCAATTTAGTATGCATGTGCTGATCATATGCAGTTGCTTATGATTTGTCATCCCTACACTCGGGGACATGGAACGGGAGGACCTCGGAGCGCTGTTCGCCCGGATCACCCGCCGGCTGGCGGAGGCGGAGCGCCCGTTGCTGGAGCGCCACGGCCTGTCCATGTGGGGGTACAGCGTGCTGGTCTGCCTGAGCGACCAGCCGCCCGCCACCCAGCAGGCCCTGGCGCAGGCGATCGGCTACGACAAGAGCCGCCTGATCGCCCTGCTCGACGACCTGGAAGCCGACGGCCTCGTCGCCCGGCAGCCGGATCCCTCCGACCGCCGGGTGCGCATCGTCCGCCTCACCGACGCGGGCACCACCCGCCTGACCGCCGCCCGCGCCGACGTCCGCGCGATGGAGGAGGAGCTGCTCAGCCCACTGACCGCCGCCGATCGCCGCAGCCTGCTGAAAGCCCTCCCCCAGCTCGCCGACGGCAGCTGACCGCTCAGTCGAGGCGGGCCAGGAACTCGAGGGTCCGGGTGGTCAGCAGGGTCGCGGCCGCCTCGTCGTACGACGGGAGCGAGGAGTCGGCGAAGAGGTGCTCCTTGCCGGGGTAGAGGAAGAGCTCGGCCTGGTCGGTGGAGGCGACGAGCGCGCGGGCCGCGTCGAGGTCGCCGTCCTCCTCGACGAAGAACGGGTCCCCGTCCATGCCGTGGATCTGGACCGGGACACCGGCCGGCCACGCCTCACCGAACTCCGAGACCGGCACGCAGGAGTAGTAGAGCAGCGCTCCGCGAGCGCCCGGACGAGTCTGGGCCAGCTGCTGCGCGGGCATGACCCCGAGCGAGAACCCGGCGTACACGACGGCGTCGCCCAGCGCCTCGGCGGCGGCGATCCCGCGGGCGCCGACCGCGCCGAAACCCGTCTGCCGGGCGTAGTCCAGGCCCTCGTCGAGGGTGCCGAAGACCTGCCCCTCGAAGAGGTCTGGTGTGTGCACGGTGTGCCCTGCGCGGCGCAGCTCTTCGGCGAAGGCCAGCACCCCTTCGGTCAGCCCCTGCGCGTGGTGGTACAGCACGACCTCGGCCATCATCTGCTCGCTTTCGGTGCGAATGATCCAAATATCTCGAACAGTCGGGGATATTAGTATGATTTGCCCATGGTGAACAGCCCGGTGCCCGACTACGAGCTCGCGGAGACGCTCGAGCTGACCACCGCCGAGCAGGTGCGGGCGATCAGCGATCCGCTGCGGACGACGATCCTGGGGCTGCTGCACGAGCGGGCCGCGACGGTCACCGAGCTGGCGACCGCGGTCGGCCGGCCGAAGAGCACGGTGGCGCACCACGTCAAGGTGCTCGCCGACGCGGGCCTGCTGCGGGTGGTTCGGACCCGGCGGGTGCGGGCGATCGAGGAGCGGTACTACGGGCGGGTCGCGCGGATGTTCTACGTCGGACTCGGCCGGCAAGCCGACGGCGACGAACTGCCCCAGGACTTCAACGACTTCGAGGTCGCGGCGAAGGAGTCGGCGCAGGCGTACGACGCCGGGCAGCTGCGGTCGTTCATCCGGCACGCGCGCATCCCGGAGCACCAGGCGGCGGAGTTCTGGCGACGGGTGGTGCAGGTGATCCACGAGTTCGACCGGTTGCCGCGCGGAGGCGACACGGCGTACGGGTTCACCGTCGGGCTCTACCCGATGCTCGGTTATCCGACGCTGCCGCCCGCGCGCGACGAGGAGCAGTGAGCGCCGGTGGTCGGGGCGCATGATCGTCGTCCGGCCGGGTACCGACGCGAGATGAGCGAGCAGACTCCCGAAGGTGACGAGTACGAGGACCAGGACGCCGAGCCGACGATGACGGCGCCGGAAGAAGGCCGCCCGGACGGCCACGTCGCCGAGGACGACCAGGACGAGAACGGCGACTCCCAGCCCTGACCAACCACCCCCCCCCCGCCGCCGGCTGACGAACGCCGTGCCGACGGACACCGACTCTCGTGGGTTGACCCGTCGCAGACATGGTTGGCCAGTCAGAATTTGGTGGGCCAACCATGCATCTGATGGGTTGACCCACGAGAGTCCGGCGGGGCAGCAGCGGCGGGCTGGGTCGCCGTACACCGGATACTTCGGGTGTGGATCCGAAGGAGGTGGTGCGGCGGGGGTACGACGTGCTGTCGCACCGGTACCGGGCCGACGACGCGGGCGAGGCGGACTATGCGCCGTGGATCGCGGGACTGCTCGAGCGGTTGCCGGAGCGGGCCGACGTGCTGGATCTCGGCTGCGGGAACGGCGTACCGATGGCCCGTGCGTTGGTGAACGCGGGGCACGCGGTGACCGGCGTCGACTTGAGCGAGGTGCAGGTCGAGCGGGCTCGGAGGCTCGTACCGAGGGCGTCGTTCCTGCAGGGCGACGCGACGGCCGTCGAGTTTCCGACCGCGGCGTTCGACGCAGTGGTGTGCCTGTACGCCCTGATCCACGTACCGCTCGACGAGCAGCAACCGCTCGTACGCCGGGTCGCGGGCTGGCTGCGACCGGGAGGTTCGCTGCTGGCGACAACCGGAGACACCGCCTGGACCGGCAGTGAGCAAGGCTGGCTCGGCGGGGACGCCACGATGTGGTGGAGCCATGCCGACCGCGCGACGTACCGCGCCTGGTTCACCGCCGCGGGGCTGGAAGTCGTCACCGAAGGGTTCCAGCCGGAAGGCGACAGCGGCCACGCCGTGTTCTGGTGCCGGAAGAGCTGACCGACCACGGCCGGACGAACTGGACGTCAGCCGGAGGGGGTGCCGGCGGTTCGCCTTGGCCGCCGGCACCCGCCGCGCCGGGGGCGCGGCCCCCGGTCGCCCTGGCTCCTCGGAAGACCGGGCGACGGGAGGCCCCAGGTAACCCGCGCAGGCGGTGGCAAACCTTCGCTTCGCTTTCCGTCCTGGGCGATGCAGCCGACCGCGGCAGTTGTCACGCGAGCCAGGTGGCGTGGGTGGCGGGAAGCAGGAAGTTGATGAGCGCGCCGTCACGCTCGGCCTGCGCAGTCGGCCAGTGGCGGCGGACCAGGCGCAGCGTGCGATCGTTGGCGGCACTCACGACGACCAGGAACTGCGCGGCGCCGGCCGCGACGGCGTGCGTCGCGGCCAGGGCGACCATCCGCAGACCGAGCCCGCGTCCCTGGCACGGGTCCGCGACGACGATGGCCAGCTCGGCGGTGGGCGCGCCGGTGACACCGTGCGCCCAGGCCCACATCGCGTGCGCGACGAGGCGGTGCTCGTGCTCGGCGACCCAGCACCCGCCCGTCGGCTCGACCAGCGGATCGATCAGCGAGGGCCGCGGCGGCCGGCCGACGGCGGTCTGGAACCGGAAGTACAGGCTCAGGTCGGACAGCCCGGTGAGCATCTCGGTGAGCGCCCCGCGGTCCCCCGGACCGGCCGGCCGAACGACGAATCCGTCGCCCGTCCGCGGGTGCTCGACCACCGGTGCCACCTGAGTCTGGTTCACAGAGTCAGCGTGGCCGGGTTGGCTGAGTCTGTCAAGTGGACTTATCCTCGCAGCATGAGCGAGCAGGAGACGATGCCGGAAGCACTGCGCTGGTCGACGGCGAACTGCACGATCAGCCGGACGATGGAGATCCTCGGCGACAAGTGGACCTTTCACGTCCTGCGCGAGGTCTTCGTCGGCCTCCGCCGGTTCGAGGACATCCGGACCCGGACGGAGATCCCCCGTCAGGTGCTCACCGACCGGCTCGCCCGGCTGATCGAGCGGGGTCTGCTGCGCCGTGTCCCCTACCGGTTGCCCGGCCAGCGGGAGCGCTACGAGTACCGGCTCACTCAGGCCGGTCTCGACCTGTACCCGGTACTGGTCGCCCTGGTGCAGTGGGGCGACGAGCACCTGCCGCTCGACGACGGGCCGCCCCTGGTCGTGCACCACCGGGGCTGCGACGAGCAGGTGACCGTGAAGCTGCAGTGCGCGGCCGGCCACGAGCCCACCCCGCGCGAGGTCGCCTTCCGCACCGGCCCGTCCGCCCAGCCCCGACTCGTGAACGGCGAGCCCGTCTAGGCTGCGTCAGCCGACCCGCTGCAACGCCCGGTCGCGACGGGTCGCGACGGAGGAACCCGATTCCCGCCGCGCCATCCTGCGCAGGACGAGCGGGGCGATCAGCAATCCCAGCACCGCCCAGACACCCAGCACAGCCACGGTCTCGGCCTGCCGCCACGCCGCGCCGATCTCGACCGCGACCATTGCGTCAGGCAACAAAGCGGATCGGGTGCCGAGCCCGAGCCAGTAGATCGGCGACAGCTGAGCGATCCACTGCACCCAGTCCGGCAGCGCGGTGACCGGGTAGAAGATGCCCGAGATCGCGATCAGCCCCAGCACGGGCAGCTGTACCAGTCCCTGGGCCCGGGCGCTGGGAAAGACCGAACCGAGAATCGCACCCAGCGGCAGCGTCGCGACCAGACCGAGCACCAGGACCCACAGCACCGTGAGCCAGGAGGCCGGGGCGAGGTCGAGCCCGTCGACGAGCAGCAGGCCGGGAATCAGCAGGATCGCCAGATCCGCGATCAGGCCGCCCGCGACCGAGACCACCTTGCCGACCAGGTACCCCCGCATCCCGTCGGGCGTCGCCTTCGCCCGCAGCAGGGTGCCGTCCTCCCGGTCCGCGGTGAGGTGCTGACTCATGCTGACCATGCCCATCGCCGCGTTCATCCCGAGAATGCTCGGCAGAGCGAGCGTGCCGAGGGCGAACCCGGTGCCGGCGAACTCCCGGTCCCGCAGGAAGAACAACGCCACCAGCATCAGCCCCGGCCACAGGAAGTGGCCGAGGAGATCGGCTCCGTTGGTGAACGACTGCCGCAGCTCGATCAGGCCGCGCGCCCACCCCACCCGGACGCCGTTCACCGCGTCACCTCCAGGTCGGCCTCGTTCTGCGCCGCCACGTCCGCCGCCACCAACGCCAGGTAGGCGTCCTCGAGCCGAGCCCGCCGGACCTCCAGCTCCTGTACCGCCTCACCGTGCCGGGCGAACAACTCGCGCACGAAGGTGGTGGACTCGGCCGTCACCTCGACGTACTGCCGGCCGTCCAGCCGCCACCTGACCTCGTCCTGGGCTGCGATCTGCCGGGTCAGTTCGGTCGTCGTGCCGCTGGCGACGACCCGGCCGGCGGACAGTACGAGGATGCGGTCGGCCAGCTTGCTCGCCTCGTCGAGGTCGTGGGTGGTGAGCAGGATCGTGGTCTGCAGGTCGGTCGCGAGCCGCCGCACCAGCGTGTGGAAGGCGTACCGGGCGGCGGGATCGAAGCCGGTGGTCGGCTCGTCGAGGAACAGCAGATCCGGCCGGCCGACGATGCCGATGGCAACATCCAGTCGGCGGCGCTGACCACCCGACAGGGTTCTGATCTTGTGGTGAGCGTGATCGGTCAGACCGACCAGCTCGACCAGCTCGGCGGCGTCCCACGGGCGCCGTACCGCACTCGTGGAGTACGGCGCGTAGTACCGGCCGAGGTGGGCGAGCAGCTCCTGGACCCGCCACTTGCCGTGGTCCCGCCACGACTGCAGGACGACGCCCAGCCGTGCCCGCCAGGCCTCATTGCCGTGCGCCGGGTCGACCCCGAGCACGCTGACCTGACCGGCCGACCGCACCCGGAACCCCTCCAAAATCTCGATCGTGGTGGTCTTGCCCGCGCCGTTCGGACCGAGCAGCGCGAGCACCTCCCCGGAGCGTGCCTGGAAGCTGACGTCGTGCAGTACGTCGACCGCGCCGTACCTCATCCGCAGACCGCGGACGTCGAGCGCACCTTGTGTTCCCATGGCCGGGAAGTTATGTTGCGTTCAGCTCGTCGGCAATCAAGCGAGCGCCTGAAGGTCCTTGTTTGCCAACGATTTCGGCCGATTGGTGCAATGAGCTGTCGGTAAAGCATCCAGGAGGAACGATGCCGGGCGGCCGCCTGACCCACGAGGAACGCCGGTTGATCGGTGCCGGACTGGCCGACGGACTCGGGTACGCCGAGATCGCGCGGCAGCTGGACCGGCCGACCTCCACGGTGAGCCGGGAGGTCACCCGCAACGGTGGTCCGCGGAGCTACCGGCCCGATCACGCGCACCACGCGACGGCGTACCGGGCGCGTCGCCGGCCGTCGGCGGCCAGCGGCTGGGTGCTGGGCGAGGAGGACGTCGCCGGTCGCGATCCGCAGGCCGTGCGGGAGTTCGCGGAGCGATTCGCCGCGGCGATGACGGCGACCGGCCTGCCGAGGATGGCCTCGCGGGTGCTGGCTCGGCTCTACACCACCGACTCGCGCAGTCTGACCGCGGCGCAGCTCGTCCGGCAGCTCCGGGTCAGTCACGCCTCGGTGTCCAAAGCGATCGGGTACCTGGAGCAGCTGGAGATGGTCGAGCGCGGGCGCGATCCGGGCCAGCGCCAGGAGCACTACGTCATCGCCGAGGACGTCTGGCTGCGTGCCTGGACGACCAGCGCCCGAACCACCGCCGAGATGGCCCGGACGGCGTCGGAGGGAACCGAGCTGTTCGATGCCGCGACGCCGGCCGGCGCCAGGCTGCGACAGATGGCGCGGTTTTTCGCCCAACTCAGCGACGACATGTCCGGCGGTCCGTCAGCCGCTGCCGCCGAGGACGCCGCGACCGTGTTCGCCGCGCTGCTGCACGCTCGGCGGCCACTCACCGCTGCTGAGTTGGCGGCCGCGTTGGAGTGGCCGCTCGGGCGCGTCACCGACGCGCTGCGCGACGCCGAGGCCTTCGCGCCGTTCACCGACCCGCTGGCACTCGACCGCCCGACGTCCGACACCTATGGGGTCGCGGCGGCCCCGGACCGGCTCACCGAAGCCCAACGCATGGCGCTGCGCTGACTCGACGTCGGTCGGAGGCATCGATCAAGGCAGCAGCACTCCGGTCAGCACCAGCACGATCAGCGTGAGCCCGACCAAGGTCGCGGCCCAGTCCTCGCCGAAGCGCGCCCAGCCGGTGCGCTCGGCGCCGTCATCCGGTTCCTCGAACATGCCGACCTTCCCTGGGGCGTCCTGGGCACCCACAGTAGAAGGAAACGAATCATCAGTGACCGGATCGACAAACCGCTCGCATCTTGAGACGACCGCCCGGCCCCGCTGCCCGGGGCGGCGGGGCCGGGCGGGGTCGTCAGCGCTTCGGGTCGTGGCCCCAGTTCATCAGCGAGTACCGCCACGGAGTGTCGGTGACGTCGCCGCTCGGGCGCTGGGCCAGGTGCCGGTGCACGTAGCCGACGACCTTGCGCATGTGGGCGTAGTCGTCGTCGCCGAGATCGGCCTTCTTGGTCCCCAGCAGCTCGACGATCCGCCGGCCGCTGTGGTGACCGACGGACTCGTCGTCACCGGACTTCTGCCCGACCGACTGCGACTCGTCGGTGTCCAGCCAGTCCCGCAACTGCTTCGGCGTCATGTTGATCACCTCGCGGAACTCCGACCAGATCTGCTCGCGGTCCTCGGCCATCCTGGGTCCTTCCGGTCTTGGCGGGTCGTCCCGACGGAACAGGGCCGCGCCGGGCGGTCTGCCGACCTGGCGCACGGTGCGCGGACGCGAAATGTCCCTGCCGCTGGGTACCCCGCACCGCGGTGGAAAAAACACCTCGGCGAACGCGCGGAACGGCACGCCCGGCGTTGTCAGCGCCGGACCAGCGAGCGCAGCACCCGACCGGTGATCGTGCCGTCCGCGAGGCCCAGCTCGACCAGGTCGTCGAAGATCCGCTGGTCGGCCGCGGCCGCGCGGATTCCGCGATCGAGCACCAGCGGCGACCCGCTCAACCGGGCGGCCAGCGCGGTGTGCCACAGGTGCCGGCCGAGCGCCACCCGGGTCGAGGCCCGGTACGCCGTGCCCGCGCCGCCTTCGTCGCCGGTGCGGATCGCCCCCGCGGCAGCGCGACCGGCCAGCAGACCGGTCGCGACCGCGTAGTAGATGCCCTCCCCCGTCATCGGGTTGATCAGCCCGGCCGCATCGCCCGCCAGCAGCACCCGGCCGTCCGGGGGACGCCAGGACCACGACGACAACGGCAGGTGGTGCGCGCGCCACTGCGCCCCGCCGGCCGTGGCTCCAGGCAACAAATGCTCCAATTTGCCCAGCAGCTCGGCCCGGGTGGGATGCGGCCGCCGCGCGGTCAGCGCTTCGCCGTACCCGACGTTGCACAGCCCGTCGCCCCGGTCGAACGACCAGGCGTACGACGGCTGCGTGCCGGGCCCGTACACGATCGCCTGCCGGCCGGCCCGCTCCGGCGGAGTCGGCGCGTAGCCCCGGAGAGCCAGCGCCACCGGACCCCGGCCGCCACCACCAGCCCGGCGTACGACGGAAGCCGCGCCGTCCGCGCCGATCACGATCTTCGCCGCGAGCTGGTCGTCGATCCGGACCACGTCGCGGTACACGCTCAGTCCGCGGACCCGGTGCCGGACGAGCTGTACGCCGGCGGCCTGCGCCGCGAGCACCAGCCGGTGGTCGAACACCTCACGCGGCACGACCCAGTTCGGCCGGGTCATCGCGCGGTCGACGACGTGCGGACCGCGTTCCAGCGCGAGCCGCCGGACCGGCGTCCAGTCGTCGAGCAGGCCGGTGACGCCCACCTCGCCGAGCAGGTCGAGCACGTGCGGAGCGATCCCGTCGCCGCAGGTCTTGTCCCGCGGGAAGTCGGACCGGTCCAGCATCACGACGGTCAGCTCGGGGGCGGCGGCCCGGACCCCCAGGCCGGCGGCCACTCCGGCCGGGCCCGCGCCGACGATCACGACGTCCCAGACAGGTTTCACACCCGCTCCTTCCGCCGCTGCTCGACTCCACCAGTGTCCCCTGGACGGCGGCAGCCGCGCCCGGGTCGCTTTTGCACAGTCGTCGTCGGGGTACCGCGAACAGGGCGGCAACGAACCGCCGCCGCCGACAGCACCGACGCTACGAAAGGACCATCGATGAGCGACCCGACAGAGGGTTACCCGCAGCCGGACGACCAGGGGCCGGAGCAGCTGGAGCATCCTGGCCGGAGCGCCGACATGGACCTCCAGCCGGACCACGGGGAGCAGAGCTACCGGGGCAGCGGCAAGCTGGAAGGCAAGCGCGCGCTGATCACCGGTGGCGACTCCGGCATCGGCCGGGCGGTCGCGATCGCGTTCGCGCGCGAGGGCGCCGACGTGCTGATCTCCTACCTCGAGGACGAGGAGACCGACGCCCGCGAGACCTGCCGGCTGGTCGAGCAGTCCGGCCGCCGGGCGGTCGCGGCGCCGGGCGACATCCGGGACGAGCAGCACTGCCAGGCCCTGGTCGACCAGTGCGTCGCCGAGCTCGGCGGACTCGACATCCTGGTCAACAACGCCGCCTACCAGATGGGTCAGGACGGCATCGCGGCGATCACCACCGAGCAGTTCGACCGGGTGATGAAGACCAACGTGTACGCGATGTTCTGGCTGTGCAAGGCGGCCCTGCCGCACCTGTCGGCCGGTTCGACGATCATCAACACGACCTCGATCCAGGCGTACGAGCCGTCGCCGGCGCTGCTCGACTACGCCACCACCAAGGCGGCGATCCTCAACTTCACCAAGGGTCTCGCCCAAGAGCTCGCGCCGAAGGGCATTCGGGTCAACGCGGTCGCCCCCGGGCCGATCTGGACCCCGCTCATCCCGGCCACGCTGCCGGCCGACAAGGTCGACCAGTTCGGTGCGGACACCCCGCTCGGCCGCGCGGGGCAGCCGGCGGAGCTCGCCCCGGCGTTCGTGTTCCTCGCGTCGGACGACTCCAGCTACATCACCGGCGAGCGGATCGGCATCACCGGCGGCAAGCCGCTGCCGTGACCGGACGGACGACGGCCCCGCTCCGGAACTGTCCGGGCGGGGCCGTTCTCCGTTGGCGGGCCTCGGCTACCCCGGCGGGGAGTCGGCCTTGACCGCGTTGCGCTCACCGAGCGGCTGGGGCGGACCCTTCGTGGTGTCCCGCACGGTCTGCTGCTCGCTCTCGGCGTTGATCTCGGCCCCGAGCAGGATCGCGTACGCCGTCAGCCACAACCACAGCAGCAGGATCGCGACCGCGGCGAGACTGCCGTAGGTCTTCGCGTAGTTGCCGAAGGTGGAGACGTAGACCGAGAAGCCGATGCTGGCCAGCAGCCAGATCACGGTGGCCACCGCGGCTCCGACCGACACCCAGCGCATCCTGGGCGCGTCCCGGTCGGGCGCGACCCGGTAGACGACCGCGAGCGCGATGGTGATCAGGATGATCGCGACGGCCAGCCTGGCCACCTGCAGCAGGACCCGGACGACGGTCGAGCTGTCGTCGATCAGGGCACCGACCGCGAGCAGGCCGGCGGCCAGCAGCACGAAGACGATCGCGCCGAGAGTGAGTCCGAGGGCGAGCAGCTTGCGCTTGACGAACCCTCGCGTCTCCTCCTCGTCGTAGGCCAGGTTGACCGCGCTGATCAGATAACCGACGCCGCCCGAGGCGCTCCACAGGGCCGTTGCCAGAGCGATCACCAGGCCGATGCCCAGTCCCTGTTGCGGGGCCGCGGCGAGCGATTCGACCTGCTGGAGCAGGATGTCCCGCGCCGAGGCGGGCACCGCCGCCGTCAGTTCCTCGACCTGCGAGCGCATCTGGCTCGGCTCGGCGACCAGCCCGTAGCCGAGCACGATCGCGGCGACCGCCGGGAACAGGGAGAGAAAACCGAAGAACGCCACGCCGGCGGCGAGCAGCGGGACCTGGTCGGTCGACGCCTCCTTCCAGGCCCGGCGGACGATGCGCCACCAGCCGCCGGCCGGGATCTCGCCCGGCCGCTCGGCGTCTGCCCCGGGAACGTCCCGCTGCGCGGCCGCCGCCCGGTCGTCCTGGCTGGTCGATCGGTCGCCCGGGGAGGACGACCGCTCGTCCGCGCCGGGCGACCGGTCGCCGGCGGGCGATCTGTGGTCGTTCATGGCCGGATCCCCCTGCTCCACCGCGCTCCGGTCACCGCAAACGCCCTGACCCCCGGTCTCCGCTTCAGCGGAGTCCGGGGGTCAGGGGTGTGAAGGCGGAACGGCATCAGCGGTTCTGCCGCACCGTCTCGGCCGAGTCGCGGGCCTCGCCCTTGACGTCCTGCGCGGCCGACTGGCCCTGGTCCTTCACTTCGGCGGCCGCCTCGGCCGCGGTGTCCTTCACGTGCTGGACCGCTTCCTGCGCGGGCTCCTGCAGGTTCTCCTTGAGCTCCTGCGCGATGCCCGACGCCTGCTCCTTCAGCGGGTCGACGGCCTTGTCCTTCGCCTGCTGAGCGAGCTCGCGCTCCTTGTTCGACGGCGGCAGCGCGGCCGACAGCACATAGCCGAGCGCGAAGGCCACCACCCCCGCGGCCAGCGGCGCGCCACGGGTCTGCTCCCGCGCCTGCTGCGGTGCGGATCCGACCGCGTGCACGACCGCGCTGCCGGCGTCCTGCACCGACGACCCGACCGACTGGACGGACGAGCCGACGGAATGCACCGAGGAGCCAACCGACGACCCTGCCGACGATGCGGCCGAACCTGCGCTGTCGGTCAGCGACCCGACCTTGCCCATCACGCGGTCGCGCATCCGGTCCACGCCCTCGCGGACCCGGCCGACCCGGCGCTGGACCACCCGGCTCGGGCTGACCTTGTCGGTCAGGGCGTCGACGTCACGGCCGAGGTTCTGCCGGGTCTGCTCGATGTCCCGTCTCAGTTCTTGCGTGTCTTCAGCCATTGTGCGTCCTCCTTGAGTGTCTCGACCGTCTGCTCCGGGGTCGGGTTGACTTCCTTCAGTGCCTTGCGCCCGGCCGAAGCCAGCACGGCCGCCACCACGGCCCAGATGACCGCCACGATCAGCGCGGCCCAGGCCAGGTGCATGACCTCGCCCAGCGCCCACATCACGGTCAGCGAGACAAACAGCGCCAGCATCCAGCCGGCGAACGCTGCCCCGCCGAGCATCCCGGCACCCTTGCCCGCCAGCTTCGCCTCGTCCCGCAGCTCTGCCTTGGCCAGCGCGAGCTCCTGGCGGGTCAGCGTGCCGAGGTCCGTGGTGATCTGCGAGACGATCTGGCCCAAGGACTCGGTCTCGTACGACGGAGATGCCGTGGTCGACCCAGTGGTGTTGTCCGGCAGGTACGGGTCCTGGCCGCCCGCTGTGTAAGGCCCGCTCATCTCACTGTCCCGATCCGGGCCCGAACCGCGGCTGCACCGGTGCGCCAGGGTCGAGATCCGGCGCCGACGGCGTCGGCTGCGGCGGTACGGGGTGACCTCCCGGGGCACCCATCGGCGGAGTGCTCATGCCGGGTCCGCCGGGTCCGCCCATCGGCGGCGGCGGTCCGCCGGCCGGTCCGCCCGGGCCCGGGTAGCCCGAGCCAGGTCCACCCGTACCAGGTCCACCCGGGCCGCCCATCGGCGGCGGTCCACCAGGACCACCTGAGCCGGGGTAGCCTCCGCCCGGTCCACCGGGTGCCGGGCTGCCCAGAGGGCTCGGCTGGGCCGGCGGCGGCATGGTACCTCCAACCGGGCCAGGCGGCGGCGGTACCGCGCGGCCGTTGCCGCTGTACTCACCGGCCGAGTAGCCGTTGTCGATCGACCTGTCGCTGCCGGGGGCTCCGGCCGACATCGCACGGGTCATCCGGCCGGCGACCACGCCGGCCGCCACCGCGCCGAGCAGGAACCGGCCCGGCCGCCGTCGTGCCATGTCGCGCACGTCCTCGAGCACGTCGCTGAGTTCGCGACCGTCCAGGAATTCCGCGGCCTGGTTGGTCCAGTCAGCACCGTGCCGGGCCAATTGGGCACCCCAGCCGGAGCCGTGCTCAGCCATGCTGCGGAGTTCGTCCTCCATCGACCGCAGGCCCTGAACGGCCTGGTCGCGCTGCTGGCCGGCCCTGCTGGCCGACCTGCTCCCGCGTCTGTCCGAGCAACTGCCGGGTCTGCTCACGAACGTCGGACGTCACGTCCGACGCCTTCTCTTTTGGCGGTTCCCGCCACGTCCCGGGCGGCGTCCACGGCGCTGTCCTTGAGGTGGCCCGCCTCGTCGCGCGCGGTGTCCGTCACCCCCCCGGTGCCGGACGTCGTGCCGACCGGTTGGTTCGTCATGGGCGTCATCAGGCGCCTCCCTTCTGTTCGAGCCACTCAGGTAACCCGCAGGTGACGTGGCAAACGTCGAACAGGCGGCGAATCGCCCGCAACGGGCCCGAACTCCGGTGCGTCACCGCTCCGGGCGACGGCCCGGGCGCGGCGAGCGGCGCGACGGTGGCACGCTCGGCCCGGTCCGGCGGCGCGGAACTCTGCGGTCGGCGTGGCCGGTGCTCTCGCCCCACGGCGTCACCTCGCGCGGCTCGTCCAGGTCCACCACCCGCGGCACGTAGGCCACGACCGGCTCGAACGGCTCGCTGTAGGGATCGCCGTACGGGTCCTCGGCCGGTGGCTCGGGCGGCGGCGCCGGTCGCCGTACCGGTGCCCGGGCCGCGGCCTCCTTGCTCTCCACCGGCCGCGCCGTCACGGCCGGGGGTGCGACCGGCGCCGCCTTCACCGGCCACCGGGTCTGCACCTCGATCCCGAGCACCCGCACCAACTTGCCGATGACAACGATCGTCACGGCGACCACCAGCACGCTGCAGGCCGCGAAGAGCACCGCCTGGCCCCCGGCGGCCCAGTCCGCAGGGCCGGTCCGCCGCATCGCCGCCAGCATCGCCACCACCACCGCGTTGGTGATGCCGAGGGCAATCGTCGTCCACACGGTCCAGATCAGCACCCGGCGTTCCAGCCCGACATCGTCGGCGGCGGCAACCAATCCCGCGATCAGCCCGGCCAGCACCGGAACCGTGTACACCAAGGCGAGCGTCAGTCCCGGACTCGCCACCAGGTAGAACACGTCGAACACCAGCGCCGTACCGGCCAGCGCCCCGGCGAAGCACACCACTATCCGCGGGTACGCCCGCACGACGGCGAGCGCATCCTTGGGCAGCGTCCAGATCAACCGGTGGTACACGGCCTCGTTCCCGGGCTAGTGAGCATCTGCCCTCATTCTGCCTCTCCCCGAGCACATCGGTCGCCACGCCCCGGGGTGAGTCGAGAGTTCTAGGCTGAGGCGATGAGCCAACCGCAGACACCTATCGGCACCGAAGTCCTCGTGTACGGCGCAACGGCGGCCGGCGTGACCGCCGCGGTGGCCGCGGCCCGGGAAGGTGCCCAGGTGGTGCTGCTCGAGCCCGGCCGTCACCTCGGTGGCATGGTCTCCGGCGGCCTCGGGTACACCGATCTGGGCGACGCGAGGGTGCTTGGTGGCATGGCCCGCGAGTTCATGCTGGCCGTCGCCGACCACTACGACGTACCGCCGGGCCACTACGCCGGTCCCGAGCCGCACGTCGCCGAAGGCATCTTCACCGGCTGGTTGGCGCAGGCTGGGGTGGACGTCGTGCTCGGCAGCAGCCTGCTGGAGGTGACGACGGCCGAAGCCGCCATCACGTCGATCCGGACGTCGACCGGGACCTACAGCGCCGCGGTTTTCGTCGACGCGAGCTACGAGGGCGACCTGTTGGCCGGCGCCGGAGTCCCGTACGCCGTCGGCCGCGAGGGCCGGTCGAAGTACGGCGAGTCGCTGGCCGGGCGCCAGGAGTTCGCGCCGGGCAAGCACCAGTTCCCCACGCCGGTGTCGCCACTGGCCGACGGCCGGCCGCTGCCGCTCGTGCACGACCGCCCGCTGGTGGCTCCCGGCGAGGGCGACGGTGGCGTGATGGCCTACGGCTACCGCGTCTGCCTCAGCTCGGCGAAGGACCGGCTGCCGTTCGAGCAGCGTCCTGGTTACGACCCGGCCGAGTGGGAGCTGGCCCGCCGGTGGTTCGCGGTCCTGCGCACGCACGGCGTCGAGCCCGTCGCCGGCGACGTGATCGGCCTGGTGCCGAACCTGCCGAACGGCAAGTGCGACGGCAACTCGATCGGTCCGCTGTCACTCAGCCTGCTCGACGGCACGAACTGGGCCTACCCCGACGCGGACCCGCAGCTGCGCGAGCGCATCCGGCAACGGCACGCCGACTACACCCGCGACTTCCTGTGGTTCATGACCACGGACCCGGAGGTCCCGCGAGCCGTCCGCGACGGTGTGCGGGAGTGGGGGTTCGCGCCCGACGAGTTCGGCGGCGGCCTGCCGCACCAGCTGTACGTGCGCGAGGCGCGGCGGATGCTCGGCGAGTACGTGCTGACCCAGCACGACCTGCTGCCGCGCCCGGTCGCGCAGTACGACGCGATCGCGATGGGCTCGTACCACGTCGACATCCGCGAGGTGCAGCGGACTTGGTCGGTCGCCTCCGAGCACCCGGACCCGCTGCCCTGGGTGTTCAACGAGGGCTACCTGTCCGTCGCCGTCGCGCCGTACCAGGTGCCCTACCGGTGCCTCGTGCCGAAGTACGACGACTGCCGGAACCTACTGGTTCCGGTGTCCGCGAGTGCCTCCCACGTCGCCTTCGCCTCGCTGCGGATGGAACCGCAGTACGAGATGCTCGGGCAGGCCGCGGGCCTCGCGGCGGCCCAGGCCGCAGCAACCGCCCGGGCCGTGCAACAGCTCGATGTCCGGCGCCTCCAGGACCGGCTGGTCGCCGAAGGCGCCGTACTCGCGCTGAACTGATCCGAACGGTCAGGCCGCGGCCGGCACCGGGCTCAGCTTGTCCCGCAGGTCGTCGAGGATCCGTCGCAGGACCCGGGAGACCTGCATCTGGCTGACGCCGATGTCCGCCCCGATCTCGGACTGCGTCCAGCCCTCCACGAACCGCAGCTGCAGGATCCGGCGCTCCCGCTCGCCGAGATCGGCCAGCACCGGCTGCAGCATGTCGACCGCCTCCAGCTGGTCGATCGTGGCGTCGTCGTCGTCCGCGACCACGTCGGCCAGTGTGAGGTCGGCGTCCGCCTCGGCCGGCCGGTCCAGCGACAGCACGTTGAAGCAGCCCTTGGCCGCGAGCGCCTGCTCCACCTCGCTGAGCTCGACGCCGAGGTGGTCGGCGATCTCGGCCGGGGTGGGTTCGCGGTTGAGCAGCTGCTCCAGGTACGGGAGCTTGGCGGCGATCGTGCCCTGCATCTCCTGCAGCCGGCGCGGGATCCGGACGGTCCAGGCGCAGTCACGGAAGTACCGTTTCACCTCGCCCCGGATGGTCGGGATCGCGAAGCCGATGAACGGGGTGTCCGCGTCCAGCCGGTAGTGGTGGGCGGCCTTCACCAACCCGAGGTAGGCGACCTGCTCCAGGTCGTCGGCCTCGGCGCCCCGGCCGCGGAACCGGCGGGCGATGCCGCGGGCCATCTCGATGTTGAGCTCGACGACCTCTTCCAGCAACTGCTGGCGTTCCTCGTCGTCGGTGCTGGCGGCCCGGCGTTCCAGCAACTCGCGGGTGGCTGCCTCTCGGGCAGCCCGATCGGCCGCCGTCGCGCACTGGGTGGGAACTCTGTCAAGGGTGGTAACCATTGCTATGACCTCGCGACAAGTCGTCACGGCGTGGCACCTCTCTGGACCACAGTCACTGCCTGAGCACGCCCGTACCCACCCTGTTGGATCCCATGCATTCCCCGCGTGGCGCCGATTCAAACTTGTGCACCGGTGTGCAGCGACGGCCGCCGGGTACCGCGGCGGCCCGAACGCGAGAAGAGGACCGATATGAAGAACACCGTGCGACGCTGTCTCCTTCTGGTTGCGGCTGCCGGCCTGGTGGTGGCGGGTGGCACCACGACGGCCACCGCGACCGGCACAGCCGTGTCGGATCAGGACCGCGCATTCCTGCGCGGCGCCCACCAGTCGAACCTGGCGGAGATCGCCACCGGGAAGCTGGCCCAAGCCAAGGGCTCGAGCGACCGGGTGAAGGACCTCGGCGCGCTGCTTGTCTCCGACCACACCAAGCTCGACGCGGCCCTGCGACGGGTCGCCGCGGCCGCGAACGTGTCGCTGCCGACGACGCCGAACGCCGAGCAGCGGGCCCTGCAGGCGAAGCTGACCGCGGCCGGGGCCGGCGAGTTCGACGCCTTGTTCGTGGCCGGCCAGCTCGAGGGTCACGCCAAGACGATGGCGATCGGCGAGCGTGAGCTCGCGAACGGCAGCGACGCCAGGGTGATCAAGGCGGCCAAGGACTCGGCGCCGGTGATCGCCTCCCACCACGAGAAGTTCATGGCGGCCGCGCGCAGCCTGGGCCTGCCCGACTCCGTGGACGCCGGAACATCGGGGCTCGCGGCGACGGCGGACAACACCGTGCCGGCCGGCCTGGTCGGACTCGGTGCCCTGCTTGCCGGTCTGGGCGCCTTCCTCGTCCTGCGCCGGCGCCCCGTCCCGGTTTCCGGCCGATCCGCCCGGTGAGCCGGCGAGTTCTCGGCACGATCCTGGTCACGGCCGGCGCCCTGCTGGCCGTGACCGGGGCCGCCCTGTCCCACAACCCCACCATCTTCGGCGCACCGCCGGCCGTACCTGGCAGTCTGCCGCCTTCCACGGCACAGGCGCCGGTCGCCGAGCCGCCTGCTCCGGCAACGGTCAAGCACTCGGTGGCCAACCGGATGCCTACGCGAGTGGTGGTGGCCAGTCTGTCGGCCGCCGCGGCGGTCGAGCCGGTCGGCACGGCGGCCGACGGCAGCTTGTTGCTTCCAGCACCTGATCGGGTGGGCTGGTGGTTCGGCGGCGCCCAGCCGGGTGATCCGGCCGGCACCACCGTGCTTGCCGGGCACGTCGACACCCCAGCCGGTACGCCGGGCGCGCTCTACCACCTCTCCGCCGTACGCCGCGGCGCCACCCTCGAGGTGGTCACGGCGGCCGGACGCTTCACCTACCGCGTCACCGCCCTCCAGCTTTATCCCAAGCAACGCCTCCCGAGCGACCTCTTCACCCGCTCCGGGCCGCACCGGTTGGCCCTGATCACCTGCGGCGGCCCGTACCGGTCCGGCCAGGGATACGCCGACAACGTCGTCGCCTACGCCGAGCCGACCAAATGACCACCGGGCGACGACGTGCCAACTGCAGGTCAGCGGGGTACTGAGCAGCGCATGACACTGCGCCGGGAAGTCACGACACCGCTGCTCTACCTGTTCATCCTCGGCGACATCCTCGGTGCCGGGGTCTACGTGCTGGTCGGCCAGGTCGCCGCCGAGTCGGGCGGCGCGGTTTGGCTGCCGCTCGTGCTCGCGCTCCTGCTCGCCCTGCTGACCGCCACCTCGTACGCCGAACTGGTGACCAAGTTCCCGCGCGCCGGCGGAGCGTCGTACTACGCCCACCGCGCCTTCGGGCCGTTCGTCGGGTTCCTCACCGGGTTCTGCATGCTTGCCGGGGGCATCGTCTCGGTCGCCGCGCTGGCCCGGGCGTTCGGCGGTGAGTACCTCGCCGAGTTCGTCACCTCGCCGCCGGCGCTGGCGGCCCTGATCTTCCTGGCCGCGCTCGGCCTGCTCAACGCCTACGGCATCAAGGACTCGCTGCGGGCGAACGTCGTCGCCACCGCGATCGAGGTGTCCGGCCTGCTGCTGGTCGTCGGACTGGGCGCCTGGCTGATCGCCCGCGGCGACGCCGACCTCGGCCGGCTCAGCGAGCTGAGCGCCGGCGGGACCGGGGCCGTCACCGCCACGCTGAGCGGCGCGGTGCTGGCGTACTACTCCTTCGTCGGCTTCGAGACCTCGGTGAACATCGCCGAGGAGACCAAGGACCCGCGCCGGTCTTACCCCCGGGCGCTGTTCGGCGCGCTGGCCACCGCCGGAGTCGTCTACCTGCTGGTCGGCATCGTGGCGAGCGCCGCCGTCCCGACATCGCAGCTGGCGGAGTCGAGCGGCCCGCTGCTCGAGGTGGTCCGGGCCGCGGGCGGCGTACCGCCGTGGATCTTCAGCGCCGTCGCCCTGGTGGCCGTCGCCAACGGCGCACTGCTGACCGGCATCATGTCGTCGCGGCTGGCCTACGGCATGGCCCGCGACGGACTGCTGCCGCACGGCCTGACCCGGCTGCTGCCGAAACGCGGTACGCCGTGGGTCGCCATCGTGGTCACCACGGCCCTGTCCCTGCTGCTGGCGGTGACCGGCGAGGTCGCCCAGCTGGCGTCGACCCTCGTCCTGCTGCTGCTCGTCGTCTTCACCGCCGTGAACCTGGCGGTCCTGGCCCTGCGCCGCCAGCACGTCGAGGCGGACCACTTCCACGCCCCGACCGTCGTCCCGGTGCTCGGCGTGCTGTCCTGCCTGCTGCTCTTCACCCAGATCGAGGCCGGCGTCTGGCTGCGGGGCGGCATCCTGATCGCGGCCGGCCTGGTCCTCGGCCTGATCGCCGCCCACCGCAGCCAGGGCCTCGACCCCGAGCCGGAAGCGGAGTCGCAGGAGGCCCGGACCTGATGCAGTCCTTCCTGCCGTACGCCGACTTCGCCGCGAGCGCCAGGGTGCTGGATGCCCGGCGGCTCGGCAAGCAGCGGGTGGAGACGATCCAGATCCTGCGCGGCCTGACGATCAGCACCTACGGTTGGCGCCACCATCCCGCCGTGAAGATGTGGGCGGGCTACGAGGAAGGGCTGGTCCGGTACGGCCTGGAAATCTGCGCCGCCTGGACGGCGTCCGGCCGGGCCGACACCTGCCAGCTCACCTTGCTCACCGACCTCAAGTCCGGCTGCGGCCTCGACCACGTCCGCACTCAGCAGGCGCTCGCCGAGGCCGGCGACCTGCCGCCCTGGCTCGGCGACGAAGACTTCCACCGCAGCCACCGATCGGCCCTGCTCAGCAAGGACCCGCAGTACTACGGAGCCCTGTTCGACGACCCGCCGGAGCTGCCGTACGTCTGGCCGGCTTCGGACCGCCGGCCGTGCCACCAAGGGTGAGCCCGGGAGTCGGCAGCTCCGGAGCTCAGGACCGTACGCGTCGGCGCGCGGTGAGCGCGTAGATCGCCACCCCCGCGGCCAGGACGGCGAGGCCGGCCAGGATCGACGAGAGCGGCAGCGCGAAGGCCAGAACCAGGCAGCCGACGAGCCCCAGCCCCGGTACGACGTGGCGTCGCGGCTCGAGCGTCCAGGCCGAGGCGTTGGCGATTGCGTAGTACACCAGCACCCCGAACGACGAGAAGCCGATCGCACCGCGGAGGTCCGTGGTGGCGGCGACCAGCGCGACGAGCAGCCCGACGGCGAGCTCGGCGCGGTGCGGAACCTCATAGCGCGGGTGGATCGCCGCCAGCGCTGGCGGCAGATGGCGGTCGCGCGCCATCGCCAGCGTCGTCCGGGAGACGCCGAGGATCAGGGCGAGCAACGAACCGAGAGCGGCCAGTGTCGCACCGGCCCGGACGACCGGGCTGAGGATCGGCACGCCCGCCGCGCGCACCAGCTCCGCCAGTGGGTCGGGCGCCACCGCCAGCCGGGCCGGGCCGAGCACGACCAGCGCGGCGACCGCCACCGCGACGTACGTGACCAAGGTGATCGCCAGCGCGAGCAGCACCGCGCGGGGAATCGTCCGGGCCGGGTCGCGGACCTCCTCGCCGAGCGTGGCGATGCGCGCGTAGCCGGCGAAGGCGAAGAAGAGCAGCCCCGCTGCCTGCAGCACTCCCCCGAAGGTCGCGTCCCGGCCGATCTCGAGCTGGGAGTACTGGGCGGTGTCCGCGGTGAGGCCGACCACGACGACCATCGCCAGCACCAGCAGCACGACGGCGACGATGACCCGGCTCAGCCAGGCCGCCTTCTGCACACCGACGTAGTTGAGTGCCGTCAGCGCGACCACGGCGGCGACCGCCACGACGTGCTTGTGGTCCGGCCAGAGGTATGAACCGACGGTGAGCGCCATCGCCGCGCAGGAGGCGGACTTGCCTACGACGAACGCCCAGCCGGCCAGGTAGCCCCAGAACGGGCCCAGCCGCTCCTGTCCGTAGACGTAGGTGCCACCGGACGCGGGGTACACAGCGGCGAGCCGGGCCGACGACGAGGCGTTGCAGTATGCAACCACCGCGGCGAGCGCTAGGCCGATCAGCAGGCCGGTCCCGGCCACACCGGCCGCAGGCGCGAACACCGCGAACACCCCGGCGCCGATCATCGCCCCGAGCCCGACGACCACGGCGTCCGTCGGCCCCAGATCCCTGCGCAGCTCGGTCATGCGGACCAGTGGATCACGCCGTACGACGTACCAGCTACCTCGGCCGACTCAGCGTGGACGGGGTCAGTCAGTTGGGGCTGAAGTGCTCGGCGAGAACGTCTCTGATCAGCGGCAACCACTGCTCGCAGGTCTGCGCCGCGATCTCCACCGCGGCGGGCAGGAAGACGTCGAGATCGGCACTGCTCCGCACGGCCTTCGCGATGGAGGCCAGGACCATCTCGACCGTCTGGCCACCGGCCTGGTGCTGCAGGAAGCCGCACACGTTCCGCTGCACGGCGTCCGGCGCGGCCGGCAGGTACGACGGCCGTACCGGAGCGTTGGCCAGGAACGTGAACAGCTGGTGGCGGTACTGCTGCCGCTCCACCGGCGTCGGTCCGCGGGTGCAGATCCGCGGCGTACTCGCTAGGTCGAGCAATCGATGCGCCGGGCCGAGCATCAGCAGGTTCTTCTGCGGCACTCTCATCGCCATCCAGCCCATCGTGACGAACGCCGAGAACTGGTTCTTGCACAGGCTGACCGCCTGCGCTTCGACGTCGGCCGGCGTGAGGTTCGTGTGCTCGTACAGGCGATGTATGTCCGCAGCAATGCCTTCGGCCGTCGGCAGTAAATCGTTCACCACGGTCTGGGCCGCGGGGGCGAGCACCGGCGGCGAACTGACGCGCACTGTGCTCGTCGGGCTCGACAGCGTGGCCGTGCTGGTGGGGTACGCCGGCGTTCGGTTGCCGACGGCACCACCGCCCCCGTCGCTGCTGTCACAGCCCATCAACGCGCAGAGCGCAAGCCCCGCGATGCCAACACCGACAACTCGTCCCCGTGCCATGTCCGCTCCCCCGGCCCCCGGAATCCCGCCGGCGGCGACCCGCCGGCGAACTCCCTGCCAAGGCTGACGCTACGCCGCTGCCGGTCGTCCCACCAGAGGCGAGCGCGGCGCCGTGTCGAGCGCATCAGGCGCGCGACGGATGCACCGCCGGCACGGTCCGATCGACTCGGTTCAGCTGGCGACGGCGACCGCGGTCAGCCAGCCGGCGGCTCCGGCCGGAACGCGGGGGTCCGGGTCGAGCAGACGCATCGGCAGTCCGGTCCGGTCCGCGAACACGGCGTACCGGCCGAGCGTGCTGTCCGCCGGGGCGACCAGCCAGTCCAGGTCCGGGTGATCGGCGTAGTACTCGTCGACGTCACCGACCTCGTAGACGCCACCGGTCCCCAGCGCGGCCTCGGCCGGGTCACGCATCAGCGCGAGCGTCGGCTCTGCCGCGCCGAGCGGTGCGAGCAGGACGGTGTCGTCGTCCGGCCAGGCCATCGGCTCCAGTCCCAGCTCGCGGTAGTAGTCGACGCTGGCTTCCAGGTGGTCGACCGGGCGCAGCTCGAACAACAGCTTCATCGGGGGCGATCCTCCTCGTGTACTGGGGGTGTGGTCACGCACCACGCCCTGAGCGCCGCGGGGCCTCGCGGCGGACCTGGTCGGCCTGGTCGCCGACCTCGGAGATGCGGTCGGCGAGCGTCGGATGGTCGCGGACCAGCCGCGGTCCCGCCTCCGCCAGGGGCGCGAGCAGCGCCGCCGAGTCGTCGGCGCCGAGCGCGTCGTGCAGCCGGTCGACGCTGGCCTGGGCCTTGCTGTCCAGGCCGTCGAGCGCGGTCACCTGACCGGCCAGCCGGCGCAGGTCGGCCGCGTTGGTGCGGGCCCACTCGACCACCGCGCGGTCGCTGGCCCGCCGGTCACGAGCCGCCTGGACCCGCTGTTCCCCGGTCATCGTCGGGTCGGAGGTGTTCGGGCTGAGCCTCAGGTAGCGCCGCTCGGCCGCCTGCCGGCTGGCGACACCCAGCACCGGCGCCAACTGGTTCCAGCTGGCGCCCGCCGCGCGCGCGGCCTCGATCAGCCGCGGCTCCCAGCCGGCCACCTGCTCCCGCAACCACCGCAGTCCGTCCAGCGCCGCCAGCAGGTCCTCGACCTCGACCGCCGGCCCGGACCCGTTCGCCGTACTGCCGTTCGCCAGATTGCCGTTCGCCGTACTGCTGGGCTCGGGACCGCCGGTTCCGGGGCTGTCCGCCAAGTGGTCGAGAATGCCGACGAGCTGGGCGAGCACCTCCGTCGGATCGGAGGGGGCGACGGTGATGTCGCCGGTCGGCTGCGGCATGGCTCTCCTTGCTCTGTATCCGCCGGCCACCGCGACGGCGGCCGGCGGGTGGTCAGGCGTCGATCTGCTGGCTGGTCCCGCCGTTCACGGTGATCTTGCGCGGCTTGGCCTGGGCGGCGACCGGAATCCGCACCGTCAGCACGCCGTTGTCGTAGCGGGCCTGGATGCCGTCGGCGTCGAGGTTGTCGCCCAGCACGAGCTGCCGGGAGAACACGCCGAGCGGCCGCTCGCCCACCTGCAGCTCGACCCCCTCGGGCACCGGGGCCGGTCGCCGCTCGGCCCGGACGGTCAGCACGTTGCGCTCGACGTCCAGGTCGATCGCGTCCGCCTCGACGCCGGGCAGGTCGAACAGCAGCACGAACTCCTCGCCGTGCCGGTAGGCGTCCATCGGCATCGGGTTCGGCCGTGACCACGTTCCCGCGGTGGCTCCTGCGACCTGCTGGGCCAGCCGGTCGAACTCACGGAACGGGTCGGTGCGCATCAACATCGTTCCACCTCCAGAAGATCGCTTGCCGGTCAGTGTCAACACGCACCCTCAGATGTAGCATGTCAACGGATCGATGACAAGATTCTAGTCGTCACTTCGTTGACGTTGTGCATCCCGGGTGGGTACAGAGCCCTCATGAGCGAGAACGAACGTCTGATCCAGGCCCCCGTTCCCGACGTCTTCGACGTCCTCACCGACGGCTGGACGTACGCCGCCTGGGTGGTCGGCGCCTCCCGGGTCCGAGCCGTCGAACCAGGCTGGCCGCAGCCCGGCCACAGAATTCACCACTCGGTCGGCGTGTGGCCGGCGCTCATCAACGACACCACCACGGTCGAGCAGTACGAGCCGAACCGCTTCCTGCAGCTGCGCGTGCGCGCCTGGCCCACCGGCGAGGGGCAGGTGGAGTTCGTCGCCACCGACCGCGGCGGCCAGTGTCACCTGGTGATGCGGGAAAAGGCGGTGAAGGGACCGGCCGCCATGGTCCCGCAAGCGGCGCTCGACCCGATCCTGTCGCTGCGCAACACCGAAACCCTCCGCCGCCTGGCCCTCCTGGTACAGCGCCAGACCTGACCCCACCCGACCCCACCTCACCCACCCCGCCCCACCCGACCCGCCCCCTCCCCCGCCCCATTTGCGGGGCTAACCGCGCACGTTGTGGGTTCTCCCGGGCGATGACGACCGGTGGACCCACGAAGTGCACGGTTATCCCCGCAAATGGCGGCGCGGGGTGGGCGGGGGCGGGCGGGTCGTGGGGGGGTGGATGCACGAAGGCGCGCGGCCCGGACGGGACGCGCGCCTTCGGTGGGCACTACGGGGTCAGACCTTCGGTGTGTACTACGGGGTCAGACCTTCTTGGCGATGCCGGCCATCAGGATGCGCTGGTACGGCAGCAGTTCGTCGGCGTCCGGGACGTCGGCGTCGGGGTCGGCCGGGTTCCAGCGCTCGAGGAAGTCCAGGCCGGGCGGAACCAGTGGCATGCCCAGGAAGTGCTGCTCGATGCGCTCCGGGGTCCGGATCCAGCCGTTGCCCAAACTCTCCAGGCCGGCCTGCTCCATCGACTTCTGCAGCGGGTCACCGGTGTCGACGAAGTCGGTGATGAACAGGTAGCTGCCCGGCACCATCGCGTCCATCAGCGTGCGGACCCACTCGTCCGGCAACTCGTCGTCATGGAAGTGCATGTGGATACCGACGATCATCAGCGCGACCGGGCGGCTGAAGTCCAGCAGCGCGCGGATCTCCTCGTTCGCCAGGATCTCCTGCGGCTTGCGCAGGTCGGCGGTGACCACGATGGTCGACTTGTTGGTCGCGAGCAGCGCCCGGCCGTGCGCGAGCACGATCGGGTCGATGTCGACGTAGACCACCTTGGCGTCGGGGTTGATCTCCTGCGCCGCCTGGTGGGTGTTCTTCTGGGTCGGCAGCCCGCTGCCGATGTCGAGGAACTGGTCGATGCCCGCCTCCCGGGCCAGGTACTGCACGCCCCGCACCAGGGCGGCCCGGTTGTCGATCGCGCAGCGACCGGCGTCGGGTACGTACTTCAGGTAGGTGGCCGCCCCTTCGCGGTCGGCGGCGAAGTTGTCCTTGCCGCCGAGCAGCGCGTCGTACACGCGCGCGATGGTCGGTTGAGTGGTGTCGAACTCCGGAGTCGCCTCCGGACCGTCGGGAGTCGCCATCGCGCAAACCTTCGTGGTGTGGGGGATTCAAGGGTCGCCACTGTAGTGCATTTCCGTACCAGTCGACGGGTGGATCACCCCGCTCGGCGACGGCCGACGGAGCCGATCCGAAAAGCCTGATTTCTCAACTGACCAAGGCGTTCCGGCCTTGCGCCCGCAGAACGCCGTGGCCGGCGCCCGCTCGGACTATGCCCGCCCCGGAGGCAGGTCAACCACCGCCGCGGCGGGGGCGCGAAACCGTCACCGAACGCCATCTTCGAGCCGCGACGCGCCGAGCGCTCAGCACGTTCCGTAGTGGACCGGACACGTGGCCCTCAACCGTGTACGATGCAAATGCAAGCCCAAATGCACGTGCATATGCCAAAGACGTACGGAAGGTGCAGCTGATGACTGCTGTCTACAACGGCATGCCCGGCGACGCGATGAGCGAGCTGACCTGGCGGAAGAGTCAGCGGAGTGGCCCCAACGGCAACTGCGTAGAGGTGGCGAAGCTTCCGGGCGGCGGCGTGGCGATGCGGAACTCGCGTCACACCGACGGTCCGGCTCTCGTCTTCACCCAGGCCGAGATCGAGGCGTTTCTCGGCGGCGTTCACGACGGGGAGTTCGACGACCTCGCCTGACCCACATCCGGGTACCAGAGCAAGAGGCCCCCTCACCGGGCGAGCGGTGAGGGGGCCTCTTCTCGTCTGCAGGGGCCGGACATGACAAAAGGCCGTCCCTTGAGGAGGAGGACGGCCTTTTGCCCAGCCGTCCCCTTGAGGAGGAGGACGGCCTTCCAGCAGACGCTCCGGTAGTTCACCGGAGCGGTGGTGCACCGCCGGCGGACCCGATCACTGGTCCGTAGCGGTTGATCAGAGGATGCTGAGTACTGCTTTGTCCTGCTCTACTGCACGGTGAGCGGCCACAGCTGCTCGCTGCGCGGGAGCTCCGACGCACTACCGGGCCCAGCGGCGTTGTCCACCGTGATGCGCAGCCCGGTGAACTTGGGCGTCATCACCCGCTGGTACCGCGACGCCCGATCGGGCTCCGCGACGTACTCGGCGATCAGGTGGTCGCCCAACCAGATCCGCACCATTTTCCGGCCTCCTGCTCGATCGGTGTTCATGGAGTGAGGCTCACGATCGGGTCGCCGTCGAGGTGACGGACGCCGCGCAGCCAGCCCTCGAAGGCCCATCGCTGCTGCTCGGGGCAGCGCGCGACCAGATCCTGGATCTCCCGCTCGGTCAGCTCGCCGGGGGCACGGTCGCCGCGAGTGGCGCGGTGCTCGACGGGCTCGGCGTCGTGGTTGCTCATCGACTCGGGTTCCCCAACCAGTCATGCCGGCAGCGGACTGCCGGCGGGGCTTTGGACCGGCCTGCCGAATCACGCGATGTCACTTGACGCGAGATTCAGCTCACCTTCTGTGCATGAAGCAATCATGGCGTCGGCACGCTGCGAATGCAAGCGCCCGATGCACGTGCATTCGCACGTTTTACGTTTGTGACCTCCTGACGGGCCTTTCCACGCTCAGATCGGCTCCCGGCAGCCTTCGGCGGCCCGTTCGGGCGGCCGATCGTGGCGCGATAATGTCCTGACAAACCGGCGCTCCAGAAATCCGAGCGAGCCTGCCGTTCTCACGCTGGGTAGTGGCGTCGATCACGACCCCGACCCGTCACCCGCGCACCATCGACAGAACAGTCGGCCGTCGTGCGATGATTTGGGTCGGGCAGACAACGGCAGCTGGGGCGTCGGAGGTGGGAGTGACGGAGTCGGGCGCGCAGAGCGGGCCGACAGCGCTTCGCATCATTCTCGGCGCACACCTGCGCCGGATGCGTGAGGCGGCCGGCATCACCCGGGCCGACGCGGGCTGGGAGATCCGCTCCTCGGAGTCCAAGGTCAGCCGGATGGAGCTCGGCCGGGTCGGCTTCAAGGAGCGCGACGTCGCCGACCTGCTCCAGCTCTACGGCCTGGACGACGAGGAGGAACGCGAGCGGCTGCTCGCGCTCGCCCGGGACGCGAACAACCCCGGCTGGTGGCACCGCTTCGGCGACGTACTGCCCAGCTGGTTCCACTCCTACCTCGGGCTCGAGGCCGCGGCTCAGCTGATCCGTACCTACGAGCTGCAGTTCGTGCCCGGTCTGCTGCAGACCCAGGAGTACGTCCGGGCCGTCGTCCAGCTCGGTCGCGGGCTGATCCCGGCCGACGAGGTCGACCGGCGCGTCTCGCTGCGGATCAGCCGCCAGGAAGTCCTGAGCCGGCCGAACCCGGTCCGGCTCTGGGCGGTCGTCGACGAGTCGGCGCTGCGCCGGCCGATCGGCGGCGTGAAGGCGATGCGGATCCAGCTGGAGTCGTTGATCGAGGCGACCCACCTGCCGAACGTGACGCTGCAGGTGATGCCGTTCGCCGCCGGTGGGCACGCGGCGACCGGCGGCGCGTACAGCATCCTGCGGTTCCCCGAGCAGGACCTGCCGGACATCGTCTACATCGAGCACCTGACCAGCGCGCTGTACCTGGACAAGCTCGAGGACCTCGACCAGTACACGGCGACGATGGAGGCGCTCTGCGTCGCCGCTCCACCGCCGAACAAGACCCGCGACCTGATCGCGGACATCCTGAAGGACCTGTAGCCGGTCCGGCTGGTCAGCCGTTGGCGTCCAGCCAGTCGAGCAGCGGGGTGACCGCTCGCCAGTCGGCGCGGATCCGGTCGACCAGCTCCGCGCTGTGGATCACCGGCTCGAACCCGTACGAGCGGCCGACCGTCAGCGACTTGTGCCGGAGCAGATCGATGCGCGGGTGGTCGGCGTCGTACCCGCGGGGTGTGGTCTTCAGCTTGTCGCCGCCGACCGTCCAGCCGCTTGCGACCAGGTCGGCCAGCAACCGTTCGAGCTGCCGGCCCCGCCGGTCTTCCTCGATCGCGGTCCGGATCCGGCCGAGCCGGTCCGCGGCCGCCTCGTAGAACCCGGCGCCGACCCGCACGCCCGGCGCCGCCAGCTCGACGTACCGGCCGGTCGACGGGCCGGTCGGCACGAACGCGCCCTGGTGCGTCTTGTACGGCGTTTTGTCCTTGGCGAACCGGACGTCGCGGTGGGGGCGGAAGATCTTCGCCGGGCCGAACTCCGGCTCGAGCGCGGTCAGCAGCGCGGCCATCGGCGCCCGGACGGCCTGCTCGTAGACCTGCTTGTGCTCGGTCCAGAAGGTCTTGGTGTTGTCCATCTCGAGGTCGTCGTAGAAGTCCAGCGCGGCGACCGGGAACCCGGTGAAGCTCATGACGCCCCACCTTAGTCAGCGCCCACCGGACACCGGGATCGCGGCCCGCACGGCTCAGCCGGGCAGCCGCCGGGTCCGGATCAGCTCCTCGGCCACCGTGCGCAGCTTGACGTTGTTGTCCTGCGAGTACCGCCGCAGGATCGCGAACGCCCGGTCGGCGTCGACCGCGAACCGCTCCATCAGGATGCCCATCGCCTGACCGATCAGTTTGCGCGCGTCGACCGCCTCGACCAGGGTCTGCTGCTGCCGCGCGGCCGCCACCGCCACCGACGCGTGCCGGGCCAGGATGTGCGCGACCGCTTCGTCGTCGGCGTCGAACCCGTCCGCCTTGGTGCTGTGCAGACTGAGCACGCCCACGGTCCGGCCGCTGATCACCAGCGGCAGCTGCAGCACGCTGCGCAGGCCTTCGGTGCTGACCATCGCGGCCCAGGCCGGCCAGCGGTCGTCCTGCGCGGTGTCGGGGATCCGGACCGGCTTGCCCTGCTCCTGGGCGGCGATCAGCGGTCCCTCGCCCCGGTCGAGCTGGAACCGGTAGATCCGCTCGATCACCGGGTCGGTGACCGCGGCGATCTCGAGCCGGCCGTGGTTCAGCAGCGCGGCGCCGGCCTGGGCGCAGCCGACGGCGTCGAGCGCGAACGCCAGCACGGTGTCGATCGTCTCGGTGACACCGTCGGAGGCGTGCAGCTCGAGCGCGAGCTCGGCGAACTGATCCGCCGTGCCGCCGGTCGCGAGCTCGTCGGTCATCGCTGGTCCTCCCCGGAAATGCAGTGCTGCCGTGTGTCCGTCGGTGCATCCCTGACCCGCCCCACCAGCTCAGGAGCCCTCATTATGGGGGAGCCGCCGGGAAACGGGGTGTCGCCGGGAAACGCCGCGCCAGGACCGGTCGCGGCGTTAGGGTGCCGGGATGGTTCAGCTCTTCGTTCCCGGGCTCGAGGTCCTGCGGCAGCGGCGCAGCGAGAAGTGGTCGGGCCTCGGCCCGGCGACGATCGGCGCCACCGTCGCGGAGATGGACTTCGAGCTGGCCCCGCCGGTGGCGTCCGTGCTGCACGAGGCCGTCGCCCGCAGCGATCTCGGCTACGCGCACGAGGTGACTGCACGGTTGCGCGAGGCGTTCACCGGATTCGCCGAGCGCCGGCTCGGCTGGCGGGTCGATCCCGACCGGCTGGCACTGGTCCCCGAGGTGATGGTCGGGCTGGTCGAGCTGTGCCGGGTGCTCGCGCCGGGCGGCCGGATCGGCTTCGCGACCGCCGCGTACCCGCCGTTCCTGGAGCAGCTGCCGGCTGCCGGCTTCGAGATCCGTCGGCTTCCACTGCGCGCCGACGCCTCGTTCGACCTCGACCGGCTGGCGGCCGAGTTGCGCGACGGCCTGCGGGTGCTGATCCTGGCCAATCCGCACAACCCGACCGGCCGGGTCCTGCCGCGGGCGGAGCTGGAGCAGATCGCCGAGCTGTGCGCGCAGTACGACGCGTGGGTGCTGGCCGACGAGATCCATGCGCCGCTCGTCCTGCCCGGCGCCCGGCACGTGCCCTGGCTGGAGGTGTCGCCGGCGGCCCGCGAGCGCGGGATCGCGCTGACCTCGGCCTCCAAGGCTTTCAACCTGGCCGGGCTGAAGACGGCCTTGGTCGTCACCGCCTCCGACCGCGCCCAGGACGTCGTACGCCGGATGCCGTACGGCGCGGAGCAGGTCGGCCTGCTCGGGGTGATCGCGGCCGAGACCGCGTTCGCCGAGGGCGATCCGTGGCTGGACGCGCTGATCGACCAGCTCGACCGCAACCGCACCCTGATCGGCGAGAAGCTTCCGGCCGGGATCACCTGGTCACCACCGCAGGCGACGTACCTGGCCTGGCTGGACTGCGGCGGGCTCGGGCTCGGTCCGGACCCGGCGACGGTCTTCCGGGACCAGGCGTTGGTTGCCCTGAGCCCCGGTCAGGACTACGACCCGGCGGCTCGCGACCACGTCCGGCTGAACTTCGGCACCGGCACCGAGCTGCTCACCGAGATCCTGCGCCGGATGGAGTCCGTGCTGCCGGGCTGAGGTCGCGCCGGCGCGGGTTCAGGCGTCGACGCGCCGGTCGTGCAGGACCTTCAGCGCGATCGCGACCGCCAGGCTGAGCACGCCGGCGACGACGAAGGCCGTGACCAGAGTCGCGGAGCTGTCCAGCTTGCCGTCGCAGGCCATCGGCGTGATCCCGCCGGCCGGCGCGAACACCGAGCCGCAGTCCACCGCCCCGGCCGACACCGACCGGAAGCCGAGCGCCAGTCCGCCGAGCAGCAGCGCCACGCCGGCGATGCCGAGAATCTTGTTCAGCGTCGTCACGTTCGGTCCGACGCCGGTCTCCGCGGGCATGCCGACGGCACGGCCCGACTGCCCCGTAACACTTCGCTCACTCCTGACTTCGACCGACACCTCTTGAAACCTACGGTCAGCTGTCCGCCGATCCACCCCGACAGAGCCGTCAGCACCGAATCTTCACACAGTCCTTACTCAGGACAAACTCGGCCGTCACGATGGTCTCAGAGTCCGGCACAGGCGGTGACACTGGCACCCCGGTGCCGGCACCGGCCCCCGCGGCGAAGCAAGAGCGTCGCCCCGGCCTCGCCGCGAACGGTCTTGACAGGACTGCGGCGACCGGCTTACTTTCTCACTAAATTTAGTGCCGAAGTAAGTCGAAGGAGCGTCCGTGGCCCACTCGCCAGGCCCGATCCCCCGCGGTGACCTCGTCCCGTCGGGCATCGTCGGGCTGCTCGGCACTCAGGGCCCGACGGCCCGGACCGCCATCGCCCGGACCCTCGGGCTGAGCCCGGCCACGGTGACCCAGGTGACCAAGGACCTGATCGCGCGCGGGCTGATCGAGGAGCTCGAGTCGGTGCCGTCCAACGGCGGCCGCCCCGCGCGCCTGCTCGGGCTGGTGCAGGACGCGGGCGTCGCACTGGGCGCCAAGGTGACCGCCGACCACGTCGCGATCGTCACCGTCGAGCTCGACGGCACCGTGCGCTCGTCGGTCTCGCACGACTACGACCCGGGCGCGGACGACGCGCTCCCCCGCCTCGGCCGGATCCTCGCCCAGGAGGTCGCCGCACTCGACGACCGGCTGCTCGGGGTCGGCGTCGGCGTGCCGGGCTCGGTGGACTCGCAGGCCTCCGGCATCGTCGACGCGCCGACGCTGTCCTGGCAGGCGGCGCCGGTCGGCCCATCCCTGCGCGCGGCGATCGGCAGCCCGGTCCTGGTCGACAACGACGTGAACACGCTGGCCGCCGCGGAACGCCTGTACGGCATCGGCCGCGCCCACTCGTCGTACCTGGTGGTCACGATCGGGCGGGGCATCGGCTGCGGCATCGTCGTCGACGGCGGCATCTACCGCGGCGCGAACGGCGGCGCCGGCGAGATCGGCCACATCCCGGTCTGGCACGACGAGCAGGACCAGCTGCCCTGCACCTGCGGTTCCACCGGCTGCCTGGAGGCTCACGTCGGCGCGGCCGGCCTGTGCCGGACCGCCCGCGACCGCGGCGTGATCGGTCCGCGCGGCACGCTGCCGACCCTGCTCCGGGCCGCCGCCACCGGCGACGAGGCGGCCCGGCAGGTCTTCGCCGCAGCCGGCGCGATGCTCGGACGCGCGCTGGCCGGCGTGATCCACACGATCGACCCGGAGGTGGTCGTGCTGATGGGTGAAGGGGTGGACGGGTGGCAGTACTGGCAAACCGGCTTCGAGCCGTCGTTCCGGCGATCGTTGCTTCCGGCCCGCAAAGCGGTCCCGGTGGTGGTGGAGCCGTGGACGGAGGACCAGTGGGCCCGCGGCGCCGCGTCGCTGGTGCTGGCGTCGCCGTTCGACTCGGCCGGCACCGGCGGCGAGCAGAGCCGCCTGGTCCGGGTCAGGCTGGGCGCCCCGTGAAGCAGACAGCGCGCGACGGCGCACGCCGGACGACGGCCAACCGGCGGCCGCGGAGCTGGAAGAACCTCGGCTGGGTGCTGTTCTTCCTGCTGCCCAGCGCGATCCCGTTGTTCGTGTTCACGCTGGTCCCGATGGTCTCCTCGCTGTGGGTCAGCCTGCACCGGTGGAACCTGATCTCGCCGATGGAGTGGGTCGGCCTCGGCAACTACACGAACCTGCTGACCGACCCGATGACGCGGCGGGTCTTCCTGCACACGCTCGCCTACGTGGCCGGCTACCTGCCGATCGTGTACGCCGGCGGCCTGCTGCTCGCGCTCGCCCTGAACCAGAAGCTCAAGGGCCGGGCCTTCCTGCGGGCGACGTACTTCCTGCCGGTCGTGACCAGCTGGGTCGTCGTGGCCCTGGTCTGGAAGTGGCTGCTCAACCCGACCAACGGCCTGGTCAACCAGCTGCTCGGCGCCGTCGGTCTGCCCGAGCCCGGCTGGTGGACCGACCCGGCCTGGGCGCTGCCGGCCGTCATCCTGTCCTCGGCCTGGAAGGACCTCGGCTTCGTGATGGTGATCCTGCTGGCCGGGCTGCAGTCCGTTCCCGGCGACTACTACGAGGCCGCGAAGGTCGACGGGGCGAATGCCTGGCAGCGGTTCTGGCGGATCACCCTGCCGCTGCTGTCGCCGTCGACGTTCTTCGTGGTGGTGATCTCGCTGATCAACGGCTTCCAGGTCTTCGACCAGGTCTACGTGATGACCGGCGGCGGACCGGCCGGGTCGAGCCAGGTGGTGGTCGGGCAGATCTACGACCTGACCTTCCGCTACGGCCGCGCGGGCGAGGCGTCGGCGCTGTCCTGGCTGCTGTTCGCGCTGATCCTGGTGATCACCGTCGTGCAGATCCGCGGCCAGCGGAAGTGGGTGCACTATGCGTGACACCGGATCGCTGCCCGCCAGGCTCGCCCTGTACGCCGCGGTGCTGGTCGGCGCCGCGATCATGCTCTTCCCGTTCCTGTGGACGGTGATCACCTCGATCACGCCGGAGGGCTCGCTCGCGGACGGCCCGACCCTGGTCGTCGACGACCCGACGCTCGGCGCGTACCGGACGCTGGTGGACGCGCTGCCGATCTGGCGGATCGTGCTGAACTCACTGGGCGTCGCGATCGTGTCGACCGCGCTCCAGCTGGTCACCGGGTCGATGGCGGCGTACGGGTTCGCCCGGCTGAAGTTCCCGCTGAAGAACGTGGTCTTCGGGTTCTACCTGGCCACGCTGATGGTGCCGCTGCAGGTGCTGGTCGTGCCGCTGTTCATCGAGATGAAGACACTGAACCTGCAGGACACGTACTTCGCGCTGCTGGCGCCGACGATCGCCTCGGCGTTCGGGGTGTTCCTGCTCCGCCAGGCGGTCACCGCGGTACCGCTGGAGCTCGACGAGGCGGCCACCATCGACGGCGCCGGCCACCTGCGCATCTTCACCACGATCGTGCTGCCGCTGATCCGGCCGGCCCTGGCCACCGTCGCGGTGTTCGCGTTCATGGGCAGCTGGAACAGCTTCCTGTGGCCGCTGGTGGTGATCCGGTCGCCGGAGTTCATGACACTGCCGCTGGGCCTGTCCACCCTGCAGGGCCAGTTCACCACCCAGTGGGACGTCGTGATGGCGGGATCCGTCGTCTCGATCGTGCCGATCGCCGTCGTCTACCTGCTCGCGCAACGCCACATCATCGCCGGTGTCGCCCACACAGGCATCAAGTAGTCCTTATCAGGGAGGGAACCACCATGCGTTCACTGAAGACCGCGGCCGCTGCGGCCGCACTCGCCGTACTCCTGGCTGCCTGTGGTCAGGGGTCGGCGACCAAGGAGGCCGCGGCGCCGGAAGGCAAGAGCGTCGTGCGCTACATGAACTTCTCCGCCAACGACGGCCACGAGAAGGATCTGACCGCGATCGTCAACGCCTTCCAGGCCGCCAACCCGGACATCACCGTGCAGGTGGAGACGGTGCCGTACGCGACCTACTTCACGAAGCTGCAGACCGCGGTCGCCGGCGGCACCGCGGCCGACGCCTTCGAGCTGAACTACGAGAACTTCGTGACGTATGCGAAGAACGGCTCGCTGGCCGAGCTCAAGGACGTCGACTCCTCGGTCTACAAGAAGTCGCTGTACGAGGCGTTCAATGCCGACGGCTTGCAGTACGGCGTACCGGAGTCGTTCTCGAACGTCGTGCTGTTCTACAACAAGGCGCTGTTCAAGAAGGCCGGGGTGGCGGAGCCGACGCCCGAGTGGACCTGGAAGGACGAGCAGGCCGCGGCGCAGAAGCTGACCGACAAGGGCGCCAAGGTGTGGGGCGACTACCAGCCGGTGTCGTACAACGAGTTCTACAAGGTGCTCGCGCAGAACGGCGGCGAGTTCCTCAACGCCGACCGGACCGCGGCGACCTTCAACTCTCCGCAAGGCGTCGAGGCGGCCAAGTTCCTGATCGGCAAGGTCGGCACGACGATGCCGACCGAGGCCGACGGCGCCGGCACGCCGGACTTCGACTCGAAGCTGTTCAAGTCCGGCAAGCTGGCGATGTGGCACACCGGGATCTGGATGTTCAGCGCGATGGCCGACGCGCCGTTCGACTGGGACGTCGTGGTGGAGCCGGGCAACACCCGGAAGGCGTCGGCGATGTTCGTCAACGGCCTGGTGGTGTCGGCGGCCTCGAAGAACGCCGCCGCCGCGCAGAAGTGGATCACCTTCCTGGCCGCGTCCGACGAGACCACCAAGACCCGGCTGGCGAGCTCGTGGGAGCTGCCGCCGGTGGCCGACGAGGCCAAGCTCGCGCCGTACCTGGAGCAGAAGAAGCCGGCCAACCGCAAAGCCGTCTTCAGCGCGCTGGAGGAGACCGTGCTGCCGCCGGTGATCGAGCGGCAGCAGGAGATGCAGGACATCGTCACCACCGAGCTGACCTCGGCGGCGGCCGGCCGGAAGCCGGTCGAGAAGGCGCTGGCCGATGCCCAGACCAAGGTCAACGGTCTGCTGAAGAAGTGAAGGAGCCGATGACCACCTCCGCCCGGGACACCGGCCTCGACAGCCACGAGCTCGCCCGTCTGCACGAGCTCGCCCGGCACAGTCACGCCGTCATCACCCGTCACCAGGACGCCGGCGGGGCGTATCCCGCCGCACCGACCTTCTCGGCGTACCGGGGCTATGCCTGGCTGCGGGACGGCTCGTTCACCGCCGAAGGCATTTCCCGGTACGGCGACGTGGCGTCCGCCGGGCGGTTCCACGACTGGGTGGACGGCGTACTGCGCAGACGCCGCGGGCAGGTCGACGACCTGCTCGCGGCGGTCGACCGGGGCGAGGTCCCGTCGAACGAGGGCATGCTGCCGACCCGGTTCACCTTCGACGGCAACGACGGGTCGGACCCGTGGTGGGACTTCCAGACCGACGGCTACGGCATGTGGCTGTGGTCGGTGGTCACCCACGCGGCGCGGCACGGGCTGGACCTGGAGCGCTGGCGGGCCGGTATCGACGTCGCCGTCGACTACCTGCTCGCCTTCTGGGACCGGCCTTGCTACGACTGGTGGGAGGAGCACGTCGAGCATCGGCACGTGTCCACGCTCGGCGCGATCCACGGCGGACTGGTCGCGGTCGGTACCTGCGCGGCCTTGCGGTCGGCGCCCTGGTCGGCGGCGACGCTGCAGGTGGCGGCCCGGATCCGCTCGCTGGTGAGCGCCGAGGGCGTTGTCGACGGGCACCTGGTGAAGTGGCTCGGCAGCTCGGCCGTCGACGGGTCGCTGCCGGCGTGCGTCGTTCCGTTCGGTCTGGTGCCGCCGGACGACGACGTGGCCGCGATGACCCGGGCCGCGGTGGCCAAGGACCTGGACGTCGACGGCGGGGTGCACCGGTTCGCGGCGGACGTGTTCTACGGGGGTGGGCAGTGGATTCTGCTGTCCGCGCTGCTCGGGTGGAACCTGGCCGCCGCGGGTGACACCGCCGGTGCTCTGCGACATCTGCGGTGGATCGCCGACCAGGCGGACGCCGACGGTGACCTGCCGGAGCAGGTCCCGCACCATCTGCTGCACCCCGGGTCCCGCGCGGAGTGGGTCGCGCGCTGGGGCACGGTGGCCACTCCGCTGTTGTGGTCGCACGGCATGTACCTGATCCTCGCCGACGAGCTCGGCCTTCTCCCTCCCGCCGCCAAGGACGCCTGATGATCAAGCACCGCCCGCACGGTATCGAGCACCCGTACGCCGTCTCCCCCGACCAGCGGGTGCCCGTTCTCCCCCTCGCCGGCGAACCGGTCCTGCTCGGCGTCGTCGCGCCGGAGGCCGACCGGGTCGTCTGCGAGTGGGGCACGCTCGAGCTCCCGCTGTCCGCAACCAGCGCGGCCGCCGCCGACGCCGCCGCCCTGGCCGGCGGCGAAGGCCACCTCAGCGAGGCTCAGGCCAAGTCCTTGGGCGCCGACGGCGCCTGGTCCGTCCAAACTCCACCCCTCGCCGAACCAGTCAAGTACCGCTTCCACGCACACCGTGGTGGGGCAGCCGAGAGCACGGAGTGGTTCGAGGTGTCGCCGGCGGTGTGGACTGCTGACGGTGTGGGTGAAGTGCGGGGCGGTGGCGAGCGGGTCCGAGGAGTCGAGTGGCTGGTCTCGTCCCAAGGGGTACATCGCGGGCGTTTCCGGTTGCAGCTGCAGGACGGGGATCGGCTGGTCGGGTTCGGGGAGCGGTACGACGCCCTGGACCAGCGGGGGCGGGAGCTGGATGCGGTGGTCTTCGAGCAGTACAAGGCCCAAGGCGTGCACGGGCGGACGTACCTGCCGATGCCGTTCGCGCACGTGGTCGGTGCCGACGGCAACGGATGGGGCTTCCACGTCCGCACCTCACGCCGTACCTGGTACTCGTCCGCGGGCAACGAACTGACCGTCGAGGTCGCGCTCGGCGACGAGCCGGTGGTGGACCTGGCGATCTACGAAGGTGACCCGGCCACCGTGCTCACCGGGTTCCTCGACGAGGTCGGCCGGGCGGAGGAGCTGCCCGGCTGGGTCTTCCGCTTGTGGGCCTCCGGCAACGAGTGGAACACCCAGCAGCTGGTGACGGCCCGGATGGACACCCACCGCGACCTGGCGATCCCGGTCGGCGCGGTGGTGATCGAGGCCTGGAGCGACGAGCAGGGCATCACGATCTGGCGCGACGCGGTGTACGCCGTGACCGAGGACGGCAGCGCGCACCGCGCCGAGGACTTCAGCTACCGCCCGGACGGCGCCTGGCCGGACCCGAAGGCGATGATCGACGAGCTGCACGCCCGCGGCATCAAGGTGATCCTCTGGCAGATCCCGCTGCAGAAGACCGAGTTCTCCACCGGGCAGGTCGCCGCCGACGCCGCCGCGATGGTGCGCGACGGGCACGCCGTGCTGGAAGCCGACGGTACGGCGTACCGCAACCGCGGCTGGTGGTTCCCGCAGGCGCTGATGCCCGACCTGTCGGTGCAGCGGACCCGTGACTGGTGGACCGAGAAGCGGCGCTACCTGGTCGAGCACTTCGACGTCGACGGATTCAAGACCGACGGCGGCGAGCACGCCTGGGGCCACGACCTGGTCTACGCCGACGGGCGCAAGGGGGACGAGGGCAACAACCTGTACCCGGTGCACTACGCGCGCGCCTTCGGCGACCTGCTCCGGTCGGCGGGCAAGGCGCCGGTGACGTTCTCGCGGGCCGGATTCACCGGTTCGCAGGCGCACGGCATCTTCTGGGCCGGCGACGAGGACTCCACCTGGCAGGCCTTCCGGTCGTCGGTCACCGCCGGACTGACCGCGGCCTCGTGCGGCATCGTCTACTGGGGCTGGGACCTCGCCGGCTTCTCCGGGCCGGTACCCGACGCCGAGCTCTACCTGCGGGCGGCGGCCGCGTCGGCGTTCATGCCGATCATGCAGTACCACTCGGAGTTCAACCACCATCAGCTTCCGCTCCGCGACAGGACGCCGTGGCACGTCGCCGAGACCACCGGTGACGACCGCGTGGTACCACTGTTCCGGCGGTTCGCGACGCTGCGCGAAAGCCTGGTTCCCTACCTGACCGAGCAGGCCGCACGCACGATCGCCACCGACCGCCCGTTGATGCGCCCGCTGTTCTTCGACCACGAGAACGACCCGGAGATCTGGAACCACCCGTACCAGTACCTGCTCGGCGACGAGCTGCTGATCAACCCCGTGCTCGAACCGGGCGCGACGACCTGGACCACCTATCTGCCCGCCGGCGAGTGGATCGACGTCTGGACCGGGGACCGGGTGCCCTCCGGCCTGGTCACACGCGACGTACCGCTCGAGGTCGTGCCCGTGTACTGCCGCGCTTCCCGCTGGTCCGAGCTGCAGCCCGTCTTCAGCTGAGCCCCCGGGCTCCGGGGGGTGACACACCGGACACCCCGGGAACTGGCCAGGACCGGTACGCCTCGCCTATTGTCGACGTATGAACAGTTCTGCAGATGTGCAGTCTGCCGGTGCGGGTGACGCCTGCACCGTCCGGCTGGTCGACCCCGAGCGGGTGGCGGCCGTGCATGCCAGGATGCCGTCCGAGCAGGACGTCGTCGACACGGCGGACGTGTTCGGGCTGCTCGGCGACCCGCGGCGGCTCAAGCTGCTGGTCGCGCTGCTCGAAGGCGAACTGTGCGTCTGTGACCTCGCCGCGGTGACCGGGATGAGCGAGTCGGCGACGTCGCACGCGCTCCGGCTGCTGCGCGCGCACCGGGTGGTCTCGGTCCGCCGCGACGGCCGGATGGCCTACTACCGGCTCGACGACGCGCACGTCCGGATGCTCGTCGACCTGGCTGTCGCGCACACCGAGCACACCGACGCCATCCACCCCGAGCGCACCGCATGACCAGGCACAGCCCGGAGCCGGTGGAGGCCGCCCGCCCCGCGACAGCCGTCGGTACGGCGGAGGACCTGCGGCACGGGCACGGTCATGGTCACGGGCACGGAGTCAGCGCCGACGCGGACCGGCGGCTGCTGAGCGGTGCGCTGGCGCTGATCGTCGGGTTCATGGCCGCCGAGGTGGTGGTCGGCTTCGCGGCCGGGTCGCTGGCGCTGATCACCGACGCGGCCCACATGCTCACCGACGCGATCGCGATCGCGCTGGCCCTGATCGCGATCCGGCTGGCCGCGCGGCCGCCGGCCGGTGGCTTCACCTTCGGTTTCAAGCGGGTCGAGATCCTGTCCGCCCAGGCGAACGGCATCACCCTGCTGCTGCTGGCCGCGTTTTTCGTCTACGAGTCGGTCGAGCGGCTGATCCACCCGCCCGAGGTCGAGGGCGGCCTGGTCCTGGTCACCGGGGTGGTCGGCATCTTCGTCAACCTCGCCGCCACCTGGCTGATCAGCCGGGCGAACCGCACCAGCCTGAACGTCGAAGGCGCCTACCAACACATCCTGAACGACCTGTTCGCCTTCATCGCCACCGCGGCCGCCGGCCTGGTCGTGCTGCTCACCGGCTTCACCCGGGCGGACCCGATCGCCGCGCTGATCGTGGCGGCGCTGATGCTCAAGGCCGGCCTCGGCCTGGTCCGCGACTCCGGCCGGATCTTCCTGGAGGCCGCGCCGGCCGGACTGGACCCGGCAGCGCTGGGCAAGGAGCTGTGCTGCATCCCCGGTGTGGTGGAGGTGCACGACCTGCACGTCTGGCAGATCACCTCGGGCGAGCCGGCCGCGTCCGCGCACGTCCTGGTCCGCGAAGGGCTCGACTGCCACCTGATCCGCGGCCAGATCGAGACCCTGCTGGCCGAGCGGCACCACCTGACCCACTCGACGCTGCAGGTCGACCACGCCTCAGGTGAAGCGCCGGAGCTGCACTGCAGCGACTCGCACGGCGCCGTTCACCGCGGTCACACCCGCCGGGCCAGCAGCTGACCCGGCCACACCGACCCCTTGACCGGTACGCCGAACGACTCGGTCCGGGTGAAGCCCTGCTTCTCGTAGTACCGGACGAGTGCTCCGTCGCCGCCGGCGAAGCAGTCGACCCGGACCAGCCCGACCCCGGCCTGCCGGGCGAGCACCAGCGCGTGGTCGAGCAGTTCGGTGCCGATCCCGCTGCCCTTGGCCGCCCGGTCGGTGACCAGCAACCGGACGTACAGCTCCGGCTCGGTCGCCGCCGGGACGTACGGCATCGCCGCGCCGACGGCCAGTGCCCCGACGACAGCGCCGTCACGCTCGGCGATCCAGAGTCCGCCGTCGGCCGCGAAGCCGGTGATCTGCTCGACCCGCCGGGGGTTCGTGGAGTGCGGCTCGGTCCCCCACTGGTCGGTGCGGCCGATCGCGACGAGCCACTCGGTCGCGCCGTCCAGCAGAGCCAGAACCGCCGGTACGTCGTGCAGGTGCCCCGCCCGGATCGTCACCGGTCCATCCTGCCACCCGGCGACGGCGCGAGAATGGTGACCGCGGGATGTCGAAAAGCCGGCGGCGGCTTCTACCTCCGGGTGACAGCACCCCCCGCACGAGGAGGAACCACGATGACCAGCAAGGCCGGCACGTTGGACCAGAAGTTCACCGCAACCCTGCAGAAGAGCGACGCCAAGGGCGGCTGGACGTACGTCGTGATGCCCGGCTCGGCCGAGTTCTTCGGGACCCGGGGCCTGGTCAAGGTCCGCGGCACGATGGACGGGCACCCGTTCTCCAGCTCGTTCATGGCGCTCGGCGACGGCACTCACAAGCTGCCGGTCAAGGCCGACCTGCGGGACCGCCTCGGCAAGGCCCCCGGGGACGAGATCACCGTGCACCTGCTCGAGCGCCTCTGACTGCTCAGGCCAGCGAGACCAGCTCGAGGTAGTCGTCGGTCCACAGGTCCTCGGTCGCGTCCGGGAGCAGCAGCACCCGGTCGGGCCGCAGCGCCTCGATCGCGCCCTCGTCGTGGGTGACCATCACGATCGCTCCCGGATAGTTGCCGACCGCACCGAGAACCTCGTCCCGCGAAGCCGGGTCGAGGTTGTTGGTGGGCTCGTCCAGGAGCAGCACGTTGGCCCCCGAGTGCACCAGCCCGGCCAGGGCCAGCCGGGTCTTTTCGCCACCGGACAGCACGTGCGCCGGCTTGTCCGCGTCGTCCCCGCTGAACAGGAACGAGCCGAGCACGCCACGCACCTCGCCGTCGGTGAGCTGCGGCGCGACGGACGCCAGGTTCTGCCGCACGGTGCCGGCCAGGTCCAGCGTGTCGTGCTCCTGCGCGAAGTAGCCCAGCCGGAGGCCGTGACCGGGGATGACCCGGCCGCTGTCCGGCTGCTCGTGCCCGGCGAGGATGCGCAGCAGCGTGGTCTTGCCGGCGCCGTTCAACCCGAGGATGACCAGCCGGCTCCCTCGGTCCACCGCCAGGTCCACGCCGCGCAGTACCTCCAGGCCGCCGTACGACTTGGTCAGGCCGCTCGCGCTCAACGGGGTCCGGCCCGACGGCGCCGGCTCGGGCAGGCGGATGCGCGCCACCTTTGCGGACCGGCGTACCGGCTCCAGGTCGGCGAGCAGCTTGTCGGCCCGGCGAGCCATGTTGCGGGCGCCGACCGCGGTCTTCGCCCCGGCCTGCATCTTCGCCGCCTGCGCGTGCAGCACCGCCGCCTTGCGCTCGGCCGTACTGCGTTCCCGGGCGCGCCGCCGCTCGTCGGTCTCCAGTTGCGCGAGGTACTTCGACCAGCCCATGGTGTGCAGGTCGATCGTCCGCCGCTGCGGGTCGAGGTGGAACACCCGGTTGACCGTCGCGGCGAGCAGTTCGCGGTCGTGGCTGATCACCACCAGCCCGCCCGGATAGCCCAGCAGGAACGTGCGCAGCCAGCCGACGGAGTCGGCGTCGAGGTGGTTGGTCGGCTCGTCAAGCAGCAGGGTGTCGTGCTCGGCGAACAGGATCCGGGCCAGCTCGACCCGGCGGCGCTGACCACCGGAGAGCTGACCGATCGGCTGGTCGAGGGCACGGACCGGCAACCCGACGCCTGCCGCGAGCCGTCCCGCCTCCGCCTCGGCCGCATAGCCGCCAGCGGCCTGGAACTGCGCTTCCGCCCGCGCGTACGCCGCCATCGCGCGCTCCTGCGCGGCCCCGGTCGCCGACGCCATCGCCGCCTCGGCCCGGCGCAGCCGCTGGACGACGACGTCCAGGCCGCGCGCGGACAGGATCCGGGCGGTGACGGTCATCGCGGGGTCGGCGGCTCGCGGGTCCTGCGGCAGGTAGCCGACCGAGCCGATGCTGCTGATCGTGCCGGCGGCGGGGCGTTCCTGGCCGGCCAGGGCTTTCAGCAGGGTGGTCTTGCCGGCTCCGTTGCGGCCGACGAGGCCGATCTTGTCGCCCGGGCCGATGTGGAAGGACAGGTCCGACAGCAGCAGCTGGGCGCCGGCACGGACGTCGACACCACGCACGGTGATCATGTTGATGGTTACTCTCTGTGAAGACTTGCGGACACACTTCGGGTACGGAAGCGGGTCGCGCAGCTAGACACAGAGGCAAGTAGCCATGGCCTCACGGTAGGACACCAGGGTCCGGCCCGCACCGGATTTTCCGGCGGACCCGGATTTCGGCCCGCGGCGACGGCCCGGTCGCCCGGTCGGCTGCCAGGATGGGCGGCATGAGTGAGAGAGATGTCGAACGCACGTACTCGGTCGAGGACTTCGCGGCCAAGCTCCGCCGGCTGGCCGACGCGCTGGAGGCCGGCAAGCCGTTCCGGATCCAGATCGCCGGTGAGCGGTTCACGGTGCCGAGGAACGCGCAGATCAGCGTCGAGCACGAGCGGGGCGACGACGAGGAAGAGGTCGAGTTCCAGCTGAAGTGGAAGCTCGCCGACGCCGAGGCCGCCGCCCCCGAGACCGACGACGCCGAGGTCTGATCCCCCACCACCCCACCGCCTGACCGCCCCGCGCGGTCAGGCGGTTTCCGTGTCCGGCCGCAACCGGTGGTCCCCCATACTGCAGCTGGGAGCCGAGGGGAGAGCAGGATGACGATCGCGGTGTACGGCGCCGGCGGGATCGGGTGCTACGTCGGTGGGCGGCTGGTGGCCGGTGGCGCGGACGTCGTGCTCGTCGGGCGGCAGCGGGTCGCCGACGAGGTCGCTGAGCACGGGCTGCACCTGACCGACTACCGAGGTGCCGACCTCCGGGTCACCGACGTACGTTTCGAGACGATCCCGGCCGCGGCTGCCGAGGCCGACCTGGTGCTGGTGACGGTGAAGTCGGCCGCCACCGACACCGCGGCCGCCGAACTGGCCGAGGTGCTGGAGCCCGGCACAGTCGTGGTCAGCTTCCAGAACGGCATCCGCAACGGCGACCTGCTGCGCGAGCGGCTGCCGGAGCAGCTCGTGCTCACCGGCATGGTGCCGTTCAACGTGCTCACCAAGGGCGGTGGCGCTTTCCACCAGGGCACCGAAGGCGGGCTCGACGTCCAGCAGCACGCGGCGATCGCGCCGTACGTGGAGGTGTTCGAGCGGGCCGGGCTGCCGCTGACCCAGCACGCGGACATCCTGCCGGTGCAGTGGGCGAAGCTCCTGCTCAACCTGAACAACCCGGTCAACGCGCTGTCCGACCTGCCGTTGCGCGACCAGTTGTCGCAGCGTGCCTACCGCCGCTGCCTGGCGGCCGCGCAGACCGAGACCCTCGAACTTCTTGCTCTGCAAGGGATCAAGCCGGCACAGCTGATGGCGCTGCCGCCGCACCGGATCCCCACGGTGCTGCGGCTGCCCGACCTCCTGTTCCGTCGGGTGGCCGCGAAGATGCTGGCCATCGACCCGCACGCCCGGAGCTCGCTGTGGGAGGACCTGCAGGCCGGACGGCGTACCGAGATCGACTACCTGAACGGCGAAGTCGTCCGGCTCGCCGAGTCCCTGGGGCGGGCGGCGCCGGTCAACAGCAGACTCGTCGCGCTGATCCGGCAGGCCCAGGCCGGGCCGCGGCGAGCCTGGACCGGCGAGCAGCTCTACCGCGAACTCAGGCCTTAGCGGCCGGGGGAAGCAGTTCGGGATCGGCGACCGGCCAGTCGGCGGGCGTCGGGCCGAGGCCGGACAACGCGGCCAGCTGCAGCTCGCACCAGGGTGACAGCCCCGGGCGGGCGCCGACCTGCGACCACTCCACCCACTCGTACGCCGCGACCTCGGCCGGGTCCGGCGACGGATCCCCCGACCACCGCACCCGGTAGACCGGGCAGAGCTCGTTCTCGACGATGCCGGCCGGCATCTCCGCGCGGTACCGGAACTCCGGCAGCACCAGCTCGACGTCGTCCGGTACGACGCCCAGCTCGTCGCCGAGCCGGCGGCGGACCGCGTCGGCCAGCGGTTCGCCCGGCAACGGATGCCCGCAGCAACTGTTCGTCCAGACACCCGGCCAGGTGGTCTTCGAGTGCGCCCGCTGGGTCAGCAGCAACCGGTCCTGCCGGTCGAGCACGTAGCTGGAGAACGCCAGATGCAGGGGCGTCGACCGGTGGTGCACCGTCGCCTTGTCCTGGCTGCCGATCGCCCGGCCCGCCTCGTCCACCAGGACGACCTTCTCCGTCTCCACCAGGCAGAGCCTAGCCCGGTGCTGTTAGCCTTGGCTCGTGACGACGCAGTGGGTGGCGTATCGACCGGCTCTGGGAGGAGCCGGCACTTCGTAGTCCCCACTGTCGCGTCCGATCCAGAGCCTCCGAGGCAGGAACCATCCGGGTTCCTGCCTCTTTCCGTTGCCGGGAGGCTCTGCTGCGTGGCCTCTCGCCGTTCCGTCCCGAGAGGACCCCCTGATGACCGACGCCCAGGCCGTGATCGACCGGTTGCGGCGCACCACCGACACCGTCGTCGGCGAGGCCGACCTGCGCACCCGGCTGGCGTCCGGCCGGCCGCTGCGGATCAAGTACGGCGTGGACTGCACCGCGCCAGAGCTGCATCTCGGCCACGCGGTGAACCTGTGGATGATGCGCGCCCTGCAGGACCTCGGCCACCGGGTGGTGTTCCTGCTCGGTGACCTGACCACCCGGATCGGTGACCCGACCGGCCGCAGCGAAACCCGCCCGGCGCTGTCGCCGGAGCAGATCGAGCTGAACGCCGCGGCGTTTCTCGAGCAGGTCTCACTGGTCCTGCGCACCGACCCGGACGTCTTCGAGGTACGCCGCAACTCCGAGTGGTACGGCGCGATGGACGTCGCCACGCTGCTCGGGCTGTTCGCGCACGTGACCCAGGCACAGCTGATGGCCCGCGACATGTTCCGGGCCCGGGTCGCGGCCGGCCGCGAGATCGCGCTGCACGAGCTGTCGTACCCGGTGCTGCAGGGCTACGACAGCTTCGCGATGCGCAGCGACCTCACCGTCGTCGGGTCGGACCAGCTGTTCAACGAGCAGCTCGGGCGGCACTTCCAGCAGCGCCTCGGCGCGGAGCCGCAGGTGGTGATCACCAGCACGATCACGCCGGGCCTCGACGGCGGGCCGAAGCAGTCGAAGTCGCTGAACAACTACATCGCGCTGACCGACTCGCCGCGGGACAAGTTCGGCAAGCTCATGAGCCTGCCCGACGAGCTGGTCGAGACCTACGCCCGGGTCTACACCGAGCTCCCGCTAGGCACCGTCGCCGCGCTCGGCAGTTCGGCGGCCGTCGGCGGTCCGGCCGCCCGGGACGCGAAGCTGAAGCTCGCTGCCGCGGTGGTCACCCGGTACCACGGTGCCGGCGCGGCGAAGGCCGAGCTGGAGGCGTTCCACCGGGTGTTCTCGGACCGGGCGCAGCCGGACGACATGCCGGAGGTGGTGATCGGCCCCGCGCCGCTGACCGCGCTCGAACTGCTGGAGGCGCTGCGCCCACGCGACAGCAGGTCGGAGTTGAGGCGGCTGCTCCGGCAGGGCGCGGTCAGCGTCGGCGGCGTCAAGCTGACGGACGCCGAGGCCCGCGTCGAGCCGGCCGGCGGCACGGTCGTCCGGTCCGGCAAACGCACCTGGCACCGCGTCCGCCGGGCCTGAGCGCCGAAATTCGCGCGCGCGGCGACGCGGATTGCCCGACCATCGGGACAGCACGTCGACGGAAGGACCGGGATGGACAGCAAGACGGTGGAGGCGCTGGTCAGCGTCGGCGACCGGTACGTCGGCCGGGCGCCGGCGTTCGTGGCGGACCGGCCGTGGTGGTCGGAGATCGAGGCGACCACCGCGTACCTCGACCGGCTGCTCGGCGTACCGACGGTCGTGCTGCGGCTGGTGCACGCCGACGAGGCGGAGCGCGGCCACGGCGGTCGCGTGGTCTACCACGTCCAGGCCGCCGCGGACCCGCGTCCGGGCGTGCTCGACCCGACACCGCTGCCCGAGTGGCCGGACATCGTCACGCCGCATCCGCTCCGGGCGACCTGGGCCGAGGTCGACGGCCCGCACCGCCTGGCCACCTGGGCGCAGAGCATCATCGGACCGGCCGAACCCACCCAGGTGAAGACGTGGAACCTGTCCTGCCTGCTCCGCTTCTCCACGCCCGACGGCGGCGCCTGGGCGAAGGCCACCAGCCGCTTCCTCGGCGTCGACGCCGATGTCATCCAGCACGTCCACCAGTACGACGCGACGCTCGCTCCCGGCGTACTGGGGGTCGACCTGGCGAACCGGTGGTCCCTGCTCCAGCATGCTCCCGGCATCGACTGCTGGGAGCCGGATCCCGAGACCCTGCGCGACGTCGTCAGCCGGTGGGTCGCCGTCCAGGCGTCGCTCGCGGCGGACGCGGACCAGCTGGGAACGCCGCGGTTGCTGCCGCAGGACGTCGCCGGGGAGATCACTGCCGTCCTGGACGGCGACGTACGCCGCCAGCTGCCCGCGGCCGACCTGGACCGCGCCAGACGACTGGTGGACGCACTGCCCGGCCTGCTTGCTGCGCTGGAGGCGGCCGGGCTGCCGATCACGCTCGTGCACGGTGACTTCCATCCCGGGAACTGGCGTTCGGACGGCACCACCCGCCGGATCGTCGACTGGGCCGACAGCTATCTCGGTCATCCCGCCACGGACGTCGACCGGCTCTGCAACTACCTGCCCGAGACCAAGCAGGAACTCGCCCGCGCCACCTGGACCGCCGCGTGGAAGCAGCACCTGCCGGGCAGCTCCCCGGAGCGCGCGCTGCCGCCGATCGCCGTGCTGACCCACCTGCTCGGTGCGATCACCTACCAGCGCTTCCTCGACAACGTCGAGCCGGACGAGCGCATCTACCACGAGCACGACCCCGCGACCGAGATCCGAGCTGCCACCGGCGCCGCGGCGCGGCTGGGGCTGCTCGACCCTGCGCGGTGACAGAGTGAGGCCGACTTCGAGGAGGTACAGATGACATTTCTGGTGACCGGCGCCTCGGGCAACGCCGGCGGTGCCGTGGTGCGCAAGCTGGCGGAGCGCGGGATCCCGGGCAAGGCGCTGCTCCGCAGTGAGCGCGAGCTGCCCGAGGGAATCGAGCTGCTGCCCGGCGACCTGAACCAGCCGGCCACGTTCCTGTCCGGGCTCGAGGGTGTCAGCGGCATCTTCCTGCTCAGCGGGTACGCCGGCACCGAGGAGCTGCTCGCCGGCGCGAAGGCCGCCGGGGTCGGCCGGATCGTGCTGCTGTCGAGCAGCTCGGTGGTCGGCACCGACACGGACAACGCCATCGCGGCGTACCACCTGGCGACCGAGAACGCGGTCCGCGCGTCCGGGCTGGACTGGACCTTTCTGCGGCCGAACACCTTCATGTCGAACACCCTGCGCTGGCGCGACCAGCTGCGCGCGGGCGACGAGGTCCGGGTGCAGTACCCGGAGGTGGCGGTCTCGACGATCCACCCGGGCGACATCGCCGACGTCGCCGTCCGGGCGCTGACCGAGGACGGGCACGCGGGTACGGCGTACCGGCTGACCGGGCCGGTCGCGGTGCGGCCGGCGGAGCAGGTCGCGATTCTCGCCGAGGCGCTCGGCCGGCCGTTGCGGGCGGTGGAGCTGTCCCGTGAGCAGTCCCGGGCGGAGCTGCTCGCCGCGATGCCGGAGCCGTACGCAACCGCGATCGACGGCTTCTTCGGCGACGGCATCGTCGACGAAACGACGGTCACCGACACCGTCGAGCGGCTCACCGGCCGTCCGGCCGGGACCCTGCAGGAGTGGGTCGCCGAGCACGCGGGCCTGTTCGCCACGTCTTAGTGTTCTTACGTCCGAACGGGCTGAGTGCACGGCGCAACCTTCGTCGGACACTTCGGCCACGGCGTGTGCGGCCGCGGACGGTGCCAAGGGCCGTGTTGATCGATTCCCTGCAGTCGCGAGCAGGTGCTCGGTGCGGTGGCTCGGCGTGCTGGAGTGAAGGCCTCGATGTTTTTCCATCGTGGCCTTTGCTCCAGTGCGGCGAGGTGCCGTGCCGGGTGCCGCGCAGCACGCAGGGAATTGATCAACACGCCCTAGATGTCCCGAACGCGCCTTCGTCGCTGCGGGGCGTGCCCGAGGGCCTGCGCGGACGCCGCCGCCAGGAACTCGTCGAGCCGGTGGCGCACCGTTTCGCCCCGCTCGTCGAGCGTCGGCCGCTGGAAGAAGAACGACGTGGCGGCGCCGATGACCGTGCCGACGATCGCGATCCATGCCGTTCCCACACCGGAACCGTACGACGGTTCGCGGTCCACCGGCGGGGCACGCCGAGCCGGTACCGAGCGTCAGTCCCGCTGCGGGCTGAGCGCGGCGACGTACTCGGCGCCGGTGGTGACGGTGCCGAAGCGCGGGAAGACGTAGGAGATCGCGAAGTCGTGCGCAGCCCGGTCCAGGCCGGTCATCGCGTCGGACAGGTAGATCGTGCGGTAGCCGTGGTCGTCCGCGGCGCGGCCGGTGGACTCGACGCCGAAGTTGGTGGCGATGCCGCCGAGCGCGATCGTGTCGATGTCGCGGCTGCGCAGCGCCTCGTCCAGGCCGGTCCCGGGAAAGGCGCCGACGCTGCGCTTGACGATCTCCAGATCGCCGGGCTGCGGGTCCAGCTCGGGCGCCAGCTCACTGCCCTCGGGCTGGATGCCGACGCCCGGGCGCTCGACCCGCACGTGCACGACCAGTCCGCCGACCGAGCGGGTCGCCTGGGCCAGCGCGATGCACCGCTCCAGCACGTCCGCCCCGCTCAGCGGCGCGGTCTCCAGCGCGATGATCCGCGGCATCAGATCGATCAGGACGAGCGCGGTCCGACGGGGTTCCAACGTCAACGAGGTCACCCTCCGACACTAGCGCCAGCCGCACCGCACACCACCTCCGGACGCACGGGCACACCTGCAGCACTCACCAACCGGGCGACGCGCCGGCGCAGTCGGCGTGTCGCCCGGTGTACGGAAGGTTGGTGAGTGCTGCGGATTCGGTTCTCAGTTGAGCCCGGCGGCCAGCTCCTCGGCGAAGGCGGTGTCGCGCTCGGTGGCGGAGAAGCCGAAGCGGTAGGTGCCGCCCTCGTAGCTGCCCGGCGGGAGTGCACGCCCGCCCGGCTGCCACAGCGGTTGCCACGCGACGGCCCCGTTCGACGCGTCGTACCAGTGGTTGTCCGCCGACCACGCCGACCCGGCCCGGTACGCCGTCACCACGCTCAACCCCGGCCCGGTCGCCATCGACCAAGCCGGCAGTCCGGCGACGTCGCCGGACCGCCCGAACCCACCCGGATCACCCTGGTCGGGCAGCGCCGAGTCCACGTTGAGGGCGACCTCCCAGACCGGCGCGGTCGTCGTCCGGTGCACGTTCCACCGCAACCGCGAGTCGAACGTCCTGGTCCCGAAGGTGAACGACCAGTCCGCCGTCACCGGCTCGTCGTTGAACCTGATCCCCTGCAGCCGCAGCCGGTCCCGCCGGGACTCGACCCGCGCCGCCGGCCCGGCCGTGTCCGTGGCGCCGAAGTTCCCTACCGCGAGATAGGGCGCCGTGGACCGCGACGACGAGTCCAGGGCCGGCTGATAGCGCCCGCGCCCGCTGGGGTCGACCTCCAGCTTGGTCAGCGCCGTCCTCGGTGCGTGCTGGAGGGTGGCCCGGTAGTACCTGGTACTGACCACCCGCCCCTTCGTCACCTGGATCGCGTCGAAGTCGAGCGGAGCGACGTACAGGCCGCCCTTGCCCCACCCGGCCCCGGTGACCCACCAGTTGCCGCCGTCCTGCACCACCTCGGCCGCGTGCGCGGGGATCGTCCCGGCCAGCTGGTCGACGGTGAAGCTGAGCGGATCCTTGCTCTGGTAGACCTTGGTCACCTCGTAGCCGCCGTCGCAGCAGACGAACAGGTACCAGTCCGATCCGCGCTGCACCACGAACGGCGACTCGGTCGGCCCGCCGAAGGTTCCCGTCTGCGGGTGCTGGAACGCCGTACGCCGCTCGCTCCAGGTCCGCAGGTCGGTGCTCGTCCGGTAGGCGACGATGTGGTTGCCGCCGGCCGGGGTGGAGTTCGCGGTGTAGTACATGACCCACTGGTCGCCGACCCGGTGCACCATCGGGTCCCGGCCGTCGAAGCCGTCGGTGAACAGCGGATTCGCCGGGTCCCGCGACCAGTGCACCAGGTCCGTCGAGGTCGCCAGGTGCATCCGGTACGCCGTGTGGTCGGCCGTGCCACCCGCGTAGAACATGTAGTAGGTACCGGCGTCGTACAGCACGTACGGCGCCCAGATGTGGCTCTCCCCCGCGGCCGGATCCGCGACCAGCGCAGGCGGCTGCTTCGTCCACGGCCCGTTCGGAGTGGGCGCGGTCGCGTGGCCGAAGCTCTTCTCGTCCAGCGGGTTGGCCGGCTCGGCGTGGGTGATCGCGTAGACGTGCCAGGTGCCGGTCTTGCGGTCCTGCACCAGCGTGTGGTCGTTGTAGTACCACTGCTCGGTCTCGCCGACGCTCGGGTCGTAGACCTTGGTGAACTGGCCCGCGGCCACCACCTTGTCGACCTCGACGAACGGCACACTCTTCACCTGGTCGTTCCCGGCCGACGCGGGCAGAGCCGCCGCGCTGAGAACGGCAGCTCCTACCAGCGCCGCGAGCATCTTGCGCCCGATCATCAGCTCAGCTCCAGGTCCAGCAGGTCCACGCCGGCCAGGTAGTTGGTCGCCGCCGGGTTCTTCCCGGTCAGCGTGACCGACAGCTGATGCTTGCCCGCGGCAAGCGTCGCGGTGCCCAGGTCGACCCGTGCGGTGCCTACGCCCGCGGCCTGGTAGCCGTCGAAGGACACCGGTGCGGCCCCGTCGACCGCGACAGCCGCGATCCCGTAGTCGGCTGCCTTGGTCAACACCGTCGCCAGCTTGTACGTGCCCGCCGTCGGCACGGTGAACTCCAGCACGACCTTGTCCCCGGCCTTCGTTCCGTGGATCCACAGCTGCCTGCCGCCGGACCAGTTGACCCCGCAGCAGTTGCCCTGCGGATCGGCCGGGACCGTCGCCGCCACCGCCGGCAGCAGCGACTCGGCCTCGATCCGCAGCGTGCCGCCGGTGGTTGCCCGGGCAGCGACCGACTTGGCGCTCTTGTGCCCAGCCAGGTCCACGGCGACCACGCGGTACGACCAGGTCTCCTTCAGCCCCAGCCCCTTGTGCAGGAAGCCCGGAACCGTGCTGCTGCCGACCAGTTGCTCCGCGCCGCCGGTCTTGGTGCCGTAGATCTCGTACCGCGCGACACCACTGTCGTCCGACGCCTCGGACCAGCTGAGCGCGATCGCGTTGTCACTGCGCCCGGTCGCAGTGAGTCCCTGGACAGCAGCCGGCGCCCGGACGTCGGAGTACGGCAGGACGAGCGACTGCACCGTGTACGCCGCCGCGGTCCACGCCGGTGCGCCGCTGGTCGGTCGGAGCTCGACCGTCAGTTTCGTCCGGCCGAAGGTGAGCGACACCGGCAGCTGGAAGTTGTCGTCCAGCCACCGCTGCTGCTCGTTGCCGAGCGGCTGCAGCCAGGTCCCCGCCTTCTTGCCGTTGACAACGACCTCGGCGGACTGCCACGCATCCTTCTGGTCACTGGTACGCCGCAGCGTGACGCCCTTGTTGATCGGGTCGACCTTCACGTCGAAGCGGATCGGAGCCGTCCCGGTCCGCACCTGGTCGGTCAGCGCGATGTCGTCGTGGTCTCCCTCGTACACCGACGTCAGGTCGCTCTGGGTGCCGCTGTCGGTGTAGCGGTGGGCGGCCCGGCTCGCCGCGGAGCCAGTGTCGACCCGGTCGGTCTCCCGCGCCCCGAAGCGCGCAGCGGTGTACAGGTATGCGGTGGAGCCGTAGACGGCCGGGTGGTCGTTCTGCTGGCCGTGCTCGATGCTGAAGGTGAGCTGGTTCTGGTAGTCGATCGCATCGGTGATGTGCAGTCGCCAGGCACTGTCGCACTCGACGATGCAGTTCCCCAGGCGGACCTCGTGGCCGGAGTTGCCGTGGAACGGGGTGGAGTAGGTGCCCTGGTTGAAGTACCAGCCGGACTCGTAGTAGTCCTCCGTACCGGTGCCATGGATCGCCGGCGTGCGCTCTCCGTCGACGTACACCCGCTCGTCGCCCTCCAGGTAGCCCCGGGTGTTGCCGTCGGGCTGCAGACCTTCCATCGTCTGCGAGACGCCGACGAACTTGCCGCGTCCAGTGGTCTCCGCGATCATCCAGTCCTTGCCCATCACCGGCTCACCGCGGTGCGAGATCGCGGTGAAGTAGCCGCTGCGTCCAGTGACCAGATCGACGGCCGCACCGGCGTCCCGGGCCGAGGTGACCTCACCCTGACCGGTCAGCCGGTACTGCGAGTTGTTGACCAGCGAGACGGTGGCCTTGGCGAGGTACGGCATCGGCCACCAGGCGGAGTACCAGCCGTCCGGGTCCATCGCGAAGTACAGGCTGCGGACCGGGTTCTCGCCGAGGCCGGAACCGAAGAACTCGCCGATCGGCGCGTCCACCCGCACCTTGCCGTCGACGGTGACCTGAACCCGGACTCCAGCCAGCAGCGCGTCGGACGGCTTGACCCGCTCGACGTCCTCCGGCGTCGCGGCGTACGGCATCGAGTTGCGGCCGCTCCAGTTCTGCCGGGTGATCGTGTAGCCGTGCGCCTGCTCCTCGGCGGGGTGGTCCGGGCCGAGGTCGAAGGTGTCGGTGCGCTTGACGGTTCCGCCGACGATCGAGTCGGCCCAGTAGGTGAACTCGTTGAAGTCCAGGTCCGAGGAGACGAACTGGTTGCGGATCTGCAGCTGCGACTTGCCGGCGGTCAGCGAGGCCGGCAACTCCAGCACCTGGTCGTGCCACTGCGCGCCGTCCGCCTTCAGCGGCGCCCACTCGCCCGCCTCGACGCCGTCGACGAAGACCTTCGCCCGCTGGTTGCCGATCTTGAGGTCCATCCGGCGGATCAGCCTCACACCGGTGTTGGCCGGGTCGACCTGCACGGTGAACTGGCTGGTCCCGGTGTGCGCCCGGCCGTCGTCCGAGACACTCTCCAGGCTCAGGCCCTCGATTCCGGGGAACTTCATCCGCAGCGCGCTGATCTCGCCCGGACCGGTGACCTCGGCCAGCTTCACCTGCGCGCCCGGGGCCAGGTCGACCGCCTTGCCCGTCGTCCGGGCGCCCCGCTGCGCCGGCTTCGGGTCCTTGGTGCCGGCCGCCTTGAGCAGCGCGACGACGTCCTCGGCCTTGTCGGCCGGGTCGAAGGTGGCGACCCCGTGCGCGTCCGGGAACTCCCGGTAGCCGACGTGGTGGAAGTACGGGTTGCTCTGCACGGTCACCCGCATCGACTCGCGGTACGGCATCGGCACCCGGATGTAGACGCCGCCGCTGGTCTCCAGCGCGTTCGCGACAAGCGGGAAGACGAACGGCGCGCCGAGCTTGCCGTCCACCACGTCCTGCAGGCGCGCGTCGATCACCTTGCGGCCGTCCAGCTCGACGGTGATCTTGCCGGTCCCGCGCACGTCACCGCCGTCCCGGGTGAACCAGATGGTGCCGATCTCACCAGGACCGGCGTCCTCCGCGATCACGCAGCCCGTGGCGCCGGTGCGCAGGCAGGCGTACTTGCCGTCGAAGCCGTCGTTGTTGGTGCCGTCGCGGCCGAAGCTGGAGAACTGCTTGGTCCGGACGCCGGTCTGCAGCTCGGGCAAACGGTCGAGCCGGCGGTAGACCTCCCAGCCGACCGGGCCGTTGGCGCCGCGCGTCGCGGCGGAGGTGTCGACGGACGGCGTACGGGCGGACGTAGTACCGGCTGACGCCGCGGCGGCTGACTGCAGGGCGGCTGACTTCGGCGCGGCTGACGGCGCTCCGGCGGCCGGGAGGGACAGGGCTGGCAGGGTGAGCACCGCGAGGGCGACCACGGCGGTTCGTCGCAGGGAGCTGGTCATGGGCGGACCTTCCGGCAGACTGGGAAATCGATTTCTCAGATGTCTACCACCCGTGCTCGGTGCTTGAGAAGAGCTCACTGCCGTTTACTTCGTGCGCGGTGGCTGGTAATTCGCGCGGGCGTGCGCAGTTCTCGCCGGAGCGGAATCGAATCGTGCGTCCACCCGTTGACACGCTCTGGACCAGACGGTTGCCACGGGCGACAGACTGGGTTCCGCAGGTCCCTTCCAGTACTCGTTCGCAGGAGAGATTCATGAGTTCTGCTCCAGCCCAGATCGCCGTCACCGGCCTCGCCGTGATGGGCCGCAACCTGGCCCGGAACCTGGCGCGCAACGGTTTCCGCGTCGCCGTCCACAACCGGTCCCAGGGCCGCACCGACGCCCTGATCGAGGAGTTCGGCCACGAAGGGGAGTTCGTGCCCGCCGCCGATCTGCCCGCGCTGGTCGCATCCCTGGAGCAGCCGCGCAAGATCATCGTGATGGTCAAGGCCGGCGAGCCCACCGACGCGGTGATCGACGAGCTGGTGCCGCTGCTGGACGAGGGCGACATCGTCGTCGACGCCGGCAACGCGCACTTCGCCGACACCCGGCGCCGCGAGGACGCGCTGAAGGAGAAGGGCCTGCACTTCGTCGGCGCCGGCGTCTCCGGCGGCGAGGAGGGCGCGCTGAACGGGCCGAGCATCATGCCCGGCGGCTCACCCGAGTCCTACGCGGCGCTCGAGCCGATGCTGACCAAGATCGCCGCGCACGTCAACGGCGAGCCGTGCTGCGTGCACGTCGGCCCGGACGGCGCCGGCCACTTCGTGAAGATGCTGCACAACGGCATCGAGTACGCCGACATGCAGCTGATCGCGGAGTCCTACGACCTGCTGCGCAACGTGCTCGGCCTGAGCGCCGCCGAGATCGCCGAGGTGTTCCGCGAGTGGAACAGCGGCGATTTGGAGTCGTTCCTGATCGAGATCACCGCCGAGGTGCTCAGCCAGGTGGACGAGTCGACCGGTCAGCCGTTCGTCGACGTCGTGCTGGACCAGGCCGAGCAGAAGGGCACCGGCCGGTGGACCGTGCAGGTCGCGCTCGACCTGGGCATCCCGGTGAGCGGGATGGCCGAGGCCGTCTTCGCGCGTTCGCTGTCCGGCGACGTCGTCCGGCGCACGGCCGCGGCCGGCGTCCTGCCGGGGCCGACGGAGGCGAAGGCCGACGTGGACCGCGACGCGTTCATCGAGGACGTGCGGCACGCGCTGTACTCGTCGAAGCTGGTCGCCTACGCGCAGGGCTTCGACGCGATCCGCGCGGCCAGCGAGCAGTACGGCTGGAACATCGACCTGGGCGCGATGGCGACGATCTGGCGCGGCGGCTGCATCATCCGGGCCCGCTTCCTGGACCGGATCAAGGAGGCGTACGACCGCGACGCCGACCTGGGCTCGCTGCTGGTCGACGACTACTTCAAGGACGCCGTCGCGAACGGCCAGGACGCCTGGCGCCGGGTGGTCGCGACGGCCGCCACGACCGGCGTACCGGCTCCGGGCTTCTCCGCCGCGCTCTCGTACTACGACGGGCTGCGGGCCGAGCGGCTGCCGGCAGCGCTGATCCAGGGGCTGCGGGACCTCTTCGGCGCGCACACCTACCACCGGGTGGACCGCGAGGGCGCCTTCCACCTCGACTGGTCGGGTGACCGCAAGGAGCACGACGCCTGAGGCTCTCGGGTGAAGTCGTTGCGGGGTGACTGACGCGGAAGCGGGATTGGCGCGGGGGATCGAACATGTGTTCTACTGTTCTCTCAGCGCCAGCCCGCTTCGGCGGGGACATGTCACCCAGGGAGATCGCCGCAACGATGACTGTAGACACTTTGGCAGTAGAAGCTCAGACCGACGCCGTCGACACTCCCGGTGCGGTGACGGACTCTCCTGCCGACACCACGGCGCCGGCCACCGACGCCGTCTCCGCGGACGCCGCTGAGGCCACCGCCGACCCGACCACCGAGGCGAGCTCCGACGCGGCCGACGGAGCGCCGGCCGAGACCGCCGCTCCGGTGGTCGCCGAGAAGCCGAAGAAGGCCCCGGCCAAGAAGGCTCCGGCGAAGAAGACCAAGACTCTCGAGCTGACGCTGACCGTCACCGGCACCGCCGACGGCGAGTGGAAGGCCGAGCTCAAGCAGGGCAATAGCTACATCGCGAAGAATCTGCTGGTCGCCGCCGCCGCCGTCTCCCGCGCCGCCAAGGAGCTGCACGAGGACCTGTCCGGCCCGATCGACGAGGTCATCGACGCCGCCCGCGAGCAGCAGGCCGCCAAGGTCGCCGCCCTGGAAGCCGAGCTGGAAGCCGCCCGCCGCGCTCTCGCCGAGCTCGACGACTGACCAGCACGTCCCTGCGTCGCCGAGCCCGACGACCAGCACCTTCGTCACCGAGCTCCCGACGAGCCACTCCCGGCTAGGCATCCGCCGCCGCGCCCGACGCGCGCCTGCGGTGCCACAGCCACCTCCCCATTCCCCGCAGCCGGCCGCGGACTTCCCCCGCATCCGGCCGTGGCTCCTGGGCAAGGGCCAGAGGCGTCCGGCCCGACCCCCAGGACGCACTGAGGAGCAGGCCGGGCCGTTTCCCCCGAAACGGCCCGGCCTGACGCGTCCCCGAAGCCCGCCCTCAGGCACTCCGACGAATGGCGCGCTCTTCCACGCATGGCGCGTTCTTCCACGTGTGGCGCGTTCTTCCACGCATGGCGCGTTCTCTCACGTGTGGCGCGGCAGACGGCCTCAGTCGGTGAAGATGGCGCCAGTCATCGCAGAAGACGCCCCCGGCGGCCGCCCCTCAATCGCTCCCATTGGCTCCCACCGACCGCACGCGCCGCAGATCCCGATGGCGGGATATCCCCCGCCGTGGTGGGTTCTCCCTTGAAATTCCAGCAGGTAGACCCAGCATTTGAAGGGTTATGCCCTCGAATAGCGGCGTTCGGGTCGTTCGCCCGAACGCACGCCCTGGTACCCCCGCAAGCGCCGCGCGCGCCGGAACCACCCATCCGCCGGCCACGTACCACCGCCGTACCCACCTGCCGCCTCTACGCCCGGCCCACCCGCGCATCGGCACATACCTCAGAGCCGCTACGGCGTCTCCGGCACGCACTCGATTCCGGGGCGTACGCCGACCACATCGTCACCAGTCGCTGCACCGGTCGCGGGGGCCCGGTCGCGGGGCCCGGTAACCACCGGTCGCGGGGATCCGGTCGCGGGGCCCGGTAACGCGATGAAGGGATATCCGTGGCGATGGTGGGTTCTCCCTTGAAATTCCAACGGGTAGACCGAGCATTTGCAGGGTTATGCCCTCAGATTGGCGCGCTCGGGAGCGGCCGCAGCTCGTCCAGTACCGGCTGTGCTCCGCCGGTCGTTCGCCGGGCACATACACCCGCCCCTGCGCGTCAAGCGGCTGGGTACTTTCGTGCCGGACATCTGTCGTGCTGTGGATCCGGGCGTGCTGTGGATCCGGGCGTGCTGTGGATCCGGCGGGCCGTGGATCCGGGCGGGCCGTTGTCCGAGCGAGCGCGCTCGGGTGGTCGTGCGGCTGCGCACGTGGCGCCGGATGTTGGATGCGCACCACCCACCGGTGTCGGCCGCTGCGCGGAGGCGTCGGGTTCTGAGCGGACTCCGCGTCAGCGGTCGTCCGACGGTCTCGCGCATCCGGTGGAACTGAGGGTGTGACGTAGTCGGCACGCCGTGTCCTGGGCGGTGATCCCGTGGGCGTCGTACCGTGTTTGCTCTGGGTTCACCTTTGGGACCTGGCCGCTCCGTGACAGAAGGGGTCAGATGAGCACCTTCGAAGACCTGGGATCGCTGCTGCTGGTTCGGGGCGCGGACGAGTTGGACCACGCGGGCGGCACGCTGTACGTGCACCTGCATCGGGTGGCGAAGCGGCTGAGTTCGCTGGGAGCTTCCGACACGCTGGTGCTCGCCGGACTGGCGCACGCGGCGTACGGGACCGACGGGTTCCCGACGCATCTGTTCGACTGGCAGCACGAGCGGCCGGTGCTGGAAGCGGTCGTCGGCCCGGAGGCGGAGCAGCTGGTGTACCGGTACGGCGCCTGCGAGCGCGAGACCACCTGGCGCGACCTCGCCGAGCACCACACCGTCACGGATCGGTTCACCGGCACGTCCGAGGAGCTGAGCACGAGCGAGCTGCGCGACTTCGTCGACCTGACGATCGTCAACGAGCTGGACGTCCTGGACCACGCCCCGGCCCTCGAGCCGAAGCTCCGGCCGTACCTGCAGGAGCTCGTGCCCCGCTGGCGTTCACTCGCCTCGCCGAGCGTGCTGGCCGACGCACAACGCGTGCTCGGGTTCTGACCGTCTCGGACAAGACCACCAGCCACCTACCACCGCCCCGGTCTCCCCCTCTTCCCACCACGCGCACTCTGGTGGGTTAACCCCTCAACGTCAGGGTTGGCCCACCAGATTCCGATGGGCCAACCCTGCGTTCGATGGGTTGACCCACCAAACGCAGGTGCAGAGGGCGAGAGGCAGGGTCAGCGGTCGGCCGGCGAAGGCTGAGGTTCCACGCGCTGCTCATCCGCCGGCCGGGTCCGCCGAGCCGAACGTCTCGACCGACCCGACCGATCCGACCGACCCGACTGACCCAACCGACCCCACTGACCCCACGAAGTCGACCGACTCGACTGACCCCACGGAGTCGACCGACCCGACCGACCCGACCGAGCCGAACGTCTTGACCGACTCGACCGCCTCGACCGCCTCGACCGACCCAACCGGCCCGAACGCCTCGACTGACCCGACTGACCCGACCGAGTCGACGAAGACCTGGATGATTTTCCGAGGATCGTTGCGCCGCCAGGCCAGGGCGAGTTCGGCGGGCGGCAGGTCGGGCACCGGCCGGAAGACCAGGCCCGGGCGTTTGTAGAGGCGGGCGTTGCCCTCGGCGATGAGGGCGACGCCGATGCCGGCGCCGACCAGTTCGAGCACCTCGTCGGCGGCCGTGGCTTCGGCCGCGATCTGGGCCGGCCGGCCGGCGCGGGCCGCGGTGCCGAGCCAGAAGTCGCGCAGCGGGCCGGCCGCGGCCGGCAAGGCGACGAACGGTTCGTCGAGCAGCTCGGCGAAAGGGATCTCGGCGCGGTCGGCGAGTCGGTGCTGCGCGGGCAGCACCACCCAGCGGTTCTCCCGGATCAGCACCCGGGTCGCGAGGTCGTCGGACGGCAACGGAAGCCAGACGAAGGCGACGTCGCTGGTGGCGTCGGCCAAGCCGGCCGTCGGGTCCTGCCAGCCGACGAGCCGGAGCGACACCGTCCAACCGGGAGCCCGGTCGCGGAATCGCTGGGTGGCCGGGCGCTGCAGATCACGGCCGACTGCTGTCTGCATGCCGACGATCAGCTGATCAGGATGGCTCAGCGCCCGCGCCTCGGCGTACGCGCGGTCCCAGGCCTCGATCATCGTGCGCGCCACCGGGAGCAGCGAATTGCCCTGCGCGGTGAGCGCCAAGCCGCGTGGGAGGCGTTCGAACAAGGTGAAGCCGAGGCGTCGCTCCAGCGCGCGCAGCTGCTTGGACAGGGCCGGCTGGGACACGAACAACCGCGCAGCCGCGGCAGTGACGGTCAGTTCCTCGGCCGTCGCGACGAAGTACCGCAGCTCCCGCAGATGGGCGTCCATATCCGACGGTTATACCAGCAGGTCTTGGACCCGAACCCCGTCGTCGCCGCAGGGTAGGGGTATGACGAACACTCTCCCCCGCCGCGTTCTGGGCGAGCTCGACGTGCCGGCGATCGGCTTCGGCGCGATGGTGCTGTCGCCCGGCATGTACGGCGAGATCGACGACCGCCGAGCCGTCACCGCGCTCACGGCGGCGATCGATGCCGGCGGCACCTTCATCGACACCAGCGACGCGTACGGCGACCACGGCCACAACGAGCAGCTGGTGGGCACGGCGGTACGCGGGCGGCGTGACGAGGTCACCGTGGCCACCAAGTTCGGCCTGAAGCTCGCCGACGGCGCCGAGCCGCATCCGCTGAAGGTGGGCTACGCCTTCGAGGAGCTGGCGGTGAACGCGGAGCCGCGGTACGTCCGCGACCAGGCCGGCAACAGCCTGCGCAACCTCGGGATCGACGTCATCGACCTCTACTACCTGCACTTCCCCGATCCGCAGGTGCCGATCGAGGACTCGGTCGGCGCGATGGCCGAGCTTGTTGCCGAGGGCAAGGTCCGGGCGCTCGGCGTGTGCAACGTGACGCCGGACGAACTCCGCCGGGCGCACGCCGTGCACCCGCTCGCCGCGGTGCAGACCGAGTGGTCGATGTGGCGGCCAGTGGACCCCGGGCTGCTCGAAGTGGCCCGGGAGCTCGGCATCGGTCTCGTACCCTGGAGTCCCCTGGGAGCGGGTTTCCTGACAGGTACCGTGCAGCAGTTGGCCGCGGACGACTTCCGGACCAACGCGCCGCGGTTCGACCCCCGCAGCCTCGCGGCGAACAACGCGTCGTACGCCGCCCTGCAGGCGCTGGCCGCGGACCTCGGCATCACCCGGAGCCAGCTCGCGCTGGCCTGGCTGTTGCACCAGGACCCGGCGGTGGTGCCGATCCCCGGCAGCCGGACGCCGGAGCACATCGTCGAGAACCTCGCCGCGGCCGACATCGTGCTGCACCCGGACACGCTCGCCCGGATCGACGAGGTGCTGGCTCGTATCCAGCCCGTCGGCGGGACACTGCTGCAGGACGCCCGATGATCAGGCTCGGCGCACTCCTGCCGGCGGCGGCGCTGCTCCTCGTCAGCGCCTGTGGCCAGGACGCTGCACCGACGGCCGATCAAGCAGCCCCCGGCTCGGCAACCCCCGAATCGACCGCTTCCGCTCCGGCGACCACCACCCCCGCGACACCGCCCAGCGACGTGATGGCTGCTGCCCAGGCGTACGTCGATGCCGTCGCCCGCAAGGACCTCGACGGTCTGGTGAACGCGTTCCACCCCGACGGCCGCATCGTCGACGTGTCCCGGACCATCGCCGGGCACGACGCGATCCGCAGCTGGGCGCGCAACGAGGTGATCGGCGGCATCCTGCAGGTGGTGGACATCGTCGAACGCCGCCCGGACGGGCAGAAGCTGCTCGTCCGGTGGGCACCGGCCGGGTCGACCGGATGGCTCGCGCACTACGACTTCACCAGCCGCGGCGACCGGATCAGTGTCGCGGAGCTGCAGTACGCGTGACCTGCGGCCGTCAATGGCCGGCGAGTTCGCTCATGGTGGTCAAGGTGACGGTGAGCAGCAGGGCGCCCAGCGCGACGGCGGTGCAGAGCCAGAGCGGGAAGTCGGTCAACGCGGTGGTCGCGGCGAAGGCGAGCGGGCCGGCGTGCACGCCGGCGAACCGCCGGTGGCGACGGAGCCAGCGCAGTACCGGTGGGGCGGGCATGCCGACCGGGGCGAGCAGGATCAGGACGACCAGGGCGATCAGCAGGCCGCGGCGGTCGAGCGCCAGGGCGGCGATGAGCAGCCAGCCCAGCGGCGCGAAGACGAGCAACCACCAGGGTGGCAACCAGGCGTCCGCCTGACTGCTCTCCGGTCCGACTCCGGCGTCCGGCACGGCCCTGCGCCTCCTTCTCGCCCGGCCCCCGCACAGACGAGTTTGGCACGTCCCGCGGACATTCCTGGAAATCGGCGGCCGGCCAACGCATGATCGAGAGATGGCCCAGTACGAAGTGATCGCCCGCGCCCGGCTCGACCGGCGACCGTCCACCTCCGACTACCTCGACCTCGCTCTCGGCTCGGCGGCGCTGGACAAGGGCATGCGCTTCGTCCGGGTGGACGACCTGCCCGACGGCCGCGTCGCCGTCGTCCTGCAGCACCGGTTGAGCCCGCGCAAGCACGACCAGGCGGCCGCGATGGCGAACCGCAGCCTGGCGCAGCTCGGCATCCCGGCGAGCCGGGTGCAGCAGATCGACCTGGTCCGGATGAGCCGGAAGGGGCGAGCTCTCGTCCGCTCGTGGGTCACCCCTGACTCCAACGGCCCCGGCACCGCCGGCGACCGCGCGCCGCGGACCCCGCACCCGACGCCCCCGTCCCTGCAGGCAGCCCGGGACCTCCCCACCAACTGACCGCTAGTACGTCGTGAGATAGGTCGCGGCGACAGCTCGGTGCGGGCGCCAGCGATCGGAGACCTCCGCGGCCACTTCGGCGTGCAGCGAACGCGGGAAGACGTCCTGGTGCCCTAACCGCAGGGCGATCCAGTCGGCAGTGTCCGGCATCAGACCAGGCACTGTGGTCAGCTGAGCGAGCAGCACCTCCGAAGAGCCGCCTTCCAGCGAGACCCGCCCGTCAGCGACGGCCGCCGCCAGCGACTGGACGATGCCTGTGGACGATGAGGCCAGCACCTCGGCCGACGGGAACAGATGGGTCAGCCTGTCGGTCAGACCAGGGACCGGCTGACCGCACTCCTTCACCAGCCGGCCCAACTGGGCGCGCGTCTCCTTTAGCGAGTGATCCTGGGCGGTCACTGCCTGGACGGCGATCTCCAGCGCGCCCCACGCGCCCGGCACCCGGAGCCCGGGCCGGGCGACGACCAGCGGGCCGAGCAGCGGATCGCGCAGCAGCCGGTCGGCCGGCTCCGACGCGACACCGACCAGCCGCGCGGCCCGTTCGACGACGTGGATCAGGCCCTCCCAGTACGGCAGGTGCGCGCGCAGCATCAGCACGTCGCCCTCGCCCGGCCCGATCTCCAGTACGCCGGCACCGCCGTCCAGCCCGATCGTCCGGCGGTAGACCCGGTCGGACACCGATTCCACCCCCGGCACCGCCCGCGCCGCCAGGTGGTCGACCATCGCATCCCAGTCGTACGGCGGCTGGTACGGCAGCCGCATCAGCAGCCCGCCGTCGGCGGCGAGCCGGTCCGCCCGGCGCCGACGGTCGCGCAGCTCGCGCGGAGCCGCCCGGAACACCTCGCGCATCTCCCGGTTGAACTGCCGCAGGCTGCCGAAGCCCGACGCGAACGCGACGTCGGCGACGGTCAGGTCGGAGTCGTCCAGCAGCCGCCGGGCGAAGTGCGCCCGCCGCGACCGGGCCAGCTGATCGGGCGTCACCCCGAGGTGGTCGCGGAACAACCGCCGCAGGTGCCGCGGCGACATCGCCAGCCGCTCCCCCAGCGCCGCCTCCGTGCCGTCGTCCAGCACGCCGTCGATGATCAGCTGCACCGCCCGGCAGACCAGCTCGGGCGCCCTCGCGTCCACCGGCCCCGCGACCCGGTACGGCCGGCAGCGCAGGCAGGCGCGGAACCCGGCGGCCTCCGCGGCCGCGGCGAGCTCGAACGTGCGCACGTTCTCGGCCAGCGGCTTGGCCCCGCACCCGGGCCGGCAGTAGATGCCGGTCGTCACCACCGCCGAGTACGTCGTCACGTGCCAGGTATAGGCCATCGACCGGGTCCGGGCCAGCCGGATCCGGACATCGTGTACCTGTCCGAATTCGGCCAGACGGCGGCGGTCCGGAGCATCGATGCTGCTGGAGTCACCCCGATCCAGGAGGTTCAACCAGTGCTCACCGAGGTCTTCCCCCTCGAGCTCGAACCCGGCAAGCAGGCCGAGGCGATCGCCGAGTTCGTCGAGATCGACCACGAGCTGCTCGTCAGCCACTGATCAGCAGCCCCGACGTGCCTTCGCCTCGCAGCCGGGGCCGGAGGCGCGGCAGGCAACGAACGAAAGGACTTCGCATGACGCTGCAGGACAAGGCATCGGCTTTGCGGGCGCTGGACCCGCTGGTGCTGCCCAACGCTTGGGACGCGGCCAGCGCCGTCGTCATCGCCGAGGCCGGGGCGCCGGCGATCGCGACCACCAGCGGAGGGGTCGCCTGGTCGCTCGGCCGGCCCGACGGTCAGGCGCTGACCCGGGCCGAGATGGTCGAGCAGGTACGCCGGATCGTCGCGGCGGTGGACGTGCCGGTGACCGCGGACATCGAGGGCGGCTACGGCCCCCGCCCCGACGACGTCGCGAAGACGATCACAGCGGTCGTCGACGCCGGCGCTGTCGGCGTCAATCTGGAGGACTCGGTCGCGCCGGGCGGCCCGTTGTTTCCGACTCTGGACCAGGTCGCACGGGTGGCCGCGGCCCGGTCGGCCGCGGTCGAAGCCGGGTTGCCGGAGTTGCTGATCAACGCTCGCACCGACGTGTTCCTGTTCGGCGTCGGTGCTCCCGAGGGCCGGCTGGACGAGGTCCTCGCCCACGCGTCGGCGTACGGCGAAGCGGGTGCGGACAGCTTGTTCGTGCCCGGCCTGGTCGAGCTGGACGTGGTCGCGGAGCTGGTCCGCCGCTCGCCCTTGCCGGTCAACCTGATGGCCGGGCCCGGTGCGCCGAAGGTTGCCGAGTTCCTGGCGCTGGGTGTTCGCCGGGTCAGCGTTGGCACATCGGTGGCCCAAGCGGCGTACTCCGTCGCCCTGCGGGCCGCGCGCGAACTGCTCGCGCACGGCACGTACACCGAGCTCGACGACGCCGCCGACTTCGGCACGCTGAACGCCTACTTCAGCCGCTGAGCCCACTCCGTCAGCCGCTCGACCGGCCGGGCTGCAGAACCCGGCAAATCGTCAAGACGCCGGCGTCGAGCGCTGCCACAGTGGGCGGATGACGCCACCGACAATCATCCCTCGGCTCGTGGTCCCGGACCCCGACGCGGCCATCGCCTTCTACCGCGCAGCGCTGGAAGCCGATCTCGCGTCGCGGTTCGAGCTGGACGACGGCTCGGTCACGCACGCCGAGCTCACCGTCGGCGGCGCCGCGTTCTCCCTGACCGCCGAGGTACCGCAGTGGGGTCTGCTCGCCCCGGCGTCGCTGGGCGGGTCCCCCACGCTCGTCACGCTCACAGTGGACGACGCACCCGCGCTCGGCGCCCGGATGGTGGCGCACGGCGCGGTCGTCACGGTGCCGATCGAGGATCGGCCCTACGGACGCTGCGAAGGTCGCGTGCGCGATCCGTTCGGGCACCTGTGGATCATCAGCCACGTCACCGAGCAACTCTCCGACGACGAGGTCCGCCGCCGCCTCAGCGGCATCACCGCACCCAGCTCCACGCCCGCGACCACCGATCCCGCAGCCGTCCGCCGGATCGTGCCCGACCTGCCGCTGGCCGACCGCGAACGCTCGATCGACTTCTACGCGCAGCACCTGTCGCTCGACCTCGCGATGGACCTGGACTGGGTGCTGACCTTCGTCTCCCCGACCGACGAGCACGTGCAGCTGATCCTCATCCGGCAGGACCGGACAGCGCCGGTACGCCCGTCGGCCACGATCGAGGTCGCCGACGTCGACGCGATCCACCACCGCCTGGTCGAGCACGGATTCCGGATCGTCCACCCGCTCACCACCGAGGCCTGGGGCGTACGCCGCTTCTTCGTCGAGGACCCGAACGGCACCGTCGTCAACGTGATGACGCACGTCCACTGAGCCGGACCCACCGGTCAGACCGTGAAGACCTCGAACGACGTCGCGAACTGGGTGCCGAGGGCGGTGCCGGCCTGGCGGGAGATGCCTTCGAGGAACTCGGCGGGGTCGAAGTGCGGCCAGTTCAGGCCCTCGATGTAGGCGCGGTGGGCGCGCAGCGAGTCGACGCCGAGCTCGAAGGTGTCGGTGGTGTCGACGCCGTGCCGGCTCTGCGGCGACCCGCCCGCCCAGACCTGCCGTACGCCGTCCCAGCGCTCGCCGGCGTCGGGAAAGATCCACCGGTTCGCGGCGTCCCGGGCCGCGTCCAGGGTGGCCCGGCCGGTAGCGATGTGGTCGGCCTGGTTGAGCGTCACGTCGCCGTCCCAGGTCTCCCGGAAGTTGTTCGTGATCACGATCTCCGGCCGATGCCGGCGGATCGCGGCGGTGATCAACCGGCGCAGCGCGACGCCGTACTCGATCGTGCCGTCGGGCTGGCCGAGGAACTCGACCTGGTCGACGCCGACGATCCGGGCGGACTCGATCTGCTCGGCCTCGCGCAACGGGCCGGACTCGGCCGGCGCGACGCCGTCGATGCCCGCCTCGCCGGAGGTGAGCAGGACGTAGACGATCTCCTTGCCCTGGCCGGTCCAGCGGGCGATCGCGGCCGCCCCACCGAACTCCAGGTCGTCGGGGTGCGCGACGACCGCCAGCGCCTTCTGCCAGTCCTCGGCCACAGGTTCCAGTGCAGTCATCTCCGCAGACTACTGGCGCGCCGGTCAGTCAGTCGCCGAAAACCTGACGGGTGTAGGGATTCGCGAACGCACGCCCCGGGTCGAGCCGGTCGCGCACCGCCAGGAAGTCACCGAAGTGCGGGTAGAGCTGCGCGAGCCGCTCGGCGCCGAGCGTGTGCAGCTTGCCCCAGTGCGGCCGGCCGCCGTACCGGGCGGCGATCTGCTCGAAGGCGGCGAAGTACCGGCCGTGGTCGAGCCGGTGGTACTGGTGGATCGCGAGGTACGCCGTCGCCCGGCCCTGCGCCGTCGACAGCCAGACGTCGTCGGCGGCCGCCACCCGGACCTCGATCGGGAACGGGAACCGCTCGCCGGACCGGTCGATCCAGCTCCGCAGCTCGCCCAGCACCTCGACCAGGTGCTGCCGCGGTACGGCGTACTCGGACTCGCGGAAGACCACGTTGCGCTCGGAGCAGAACACCTTGTACGACGCGTCGACGTACTCGCGCGCGGACAACGCCCGGGAGGCCACCTGGTTGATCTTCGGCACCAGGTTCGGCCGGCGGACGGCGAGCCGGTTGGTCAGCTCGAACACCTTGTTGGACAGCAGCTCGTCGTCCACCCAGCCGCGGATCCGGCTGACCGGCGAGGCGCCGACGCCGGCCTTGACCCGGTTGTTCCGCTTGGTCAGCGCGAGATCGGTGTGCGGAAACCAGTAGAACTCGAAATGGTCGTTGCTGTCGGCAAGCTGATCGAATCCGGCCAGCACCTCGCCCAGCGGCAGCGGCATCTCCTGGGCCCGCAGCAGGAACGCCGGCACGCACTGCAGGGTGAGCGAGGTGATCACGCCGAGCGCGCCGACCGAGATCCGGGCGGCGGCGAACACGTCCGGGTTCTCGTCGGCCGAGCAGGTCAGCACCGAGCCGTCGGCGGTGACCAGCTCGAGGCCCACCACCTGGGTGGCCAGGCCACCGAGCCGGGCGCCGGTGCCGTGGGTGCCGGTGGAGATCGCGCCGGAGATCGTCTGCTTGTCGATGTCGCCGAGGTTGGCCATCGCCAGGTCGAAGGAGGCCAGGCCGGCGTTCAGCTTGGCCAGGCCGGTGCCCGCGCCGACGGTGACCAGGCCCGAGTTCTTGTCCGCGGACCGGATCGAGGACAGACCGTCGAGCCGGACCATCACCTGCTCCGGCACCGAGCAGCCGGTGAAGGAGTGGCCGGAGCCGACCGCCTTGAGCTTCTTGCCCTGCTCGGCGGCGGCCTTCACCACCGCCGCCACCTCGTCCGTGGACGACGGACGCAGCACCTCGACGCCGGTCGCCGACTCGGTGCCCGCCCAGTTCCGCCAGGTGCTCATCAGCAGCTCGTCTCCTCCGCCGGTGCCGGCTCGTTATCCGAAGTTCTTGCCCTCGCCCCGGTAGCTGACCAGCTCGGTCAGCTCGGCGCCGTCGATCGCGTACAGCCGGTCGAACCGCTCCAGCATCTCGCCCGCCTTGGCGTACCGCATCCAGACCCGGTCGCCGATCTTCAGGCCGCGCGCGTGCTCGCCCTCGACCGGCGTCTGCACCTCACCGGCGCCCTCGGTCCCGAGCAGCCTCAGGCCGAGCGGCCAGGCCGGGACGGGCAGCCGCGACTTCTTGGCCGGGCCGGACGCGACGTACCCGCCGCCGAAGAGGGTCGCGATCCGCGGCGTCGGCCGGCGCACCACACCGAGCGCGTAGGCGACCGCGGGCTCGGGCTGGAACACGTCGTACCGGTCGAACAGCGTCGGCCCGAAGAGCCCCGATCCGGCCGTGACCTCGGTGACGACAGGGTCCGCGCTGCTGATCTCGATGCTGCCGGTACCACCGCTGTTGACCAGCCGGAGCGGAGCCAGCTGCTTGAGCGCGTCGACGACCGCGCCACGGCGGTCGGACAGTTCCGCGGCCGAGCGGCGCTTCACCCAGCGGACCGCGGGTGAGGTGTCCGGCAGTCCGGCGATCTGCGCCTCGTAGAACATCACGCCGACGAGTTCGAAGGCTTCGTCCGCGACCACCTGGCGGGCCAGCGCGACGACCTGCTCCGGCGTGCGCAGCGGCGATCGCCGGACGCCGAGGTGCTGGCCGAGGACTCGGAGCGAAGCGTCGACGTCGAGGCAGATCCGCAACCGTTCGCCGCCGCCGGTGACCTGCTTGACGAACGCCAGGTGCTCGATGTCGTCGACCATCAGCGTGATCCGCGCGGCCGCCTCCGCGTCCTGCGCCAGCTCGCGCAGCGCCGCGCGATGCACGGTCGGGTAGCCCATCAGGAGGTCGTCGACTCCGTTGCGGGCCAGCCAGAGCGCCTCCGGCAACGCGTAGCTCATCACGCCGTGGAAGCCGGGCCGCGCCAGCGCCTCGGCGATCAGCGCCCGGTTGCGCACCGACTTCGACGCCACCCGGACCGGCGTACCGGCGGCGCGCCGGACCAGGTCGTCGGCGTTCCGGCGGAACGCGGCCAGGTCGACCACCGCAAACGGCGGATCCAGCTCGGCCGTCAGCCGCCCGTAGCGCTCGAAGTCACCCATGGCTGGAGTTTAGAGCGACGGATTACTGAAAGGTAGTGCAGGTTCTAGGCCGAATCGATCACGGCTTTCAGCGCGGGAACGACGCTGCGCGCCCAGTCGGCGCCGGCCGACGGGTCGGAGTCGGCGGCCAGCAGTGCCACCGTCGCGCCTTGCACCACCGAGGTCTCGACGAAGGACTCGGCCCCGGCGTACCGGCGTACGGACGCTGCGGCTGTGGGCTCCGACCAGAGCTGTTGCACGGCGAGCTGGGCGTCCGGCGGATTCCCGCACGCCGCCATCCGGGACTGGTAGCCGCTGAAGTAGGCGGTCGCCTTCGCCGCGTCGGCGAAGCGCAGCAGGAGCGCGGTGGCGGGCTTGTCGGCGCCCGTCCGGTACGACGCCTGCAGAGCGTGGCGGGGCACCGGCAGCGGGTCCTTCGGGAGCTGACCGGCGCAGCCGACCGGCAGAGCCTCGTACGCCGCCTGGTGCGCTGACCGCTGCCGGGTCCAGGTCTTGTTGCCGAGAAAGCCCTCCTCGGCACCACCTGGATCGACGTACGTCTTCCAGCCGCCCAGCTTGTCGGCTGTGGGCAGGTTCTCGCCCGACACCGGACCCGCCGTCGCGGGCGGCGGAGCGGTGGCCTGCTCCGCGTCCGTCGGGGGCTGCGCTGCGTCGGTCGGCTTCGCCGTGTTGAGCGTGACCGTGGGGACCGGGACCGTGCCGCCGACAGTGACCGGGATCGGTGTCGTCGGCGGTGGTGAGGCCGCGGTGTTGTCGCCGGAGGCCGGGCTGCAGCCGATCAGCAGCCCTGCTCCGGCGACGGCGGCTGCTGCCGCCAGTACGGACCTCATCTCGGCTGGAAGTGCTGGTAGTCGGGCTTGCTCCACCCGGCACCCCAGAAGTAGCCCTGGCCCACCAGCGACCTGGTGGCCGTGCTGTTGGTGAAAAGCATGCCCGGGCGGACCCAGGAACGGTTGCGGTACGACAGGCCGTTCGACGGGTACCAGACGTTGTTGGCCGCGAGGTACGGGTTCTCCACGGTGTTGATGTCGATCGCGTGGCCGTAGGAGTGCGGCGACAGGGCGTACGGATTGCCGGTGACCTGGCGGCAGTTGAAGACCGAGGTGTTGTCGGCCGCCATCGCGCGGATGTCGCTGCCCCCGAAGACGTCGACGCGCTGCATCCGGCGGATCGGGAACTTGGCGTTGAAGGTCGCGGTCCAGACCTTGATCATCTTCTGCACCGCGGCGTCGCGCACGATCAGCTCGCCCTTGTGCACCAGGCCGTCGAAGCCCCAGTAGTTCATCGTCAGCAGCCGCAGCGAGCCCGGGCCGACCGGGCAGCCGGCCCGGTAGGTCTTCGGCACCATGCTGGCGGCGACGGCGTACACCTTGGGGTTGAGTCCGGCCTTGATCACGATCCAGGCCGTCGGCGAGACCTCGACCGCGGCGGCCGGCACCCCGCGACTGACCACGCGGACCGTCCGGCTGGACGGGAAGTTGTCCGGCATCCGGAGCCGGAACCTGCCGGCGGCGTCGGCCTTGACACTGGTCAGCCAGCGCCAGGCGCCGTTGCCGAGGCGGTCCTGGAGCACCACCTCGCGGCCGGGCTCGGCGGGCACCAGCGAGCCGGTGACCGCGACACCGGTCAGCGTGACGTACGACGCGGCCGGCTTGGTGACGACGATCTTGCGGTCCAGCGCGGTGCCGATCACGGCCGGCGACATCGCCGGGGCGCCGTAGAACTTCGGGCCGATCACGGTCCGGAACGTGGTGCGGATCGCGGTCGTCGGCGTGTAGGTGATCCGGTACGCACCACCGGTCGTGGACTGGGTCGCGCCGCGCAGCACCCAGCCACCCGGCAACGCCTGCCACAACGAGATGTACCACTTCTGGGCCCCGTTGCTCAGCCTTCCGCTGAACGTCAGCGCCCGGTCCTCCCAGACCGTCACCGGCTGCGCCAGCGAGATCCCGAGCGCCGCGGCGGCCACCTGTGGCGGCGTCGAGGAGCTCGGCGTGGGTGTGGTGGTGGGCGGAGTGGAGGTCTCAGGCGGCGGAGATGTCTCCGCCGGCGGCGTGCTGGTTTCGCTCGGCGGTGGCGTACTCGTTTCGCTCGCCGACGGCGCCGGCGTCTGGTCCTGGCTCGCCGAGACCTCCGGCGAACTGGTCGGCGCAGTTGGGCCGGCAGCCACCGCTGCTGTTGGCAGTAGCGCAACCAGCAGTGTGGATGCCGCAACTATGGACAGGCTTCGTCGAGCCATGTGTGGTCCTCTCCCCTCCTGGCGGATCCGCGCGGACCCCACCACCCCTTAAGAGGCACTCAGAGGGGAAGACGTCACACAAGACTCCGAGGTTCGCTTATTCGTGCAATCTTTTCGCTGCGGCGTCGACCCGCTCGTCGGTGCCGGTCAGCGCAACCCGCACGTGCCGCTCCCCCGCCGCCCCGTAGAACGCCCCCGGCGCGACCAGGATGCCCCGGTCAGCCAGCGCCGCCACCGACCCGTACGCGTCGTACGCCGGGTGCTCGGCCCACAGGTAGAGGCCGCCCTGCGACAGGGTGATCTGCCAGCCGGCGCCGGTCAAGGCCTCGCGCAGGACCGAGCGGCGACGGATGTAGCGCTGCCGCTGCTGCTCCACGTGTGCATCGTCCGCGAACGCCGCCGCCATCGCCGCCTGGATCGGGGACGGCACCATCAGGCCGGCGTGCTTGCGGACCGCGAGCAGCTCGGCGACCACCCGCTCGTCCCCGGCGACGAAGCCCGCGCGGTAGCCGGCCAGGTTCGACCGCTTCGACAGCGAGTGCACAGCCAGCAGGTTGTCGAAGGACCCGCCGCACACGTCCGGGTGCAGGACGGAGGCCGGCTGCTCGTCCCAGCCGAACTCGACGTAGCACTCGTCGCTCACCAGCAGGACGCCGTTCGCCCGGGCCCACTCCACCGCGGCCCGGAGCTCCTCGGCCGGGGTGATCTGCCCCGACGGGTTGCGCGGCGAGTTGAGGTACGCGACGCGCACCCGGCCGTCGTACCGGGTGACGTCGGGGACCGGCACGCTCGTCGCCCGGGCCAGCGCCGCGCCGGCCTCGTAGGTCGGATAGGCCAGGTCGGGAATCAGCACGGTGTCACCTGCGCCGACACCGAGCAGCGTCGGTAGCAGCATGATCAGTTCCTTGGTGCCGATCACCGGCAGCACCCCGGCCTGCGGATCCACACCCGGCACCTGGAGACGGCGGGCCAGCCAGTCGACCACGGCCTGGCGCGCCGTCGACGTACCGATCGTCGTCGGGTACGCCGGTGCGTCGGCCGCGTCCGCCAGGGCCTGCTTCACCAGTTCCGGCACCGGGTCGACCGGGCTGCCGATCGAGAGGTCGACGATGCCGTCCGGGTGCGCGGCCGCCTTCTGCTTGAAGGGGGCGAGCTTGTCCCACGGGAAGTCCGGCAGCCGGCTGGAAGTGGAGCTGGAGAAGAGGTCCGTCACTCCCGCATTCTCTCCTGCCCGCTCGGCGCGGCGCTTCCGGCCGCCCGACCGGCGGACAGCATCGGCGCCTGAGCCGCGCGTTGCGCCGGGTCTGCTCGCAGCGGCAGACCGGAGACTGTCAGGCCGGCGAGGCGGTGAAGAAGTTCACGACCAGCTCGACCACGCCCGGATCGCGCAGGATTCGGCGGTGCCCGAGGCCCTCGGTCAGCTCGACGCTCGCGCCCGGCCAGACCTTGCCCAGCCGCAGTGTGCCGTCGGCGTCGGTCTCCCGGTCGTCGCGGTCGTGCACGGCCAGCAGCGGCGGCAGCTCCCGCCGGGCGGCCAGGCCGGCCACCACCGACGTCACCTCGAAGGCGTCCATCGGCCCGAACCGCCGGGTGAACCGGCGCAGGAACCCGGCCCGCACCCGCGGCCCGAACCCGAACGCCGCCTGGAACGCGTCCAGCGTGACGACGAAGTCCGTCGCCGCGGCGACGAACACCGTGCGTCCCGGCTCCACCCCTTGCTTCATCGCCTGCGAGATCGCCGCCGCCCCGAGCGAGTGCGCCACCACCCCGTACGCCGGTCCGCGGTCGGCCACCACCACCTGGAACGCCTCGGCCAGCTCCAGCAGCGTGCTCCGGCTCGGTCCCTCCCGACCAGGGCCGGACTCCCCGTGGCTCGGCGCGTCGTAGGCGACCACCCGGAACCCGGCGTCGACCAGCGGCGGCACGAACGCGCCGAGCTGCAGTCCCCAGCCGCCCCACCCGTGCACGAGGTACACCAGCGGGCCGTCGGTGCCGTACACCTGACCACGGATCACGCCGGGCTCGAACGGCACCTCGAACGGCGTACCCGCGGGCAGCTCGACCCGCGGGCGCCGCACCTCCACCGGCACCGGCCTCAGCTGGAACCAGACCCGGTGCAGCAACCGCGCACCGAGCGGCGGCGCCACCCTCTCGGCCAGCTGGAACACCGTCGCCAGCGACCGAACGGTCGTGCTTTTCTTGGCTGCCACTTCTCTCCCCCTCGGGTCGTTGCCGCGATCAGATCCGCGCCGCGGCGATCAGCGCGTCGAAAGCGGCCCGGGCCCGGGCATCGGCCCGGTCGTCGCCGAGCAGCCGGCTGGCGTGGTGATGGGCCATCAGCACGCCCTGGAGGTCGAACACGAACTGCTCCGGGTCGACGTCCGGGCGGAACTGGCCCTCGGTGATCCCGGTCCGGAAGACCGTCGCGATCGCGTCGACGTAGTCGCGGTACGCCTGCAGGAACCGGTCCCGGACCGGACCGGGTGGCGCGTCGTCCAGCTCGGCGGACGCACTGTAGAAGAAGCAGCCGCCGGGCAGGGCGAGATCACCGCTGTCCCAGCGCAGCATGCGGTCGAACAGCGCCCGCAGCCGGGCCTCGCCGCGCGGCGCCTTCAACGCCGGCCGGATCACCCGCTCGGCGAACAGCTCTCCGGTCCAGTCGATGACCGCGAGTTGCAGCTGCTCCTTGGACTTGAAGTGCGAGAACAGTCCGCTCTTGGAGAGATTGGTCCGCTCGGCCAGCAGGCCGATGCTCAGACCGCTGAGACCGATCACGCTGGCCTGGTCCGCGGCGACGTGCAGCACCGCCGCCTTGGTCTCCGCCCCCTTGGTCACCCGACCATAAGAGCACGACCGTGCGGTTCGCGGCAAGCGGTCAGCAGGTACTTCACGCGGCGAGCCCCGGCGCGATCCGCGCCGGGGCCCACGTCACGTCGTACAGGACTACAGGTAGAGGCCGGTCTGGCCGTCCTCCAGCCGTCCGGCGGCGACCGCGTGCAGGTCCCGCTCGCGCAGCAGGATGTAGTCGTCGCCGCGCACCTCGACCTCGGCGCGGTCCTCCGGGTCGAACAGCACCCGGTCACCGACCTCGACCGTGCGCACGTTGGCACCGATCGCGACCACCTTGGCCCAGGCCAGCCGGCGGCCCATCTGCGCGGTGGCCGGAATCAGAATGCCGGCCGAGGACTTGCGCTCACCCTCCGCCTCCAGCGCGACCAGGACCCGGTCGTGCAGCATCCGGATCGGCAGCTTGTCGTCGGAGAGCCGCTTGCGAGCGGTCACCGGCGGCCCACCAGCTTGCGGATCATCACCAGCGCGCCGACCACACCGACGATGGCCGCGCCGACCGCGACCAGCTTCTGCGTGCGCAGCTCACCGCGCTCGTCGAAGACCTGCGCCTTGGCCTGCTCGACCTGCCGCTTGGCGACGTTCCTGGGGTGCGCGCGGTCGACCAGCTCGTCCACGGTCGAGGCCAGTCGCGCACGGGTGGCGGCGATGTCCGCCTCGATCTGCTCGGGGCTCCGAGCCTGCGTGTCCGACACCTGTCCGACGCTCCCTTCACTTCGTCCGGGCTCACTTGTTCCTGCCGCCGGGGCATTCCGGGGCAGCTGACCCCCGGTACCCGTCCGATCACATCCTCGCAGGTCATGCCTGCAGATCGACGACCACCTTGATGTCACCGGGCTGTCGCTCCAGCGCGGCGGTCCAGCCGGTCAGCGGAACGGTCCGGGTGATCAGCCGTTCCAGCCAGGCCGGATCGGCTGCCCGCAAGACCTCGACGGCGTCGGCGTAGTGGCGTTTGGCCGCGTTGACCGACCCGACCAGCGCCGCGTTCCGGACCACCAGCTGCCGGGTCAGCGCGTCCATCCGGACATCGATCGAGGCCGGTCCGGGCGAGATGCCGGTCAGGCACATCACCCCGGCCGGGGCCAGCAACGCCGCCGCGCCGACGACGACCGAGCCGGCGCCGGTGGCCTCGATCACGACGTCCGGAGCGACCTGGACGTCGGCCAGGTCGGTGACGAAGGTGCCGCCGAGATCGCGGACCAGCTTCGGTTTGGGCCCGTCGTCCGTGCGGTCCAGCACGTGGACGTCGTACCCGCGCTGGACGGCGATCAGGGCGGCGAGCAGACCGATCGGACCCGCGCCGGTCACCAGCACGTGCCTCGGCCCGTACCAGGACCGGGCTCCGACCCGATCCACTTGCTCCCACGCCTTGGTGAGCACGCTGGCCGGCTCCACCAGTACGCCGAGGCGACCGAGCTCGGCCGGCACCGGGACGGCGAAGTACGGGTCGACCCGCCACCGCTCGGCGCCGTACCCGTCGAGGCCCTTGATGCCGCGTTCGGTGTAGCGGCCGTTGCGGCAGAAATCCCACTCACCCCGCGCGCAGGCGGGACAGGGCTCCGGGTCGGGCCGGCGGACGATCCCGGCGACCAGGTCTCCGGTGGCGAAGCCCGAGCCGGCAGGCGCGTCCAGGACCCGACCGAGCGACTCGTGGCCGATCACCAACCGCCCCTCGCTCGACCGTCCACTGCCGAAATCACCGGCCACCAGCTCGAGGTCCGTGCCGCAGATCCCGGCCAGCAGGCCCTCGACCAGGACCGAGCCGTCCGCCTCGGGCGGTTCGGCGACCTCGCCGAGGCACGCAGAGCCGGCTTTGCCCGCCACCACCGTCATCGCCCGCATGCGCCCACTCCACTCCCGCCCAGGATCGCGCGCAAGTCACCTCGCCGCGTCCCACCGGTCCCAGCAGCCCCTTGCGCACCGCGGACCGGCGTACGGCACAATGTCCGGCAATCACCTACTCGGTTGTCGGAAGGACACAGTCATGTCCGAGCGCCTCTCGGTCGGCGACGCCGCCCCGGAGTTCACCCTGCCCGATGCCGACGGCAACGAGGTGTCGCTGCGGGACCTGCGCGGCCGGAACGTGATCCTGTACTTCTACCCGGCCGCGATGACCCCGGGCTGCACCAAGCAGGCCTGCGACTTCCGCGACTCGCTCGACTCGCTGGCCGCGGCGGGCTACGCCGTGCTCGGCGTCTCGCCGGACAAGCCGGCCAAGCTGCAGAAGTTCCGGGACCGCGACGGCGTCACCTTCCCGCTGCTGAGCGACCCGGACAAGGACGTGCTCACGACGTACGGCGCGTTCGGGGAGAAGACGATGTACGGCAAGAAGGTGACCGGTGTGATCCGCTCGACGTTCGTGATCGACGCGGAGGGCAAGATCGCGGTCGCGCTGTACAACGTGAAGGCCACCGGGCACGTCGCGAAGCTGCGCCGGGACCTCGGCCTCTGACCGCCATGTCCTGACATCACGCGAAGGGAAACCCTTACCGTTTCACGGCCGCAGTCCATGGAACGGTCGTTTGAGCAAGCGATTCCTGTGATTTGGATCACACTCTGATCTCACTCGATCGGGTCGGTAAGGCTACCCCCAGTGAGTTTTCGGCCCTCCTCAGGGACGAGCAGTACTGGGCGGCCGTCGATCGTCCGGTGACGACCGTGTCCCGGTGCTGTCACAGCCCGCTGCGACCTTGGCCCTGACCAGTGCAAACCGGGTAATCTGCGCGCGCAGTCTGCCTCTGGGAGGGAGGACCTGCCGCGATGGGAAAACATTCCTCTGCGGTGACGCGAAGTAACAACAGCCGACGACCGGTGTACCTGACCGCCGTCGGTCTCTTGGTGCTCGCACTCGGTGCCGTTTTCGTGGTCCGCTCCTTCGGATCGGAAGCCGGCGCCGACGGCATTCTGGGCGGTTCGTGCGACCAGCCGACCCAGGTGAAGCTCAGCACGACGCCGGAGTTCCAGCCCGTGCTGGAGCAGGCGACCAAGGCGCTGTCGGCCCGGGGCGGCAAGGACGGTGCGCCCTGCCTGCAGTTCACCATCACCGCGGCACAGTCCTCGTCGGTCGCCCGCGAGCTCGCCAGTGGCGGCGACAGCCGGCCCGACCTGTGGGTGCCGGACTCGTCGCTGTGGGTCTCCCGGGCCGACGACGGCGAGTCCGTGCCGACCATCGCCGTACCGTCGATCGCCACCTCGCCGCTGGTGCTGGTGGGCCGGTCGGAGAACTTCGCGAACACCTCGTCGTGGCTCGGCACCTTCGCCGAGACCCAGCCGGCGCTGCTCGACCCGCTGTCGTCCTCGTCCGGCACGCTGTCGCTGCTGGCGATCCAGGCGGAGCGGGCCAAGACGTCGGCCTCGAACACGCAGGTGGCCCAGGTCCTGGTGCCGCTCGCGCAGCGGCTCGGCTCGATGGCCAAGCAGTACACGGAGGTGAACGGCCCGCTCAGCAAGGCGTCGGCCGACGGCAGCAACGTCGTCGTACCGGTGTCGGAGCAGGCCTTCGTCAAGCACCAGGACGAGCACCCGGAGGCCCAGCTGAAGGCGGTCGTGCCCGGTACCGGGACCCTGGTGCTGGACTACCCGGTGGTGGTGACCGCCAGGAACAACGCGGAGGCCGTCACCGCGGCCGGCAAGGCGCTGGCCGAGGAGATGCTGTCCGACGCGTCCAGCCAGGCCCGCGACGAGGGAGGCTTCCGCGACCACCTGGTGAGCCCGCTCGGCGAGGGCCGCGGTGAGGGCGAAGTCACTCAGCTCACCAAACCGACCGTCGCTGCGGTCGAGAAGATCCTGCAGAGCTGGACGACGCTGTCGCTGTCGGCGCACTCGCTGGCCGTCATCGACGTCTCCGGCTCGATGGCGGAGAAGGTCGCCGGCAGCGCCAAGACCCGGATGCAGCTGACCATCGAGGCCGCCGACAACGGCCTGAAGATGTTCCCCGACTCGGCCGAGCTCGGGCTGTGGGTGTTCTCGACCAAGATCGGCCCGGACAGCGCCGACTTCAGGCAACTGGTCCCGATCGGCAAGCTCACCCCCGGCCACCGGCAGCGGATGATCGGTCAGCTGAAGGCCCAGTCCGCCCGGGTGGGCGGCGGAACCGGCCTGTACGACACCGCGATCGCCGCCGTCCGCGCGGTCCGCAGCAGCTACAACTCCGGCGCTGTCAACACCGTCCTGCTCTTCACCGACGGCAAGAACGACGACCCCGGCAGCCTCAGCCTGGACCGCACCCTGCAGATCCTCAACGGTCTGAAGGACCCGGCCCGCCCGGTCCGCATCATCGCGCTCGGCATCGGCCCCGACGCCGACGCCGACGAGCTGAAGCGACTGGCCCAGGCCACCGGCGGCCAGGCGTACGTGGCCCGCAACCCGACCGACCTGAAGGACGTCTTCATCGACGCCCTTCAGAGCCGCTGAGGCGACCTGCTCCCTAAGATGAACCTCGGGGAGCAGGTCCCCGGCCAGAGTGGTGGAACGGCAGACACGCCGGCTTTAGGTGCCGGTACCTTCGGGTGTGAGGGTTCGAATCCCTTCTCTGGCACACAACACGAACCGCCGAGCACGAGACCCGTCGAGTCACAAGTCTGCAAGGCAAGCAGTGAGATCGAGAGTGGCCCGCTGCGGCTGAGATTGCCCCCTCGTCGCGCCGCCGCCTTCGCCTGCACGCCGACGACGGCCGGCTGGGACGGCATCGTCGCGGAGTTGGAGTACGCAGTCGATTTCTTGGTCGAGCTCCCTTCAGACGCGGTTGCAACCGGCGCTCGGGGTTGTACGTCGTAGGGGCCGGTGGCCTCGGGGCGGTGCTCGGGTGGGTCCGGGTGAGCACCTGGTGGCCTCGGTCCGACTCTCGTGGAGGTAGTGATGGCAGGCAGGATCAGCAGGCGGCAGGCGTTGGTGCTCGGGGGTGGCGCGCTCGTGGGGGCGACCACGCTCGGGTCGGTGAGTGGGGCGCGGTCGGCTTCGGCGGCGAGCGAGTGGGTGCGGCTGCCGGTGATCACGGCGAATATCGGGCGCGCCGACCTGGGGGCGCGGGAGGCGGCGATCCGGGCCGTGCGCAACGGTGATCCGGGGCACCGGCCGATCGTCGGGTGGCAGGAGATCCGGGAGGGCGACACGGGTGAGCCGGCGATGATCTCGCAGTACTTCGGTGACCTCTACCAGAACGCCTTCCTGCACCACGACACGTCGTACCGGGTGCCGATCTCGGCACCGCAGCCGTGGAAGGTGGTCAACTCCCGAGCGACCTTCGTGCACGGCGGCATCGCCGGCGTGACGCCGCCGCGCTGGATCAACGAGATCGTTGCCGAGCACCAGGCACACCCGGGACTGAAGTTCGTCCTGATCAACACCCACTACATCGCCGGCGCCTACAACGGCAACCAGAACCCGAACCTGCGGGACGAGTGGGACCTGCACAAGAAGACCCACCGCGAACGCGTGATGGCCCATCACGGCCGCGGCCACCTGGTGATCTGGACCGCGGACACCAACCGCCCCGACTTCGACAAGGCCACCGGTCAGGACACCGAACGGAAGGCCTTCGCGCACGGCATCGACCGGATCAACTGGCTGCCCGGCGACGGCACCGTCCAGCTCGACCTGCTCAGCACCAGGACGATCCCGATGAACGTCGACGGCCACGACGCCCGCGCCGCCATCTTCCGCATCCGCCTGGCCTGACGCCGGCGCCGTCCCCGCTCGGCCGCAGCGGTCGAGCGGGTCGACGGCGCATGACCGAACTTTGCTGCGGACGGATTAAAGTGGGCGGGCGCGGATGCTGCCGGTGCGCGACGGGTGGAGAGGACTTCTGTGGCTGAGCAGACCCGGAGACCACGGGTGGTCGACGTTCTTGCGGCGGATCGGGCCTGGGAGGTGCCGGCGGAGTGGGTGGCCGGGGTGCGGGCGCGGCTGCGGGAGTGGGGGGACGATCCGAAGGCGCTACGGCCGCCGCAGGCGGGAGCGTTTCCGGACTTCGTCGACGGGACGCCGGCGGCGGTGTGGTTCACCCATCAGGTCGCGCCGCTGCTGAGCGGGTGGATTCCGGTGCTGCACGGCGAGTACGCCGACCTCGGGGCTGTGCTGGCCGGGGAGTTCTACCGGCCGGCGGTGCGGATCGGCGGCGCCGGGTACGTCGTACGGGTGGCGCCGACCGACTGGCCGCTGCAGGTCGTGTCCGGGGCCCGGGGATTTCCGGAGGAGGGGCGGCGGCAGGCGCTGGAGTTGTCGCGTGAGGTGGTGAGCCTGTTCGTCGACGCTCCGCCGATGAGAGCTCGCGCGCGGGCGCTGGTGGCCGGCTTCGACCGGGTACTCGCGGATCGCGAGGCGACGCGGATGCACGTCGCGGCCGACTACGAGACGATCGCGCAGTTCTGGCGGACCACCGTACTGAGTGAGCGTGAACGCACTGTGCTTCCGGAGCTGGCTGGGCCCGCATCGGCTTTGCGGTACTCGCTGGACGCGCTGCGGGACGCGCACGCCAAGTTGACGGCGGTGATCGCGGACGACGACGGGACGGACTTCACCCAGCTGCTGGCTCGGCTGATCCGGGTTGCCGGCCTGGCCACGCAGCCTGCAGCGGTGGGGCAGATTCTCGGGATCGCCGGGTGGGACGTCGAACATGCGCTGGCCGACCTCAGGAAGGGCTTCGACCCGCACGTCTGGCTGGCCGGCAACACGGCCTGGCTCGGTCAGGCGGTAGCCCTCGGCAACGAAGGACTCGCGCGGGAGTGGGCGGCGGCGGCGACTCGGGTGTCGGTGCACTTGGCCGGCGTGCTGGAGAAGGGGGTTTGGCCGGATCCCGAGGTGCCGGACCTGGGAGCGTTCTTCCGGCTGCTCGAGAACTCGGGGCCGGGCGAGGCTGGTGGGGTCGCGCAGGATCAGGCCGCACCGGTCCAGCTGGTCTGGGGGTCGGGCCGCGCGGACGGCACCGCCGAGCGACTGCAGGAAACCGGACCGGCGGACGAGCAAGCCGCGGCGGCGATCGAGGCCGCGCTGGCCGAAGCGGCCGACGTCCCGCCGGCCGATCCGAAGACGGAGGTTGCGACGGGCGAGGCCGGCCCTGCCGTCATGCCCGCCGACGTACCGGCTGAGCCGAAGGCCGCGACCGACGAGGCCGCAGGCTCGGAGCCGGCGACGGCGACCGGCGCGGACGACGGATCGGCGTCCTACGAGCTGGATGCGCTGGCCGAGCTGGATGCACTGATCGGTCTGGAGTCGGTCAAAGAGGCCGTTCGGCGAATGGTGGCCGAGATCAGGACCAACCAGCGCCGCAAGGACTTCGGGCTGCCGACTCAGGATCGCGCGCGGCACATGGTGTTCGTCGGAAAGCCCGGTACGGCGAAGACCACCATCGCCCGGTTGCTGGGCCGGATCTACCACCAGTTGGGTGTGCTCGAGAAGGGGCACGTGGTCGAGGTCGACCGGTCCGACCTCGTCGGGCCAAGTGTCGGCACCACCGCACCGTTGACCGCGGCCAAGTTCCGGGAGGCGCTCGGCGGCGTGCTGTTCGTCGACGAGGCCTACACGCTGGTCCCGGAGAACATGCCCGGCGACTTCGGCCTCGAAGCCGTCGCGACGCTGCTGAAGATGATGGAGGACCACCGCGACCAGTGCGTGGTGATCGTCGCCGGGTACCACCGCGAGATGCAGCGCTTCATGGAGTCGAACACCGGTCTGGCCTCACGGTTCTCGAAGCTGCTGGCCTTCAGCGAGTACGACAACGACCAACTGGTCGCGATCTTCGAGCTGCAAGCCCGGCAGAAGGGCATGCTGTACACCGACGGCGTACTGGCCAAGGTCCGCCAGGTCATCCCGCCCGCTCCGCGGGGACACAACTTCGGCAACGGCCGCTTCATCCGCAACATCCTCGAGGAAGCGATCTCCAACCAGGCCACCCGCCTGGCCTTGCGCGACCCGGAGACCCTGACCGAACGCGACCTGCGCCAACTCCTCCCCGAGGACGTCAAGCCGACCGCCTCGATGCGCGCCGAGGACTACCTCTTCCAGAAGCCGGGGACCTGAGCCCTTCGCACACGGCAGTTCATCCCGCGCCGGGCGGGACGTCGAGCAGCCCCAGAAACGCGGCGGCCGCCGGCGTCCGGCTGCGGTTCCAGACGACGTACTCGACGCGGGCCGGCGCGTCGACGACCTCGATGGTGACCACCCCGCTGAGTTGAGTCACGTACGCCGCGGGCAGCATCGCGATGCCCAGCCCTTCCTCGACGAGCCGGGCGGTGAGGTACGCGGTGGTCACTTCGAAGGCCACGTCGCGGCGCAGGCCGGCGGCGGAGAACGCCTGGTCGGACTGTGCGCGCCCGGCCGTGTTCGGCGGTAGATCGACGAACACCTCCGCGGAAAGTCTGCGCAGGTCGACCGTGGGCTCGTCCGCCAGCGGGTGGTTCGGCGCGACCACGGCGACGAGGCGGTCCCGGGCGAGCTCCCGCGCCTCGACTCCTTCGGGGCGCGTCGTGGTCGGCAGTCCGAGGAACGCCACGTCCGTCGTTCCCTGCTTGACCTGCTCGACGAGTTCCTCGCTCGCTCCCGCGCGCAGGCTGATCCGCACCTCCGGGTAGCGCTGACGGAACCCGCGCAGGGCACCCGGTACGTCGACCGCCGCGACGGTGGGAATCAACCCGACAGCCAGCCTGCCGCGCACCTCGCCGACAGCCGCAGCAACCTCGGCGGCTGCCCGCTCCGCAGCCTCCAAACTCTGCCGCGCCGCAGGCAGGAAGGCAGCGCCGGCCGGTGTCAGCCGCACCCGGCGACTTGTCCGCTCGAACAGCCGGGCACCCAATTCCCGCTCCAGGCGCGCGATCTGATGGCTGAGCGCCGACTGGACCACCAGACACCGCTCGGCAGCGCGGGTGAAGCTGTTCGTCTCGGCGACGGCCACGACGTACCGCAGCTGCTGAAGTTCCATAGATCCATCTTGGATGCAGATCGATGCAGTGACAAACATGTGTTGGACTCATTGATTCGCTGCGCGTGAGACTGCGAGGGCCGCATCGACCTCACAGAGAGCTGATCATGCCTGCCGCTCACGATCACCCCGTCTCGACGCTGAAATCCTGGCTCGGCGTCGCCGCGATCACCGCGAGTCTGTTCGTCTTTCTCACCACCGAACTGATGCCCATCGGCCTGCTGACGCCGTTGAGTACGACGCTGGGCATCTCGGTCGGCGTGGCCGGACTCATGGTCACGTTGCAGGGCATCTCCGCCGGGCTGGGGGTGCCGTTCATCGTGGCCTGGACCAGGCGCGTCAACCGTCGCGTGCTGTTGTGCGGCCTGCTGGCTATTCTTGCTCTAGGCAACCTGATGACCGCGGTCGCGCCGAACTACCCGGTCATGCTCGGAACCCGCCTGGTGATGGGCTTCGCCAGCGGTGTCTTCTGGGCCATCGGCGTCAGCATGGCGGTGCGCCTGGTCCCGGAACGGCACGCGAGCACAGCGGCGGCGACGGTGATGTCCGGCATCTCGATCGCCACCGTGGTGGGGATACCGCTGGGAACGGTGCTCGAAAGCCTGACGGACTGGCGCACCACCTTTCTCATCTGGGCCGGACTCAGCGCGCTGGTTCTGGTCGCTGTCGCCGCGCTCATCCCCTCACTGCCGTCGGCGAACGCGGTGTCGGTCCGGGAGGTCTTCCGGCTGCCCGTCACGAACCTGCCGCTGCGGCTGGTGCTGACCAGCGTCGTACTGTTCGTGCTCGGCCACTTCGGGGCCTACACCTTCATCCGTCCGTTCCTGGAGGAGAGGACCGCGGCCGGAGCCGTCTTCGTGACCACGGTCCTGATGGTCTTCGGTGCCGGAGGTGCCATCGGCAACTTCATCGCCGGCTCCACGGTGAGGAGAAGTCCGCGAGGTAGCTTCGTCGCCGGCTGCCTGGGCCTGGTGGCGTCCCTGCTGCTCCTGCTCACCATCGGCGACGGGCGACCCGGCGCGATCGCCGCGCTGGTCCTCTGGGGGCTGTCCTTCGGCGTGGTGCAGCTCTCGCAGGTCAACCTGACGCTCGCCGCGGCGCCGGACACGTTCGAGGCCGCGATGTCGCTCAACACCATGGCCTACAACACGTCCATCGCTCTGGGCGCACTGTTCGGCGGACTGTTCGCCGACCATGCGGGCGTCACCAGCGTCGTCTGGTTCGGCGTGGTGCTGACGGCTGCTTCACTGCTCCTGACCCTCGGCACCGGTCGTCGGAGGTCGAGCAGCGTCTCGGAAGTCGCCGCCGGCGGATGACTGTCGGTACTGACTTCTAAGGTGGCGCCATGATCGAGGTGCGGCGGGCGGTTGCCGGTGATGGGGATGCTGTCGGGGAGATCCACGCGGCGTCGTGGGCGGCGGCGTACGCGCCCTTGTTCGACACGGAGTTCGCGGCGGCGGGGATCAGGTCGCGGTTGACCCGGTGGCACCAGCGGATCGCCGAGCGGGACGGGACCGTTCTGCTCGGGCTCGCGAACGGCCGGCGGCTGGCGATGGCGTGGGTGGCGGAGTCGCAGACCCGACCAGGCGTGGCGGAGATTCTCAGCTTCTACGGGCATCCGGACGGCTGGGGCAGCGGCGTCGCGGCGGCGTTGATGGACGGCACGCTGCAGGCACTACGGGAGCACGGGTTCACCCGCGTGCACCTGTGGACGCTACGGGACACCCCGCAGTCCCGCCGCTTCTACACCAAGTCCGGCTTCACCGAGACCGGCGCGACCCGAACCCGCGACTTCGGCGACGGCCGTCCGCTCCCCCAGGTCGAGTACGAACGGGCCTGCTGAACGCCGCCCCGGTCCAGGGTGGACCGAGAGCGGCGGCCGGCGAACGAGCAACTACAAAGCCGCCAGGTACGCCGTGCCGCGGGGGCTCAGCTCGTAGCCGACTTCCAGGCTGTAGGTGAGGCCGAGGTTCTTCAGTTTGCGCACGTCGATCTTGAAGCCTGCGGTGTCGCGGCCGACGTGGGAAGCCAGGTCGGCCGCGCGGACTCCGGGATTGGCCTGGATCAGCTGGAGGGTCTGCAGGGTCCACGGGCTCTGGCGGCCGAACTCGTCCAGCCGCTGGAGCTTGGCGGTGAGGTCCTCGACGTCCGCGGGGGTGAGCTCGGCCGAGGCGGCGAGCTCCTCGCGGGGGTCGGGGCCCTCGACCAGGTGGAAGCGGATCAGCCAGGTCGGCAGCGTCTCGTCGCCGCGCAACCGCCGGCGGACGTCCTTGGCGTTCTGCCGGTCGGCCAACTGCAGCATCTCGTCGTTGTCGGCGATCAGGTCGGGATTGACCTGGCGGATGCTGTCGATCTCGATCCGGCCCGCGTTGGTCCGGTACACCCGGCCCTCGATCACCCGCGGCTCGGCCCAGCGCCGGTAGGCCGCGGTGATCCGGCCCGCGGCGACGCCGTCCTTGTCACTTCCGGCGAACAGCATCAGGCCTCCAACGCTCGGGCGACCAGCGGGGCGATCGCCCGCAGCGCCTTGCCGCGGTGGCTGATCGCGTCCTTCTCCTCCATCGACAGCTCGGCCGTGGTCCGGTCGTCGCCCTCCGGCACGAACAGCACGTCGTACCCGAAGCCGCCGGTGCCGCGCAGTTCCCGGATCACCGATCCGCGCATCTCGCCCACCACAACCTCCTCCGGGCCGTCCGGCCGGCAGAACGCGACGGCCGCGACGAAGGCGGCACCGCGGCGCTCGTCCGGCACGTCCTCCAGCTGGCCGAGCAGCAGCACGTTGTTCGCGTGGTTGTCCTTGGCCGGGCCGGACCAGCGCGCCGACAGCACGCCGGGCATGCCGTTCAGCGCGTCGACGCAGATCCCGCTGTCGTCGGCGATCGCGGGCAGCCCGGTCGCGGCGACGGCGGCCCGCGCCTTCAGCAGCGCGTTGCCCTCGAAGGTCGGCTCGGTCTCGGCCGGCTCGTCGTACGGCGGGACGTCGGCCAGGCCGAGCACCTCGATGCCGGGCACGATCGGGGCCAGGATCCGGCGCAGCTCCTCGAGCTTCTTCGCGTTGTTCGAGGCGAGCACGATCTTGCTCATGCCAGCGCCTCCCGCTGCAGCTTCGTCAGCTCGACGCAGCCGGCCGTGCCCAGCTCGAGCAGGCTGTCCAGCTCAGCGCGGTCGAACGGCGCGCCCTCGGCCGTGCCCTGCACCTCGATGAACTTGCCGTCGCCGGTGAGCACCAGGTTCATGTCGGTCTCGGCCCGCACGTCCTCCTCGTAGCAGAGGTCGAGCATCGGCGTACCGTCGATGATGCCGACCGACACCGCGGACACCGAGCCGGTCAGCGGCTCACCCTTCAGCGCCTTGCGGTCGCGCAGGAACGACACCGCGTCGGCGAGCGCGACGTACGCGCCGGTGATCGCCGCGGTCCGGGTGCCACCGTCGGCCTGCAGCACGTCGCAGTCGAGCAGGATGGTGTTCTCGCCGAGCGCCTTGTAGTCGATCACGGCCCGCAGCGACCGCCCGATCAGCCGGGAGATCTCGTGCGTCCGGCCACCGATCCGGCCCTTCACCGACTCGCGGTCGGAGCGGGTGTTGGTCGACCGCGGCAGCATCGCGTACTCCGCGCTGACCCAGCCCAGGCCGGACCCCTTGCGCCAGCGCGGCACGCCCTCGGTCACGCTCGCCGCGCACAGCACCCGGGTCCGGCCGAACTCGACCAGCACCGAGCCCTCCGCATGGTCGAGCCACTTCCGGGTCAGGGTCACCGGCCGGAGCTGATCAGGGGTACGTCCATCGATACGAGCCATGCAGCCGACCCTATGCCCGCAGCCGCTGGACTCCCGCATCGGCCGGCGGACGAAACCGGCTGATCACCATCCGGGCGGCCCAGGGCGTCAGGTCGCTCGCCCGGCGCCCCAGCCACGGCACCCCTTCCCGCACCATCCAGGCCGCGTCGGCCCACCGGCTGGGCGTCTGCCCGGCACACGTCAGGTCCGGCGGTACGGCGATCGGGACGCCGCGCGCGACCAGTTCGTCGGCGAACGCCCGGGCCAGCCGGCGATGCCCCAGCTCCCCCGGGTGCAGCCGGTCCACGCTCCAGAAGTCGCGCCGGTACACCTCCGGGTAGTCGGCCATGTCGAGCCGGATCCCGCCGTACTCCAGGTACAGCTCGTCGTACACGGCGTTCACCTGCTCGATCCGCTGCCACAGGGGTCTGCGCAGCCACCCGGGCAGACCGAAGACCTGGCCGTGGTCGTGGAACCGGACGGTCAGCAGCAGTGCCCCCCGGCCGGTCAACTGTTCGGCGCACAGGGAGAGGCCGTCGCGGATCCGGCCCGGGTCGAAGCCCGCCTGCAGGGTGTCGTTGAGGCCGACGATCAGCGAGGCCAGGTCGATCGGGCCCGCGCCGGTCTCCGGCAGTTGGTCGGCGGCGACCTTCGGTACGGTCGCGCCGCTGATGGCCAGGTTGGAGAACGTCACACGGTGGGAGCTGCCCAGGGAGTCGGCGAGCAGCGAGGCCCAGCCCCGCCACCCCTCTCCTGGACGCGCTCCGGCACCGGACAGGTCGGTGGTGCTGCCGGTCAATGGATCCCCGACGCCAACAGTGGTCGAGTCACCGAGTGCCACGTAGTGGAGGCTCACGTTCCGTCATGGTGACGCGCGAGCGCGAGACCGCGGTGAGGGCCAGGTGACGTGATCGGCAACACCACGGGATGAAACGGGTGTTGAAGACCGCAAGTGTCCGGACATAGGCTCTTGCAATCATCTACGTGCAGGAGTTGGGAATGACTGGTCTTCGGTTCGGTGTGGTCGGACTCGGCGCACGCAGCAAGCTCGCCCAGCACGCGCACGCGCCGGGCGACGGCGCCGAGATCGTCGCCGTCTGCGACCCGGCCGAGAAGCAGCGGCAGGCGGCCCTCACGACGTACCCGGGCGCGACGGCGTACGCCGACCACCGGGACCTGCTCGAACTCGGCCTGGACGGCGTCTTCCTGACCACGCCCGACGACCTGCACGAGGACCCCGCGATCGACTTCCTCCGGGCCGACGTCGCGGTGTTCGTGGAGAAGCCGCTGGCGATCACCACCGAGGGCTGCGACCGGGTGCTGCAGGCGGCGTACGAGAGCGGCGCGCGGCTGTACGTCGGGCACAACATGCGGCACATGCCGGTCGTGCAGACGATGCGGGACCTGATCGTGTCCGGCGCGATCGGCGAGGTGAAGGCGATCTGGTGCCGGCACTTCGTCGGCCACGGCGGCGACTTCTACTTCAAGGACTGGCACGCCGACCGGCGCCGGACCACCAGCCTGCTGCTGCAGAAGGGTGCCCACGACATCGACGTGATGCACTGGCTGGCGGGCGGGTACACCACGCACGCCAGCGCGCTCGGCGGCCTGGTCCTGTACGGCGGGATCGAGGACCGGCTGGACCGGACCGGGCAGCGCTTCGAGGACTTCGTGGACGAGAGCAACTGGCCGCCGCTGAGCCAGACCGGGCTGGCGCCGGTGCTGGATGTCGAGGACCTCTCGATGGCGAACTTCCAGCTGGACAACGGGGTTTTCCTCTCCTACCAGCAGTGCCACTTCACCCCGGACTACTGGCGCAACTACACGGTGATCGGCACCCACGGCCGGCTGGAGAACTTCGGCGACGGGCCCGGCGGTGTCGTCAAGGTGTGGAACAGCCGCCGCTCCGGCTACCGCGCGGACGCCGACCAGGTGGTCGAGCTCGGGGCCGCCGATGGTGGTCACGGCGGCGCCGACCCGCGACTGGTGGCCGAGTTCGTCCGCTTCGTCCGCGACGGCGGCAAGACCCTGACCTCGCCGATCGCCGCGCGGGCGGCGGTCGCCGCGGGCTACGCCGCCACCACGTCCCTGCGCTCCAACGGCACCCCGATCGACATTCCGCCGCTGGACCCGGCCCTGGTCAAGTACTTCGACGAAGGCCAGTCGCGCTGACCTGAGGCATTCCCTGGCCGAGCAGGCGAAGACAAGGCCTCAGATGTCGTAGACAGCACCGGGAAACGCGGTGTGCACCTCGCCGGGATAGGTCCGGCGGGCGTGATCGGTCTGCACGTCCCGGTCGTACCACGGCGGGACGTGGGTGATGACGAGTCGCTTGGCGCCGGCGCGTTTGGCGTGCTCGCCGGCATCGGCCGGTGTCAGGTGCAGGTCGGGCGGATTCCGCGGATCGTTGTCCTGCAGGGCCGCCTCGGACAGCAGCAGATCGGTGCCGCGGGCCAGTTCGACCAGGGCTTCGTTCGGGCCGGTGTCGCCGGTGTAGGTGAGCGACTTGTTGCCGTGCTCAACCCGGATCGCGTACGCCGGGACCGGGTGCACCATCGGCGCCGTCCGGACCGTGAACGGGCCGATCTGCTGGATCTCCTGCCAGCTGCGGAAATCCAGCTCCTCCTCCATGCCCGGATCGTCCGGCAGGTCGTAGGCAAGCGCCATCCGGGCGGCCGTGCCGGACGGGCCGAAGACCGGGATGCGCGGGAACGGTGCGGCCGGCGAGTACTTCGCGGCGACGTACAGGCCGCACAGGTCCATGCAGTGGTCGGGATGCAGGTGGGACAGGCCGATCGCGCCGATCTGCGGGACCGCGATGTGCCGCTGCAGGGCTCCGAGCGCGCCGCTGCCGAGGTCCAGCACCAGGTGGAACCCGTCGGCGGTGACCAGGTAGCCCGACGCGGGCGAGTCCGGCCCGGGGACGGACCCGGAGCAGCCGAGCACGGTGAGCTTCATGACCTGAACATTACCGGCGGGTTGACCGCTTCGCAGGCAGCGCCGGAACGTCGCCGGGCGGCCGATCCGGTTGCACAGCGGCGATTCCGCGCACCCGGCGTCGCCTTCCGGTGCCGACGACAACATCCGGTGCGAGCCGCGTCACCCCCGTCACCACCTGGTCATCCTGCCGTCAACGCACCCAGGCGAACTGGTCGACCGAGCTGATCACCGGACCGAGAAAGCGCGATCCGATGGCGGCGAAGTCGGCCGGGTCGCCGGTGGTGACGAAGCGGTGCCGGGGCTCGGGCAACGTGTTGTCACGCAGCAGTCCGGCCTTGGTCAGTACGCCGTACACGTCCTTGGCGCCTTCCTCGGCGCTGCTCACCAAGGTGACCTCGTCGCCCATCACGTACGAGATCACGCCGGTCAGCAACGGGTAGTGGGTGCAGCCGAGGATCAGCGTGTCCACGCCGGCCTCGACCAGCGGATCCAGGTACTCGTGGGCGGCGGCGAGCAGCTCCGGGCCGGACGTCACGCCGGACTCGACGAAGTCCACGAACTTGGGGCAGGCCTGGGTGGTCAGCTCGACCTGCGGTGCCGCGGCGAACGCGTCGTCGTACGCGAGCGAGGCGGCTGTGGAGCGGGTGCAGATGACGCCGACGCGCTGGTTGCGGGTTGCGGCGACGGCCCGCCGCGCAGCCGGCAGGATCACCTCCACGACCGGTACGTCGTAGCGCTCACGGGCGTCGCGCAGCATCGCCGCACTGGCGGAGTTGCAGGCGATCACGAGCGCCTTCACGCCGGCCTCGACCAAGTGGTCCAGGCACTCCAGCGCGTACTCGCGGACCTCGGCGATGGACTTCGGGCCGTACGGCTGGCGGGCGGTGTCGCCCAGGTACAGGATCGGCTCGTGCGGGAGCTGGTCCAGCACGGCGCGGGCGACGGTGAGCCCGCCGAAGCCGGAGTCGAAGATGCCGATGGGTGCGTCTGCCACGCTTCGAAGACTAGGCGATGGCGCCGACAGGACCGGCAGCGGGCAGCCGGCAACCAGGGCTTCCCACACCCCGCAGAACGACACGCCGGAGTTGTCCACATCTTTACTCTGCGGAATTGCAATCTCACGTGACGCACGCCACTCTGGAGCGATGTATTTCCGACCGCCCCTCGCGACGCCATGAACCTGGCAGTCCACATCGCGGTGGCTCTGGGCTCCACCGCAGCACCGAATCCGCAACCGACGAACGCCGCGGCCGGGCAAGCCGCCGGCCAGGTTGCCGACGCACAGGCCGACAGCACCGCCGCCGACATCGCGACGGCTCTCGGCCCGACCGGCATGCTGTTCCTGCTGCTGCTCGCCGGCTTCGCCGTCTACCTGATCTCCCTGTCGCTGCACCCGAACGCGAAGTGCGGGCGCTGCAAGGGCGCCGGGCGGCACCGCGGCACGCTGTTCAGCTACGCCACCCGGCCCTGCAACAGCTGCAAGGGCCGCGGCACCCATCCCCGGTTAGGACGCAAAGTGCTCTTCAAGACCTGATCCCGTGCGGCCTGCGCCTGCTCGCAGCGGGCAGTCAGGCCCAGAGCTGGCCCTCGAGGCGGTCTTCGGCCTCGTCGATGGTGCCTTCGTAGGCGCCGGTGGACAAGTACTTCCAGCCGCCGTCGGCGACGACGAAAGCGATGTCGGCGGCCTCGCCGTCGCGCACGCACTTGGCCGCCTGGCCGAGCGCGGCGTGCAGGATCGCGCCGGTGGAGATGCCGGCGAAGATGCCCTCGTTGTCGAGCAGCTCGCGGACCCGGCGGACGGCGTCGCGCGGGCCGACCGAGAAGCGGGCGTCGATCAGTGACGCGTCGTACAGCTCGGGCACGAAGCCCTCGTCGAGGTTGCGCAGGCCGTAGACCAGTTCGCCGTACCGGGGTTCGGCGGCGACGATGCGGACCTCGGGCTTGTGCTCGCGGAAGAACCGGCCGGCGCCCATCAGCGTGCCGGTGGTGCCGAGACCGGCGACGAAGTGCGTCACCGACGGCAGGTCGGCGAGGATCTCCCGGGCGGTGCCGTCGTAGTGCGCGGCGGCGTTCGACGGGTTGCCGTACTGGTAGAGCATCACCCAGTCCGGGTGCTCCTCGGCGACCTGCTTGGCCACCCGGACCGCCTCGTTCGACCCGCCGGCCGCGGGCGAGGAGATGATCTCGACGCCCCACATCCGCAGGATCTGCCGGCGCTCCTCGGAGGTGTTCTCCGGCAGCACGCAGACCATCCGGTAGCCGCGCAGCTTGGCCGCCATCGCCAGCGCGATCCCGGTGTTGCCCGAGGTCGGCTCGAGGATCGTGGCGCCGGGCCGGAGCCGGCCCTCCTTCTCGGCGTCGAGCAGCATCCGCAGCGCGGCCCGGTCCTTGATCGAGCCGGTCGGGTTCTGGTCCTCCAGCTTGGCCCAGAGCCGGACGTCGGCCGACGGCGAGAGCTTGGGCAGCCCGACCAGCGGCGTACCGCCGATCGAGTCCAGCAGGCTGTCGAAACGCATGGTCGGGTGCTCCTGGCGGGTGGTGGGGTCGGGAAAGATCAGCCGCCGGCGACGGCCGGCAGCACGACGACCACGTCGCCGTCCTTCACCCCGGTCGCCAGACCGCCGGTGAACCGGACGTCCTCGTCGTTCACGTACACGTTGACGAACCGGCGCAGCTCGGCCGGGTCGCCCTCGACGATGCGCTCCTTCAGGCCCGGGTGGTTGCCCTCGACGTCGTCGATGAACTCCGCCAGCGTGCTGCCGGCGCCGCTCACCGCCTTCTCGCCACCGGTGTAGGTGCGCAGGATCGTCGGGACGCGCAGCTCGATCGCCATGTCAGTTGTCTCCTAGATTGCCGTAGGCCGCCACGACCTTGACTTCCTCTTCGGTCACCGCGCCGTCGATGATCCGGTACGACCGGAACTCCACCGGCCCGTCGTACGACGGCGAGTCCGCGCCGTCGCGGGTCGACACCAGCACGTAGTGCGCCCCCGGCTCCTGCGCCAGGTTGATGTCGGTCCGGGACGGGTAGGCCTCGGTCGCGGTGTGGGAGTGGTAGATCACCACCGGCTCCTCGTCCCGCTCGTCCATCTCCCGGTAGAGCTTGAGCAGGTCGCCGGAGTCGAACTCGTAGAACGTCGGCGACATGGCCGCGTTCAGCATCGGGATGAACCGTTCCGGCCGGTCCGATCCCACCGGGCCCGCCACCACCCCGCACGCCTCGTCCGGATGATCCCGCCGGGCGTGCGCCACGATCGCGTCGTACGTCGCGGAGTCGATGATCAGCACGACACCCACGGTACGGGGGCCGCCGGACCGCCCCCGCCAACGCGGGACTCGGTCCACTATGTGGACTACCAGCGGGCGTGGACCTGGGGGCGGACGAGCTGGTCGTAGGTGTCGCGGACGGCGGCGAGCTGGTCGGCGGTGAGTGGGGGCAGGTCGGCGGCGGCGAGGTTGGCGGTGGCCTGGCCGGGGTTGCGGGCGCCGGGGATGACGACCGAGACGCCGGGCTGGTCGAGGATCCAGCGCAGCGCGAACTGGGCCATCGTGACGCCGGCCGGCAGCCAGGGGACGAGCCGGCGGACCGCTTCCAGGCCGGTGCCGAAGTCGACGCCGGAGAACGTCTCGCCGACGTCGAAGGCCTCGCCGTGGCGGTTGTAGGTGCGGTGGTCGTCGGCGGAGAAGGTGGTGTTCTCGTCGTACTTGCCGGACAGCAGCCCGCTGGCCAGCGGAACCCGGGCGATGATGCCGACCCCGGCCTCGCGGGCGGCCGGCAGCACCTCGTCGAGCGGCTTCAGCCGGAACGCGTTCAGGATGATCTGCACCGACGCCACGTTCGGCCGGGCGATCGCGGTGAGCGCCTCCGCGCAGGTCTCCACGCTCACCCCGTACGCCGCGATCCGCCGTTGCTCGACGAGCGTGTCCAGCGCGTCGAACACCGCGTCGGTGGCGTACACCTCGGTCGGCGGGCAGTGCAGCTGGACCAGGTCGATCGTCTCCACGTCCAGGTTCTCCCGCGACCGGTCGTTCCAGGCCCGGAAGTTGTCCAGCGAGTAGTTCTCCGGCCGCTGCTCGACCCGCCGGCCCATCTTGCTGGCGACCGTGAGGCCGTCGTACTCCTTCAGCACCTGCCCGACGAGCCGCTCGCTGCGCCCGTCGCCGTACACGTCGGCGGTGTCGATGAACGTGACGCCGCCCTCGACCGCGGCCCGCAGGACGCCGAGCGCCTCGTCCTCGCCGACCTCACCCCAGTCGGCGCCGAGTTGCCAGGCCCCCAGCCCGACCACGCCGACATCCCGCCCCGTACGCCCCAACGTCCGCTTCTCCATACCTCAGACCCTAGGGCGTGTTCGCGTGGACCGGCTCAGCGCATGTTGTGCAGCAGGGCGGACTGGAGGTAGCCGAGCCAGTCGTACAAGTCGTAGGTGAGGCGGCGCGGGTCGTCGTCGGGCAGCTTCTCCCAGACGGCGTAGTCGTCCTCCTCCTTGATGTCCAGGCGGGTGCCGATGGCCAGCCGGAGGTCGTTGATCGCGCGCAGCCAGGCGAGCTGGTCGTCGGGCTCGAGCGGGATGCCGTCGTCGGGATGGTTCTCCAGCGCGGTCAGCACGCGTTTGGCGTCGGCGGCCTTGCCGGCGCGCAGCCCGCGCTCGGTGAACCGGCGGAACTCGGCCGCGGCCATGTCGTCGCCGGAGTACGCGTTCGGCAGCAGGCGCTGCAGGACGACGTCCTCGGGCGGCGCGGTCGGGCCGTCGTTGTCCAGCAGGGCGGCCAGCGGGTCCGCCGACTCGGTGGCGCGCGGCGGCATGCCGTCGTACAGCAACTCGATCAGGTTGCGCAGCAGGTTCGCCAGGATGTCGGCCTCGTGCTCGGCGAAGCTGACGACGACGGTCTTGCGGCGCCTGCGGAACCGCGTCACGACTTCTCGCAGGTGGCCCACAGGCCGTAGGAGTGCATCGCCTCGACGTCGCGTTCCATCGCCTCGCGGTTGCCGCTGGACACCGCCGACTTCCCCTCCTCGTGCACCTGCATCATCAGCTTCTCCGCCTTCTGCTTGGAGTAGCCGAAGTAGGTCTGGAAGACGAACGTGACGTAGTCCATCAGGTTCACCGGGTCGTTCCAGACGATCGTCACCCACGGTGGGCTCAGCTCGATCGCCTCGTCGACTTCGGGGCTGTCGAGTTCGCTCGGTGCGGTGGTCACCTGCCCATTGTCTCCACTCCGGGTTCCGGTCTCGCAATAGGCTGCCCTTGTGACCAGTCCTGTGCACCCCGCGGCGAGCTCCTCGACCGCTCTGCTCACCGACCACTACGAGCTCACCATGCTGCAGGCCAGCCTGGCCGACGGTACGGCACACCGCCGCTCGGTGTTCGAACTGTTCGCCCGCCGGCTCCCGGACGGCCGCCGGTACGGCGTGGTGGCCGGCGTCAACCGGCTGCTCGACGCGCTCGACCGGTTCCGCTTCGACGACGACGTGATCGGCTTTCTCGCCGACCGCGGCGTGGTCGACCGGGCCACCTGCAACTGGCTGGCCGACTACCGGTTCAGCGGCGACATCGCCGGCTACGCCGACGGGGAGATCTACTTCCCCGGCTCGCCGGTCCTGGTGGTGGAGTCGACCTTCGCCGAAGCGGTGCTGCTGGAAACCGTCTTCCTGTCCATTCTCAACCACGACTCGGCGGTCGCCTCGGCGGCGTCGCGGATGACCTGGTGGGCCGGCGGCCGGCCGTGCATCGAGATGGGCTCGCGGCGTACCCACGAGGAGGCCGCGGTGGCGTCCGCGCTGGCGGCGTACATCGGCGGCTTCGCCACCACGTCGAACCTGGAGGCGGCCCGCCGGTTCGGCATCCCGAGCGCCGGTACGGCGGCGCACTCGTTCACGTTGCTGCACGACACCGAGCGGGACGCGTTCGTCTCCCAGGTCGATGCCCTGGGCAAGGGGACGACGCTGCTGGTCGACACCTACGACCTGACCGAGGCGGTGCGGACCGCGATCGAGGTGACCGGGCCCGAGCTCGGCGCGGTCCGGCTCGACTCCGGCGACCTGCCGTCGCTGGCCGGGCAGGTCCGCGAGCAGCTCGACGCACTCGGCGCGACCAGGACCCGGATCATCGTGACCAGCGACCTCGACGAGTTCCAGATCGCCGCGCTGGCGCCGGCCGCCGTCGACGGGTACGGCGTGGGCACGTCGCTGGTGACCGGCAGCGGGTACCCGACCTGCGGCTTCGTCTACAAGCTGGTCGCCCGCGAGGACGCCGACGCCACGATGGTCCCGGTGGCGAAGAAGAGCCCGGACAAGATCTCGATCGGCGGCCGCAAGTACGCGCTGCGCCGGCGGAACGCGAACGGCGTCGCCGAGGTCGAGCTGATCGGCGTCGGCGAGCTGCCGGTGGACGACGGTGACGACCGGATGCTGCTGCGGCCGCTGGTCGAGGCGGGCAAGATCATCGGCCGGACCACCCCGGCCGAGTCCCAGGCCCACCACCTCAAGGTCCGCGACGAGCTCCCCCGCAGCGCGAGCCAGCTCAGCCGCGGCGAGCCGGCCATCCCGACCGACTACATCGGCGACCTCGACGCCCGTAACCCGTACGCCCCGCGGAGCACGATGTGACGTTGCCCTCCTCGTCCGAACCCGACTCGGTCCTGCCGGAGCAGACGACCGAGCCGGGCAAGGAGTTGCGGTGGGACCCCGACGCCCCGGCCAGCGGCGGGGACGTGCTGATCGCGCTGCGGTTCGCCGATCGCGCCGCCCGGAAGGCGATCGGCGACGAGCTGGCCGGCACCGGCGTGCACACCGGCCAGGAGATCGTGCTCGCCAAGCTGCTGCACTTCGGCTCGCTCCCGGTCGCCCGGCTGGCCAAGGTGCTCGACGTCGAGGTGCCGACCGCCACCCGGACGACGCAGCGGATGGAGGCGGCGGGCCTCGTCCGCCGGGTCAAGAACACCACCACGGACGCCCGCCAGGTCACCATCGAGCTGACCGAGCAGGGCGCCGAGGTGGCCCGGACCGTGCAGCGCCTGCACGCGCAGGCCGGTGACCGCGCGCTGGCCGGCATCTCAGCCGACGACCGGCGCCTGCTCCGCAACCTGCTGTGGACCATCACCGGCACCATCGACGAACTACCGGGCCGCCCGCCGAACGACGGTCAGGACGAGGTGACGGAATAACTGTTGGTGGCGAAATTCAGGCCGCCGCTCGACGAGGTGATCTCGAATCCGAACTGCACTTCGCCCATCGTCACGTCACCGATCCAGCCGCGGTTCCGGATCCAGTTCATCACCGCCTTCAGGTCCACCGTGCCGGCATTGGTGCTGCCGGTCCGGACGAACGAGAACACCTCGTTCGCACCGTTGCTGCCGCGGTACACGTCCCAGGTGTGACCGCCGACGGTGGTCGTGGTCTGCCGGCTGCCGATCGGCCCGACGGCACCCTGCCGGTTCATCCAGAGCATGATCTCGTAAGCGTTGTTGCCGGCCCAGATGTCGTACGCCGTCGCGTACGCCCCGCTGCCCGGCCGGCTCACGTTGAAGCTGCTGGTCAAGGTGCCGAGGGCACTGATTCTTTTGTTGATCGCCCGGCCGGCATGGGGATACGACTTGACCCCGCCGGTGTTCGGGTGGTTGGCCCAGACTCCCCAGTTGCTGTACGAGTTGGCCCAGATGGACTGCGGGCCGGCCCCGCCGCCCCAGATGTTGTTGCGCACGGTGTAGCCGCCGTTCGACCAGGTGGCCCACTTGTCGCTGGACTGCCAGGTGGCTGCGCTGGCCGGCAGGGTGGTGGCGGCGAGTCCCGCCAGCAGCGTCACGAGCGCCACCAGCGCCCGCCAGGAACGTGTCCTCATCGTTCATCCTTCCCACGAGTTCCGGGGCGACGCCTCTCGATGAACTGTCGAAGCGCTTCGACAGTTATTCGACAGGCAGGAAAGCGTCTTTTCCGGAGGATGGCCGTCGAATTCGATGTCGAATCGACGAATGAATTCCGTCGCACCCGGCGACGGAGTGGGACCACTGTTCCACCGGGTTTATCCGTGGTCAATGGCAGACAAAAGATCAGGGCGACCGGCGACGTGGTCTTGACAGGAGACGGGTGGCGCTCGACGCTGTGAGCGGACAGGTCGAAGCGCTTCGATCGGTGGAGAACCAAGGAGGCCAGCCATCGTCACGATCGCCGACGTCGCGCGGCACGCCGGGGTGGCGGCGAGCACGGTGTCGTACGTGCTCAGCGGCAAGCGGTCGATCTCGTCGGAGACCCGCGACCGCGTGCAGGAGGCTGTCCGGGCGTTGGGCTACCGGCCCAACGCGAGTGCCCGCGCGCTCGCCTCGAACCGGTCCAACGTGCTCGCCCTGGTGATCCCTCTGCGGGCCGGCATGCACGTCCCGGTGCTGATGCAGTTCGCCACCGCCGTCGTCACCACCGCGCGCCGCTTCGACCACGACGTGCTGCTGCTGACCGCTGACGAGGGACGGTCGGGGCTGGAGCGGGTCTCGCAGAGCGCGCTCGTGGACGCGCTGGTGGTGATGGACGTCGAGCTGCACGACGAACGCGTGCCGCTGCTGCGCGAGCTGCCGATGCCGTCGGTGCTGATCGGGATCCCGGCCGACACCGAGGGCCTGACCTGCATCGACCTGGACTTCTTCGCCGCCGCCGAGCAGTGCGTCGACCACCTGACCGACCTGGGGCACCACAGCATCGCCCTGCTCGGTACGCCGTCCGCCGTCTACGCGCGGCAGACCGGCTTCGCGCACCGCACCCTGGCCGGCTTCCAGGCCGCGGCCGAGCGACGGGGTGTCGTGGGCATCGAAACGCCCTGCGAGCCGACCTTCGACGCGGTGCTCGGCACGGTCCGCGAGCTGCTCGAGGCGCAGCCCGGCATCACCGGCCTGGTGGTGCAGAACGAGCCGATCATCGGCCCGCTGCTCGACGTCCTGCGCCGGCTCGGTCGCCGGGTGCCCGAGGACATGTCGCTGATGGCGATCTGCGCCGACGACGTGGCCGAGCGACAGGTCCCGCAGCTGTCGTCCGTCACGCTGCCCGCCGACGAGATCGGCCAGCAGGCGGTCGAGACCCTGATCGCCAAGCTCGACGGCGGGACGTCGGCCGGGGTGACTCTGGTCCCCGCCCGGCTGACCGCCCGCGCGAGCACCTGCGCCGCCCCGGCTTCCGGCGCGGACTGAGCTTCACACCGAGCGCACGACCGCCTGACCGCCGGCCGGCAAGGTCACACTGCCCCGAACCTCCGCACCGGACACCAGATCCACCCCGTCAACCGGTACGACGGCCTCCTCGTCGCCGTGGTTGATCAGGAAGGACCAGGTCGTGCCGTCCGCGCGACGCCGGACCAGTTCGACCCCTGCGGGCAGTTCGGGCAGCTCGATGCCTGCTCCGCGCATTGCCTGCTCCAGCACAGCGCGGTACGCGTCGTCCTCGAGTTGAGTGGACACGTACCAGGCGACGCCCTCGCCGTACACGTTCCGGGTGACGGCCGGCGATCCGTCCAGCACACCACCGGCGTACCGATCGATCACCTCGGCACCGGCCAGCTGCACGTCCTCGCTCCAGATCCGCCCTCGCGCACCCGATGCGAGCTCGACCTCGGCGGCCGGGTGGAACTCCTCGACGCGAATCCCGAGCAGGTCCGCGAACGCACCCGGATACCCGCCGAGCCAGACCTGCGCGTCGTCGTTCACGATCCCGCTGAAGTACGTCACCAGGACATGTCCGCCGCCCTCGACGTACCGCGCGATCGAGGCGGCCGCCTCGGCCGACACCAGGTACAGGCTCGGCACCACCACCAGCCGGTACGCCGAGAGGTCGGCCGCGGGCCCAGGCAGATCCACCCCGACCCCCGTGGCCCACAACTGCCGGTGCGCGGCCTGCACTGCGGCGAGGTAGTCCAGCTCCGACGACGGCAGGTGGGTCGCCTGCATCGCCCACCAGGACTCCACGTCCCAGAGCACCGCGACGTCGGCCTGCACCGCGCTCTGCTCGAGCTCGGCGAGCCGCGGCAGCAACGCCCCGAGCTCGGCGACCTCGCGGAACCTCCGGGTCTCGGCACCGGCGTGCGGGACCAGCGCGGAGTGCCACATCTCGGCCCCGCCCCGCGACGCCCGCCACTGGAAGAACAGCGCACCCTTCGAGCCGCGGGCGACGTGCGCCAGGCTGTGCCGAGTCATCCGCCCGGGTTCCTTGGTGTGCAGGCGTTGCCCGTCGTTCACGGACCCGGCCGCCTGCTCCATCAGCAGCCAGGACCGGCCGCCGGCCCACGACCGGGCCAGGTCCGCCCCGAGCGCCGTCTGCTGCTCCGCGCCGATCCCCGGGTCGCCGGGATAGTGGTCGATGGCAACCAGATCCACCTCGGCGGCCCATCGCGCGTGGTCGACCGGGACCCAGGCGCCGAAGACGAAGTTGGTGGTGATCGGCAGGTCCGGCGTGAAGGCCCGCAAGATCTGCTGCTGCTCCTGGTACGCGGCGAGCAGTTCGTCGGACCAGAACCGCCGGAAGTCCAGCGCGTGCGTCGGATTCACCAGGTACTGCGTGGCGCGGGGCGGCCGGACCTCCTCCCAGCTCGCGTACCCCTGACTCCAGAACGCCGTCGTCCACGCCCCGTTCAACCGATCCAGGTCGCCGTACCGGTCGCGCAGCCACCGCCGGAAGGCCTCCGCAGCATGGTCGCAGTAACACGTCGTGCCGTACTCGTTGTGCACGTGCCACATCGCCAGCGCGGGATGCCCGGCGTACCGCTCGCCCAGTGCTCGCGCGATCCCCGCCGCCGCCTCCCGGTACGCCGGTGCGCAGGCGCAGTACGTGTCCCTGCTCCCGTGCGTCAGGCGTGTCCCGTCAGCGTTCACCGGCAAGGCCTCGGGATGCCGCAGGCTGAACCATGGCGGCGGTGACGCGGTCGGCGTGGCCAGGTCCACCTGCACCCCGCCCTCGGCGAGCAGGTCCATCACCTGGTCGAGCCAGCCGAACTCGTACCGTCCCGGCTCGGGCTCGAGGCTGGACCAGGCGAACACTCCGACGGTCACCAGGTTGGCCCCGGCCCGCCGCATCAGCGCGACGTCGTGCTTCCACACCTCCGGCGGCCACTGCTCGGGGTTGTAGTCGCCGCCGAAGTACAGACCCGTCATACCGGTTCTCCGTACGGGATGCCGAGACCGTTGGTGGACACGTAGACCCGCCCGAAAACCCTCGGGTCGCCGGTGATCGCATCGTTGGTGGAGGCGTACTGGTGCCGGTCGTCGTTGACCCGGACCCACCGGCCACCGCTGTCGTCGGACCGGAAGATGCCCCACACCCCGTCCACCTTGCCCGAGGTGTAGACCGCCATCTCCCGGCGGCCGCGCGCCGCCTTGCCGAATCCCACCGTCAGCGCCTCCTGGATGGTCGTCATCTGCTGGTAGCTCAGCCCTCGGTCCACCGAGCGGTGCAGACCGCCCGCACCGGCAGCGAGCCAGCAGTCGCCGACCCGGTCCAGGACGGTTTCGAGCTTACCGCCGCCGACCGGCAGACCTGTTGCTGTAGGCAAGAAGCTCCGCCCGCCGTCGAGACTGCGGTACGCCGTACCGGTGGCCGGGTCGAACGCGTAGAACAGGCTAGCGTCGACGCGGTCGGCGACGACCGCCACCTGCTGTGGCAGCCCCGTCACTGGTGACCAGCTCGCGCCCCGGTCGCGGGAGTAGTGCGGCACAACGTCTCCCGGCACCCAGACGATCGTCCGGGCATCGGTGCTCACCACGATCTTGCCGGGCTGCGTGGATCCGGCAGGCTCGCCGGCGAACGGCTGCCAGCTCTTCCCGGCGTCGGTGGAGTAGGCGCCGCGCTGCAGGCTCTCGCCGTACGCGACCCGGACGACGAAGCCTTCGGACCTGGCCGCATAGTCCAAGCTCGGTGACGTGCCGCTGACCGGGTTCGACGCCTGACCGTCCGGCGGTACGACGTCCAACCGGTCGTGCCGGTAGACCCCGATGTCACCGAGCGCGCTGATCAGCGGCGGTCCCCACGGCGGGCTGATCAGGTCGAGCACGGCCGTCTCCTCCAGCCCCTGCGCCCGGACCGACCAGTGCGTGCTGCGACCGGCCTCGGCATTCGTCACGTCGTCGGTGCCGAAGATCGTCGCGCCGGTGACGTAGAGCACCTTGTCGGAGTCGAACGGGTCGATCGAGATGTCGCCGATCATCCAGCCGAGCTTCGGCGTGCCGTGGAAGTCCAGGTACGGCGCCCCGGACGTGTCCAGCACGATCCGCTCCCCGATGGAGTGCCAGGTGGCTCCTGCGTCGACAGTGCGGAAGACGTCGTCGACCGGACCCCACCGGCTCATCGTGGCCACCATCACCGTGCCCGGCCGGCGCGGGTCGACGGCCAGCCCGGCGTACCCGAAGCCGGCCTCGCCGCCGGTGTTGGGCCGCAGCGGCGTGATGTCGGTCCAGCGGCCGGTCGCCAGGTCGAGCTTGTGGACGGCACCGTCGTACATCTCGTACGGGCCGGGCAGGTCGCCGTAGGTCAGGTAGAGGTGTCCGTCGGGAGCCAGCTCGCCGTGGTGCGGCAACAGCCCGGTCGGCTGTCCGACCAGCGGTGACCAGCTTCGTCCGGCGTCGTCGCTGCGCCAGACCGGATCGTTCCGGTCGGTGGACCCGACATAGATCGTCCGGGTCGGACGGCCGGGCCGGCTGCCGCGCGGATCGAAGAACACGAAGCCCAGCCCGAGTCCCGCCGTACCGGCGGTGGGGAAGCTGTCCACCCGGGCCCAGGTCTCGCCGCGGTCGGCACTGCGCCACAGGCCCTGGTTGCGGGTCCCGAAGTACAGCACCCGGCCGTCGCGCGGGTCGACCGCGAGCCGTTCGCCCATCGACCGGCCCGGCTCGTTCCCGCCCAGCTTGAAGGGCAGATCGGTCCGCCGGAAGGTACGGCCTTGGTCGGACGAGCGCAGGATCGCGCCGTTGATCGGCGACCAGTCGTTCGTGTAGGTGCCAACGGCAAGGTAGAGCCGGGACGGGTCCCGCGGGTCGAGGGCCAGGCTCTCCACCCCGGTCAGGCTCCAGTCCTCGAAGCCGACCCACTCGAGCAGCTGCACCCAGCGCCGGGTCCGTGGGTCCAGGCGGGCCGCGCCGCCGATGTCGGTGCGGACGTAGACCAGCCCGCGCCGCTTCGGGTGGTGCACGATGCCGGTGACGAAACCACCGCCGACGATCTCGACGTTGCGCCAGCGGTACCGGCCGCCCCTCCCCTGCTGCCCGGCCGCCTCGTCCTGCCCGGCCACCCCGTGCTGCCCGGTCGCGCCGGCCGGCCCGGGCACGGCGGCGACCGCCGCGGCTCCGGCCCCGAGGGCCAGGAAATGCCTGCGCCGTAGCGTCATCTCACTCCTTTCGAAGGGCTTGTCAGCCCTTGACCGCGCCGATGATGACGCCCTTGGTGAAGTGCTTCTGAATGAACGGGTAGACCAGCAGCACCGGGATCACGGCGAGCACCACGATGGCCATCTTGATCGCCAGGCTCGGCGCCGGCGCCAGGCCGAGTGCGGGCGTCGAGGTGACTCCGCCGGCGCCGCTGGGCAGCACCTGGGCCTGCACGATGTAGGTCCGCAGCACCAGCTGCAACGGCCACTTGGTGTTGTCGTTGAGGTAGAGCATCGCGTTGAAGAAGGCGTTCCAGTAACCCACGGCGTAGAACAGTCCGACCACCGCGACCACGGCCTTCGACAGCGGCATCACGATCCGGGTCAGCACGGCGAACTCGCCGGCGCCGTCGATCCGCGCGCTGTCGATCAGCTCGCCGGGAATGCCCATGAAGAACGCGCGCATCACGATCAGGTTGAACGCCGAGATCGCGGTCGGCAGGATCAGCGAGGCGTAGCTGTCGATCAGGCCGAGCGAGTTCACCAGCAGGTAGCTGGGAATGATGCCCGGCCCGAACAGGAACGTGAGCAGTACGACGAACAGCAGCGGCCGGTGCCACAACGAGCCCGGCCGCGACAGCCCGTACGCCGCGAGCACGGTGATCAGCAGGCTGAACGCCGTACCGACGAGTGTGATGACGGTGCTGATCACCAGGGCCCGGGTGACTACGCCGCCGGAGAGCAGCTGGACGTACGCCGCGAGCGTCAGCTCCCGCGGGACGACGACCAGTCCGCCCGCGCGGGTGACGGCTTCGGTGGAGGACAAGCTGGTGACGACCACGACGTACAGCGGGAACGCGATGACCAGGAAGACCAGGGCCAGCACGACCGGCTTGCCCAGTCGGCCGAGCAGGGTGGGCTCCTCCTCCCAGATCGGTCGTTCCGGGTGGCGGCGCCTGGGCAGCAGGCCGGCCGGCGGCTTGACGGCTTGTGAGCTCATGAGCGTGAGTACACCCCCTGCTCGCCCACCAGATGGGCGAATTTGTTGGCGGCCAGCACCAGCACCAGGCCGACCAGGCCCTTGAACAGTCCGGCGGCTGCGCCGTACCCGAAGTCCCCGACCAGCAGGCCCTCGAAGTACACGTAGGTGTCCAGCACCTCCGCCGCGCCGGCGCCGACCGCGTTGCGCTGCAGGATGAACTGCTCGAAACCGACGGTGAGCGCGTCGCCGAGCCGCAGGATCAGCAGCAGCACGATGACCGGTCGCAGGCCGGGCAGGGTGATGTGCCACATCCGGCGCCAGCGGTTCGCCCCGTCGGCCGCCGCGGCCTCGTAGAGCGCCGGGTTGATCGTGCTCAGCGCGGCGAGAAAGACGATCATGCCCCAGCCGGCGTCCTTCCAGACCGCCTGGGCGGTGACCAGCAGGATGAAGCTGTCGGGATTCGTCATCAGGTCGACGGCCTGGAAACCGTTCGAGCGCAGACTCTGCGCGAGCAGGCCCGCGCCGCCGATCATCTGCTGGAACAGCGACACCACCAGCACCCAGGAGAAGAAGTGTGGCAGGTAGACCACGCCCTGGATGAAGGTGCGCACCCGCACCGAGAGCACGCTGTTCAGCAGCAGCGCGAGCAGGATCGGGATCGGGAAGAAGAACACCAGCTGGAAGGCGGTGATCGTCAGCGTGTTGGTCAGCGCCGACCAGAAGGCGCCTTCGCTGAACATCCGCTGGAAGTTGGCCAGCCCGACGAACTCGCTGCCGCGGATCCCGACGTACGGCGAGTAGTCCTGGAAGGCGATCACGTTGCCGAGCGTCGGCAGGTAGTGGAAGAGCAGCAGCAGCACGATCACCGGCGCCACCATCAGCAGCAGCGGCCAGTCGCGCCGGAACCGCAGCCGCCAGTTCGGCCGGGTGGCCCGCGACCGGCCGGGCGCCGGCGCGGGCTGCTGCGCGGTGGGCGTCCGGACCTCATCGACCGTTGTCACTGAGCACCTTCGCGTAGAACTCCCGGCCCTCGTCCCCACCGCCGGAGCGCCAGGCCTGGACCGCCGTCTTGAGCTCCGCGACCGGCCGGCGGCCCCGGAAGATGTCCTGCAGCTTGTCGTCGAAGGGCTGGTTCAGCGCCGCCAGCTTGGAGGGCGCCTCGACCCGGATGCCCTCGAACGGGTTCTTGTCGAACCGCTTGCAGCACTCGTTCTCCCAGGCGCTCATGCCCTCGACGTAGCCCGGGTACTGGCTCTGGGTGATCGCGGTGGGCCGGCCGCCGAGAAAGATGTAGGTGTTGGCGACCTCCTTGGTGCCCAGCGCGGTCAGCTTGGGCGCACCGGAACTCTCCTTGGTGTAGTGCTTGCCTTCTTCGCCGTAGGCGGCCAGCTGGTACTCCTCGGTGCCGAACGGCGCGGCGGTGTAGTTGAGCACGCCGAGCAGCTCCTTGACCCGCTGCTCGCCCAGGCCCTTCTTCACGAACGTGAAGATGCCGGCCGGGTCGCCGCTCCAGACGATCGCCTCGCCGCCGTCGTGCGCGAACGGCATCACCGGCTGCATGTCGAACCGGGGATTGACCGGCAGTTGCCGCTGCAGTGCCTCGGACCACGAGCCGGGGCCGTCCTGGTAGACCAGGATCTGGCCGCCTTCGAACAACGGCTTCTGGTCGGCGGCGGCGTTGCCCACCACCGTCGGGTGCACGTAGCCCGACTGGAACAGCTTGCGGGTGAAGGCCACCGCCTCCTCGAACTCCGGCGTCTCGATCTTGTGCACGAGCTTGCCGCTGGAGTCCTTGCGCCAGTTCGCCGGCGCGCCGTACGCCCGGGCGATCTCGTCCACGATCGAGCCGAACGCCCACCGGTTCGCCTTGGCGTCGGTGAGTTCCTTGCCCAGGGCCAGCACGTCGTCGATGTTCTTCGGCGGCTCGGCGCCCAGCTTTCCGAACAGGTCCTTGCGGTAGAACAACGCCCACGGGATGCCGGTGCCGGGGTACGGCACGGCCTTGAGCTGCGAGTTCCACACGCCGTACGCCCAGGCACGGGTCGGCAGGTTGGCCAGCATCGGGTACGCCGCCGCCTTGTCACCAGCAAGGTAGGGCGTGAGGTCCTCGAACAGCTTGTCGACGGCCTGGCTGAACCGGGTCAGCCCGGAGATCTCCCAGCCCGGGATGCAGAGCAGCTCGGGAACGTTGCCGGCGGCCAGCATCGGCCCGAGCTTGTCGCCGTACTCGTTGCCGTTGACCACGTTGAAGCGGACCGGAGCACCGATCCGCTCGTTGTTCACGTCGAAGTAGGAGTTGTTGCCGAGGCCGGGCGGCAGCGGGCCCCACAGCGGGGTCATCGCGCTGACCTCCTTGCCGCTGGTCACCGGCTTGTCCGGCAGCGCCCGCTTCAGCTCCGCCGGGTACTTCGTGAAGCCGGGCGACGCGCCGTTGCTGCCGGGCAGATCGGGCTTGACCGGCTCGTAGCCGACGAACGCCGGCAGCAGCGCGGTGAGCTTGTCCTCACTCTCGGCCCGGCCACCGGTGCCGGGACTGGCGCCGTCGTTGGAGCAGGCGGTCAGGGTGCTGCCGCCGGCCGCGACCGCCGCGCCGGCGCCGAGCAGGGAAAGGAAGGTCCGGCGGTTCGTGGAGCCGCCTGCGGGTCCGATCACGACGGGAGTCCTTTCGACTGGGACGGGAGGCCGCCCCGAGGTAGGATTAGTTGGGCTGGTAGCCAAACAAATTAGCTCACGACCGAACGTGCCACAAGGTGTAGAACTGTCGGTGGGCGTAGTCACCGCCCCGACCGAGCCGAAGAGGACGACCTTGACCCCTCACACCGCGGACCACACCGACGTCCGCGCCACCAACCTGGCCGCCGTTCTCGGCTTCCTGCGGGCGAACGCGCCCTGCTCGCGGGCGGCGATCGCCTCCGGCACCGGCCTGAACAAGGCGACCGTGACCAGCATCGTCGGCGAGCTGATCGCCCAGCGGCTGGCCCGGGAGACCGAGCAGACCCAGAACCACGTCGGCCGGCCGGCCACCCTGCTGGTGCTCGACGGCTCGGCGTACGCGGCGATCGGGATGGAGGTCGGCGTGCGCGGGCTGACCGCGATCGCCTACGACTCCGCCGGCGGCCAGCTGCTGCGCTGGCACCGGTCCGGCCCCGGCCCCGAGGCGAGCCCGGCCAAGACGATCGCCGCGCTGGCGGCATTGGCCCGCCGCGCGATCTCCGCGGTGCACTCCTCCGGCCGCGACGTGCTCGGCCTGACCGTGGGCGCGCCCGGGCTGATCGACCACGACGGCTCGGTCGTGCTGGCCGCGGGGCTCGGCTGGCGGGACGTGCCGCTGCGCAGCGACCTGATCGCCGCGCTCGGCCGGCCGGCGTTCCCGGTGATGGTCGACAACGACGCCAACCTCGGCGCCCTGGCCGAGCACCGGTACGGCGACCACGCCGGCACCGCCGACCTGATCCAGCTGTCCGGCGAGACCGGCGTCGGGGCGGGCGTGATCTGCGACGGCCGTCCGCTGCGCGGGCACCACGGGTACGTCGGGGAGATCGGCCACCTGCGGATCCAGCCGGACGGCCCGGTCTGCGGCTGCGGGCGACGGGGCTGCCTGGAAGCGGTGGCCGGCATGCCTGCGATCTTGGCCCGGCTCGAGCCGGCCGACGCGCCGGAGACCGATCCCCAGCTGCGCACGGAGCAGCTGGTCCGGCGGGCCGAGGAGGGCGATACCGCCACCCTCAAAGCCCTCGCGGAGGTGGGCGGTCTGCTCGGGCGGGGCATCTCGGTGCTGGTCGACCTGCTCGACCCCGAGCTCGTGGTGCTCGGTGGGTCGTACGCCGGGCTGGGCCGCTGGCTGGTGCCTGCGATCGAGCAGGAGCTGGCCGACGGCGCCCTGGTGACGGTGAGCGGCCGCTGCCGGGTCGTGGTGTCGACGTTCGGCCACGACGCGACGTCGATCGGCGCCGTCGCCCGCTCTCTCGACCGCCTCGACTCAGGCCGCCTGCCGATCCCCACGCTCTGACCAGCGGTCGCCAACCGACGGCGACGCCTGGTCCATTCCGGTTGGTGCGCGGTGATCCGGGCTGAGATCTTGACCGGCCGTGCGCAGGGTGCGACCCTCTCAGACACCTTCTGATCGAAGCGCTTCGACGGCTCGCCCCTCTCCTCCGCTGTGCGGAGGCGCATCGTCGAAGCGCTTCGACCGCCTTTCCGTCGGCAGACGGCCGAGTGCCCCGGAGCGCGATCACGATGAGCACCTCCCCGCCCAGTACGCCGCCCAGTACGCCGCCCACCCCGTCGTCCGACTCCTCCCCTCCCCCGTTCCGCGACCCGGCCCGCAAGCTGCCCGAGCGGATCGGCGATCTGCTCGACCGGCTGACGCTGCCGGAGAAGCTGGGGCTGCTGCACCAGCACCAGGCCGCCGTTCCCCGGCTCGGCGTCGCGTCCTTCCGGACCGGCACCGAAGCCCTGCACGGCGTCGCCTGGCTCGGCCCGGCCACCGTCTTCCCGCAGGCGATCGGCCTCGCCGCCAGCTGGAACACCGAGCTGCTGCAGGCCGTCGGCTCGGCGATCGGCGACGAGGTGCGGGCGTTCCACCGCCGTGATCCCGCCCAGGTCGGCCTGAACGTCTGGGCGCCGGTGGTCAACCCGCTGCGCGATCCGCGGTGGGGCCGCAACGAGGAGGGCTACTCGGAGGATCCCTGGCTCACCGGGCTGCTGGCCGTCGCCTACGGCCAGGGGCTGACCGGGACCGCGCCCGGCCCGTTGAAGACCGCGCCGACGCTCAAGCACTTCCTCGCCTACAACAACGAGACGGACCGCTGCACGACGTCGAGCAACCTGCCGCCGCGCGTCCTGCACGACTACGAACTGCCGGCCTTCCGGGCCCCGATCGCGGCCGGTGCGGCCGTCGCGGTGATGCCGTCGTACAACCTGGTGAACGGACGGCCCGCCCACCTCAGCCCGTTGATCAACGACGCCCTGCGCAGCTGGACCGAGGACGACCTGCTGGTGGTCAGCGACGCCGGCGCGCCCGCGAACCTGTACGAGCTCCAGCGGTATTACGCCGACGGGCCGACGGCGTACGCGGCCGCGCTCTGCGCCGGGGTCGACAGCTTCACGCAGGACGACAACGACGCAGGACCGTCGACGCGGCACCTGACCGCCGCTCTGGACCGTGGTCTGCTGACCCAGGACGACATCGACCAGGCCGTCCGGCACGCACTGGCCGTGCGCTTCCGGCTGGGCGAGTTCGACCCGCCCGAGCTCGACCCGTACGCCGCCCTGGACGACGAGGTCGTCGGCTGCCCCGAGCACCGGCAGCTCGCGCAGGAAGCGGCCCGGCAGTCGATCGTGCTGCTCAAGCACGAGTGCCACGTGCTGCCGCTGGACCCCGCGACCACCCGGCGGGTCGCGATCGTCGGCCCGCTCGCCGACACCCTCTACGAGGACTGGTACTCCGGCACCCTGCCGTACCGCGTGACCGCCCGTGACGGTCTGGTCGAGCGGCTGGGCGCGGAGGCCGTGGAGTTCTGCGAAGGCGTCGACCGGGTCGAGCTCCGCGTGCCCGGCGGCTGCCTGAGCGCGGGCGAGGACGGCGTCCTGGGGCTGGGTCCGTCCGGCGGGTTCGATCTCTTCGACTGGGGTGGCGCGGCCTGGACGCTTCGGTCGGTGCAGACCGGGTCGTACGTCACGGTGACCGATGGCGGTGTGCTGAGAGCCGACCACCCGGGCCCGAGCACCTGGGAGGTCAACGAGACCTTCGAGCTCTGCCCCGCCGGCGAAACCAGCGCGGTGCTCCGGCACCGCAACAGCGGCCGCTTCGTGACCGTGCAGCCGGACGGGTCGGTGACGGCGACCGCCGAGGACGCGGACTCCGCGACGGCGTTCGCCGTGGTGACGCTCGTCGACGGCGCCGCGGTGGCCGCCGAGCTGGCCGCCCGCGCCGACGTCGCAATCGTTGTTGCAGGCAACCATCCGCTGGTCAACGGCCGGGAGACCGAGGACCGCGAGGCGCTGGACCTGCCGGCCGGCCAGGACCGGCTGGTCCGGGCCGTGCACGCGGCCAACTCCCGGACGGTGCTGGTGATGTCGAGCAGCTACCCGTTCTCGGTCGAGTGGGCCGACGAGCACCTGCCCGCGCTGCTCTGGTCGGCGCACGGCGGTCAGGAGTACGGCCGGGCGCTGGCCGACGTCCTGTTCGGCGACACGGACCCGTCCGGCCGGTTGCCGCAGACCTGGTACCGGTCCGCCGCGGACCTGCCCGACCTGCTCGACTACGACATCGTCGCCACCGACGCCACGTACCTGTACTACCGGGGCAGGCCGCTCTACCCGTTCGGCCACGGCCTGAGCTACACCACCTTCGCGTACTCCGACCTGCGGCTGTGCTCGACCTCCGTACCCGCCGACGGTGTGCTCCAGGTGAGCCTGACCGTCACGAACACCGGGTCCAGAGCCGGCCGCGAGGTGGTCCAGCTGTACACGCACCAGCAGCGGTCCCGTGCCAAGCAGCCGCTGCGTCAGCTGCGCGACTTCCGGCGGGTCTCGCTGGCGGCGGGCGAAAGCATTCAGGTGCACTTCGAGCTGCCGGCCGCCGAGCTGGCGTTCTTCGACGTCACCCGCAACCGGCGCTGCGTCGAAACCGCCCGGCACAGCGTCCTGGTCGGCCGGTTCTGCACCGACACCCGGCTGACAGCGGCGTTCGACGTGCACGGCGAACGGATCCCGCCGCGCGCGATCAGCGGCGGACCGCTGGCCGCGACGGCGTTCGACGAGTACTGCGCGGTCACGCTCACCGATACGACGCCGGTCCGCGGCGACGCCGTCCGGTCGCTGGAAGCGGGCGCCTGGCTGCTCTTCGAGGACGTCGACCTGTCAGCCGGACCCGGTCGCTGCGTTGCGACCGTCGCGTCCGAGCACGCCCGATCCGCGACGCTCGAACTCAGGCTCGACGACCCGCTGCGGGGGACCCTGCTGGGCACCATCGACGTCCCGCCGACCGGTCACCGCCACACCTGGACCGACCAGGTCGCGACCCTCGCGCCGGCTGACGGCGTACGGGCCCTGTACGTCGTCTTCTCCAGCGAGGAGATCTCGCTGGAGAAGCTGACGTTCCTGTTCCACTAGGGCGGGTGTGTCTCCCAGTTCCGCGCAGGAACTGGGAGACACACCCTCTAGACGACGGTGACGGTGTACCGGTCGCAGGTGCCCTCGAGCACCCGGGCGACCGGTTCGCCGTCGGCCAGGGTGAGCTCGATGGTGGCGGCCGTCTCCCCGTCCGGCCCGGGCAGGCGAACCCGCCGGGACTGCCCCTCGGACGGGGCGAACCAGCGCAGTTCGACGCCGTCGGCCCAGTCGTAGTCCGGGCGATCGTCCACGGCGCCGACCGCGATCACAGCGCCTTCCCGCACCAGCACCGGCAGACTGTCGAAGCCGTGTGTCTGGGTGACCCAGCGGCTCCCGGCCAGTCGTTCGCCGGTCAGCAGCTGCGTCCAGGTGCCTTCCGGGAGGTAGAAGCGGACTTCCCCGTCCGTGCTCATCACCGGCGCCACCAGCAGGTCCGGTCCGAGCATGTACTGCCGTTCCAGGTAGGCGACTCCCGGATCGGCCGGGAACTCCAGCACCATCGGCCGCATCATCGGCGTACCGGCGGTGTGGGCTTGCTCGGCGACCGCCGCCAGGTAGGGCATCAGCGACAGCTTGAGCTTGGTGAACTTCCGCAGGACCTCGACGGCCTCCTCGTCGAAGGCCCACGGCACCCGGTACGAGCCGGAGCCGTGCAGGCGGGAGTGCGACGAGAGCAGGCCGAACGGCACCCACCGCTTGAAGACGGCGGCGTCCGGCGTGCCCTCGAAGCCGCCGATGTCGTGACTCCAGTAGCCGAAGCCGGACGCCGCCAGCGACAGCCCGCCACGCAACGACTCGGCCATCGCCTCGAACGTCGACTCGCAGTCGCCACCCCAGTGCACCGGGAACTGCTGCCCGCCGACGGTGGCGGACCGGGCGAACAGCACCGCGTCGCCCTCGCCCCGCTGCTCGGTCAGCAGGTCGAAGACGGCCTTGTTGTACAGGTGCGGGTAGTAGTTGTGCATCCGGCCCGGGTCCGAGCCGTCGAACCACACCACGTCCTCGGCCGGGATCCGCTCACCGAAGTCGGTCTTGAAGCAGTCCACGCCGAGGTCGAGCAGCGCCTGCAGCTTGGACCGGAACCAGGCGGTCGCCGCCGGATTGGTGAAGTCCACGATCGCCATCCCGGCCTGCCACATGTCCCACTGCCAGACCGAGCCGTCGGGGCGTTTCAGCAGGTAGCCCAGCCGGCGGCCCTGCTCGAACAGCACCGACCGCTGCGCGATGTACGGGTTGATCCACAGGCTCACCCGCAGGCCGCGTTCCTTCAGCCGGCGCAGCATGCCGGCCGGGTCCGGGAAGGCCACCGGGTCCCAGAGGAAGTCGCACCAGTGGAACTGCCGCATCCAGAAGCAGTCGAAGTGGAAGACACTGAGCGGCAGGTCGCGTGCCGCCATGCCTTCGACGAAGCTGCTCGTCGTCGCCTCGGTGTAGTCGGTGGTGAACGACGTGGACAGCCACAACCCCATCGACCAGGCCGGGACCCGAGCCGGCCGCCCGGTCAGCGCGGTGTAGCGGCGCAGCACGTCCTTCGGCGCCGGGCCGCCGAAAACGTAGTAGCTCAGCTCCTGCCCCTCGACGCTGAACTGGTTGCGGGAGACCACCTCCGAACCCACCTCGAAGGACACCCGCGCCGGCGTGTCCACCAGGACGCCGTACCCGGCGCTGCTCAGGTAGAACGGCACGTTCTTGTACGCCTGCTCGCTGGACGTTCCGCCGTCGGCGTTCCAGATGTCGACCACCTGGCCGTTCTTCACCAGCGGGCCGAACCGCTCGCCCAGACCGTAGACCGTCTCGCCGACCCCGAGAGCCAGTTGCTCGTGCAGGTACTGCCGGCCCTGCTGGTCGGTGATCAGCCCGATGCTGCGGGCACCGGAGTCGGTCAGCGGCCGGCCGTCCCGCTCGAAGCGCAGGTCCCACGGGCCGTCGAGCCTGAGCACGGCGGTGAGGTCGCCACTGGTCAGCCGCGCCGTCTGCTCGTCGACCTCGACCTTGACCGGGTGATCCTCGTCGGCCGCCAGCGCGAACGCCGGCCGGGGCGGCAGTCCGCCGCTGTGGTGCTCGATCCGTACGCCGATCACGTCGGCCGCGGGCGAGCTGAGCGTGACCGTGAACAACGGCTGGTTCAGCGTGTCGCCTCGACCGACGATCTGCTTGGCGGGGGCGTAGGCGACCAGGGTCCGGTCGGTGGCCTCGACGCTCTCCACCGCCGCCGGGCGCAGCCGCGTCAGCCCCGGCCGCAGCTGCCAGTAGCCGTCTGTGAACTTCATGGAGTGCCTCTCTACTTGACCGCGCCGACGGTGACACCACGGGTCAGCGTGCGCTGGAAGATCAGGAAGAACACGACCGTCGGGAGCAGGCTGATCAGCGCGCCGGCGTTCGTGGTGGTCGCGTCCATCAGCCGGTCGCCCTGCAGGGACGCGAGCGCGAGCGGCACGGTCTGGGTGCTGTTGTCGACGAGCATCACCAGGGGGATGAAGAACTCGTTCCAGGTCCAGATGAAGAAGAAGATCAGCAGCACCGAGAGCGTCGGCCGGACGGTCGGTACGACCACCCGCCACAGCGTCGTCCACCGGCCGGCGCCGTCGAGCGCAGCGGCTTCGAGCAGCGCCTTGGGAAAGGTGCCGAGCACCGAGGCGAGCAGGTAGGTGCCGAACGCGCTCTGGATGACGGTGAAGATGATGATCACGCTGAGCCGGCTGTTGTAGAGGCCGGTCGCCTTGGCCATCGCGTACAGCGGGTAGACCAGCGCCTCCTGGGGGATCATGTTCGCCAGCAGGAAGGCGGCCACGATCCACAGCCGGCCGCGGACCCGCCCGATGCCGAGCGCGTAGGCGTTCAGCAGCGACAGCACGACGCCGAGCACCGCGACCGCGCCGGAGATCACGATCGAGTTCAGCAGCTTGCCCTCGAACCGCACCTGCTGCCAGTACGTCCGCAACCCGTCCAGCTGGAACGACTCCGGCCAGCTCAGCGGCCCGTTGCCGGAGTAGTCGGCGGGCGACTTGAACGCGTTCATCAGCATCACCGCGAACGGCACCAGCACCAGCGCGGCGGTGAACGCCACCAGCACGAGCACCACCCACCGCGCCGCGCCTTGCTTGTACCGGTCGGGGTCACGCCGTGCCGCCCGGGTCCTGCCCAGCGTCAGCGTGCTCATGAGGCCTCCTCGACCCGGCCCTGGGCCTTCAGAAATCCGATGCTGATGGCAACGATCAGCAGCGTGAGCGCGGTCGCCACGGCCGCGCCGTAGCCGACCTGCAGCTTGTTGAAGAACGCGTTGTAGGCGAAGTACGACGGCACCGTGGTCGCGTTGTTCGGGCCGCCCCGGGTGAGCGCCCAGACCGGGCCGAACACCTTGAGCGCGGCGATCGTGCAGGTCAGCGTGACCACGAACGTCTCCGGCCGGATCTGCGGCAGCGTGATCGCGGTGAACCGGTGCCACCAGCTCGCGCCGTCGATCTCGGCCGCCTCGTACAGGTCCGGGTCGACCCGTTGCAGCGCGGCCATGAAGATCACGACCGGGTAGCCGATCTGGACCCAGATCATCACCAGCATCACCATCGGCAACGCGGTGCCCGGGTCACCCAGCCAGTCGTGCGCGCCGAGGCCGATCGCCTCGGCGAACGCGTTGACCGCGCCGTCGGGCCGCAGCAGCCAGCCCCACAGGATGCCCGCGACGACCACCGGCAGCACCTGCGGCAGGTAGAAGGTGGCCCGCAGGAACGACGCCGCCTTCGGCCCGAACCGGCGGCCGATCACGTCGAACAGGGTGGCCGCCAGCACCAGCCCGGCCAGCGTCGGCACCACCACCATCGCGATCACCATCGCCGCGGTGTTGCGGAACGACGTCCAGAACACCTCGTCGTGCAGCAGCCGGGTGTAGTTGTCCAGCCCGACGAACCGGGGATCGCCGATGCCGGACCACTTGGTCAGGGACAGGTAGATGTTCGCGGCGAACGGCACCGCGACCACGACGGTGAAGGCGATCGCGCCGGGCAGGAGGTACCACCAGTACCCCCTGCTCGGCCGCGCCTGCACCCGGGAGAGGGTGGAGGACGGCATCGGTCAGCCGTTCTCGATCTCTGACACGCCCTGCTCGTAGGCCTTGCCCAGCTCGGTCAGCACCTGCTGCGGGTTCTTCGACCCGTTGATCAGCGACTGCCCGCCGGCCACCAGCACGTCGTAGTACCCCGGCACCGGCCAGTCCGGGTAGAAGGCCAGCCCGTCGGCGGCGGTGATCGCGGCGAAGTTCGCGATCAGCTCCTTGTTCTTCAGGTCCGTCACCTTGGCCAGGTCCGCGTTCACCGGCACGCCGCCGTTGTTGCCGAGAATCGTCTGGATCTCCGGCCGCATGGTGATGTCGATGAAGTCGTAGGCCAGCTTCTTGTTCTTCGACTGCTCCGGCACCACCCACAGGTTGCCCGACGAGCCGGCGTTCAGCTTGTTGCCCGGGAACAGGAACGTGCCCCACTGGAACTTCTTGATCTCACTGCTGAACCGCCCGTACCACCACGAGCCGCTGACGATCATCGGCGTCTTGCCGGCGATGAAGGCGGTGCCCATGTCCTCGGCCTTCAGGCTGGCCGACCGCTGGGAGACGTAGCCCTTGTCCACCCACTGGCGGAACGTCTCCGCGCCGTACTTCAGCGGGTCGGCGTCGAAGCTCACCGGACCCTTGTAGAGCTGGTAGTTGTCGACGAACGACCGGTCCGCCTTGGACAGCGCGAGCTGGTAGTACAGCTGCCCGGCCGGGTACTCCGCGCCGGCCATGCCGAGCGGCGTGATCTTCTTCGCGACGAAGGTGTCCATCGCCTTGGTCAGCTCGTCCAGCGTCTTCGGCACCGCGACGCCGTGCTGCTGGAACAGGTCCTTGTTGTAGTAGACCATCACGTACTCGCCGTAGTTCGGTACGCCGAACCAGCTGCCCGACCCCATCACGCCCTTCTCGTCGTACCGGGCGGTGGTCTGCAGGCTGGGGCTGAGCAGCTTGTCCCAGCCGCGACCGGTCACCTCGTCGCTCAGGTCGGTGAGCAGGCCCTTCGACGACAGCAGGCCGGCCGTCGCGTTGCCCTTGTTGTACTCCATCAGGTCCGGGGCCTGGTCGGAGGCCAGGATCATCGACGCGTTCTGCTGGATCTGCTCGAACGCCTTGCGCTCGAACTCGACCGTGACGCCCGGGTGCTCGGCCTTGAAGACCTCGATCGCCTTGTCCCAGGCCTTGCCCATGGCACCGTTCGCGCTCTCGTAGTGCCAGAGCTTGAAGGTGCCGGTACCGCTCTGCGCGGCGTCGTCGTCCTGCCCGCCGCAACCGGCGAGCACCAGGGCGAGCGACACGAGCGCCGCCCCGATTGAGATCATGGTGCGGGGAGACCGCATGGGTGTACTCCTTCGACGGATGTGTCCGGTGGTTCCTCGGTCCGTCGTCGCGTTGCAGCGCGGCGGCGGACACCTCTCAACGACGGCGCGAGGCCGCCGTGTTGGTCCTGCGTCGGGCCCGTGCGCTGGTCCCCCGGACGTCCAGCACGCAGGGCACGAGTTCGGTGTACGTCGGGTCGCCGGCGACACCGTCGCCGGCCAGCCGGTCCAGCAGCACCCGGGTCGCGGCCGCGCCGAGCGCCGTTCCGGGTGACGTCATCGCGGTCAGCGGAGGGCTGGCCAGGTCGGCGACCACCTCGGACGTCACCATCGAGACCAGCGAGACGTCGAACGGCACCTCCAGCCCCGACTCTCGCAGGTCGGCGAGAATGCCCAGGGCGGCGTTCTCGTTCATCACCAGGACGCCGGTCAGGTCCGGGCAGCGCTCGCGGGCCTGCCGGATCGCCGCCCGGCCGCCGCTGGCGGTGTCCTCGGTCGGCACCATCACGCCGGTCACGCCGTGCCGTTCCAGCGCCGCCTCGAAGGCTTCCTCGGTCCGCTTCGCCGGGCCGTAGCCACCGGCCAGGCTGGCACCGGAATGGTTGACGTAGGCAATCGTCTCGTGGCCGAGCCCGACCAGGTGGGCGACCGCGTCGTCGACGGTCTGCTCGAAGTCGATGTCGACGCAGGCCAGCCCACCGGTGTCGGCGGTGCGGCCGATCAGCACGAACGGGGTGTCCAGCGTGCGGAGCAGGTCAACGCGCTGGTCGGTCAGCCCGACCTCCATCACCAGGAAGCCGTCGAGCAGGCGCTGGGTGGCGAGCGCGCGCAGCTCGTCGGTGTCCTCGGCGCCGACCGGGCACAGCATCAGGTGGTACCCGGCCTTGCGCGCCGCCTCGGTCGCGCCGGTGACGAACGCGGTCTCGGTCGCGCCCAGTCCTCGCCCGGTGAGCGGCAGCAGCAGGCCGACGATGTTGCTCCGCCGGCTGGCCAGCCCGCGGGCCAGCGCGTTCGGCTGGTACCCGAGCTCGGCCATCGCCTCGAGCACCCGGTCCCGCGTCGCGGCGGAGATCGGCCTGGTCCCGGTGAGCACGTAGGACACCGTGCTGACCGACACCCCGGCCCGGCGCGCCACGTCGGTCATCGTCGCCACCCGCCACCTCCGACCGAATCATCGAAACGCTTCGTCGAAGCGTTTCGACAAAACGTAGGCGACGACTCCGGCGCCGTCAATGGGTTGTGCTCAGGGGGCCGGCAGGTAGGTGTTCAGGTAGTCGTTGCGGAACTTGCCCGTCGGGTCGAGGCGGCCGGCCAGCGTGGTGAAGTCGGGGACCAGCGGGTAGCACGCGCGCAAGGTGGCCGCGTCGGCGGCGAAGACCTTGCCCCAGTGCGGGCGGGCGCCGAGCGGGAGCAGCGCGTCCTCGATCGCTTCCACGACCGGGCGCACCGCGGTTTCGTCCTGGATCCAGGTGAAGTGGAAAGCGACGGTGGCGCGGCCTTGGCTCGGGCTGAGCCAGAGCCTGTCGGCGGCGATCGTGCGGACCTCGGAGACCTGCACGACGGCTGCCAGCTTGTCGCCGAGCGAGCGCATCCGCTCGACGCCGGCGGCCGCCTGCTCGCGGGGCAGGAAGTACTCCGACTGCAGTTCCTCCCCGTTCGACGGCGTGAACTCCAGCCGGAAGTGCGGCAGCCGCGCGTTCCACGGGCCGGGCACGCCGCCCTGCTCGGTGGCGAAGTCGGCGGGCATCGCCTTGATCGGGTGCCGCGGGCCGTCGGCGAGTCGCGCGCCCAGCCACTCCGGCTCGAGCGTGATCTGCTGCGCCTTGCGCCAGACCATCACCTCGGGATCGGCCCAGTCGGTGAACGCGCTGACGCTGTAGGCGCTGCCGAAGACCGTGTCGAAGTCGGTGCCGAGCCGCTCGACCGGCAGGCCGTCGTACACGACCTGGCTGATCTCGTACGCCGGTTCGACCGCGAGCGTGAGATGGGTGGTGACGCCGAGAGCGCCGAGCGCGACGACCGCGCCGGCGAAGTCCGGGTGCCGGCGGTCCAGCGTGACCAGTGAACCGTCGGCGGCGACGAACTCGATCCCGGTCGCGGCCGAGGCCAGCGTGCCGTTGCTGTCGCCGGATCCGTGCGTCCCGGTCGAGCAGGCGCCGGCGACCGAGATGTGCGGCAGCGACCCGAGGTTGTGCAGGGCCAGGCCGTCGGCCTGCAGCGCCGCCGTCACCTCGCCGTACCGCAGCCCGCCGGACACCCGGACCGTCCGCCGGTCGGGCGCGATCTCGATCACCTTGGGCAGGTCGGCCACCGAGACCAGCGTGCCGGTGGTGTCGGCGATCCGGTTGAACGAGTGCCCAGTGCCGAGCACCCGGACGTGCTCGCTGCGGCCGACCAGCTCCGCCAGCTCGTCCACCGAACGCGGCCGGTGCAGCTCCGCCGCCGAGAAGGTGATGTTGCCCGCCCAGTTCTTCATGCTTCCTCCGTCGCCGCCGGGTGCCCTCTGAGCCTTCCACACTGCGGCGCAGTGCCCACCCCGCGGTCCACCCCCTGACCAGGACCCGCCGGAAGTCCTGGTCAGGGGGTGCGGTCGTCAGCGCGGGTCGGGGGCGAAGTGGCGAGCCGCCGGGAGCAGCCGGCCGGAGAAGTCGAAGACGGCCTGGTTCTCCCAGGCGTTGCCGGCGGCCGGGTCGGCCGGGTCCCAGCCCGCACCCGCGACCGCCGTCCAGGCCGGCTCCCAGTAGACCGTGCCGATGCCGCGACCGCCCTCGGCCGACGCGACCGCGTCCTGGACCGCCCGGAACTGCGCCGCCTGCCCGGCCGGCGTCGCCGGGTAGCCCGCGACCAGCTCGCTCGGCAGGTCGATCACGTTCTCCCACGCCGGGCTGTCGTCGGCGAGCGTGAACGGGTACGCCGTCTCCACGTTCAGCACGTCCTTGTCGTAGCGCGCGGACAACGTCGTGACCGCGTTCTGCAGGTCCGCCAGCGTGCCGTGCCAGTAGCCGTAGTACGACAGGCCGATCAGGTCGAACGGCACCTTGCGCGCGACCACCTCGTCGAACCACCAGGTCAGCGAGCCGATGCCGTTGTTGATGTTCGTCAGGTGCAGCAGCACCTGGGTCCGCGGGTCGACCTCCTTGACCGCCCGGGCGCCCGCGGTCAGGAACGACGCGAGGTTGTCCCACTGCGCTCCCGGTACGCCGTCGTCGGGGTCGACGTCCCAGGTCTGTCCCCAGGGCCACAGCATGCCCGGGTTGATCTCGTTGCCCACCTGCACCAGGTCGGCGGTGGCGCCGGCCGCCTTCAGCGCGGTCAGCACGTCCCGCGTGTGCCGGTGAACGGCTCCGGCGAGCTGCTCGGGCGTCATGTCCTTCCAGGCCGCCGGAATTCCCTGCGCGCCGGGATCGGTCCAGCGGTCGGAGTAGTGGAAGTCGACCAGCAGCTTCATGCCCGCGGCCTTGATGCGCTTGGCGGTGGCGACCACGTGGGCCTTGTCGTTGTACCCGTCGGCCGGATCGACCCAGACCTTCAGCCGGCCCAGGTTCATGCCCGACCGGGCGAGAATCTGCACGGCGTCACCAGGCTTGCCGTCGGCCGACCGGTACGTCGCCCCGAAGTCCTCGTTCTTCGCCAGCCCGGACAGGTCGCCGCCGCGGATCGTGCGCGCGACCCGGCCCGGTGCGACCGCGACGTCGTCGAAGCTGGCCCAGGTCCCCCCAGGACCGGCGGTTGTCAGCGTGACCGTGCAGCGCTTGCGGCCCCCGGCGTACACGGAGACGGCCGAACGGACCCACGCATCGGTCGCCGGGACCACGGTCGAGACGGTCGCGCCACATCCGCTGACCGACAACCGCGAGCTGTTGAGCTCTCCGCCGGAGATGCCCCAGGAACTGACGGTCCACCAGCCGCGGCTGGGTAGTTCGACGGTCTGCCGTGTGGTCACTCGGTACGGTGCCGCTGCCCAGTGGGTCAGCCGACTGCCGGTCCTCCCCTCGGTCTCGATCTTCGCCGTACCGGCGGTGCCGGAGACGGTCCAGCCGTTCAGTCCTTGCTCGAAGCCCGTGTTCGCCAGGCTGCCGGGCCGGGCGGCAGCCGCCTCGGCCGGTGCCAGCGTGGCGGCCAACAGTCCGGTGGTGACAGCGAGTACGGCGGAAATCCTCATCAGCGCTCCTGGTGTCGGTCGGTTCGCAGGACACGGACGCCGCCGGCCTCGACCTTCAGCGACGCACCCGCCTCCCCGGTGAGCAGATCGGTGCCGCCGACGGGCAGGTCGGCCGGCTTGGTTCCGTGGTTCACAGCGATCAGGTACTCGGCGTCCGCGTGCCGCCGGCGGACCAGCTCGAGATCCTCCGGCCCGTCGCCCGGGGTGAGGCCCGCATCCCGGTACGCACCCTCCAGTACGACGGCCAACTGGTCGGCGTCGAGCCGCGTCGCCACGTACCAGGCGGCGCCCGCGCCGAGGGTGTTGCGGGTGATGGCCGGCTTGCCCGCCGCCGGCCCGTCCTCGAACGCCGCCACGACTTCGGCGCCTTCCAGCGCGACGTCGTCGGTCCACACGTCACCGACGACCTCCGACGGCGTGAGCCGCACCGTCTCCCCCGCCCGCAACGGCAGGAACTCCTCGACGGTCAGCCCCAGCACGTCGCGCAGCGGGGCGACGAACCCACCGTCGTGCACCGCGTCGTGCTCGTCGACGATCGCCGAGAAGTACGACACGACCAGCGTGCCGCCGCCTTCGACGTACCTGCGCAGGTTGTCCGCCGCGGCCCGGGTCAGCAAGTAGGAGGCCGGGGCAACCACCAGCTTGTACGCCGCGAGGTCGGCCTCCGGATGCGCGAAGTCGACGGTCAGCTGGTCCCGCCACAGCCGGTCGTAGAAGGCGTTCACCCGTTCCCGGTGGGACAGGTCCTCGCTCGGCCGCCACTCCAGGTCCTGCGCCCAGAACGACTCCCAGTCCCACAGCACCGCGGCCTCGGCCGACACCGTCGACCCGAGCACCTCGCCCAGCGTGCCGAGACCGGCCCCGAGCGCGCACACCTCCGACCAGATCCGGCTCCGGGTCCCGGCGTGCGGAACCATCGCCGAGTGGAACTTCTCCGCCCCCGAGCGGGACGCCTTCCACTGGAAGAACATCACCGCGTCGGCACCCCGACCGAAGTGGGTGAGCGCGTTGCGGGCCAGCTCACCGGACCGCTTCGCCAGGTTGCGCGGCTGCCAGTTCACACCGGACGTCGAGTGCTCCATCAGGATCCACGGCTTGCCGCGCGCGAGGGAGCGGGTCAGGTCGGCCGAGAGCGCCAGCCCGACGTGGCTGCGCGGGTCCTCCGCGACCAGGTAGTGGTCGTTGGCAACGATGTCCACCGCGTCGGCCCACTTCCACAGGTCGACGGACTCGCAGGTGCCGGCCATGAAGTTGGTGGTGATCGGGACCTGCGGGCACTCGGCCCGGATCGCGTCCCGCTCGGCGACGAAACACTGCAGCAGCGCGTCGGAGGTGAAGCGTGCGAAGTCGAGCCGTTGGGCCGGGTTCACCACGCTGGCCGAGACCGCCGGGGCCGAGATGTGTTGCCACTCGAGGTACCGCTGGCCCCAGAACGCGGTCCCCCAAGCCGCGTTGAGCGCGTCCAGCGACTCGTACCGGCCCTGCAGCCAGCGCCGAAAGGCCCGGACGCTCTGCTCGGAGTAACACTCCGAGACCGGCGCGCCGTACTCGTTGTGCACGTGCCAGACGGCGAGCGCGGGATGGTTGCCGTAGCGCCGTGCCAGCGCGGTCGCGATCGAGACGCTCGCCTCCCGGTACGCCGGCGAGCTCGGGCTGGCCATGCCGCGCGAGCCGAAGCCGAGCGTCGTTCCGTCGCGGGTGACCACCCGGGCCTCGGGGTGCTCGTGGAAGAACCATGCGGGCGGCGAGGCGGTCGGCGTACCGAGGCTGATCCGGATGCCGGCCGCGTGCAGCAGCTCGAACAGCCGGTCCATCCAGCCGAAGTCGTGCTCACCGCGCCGCGGCTCGATCAGGGCCCAGGAGAAGATCCCGATGCTGACCAGGTTGACCCCGGCCTGCCGCATCAGCTCGATGTCGCCGGGCCAGCTCTCCTCGGGCCACTGCTCAGGGTTGTAGTCGCCGCCGTAGCTGATCGCGGACACGCCTGGAAGCCAGCCCGCCGGCCCGGCCCCGTTACCCGTGAAACTCACCCAGACTCCTCAAATTCTGTGCACGCACACAGCCCGATCGCTGGCGGCAATCGCCAGGAAACAGGATGAAACCTGCTGTTGACAAGAGGCAGAACCGACATTCACTGTGAACGTGCACAGTCCAGCCCAGCGCACACGGCGCACAGCGGGGCGGCTGGGCTCCCCTGAGGAGGAAACAGATGCGAGGACACAGAGGGTTCCGGCGGGCGGCGCTCGCGGCCGGCGCCGTGCTGCTGCTGGCGGCCGGCTGCTCGGGCAACGACGCGAGTCCGGCGGCCGACGCCGGCCGGCCCGCGGAGAACGTCGAACTGACGTTCTGGACCTGGGCGCCGAACATGGACAAGGTGGTGGCAGGCTGGAACGCCAAGCACCCCGAGATCCAGGTCACCGTGAACAAGCAGGACGGCGGCGACCCCGCGGTGACGAAGCTGCTGACCGCGATCAAGGCGGGCAGCGGGGCCCCCGACCTGATGCAGGCCGAGTACCAGAAGATCCCGACCCTGGTCTCCGCCGACGCGCTGGCCGACATCTCCCAGCACCTGGACAAGGGCGTCGCCGGCCACTTCCCCGAGACCGTGTGGAACTCGGTGACGCTGGGCAGCGACGCCGTGTACGGCGTACCGCAGGACTCCGGGCCGATGCAGTTCTACTACCGCGCGGACATCTTCAAGCAGCTCGGCCTGACGGTTCCGACCACCTGGGAGGAGTACGCGCAGACCGCCAAGAAGCTGCACGCCGCCGACCCGAAGAAGTACCTCGGCACGTTCTCCGCGAACGACCCGGGCTGGTTCGTCGGCCTGGCGCAGCAGGCCGGTGCGTCCTGGTGGGGCATCGACGGCGAGTCCTGGTCGGTCTCGGTCGACGACGAGGCGACGCTGAAGGTGGCCGACTACTGGGGCGGTCTGGTCGAGTCCGGGGTGATCGACAACAAGCCGATGTACACGCCGGAGTGGAACGCGGCGCTGAACAACGGCACCCAGGTCGGCTGGCTCTCGGCCGTCTGGGCGCCCGGCGTCCTGGAAGGCAACGCCGCCGCCACCAAGGGCAAGTGGCAGATGGCACCGATGCCGCAGTGGGACAAGTCCCAGCCGGCCACCGGAAACTGGGGTGGTTCGGCGACCTCGGTCACCTCGCAGTCCAAGCACCCGGCCGAGGCGGCGAAGTTCATCGAGTGGCTGAACACCTCCCCCGAGGCCGTCGACGCGCTCGCCAAGGTGAGCGGCATCTACCCGGCCGACCAGCCGGGCCAGAGCGCGGCCCTCTCGGCGCCGCCCGCGTTCTTCGCCAACCAGACCGACTTCTACCAGGTCGCCGCCGACACGGCCAAGACGGCCCGCAGCTTCACCTTCGGCCCGAACGTCAACGTCGCGTACTCCGCCTACACCGACCAGTTCGGCAAGGCCGCCGAGTCCAGGTCCAGGGCTGCCTTCACCGCCGCGGTGCGCGCGATGCAGAAGACCACGCTGGACAACCTTAAGAGCAGCGGGTTCTCGGTCAAGTGAGCACCTCCCCCACCGCACCGAGTACCCGGCGCCGCACGGTGGCGCCGTACGCCTTCCTCGCGCCGGCGGTGCTGCTGTTCGGCGCCTTTCTCGCCCTGCCGATCGGGTACGCCGTGTACCTCAGCCTCCGGACCGTGCAGGTCCGGGGGCTGGGCCTCGGCAAAGGCTCCCGGGAAGAGGTCTGGGCCGGACTGTCCAACTACTCCAAGGCGATCACCGACCCGGACTTCGCCGCGAGCGTGCTGCGCGTCGCGGCGTACGGCGTCCTGGTGGTGCCGGCGATGCTCGGCCTCGCGCTGCTGTTCGCCCTGCTGCTGGACAGTCCGCGCGCCCGGGCCACGAAGTTCTCCCGGCTCGCGATCTTCCTGCCGTACGCCGTGCCCGCGGTGATCTCGTCGCTGCTCTGGGGCTTTCTCTACCTGCCGTCGGTCAGCCCGCTGTACTTCGTGTTCGGCAAGCTGGGCTGGGACGTGCCGAGCGTGCTCGGCTCCGGCTCGGTGATCTACGCGGTCGCGAACATCGCGGTCTGGGGCGGTGTCGGCTTCAACATGGTCGTCATCTACACCGCGCTGAAGGCGATCCCCACCGAGATCTACGAGGCGGCCAAGCTGGACGGCTGCAGCGAGGTGTCGATCGCCTGGCGGATCAAGGTGCCGGTGGTGCTGCCGTCGCTGATCATGACGTTCGTGTTCTCGCTGATCGCGACGCTGCAGGTGTTCGCCGAACCGGTGACGCTGCGGCCGCTGACCAACACGATCTCCAGCACCTGGACCCCGCTGATGAAGGTTTACCGCGACGCGTTCACCCGCGACGACCTGTACTCCGCGGCGGCCACCTCGGTGGTTCTCGCGGTGGCGACCTTCGTGCTGTCGTTCGGCTTCCTGCGGTTGGTCCAGAACCGCGCCTTCAGCCAGGAGAACTGATGACTGCCACCACCGCACCACCCCGGCCGGTCACCGCCCGGCCCGCGCCGCCGGGCACCCGCCGCGACCACTCCCGCCGGTCGAGCCCGGTCAGCACCGCGATCCTGCTGGTCGGCGCCGCGTACTGCCTGCTGCCCGTGCTCTGGGTGCTGGTCGCCTCGTCGAAGAGTGCGAGCGAGCTGTTCTCCACCTTCACCTTCGCGCCGTCGACCCACCTGTTCGGCAACATCGCCGAGCTCTCGGCGTACCGCGACGGGCTGTTCTGGCGCTGGATGGCGAACACCGCCCTGTACGCCGGCGTCGGGGGCGTGCTGTCGACGCTGGTGTCGGCCGCCGCCGGGTACGGGCTGGCGAAGTACTCGTTCGCCGGGAAGCAGGCGATCTTCAACGTGCTGCTGGCCGGGGTGCTCGTGCCGAGCGTGGTGCTGGCCGTTCCGCAGTACCTGCTGCTGGCCAAGCTCGGCCTGACCAACACGTACTGGGCCGTCCTGCTGCCGAGCATCATCAGCCCGTACGGCATCTACCTGGCCCGAATCTACGCGGCCGCTGCCGTCCCGGACGACGTGGTCGAGGCCGCGCGCACCGACGGCGCGGGCGACTTCCGGATCTTCCGGTCGATCGCGTCCCCGCTGATGGCTCCGGGCCTGGTCACCGTGTTCCTCTTCCAGTTCGTCGCGATCTGGAACAACTTCCTGCTGCCGTACATCATGCTCGGCGACGACAAGCTGTTCCCGTTGACCGTCGGCCTGTCCGGCCTGCTCAACCAGGGCGCGTCGCAGCCGAGTCTCTACACCTCGGTGATCACCGGCTCGCTGCTGTCGATCGTGCCGTTGCTGGCGCTGTTCCTCACCCTGCAGCGGTACTGGAAGGTCGATCTCGCCGCGGGCGCGGTCAAGAGTTGAGGTGACACTAGACTCATCGGCTGTGGAGCAGAACGGCGGCCGGAAGCGACCCACCATCAAGGACGTGGCCGCCGTCGCCGGGGTCTCGCGGGGCACCGTCTCCCGGGTCCTCAACGGCGGCCACTGGGTCTCGCCGGAGGCGCTCACCGCGGTCCAGGCCGCGATCCGGTCCACCGGGTACGCCGCCAACCGGCACGCCCGCAGCCTGGTCACCGGCCGGGCGAACTCGGTCGCGTTCCTGCTCACCGAGCCGCACCAGCTGCTGTTCGAGGACCCGAACTTCTCGGTCTTGCTGCGCGGCGCCGCGGATGCCCTGGCGAAACGGGACATGCCGCTGCTGCTGATGGTCGCCGGTACTCCGGAGGAGCGCCGCCGGGTCACCGACTACGTCACCGCCGGGCACGTCGACGGCGTGCTGCTGATCTCGTCGCACGCGGAGGACCCGGTCGTCGCGTCCCTGCTGCGTGAGCGGGTCCCGACCGTGGCGTGTGGCGCCCCGCTCGGCTACGAGGGCAAGGTCGGCTACGTCGCGGCCGACGACGTCGCGGGGGCGCGGGAGATGGTCCGGCACCTGCGGGAGACCGGCCGCCGGCACATCGCCACCATCACCGGCCCGCTCGACACCCCGGGCGGCGTACTGCGGCTGCAGGGGTACCGCGACGAGCTCGGCGACGACTTCGACGAGGGACTCGTTGCCCACGGCGACTACTCGCGGCTCGGCGGGCAGCGGGCGATGGCGGAGCTGCTGGCGGCCCGGCCCGAGATCGACGCGGTGTTCGTCGCGTCCGACCTGATGGCCGCCGGCGCGCTGTCGACGCTGGCCGCGCAGGGCCGCCGGGTGCCCGAGGACGTGGCCGTCGGCGGCTTCGACGACTCCTGGCTGGCCGCCACCCTGGTCCCGGCGCTGACCACCATGCGGCAGCCGTTCGAGCGGATCAGCAGCGAGATGGTCCGGCTGCTCGGCGAGGTCATCAACGGCGAGCAGCCCGCCACGGTCATCCTGCCCACCACCCTGGTCCGCCGCGACTCCACCTGACCGCGAACGCCGCCTGACGGCGGCGGAGTTCTCGCTTCCGGGTGCGGTGAGCCGGTGCCGGGCCGGCCGGCATCGATTAGCTTGATACCCACGACCGTCTCCCAGGTGACCGAGGAGGTCCGATCGTGGCACCCGCTCGGCGCTGGCTGCTGATCGCCGGCAGCTGCGCGCTCGCGCTCGTGGCGACGTACCTGCTCGCCGTCTGGACGCGGCCCGGCCAAGAGCTGGAGAACGCGGCCCTCCGTGGCGCCGACGATGTCGTCAACCGCAGCGAGAACGTTGCCGCCAACGACGCCCTGGACGAGATCACCCTGTACTCGCTGATCGGCGCCTGCCTGCTGATCGGCCTGATCGGCCTGCTGCGGCGGCGCGTCGACCTCGCGATCGCCGGAGTCGGCGTGATCGTTGCCGGCCAGGTGGTCACGCAGGGGCTGAAGCGGTTCCTGCTGGTGCGGCCCGAGCTGGTCGACGTGACCGGCGACTTCAAGGGCAACAGCCTGCCTAGCGGGCACACCACGATCGCGATGACCGTGCTGTTCGCGGCACTGATCGTGGTGCCCTACCGCCTGCGGGGCGTCGCGATGTTCCTCACCCTGAACTGGGCTGTCGGGATCGGCGCCTACACGCTGACCGCCAAGTGGCACCGATTGTCCGACACGATCGCCGCCGACGCCGTCGCGCTCGGCCTGGCGTGTCTGGCGTCGTGGTGGTTGAGCCGGCGCGGCGCCGTGCACGAGTACACCGGCAGGCGGTACGTGCCACGCGTGGTACTCGTCGTGCTGGTCGGCCTGTACGCCGCGGCCGGGCTCGTGCTCGCCGGCATCCTGTGGGGTGTGCCGATTGTCCGGGAGGGCTTCCGGGCAGCGGTCACCGACAGCGAGTGGCCGCTGTACCTGGGCGCGACGTCGCTGGCGACCGTCGGCTCAGCTCTCAGCGCGCTGGTCTTCTGGGGCAGTTGGCGCCGGCTGGAAGCCGGGCGCGCGACGGCGGCGGCGGAACCGGCGGAACCGCGAGGTTGATCTTCCAGTTCGGCCTTTTGCCGGCCTCGCACCGCTCAGCGCGCTCCCTGCCTGTGCTGAGGTCGTTAGGGTGGGTGGGTGAGTTTCACCGCTGGTGGTCCGCGTCGTGACGACTTCTTCAAGCTGCCTGGGCAGAACGGGGCCGGCGCACCGCCGGAGCCGGGCGCGAAGGCCCCGGTGGACCGTACGGCGGCGCTGCCGGTCGGCGCGTTCCGGCCGGTGACGCCGATGCCGCAACGGCTGTTCGAGCACGAGCGCGAGCGCGCCGCGGCCCGCGCGGACGGCGACACCATCCGCGCCGAGCGCGCACTGCGCAGCACGGTCGCGGACTTGGACGTCGCGCTGGCAACCGCGGTGGTGCTGCTGCGGGCCGCCGAGCATCCGAAGGTCCGCGAGCGCGTCGCCGGCGCCATCGCCGACCTCGTCGCGGCGAGCGAAGCGGAGCCGGCCGCAGGCGAGGCGGGCGTTGCCGGGGACGAGGCGGCGGCCGGGGTCGGCCGGGCGGCGTACAGACCGTTGCAAGCGGTGGCTTTGTTCCTGGGGCTTGCGGAGCAGGACGTGTCCGAGGTGGTCGACGCGCTGACCGAGCACGGTGTCGCCGGGCCGATCGGGCAAGCGACCGCGCGGGTGGACGAGCTGCGGGAGCGGCTGCGCAAGGTCGAGGCCACGCGGGACCAGGTGGAGCTTGACCGGTTGCTCACCTCGCTGGCCGGAATCGCCACGGTGGTGTCGATCGCCGGCGCCGCGACACCGCTCGGTGCGCTGTCCGGCGGTGATCCGCGGATCGCCGACGCCGCCAAGTCCGGCGTCGTCGCACTGACGGCCGTCGTTCTGCAGGAAGCCGACGGTGAAGAACTCGTCGAGAACGCCTGCGCCACCGCCGAAACGGCGTACCCGGTGTTGCTGGCGGCACTCACCCCGCCGACTCCCTGACCGGCGCGGTCAGCTCAGCATCGTCACGGCCGCGACGACACCCGCGAGCACGATGAGGATGCGCAACAAGGTCGGCGGCAGCAACCTCCCGAGATGGGCTCCGGCGTAGCCGCCGACGATCGAGCCCGCCGCGAGCAGGCCGATGGCGGTCCAGTCCAGCTCGGCGACGAGCACGAAGATCAGCCCGGCGACGATGTTCGCCGCCAGCACCGCCAGGGTCTTCAGCGCGGTCACCACCCGCAGTTCCAGGTCGAGCCCGAGCCCCAGCACGGCCATCATCATCACCCCCGAGCCGGCACCGAAGTACCCGCCGTACACACCGGTCAGGGCGGCGAAGACCGTGCTGATCGGCGACATCTTCGTCCGCGGCGCGACCTCGTGCGGCTGGCGGGACCGCAGCCAGCGCGAGATCCACGGCTGCGCGCCGACGATCAGGCAGGTGAACAGGATCAACCACGGCACGATCGCCTCGAACACCCCGGACGGTAGCGCCAGCAGCAGAACAGCCCCGCCGACCGATCCGACCGCGCAGGTCACCACCACCAGCCAGGTCACGCCCGGCTGCTCGCGCAGCTCCCGCCGGTAGCCGACCGAGCCGCCGAGGCCGGCCGGGATCATGCCGACGGTGTTGGACGCGTTCGCCACCACCGGCGGGAGGCCGAGCGCGACCAGGATCGGGAAGCTGACCAGCGAGGCGACGCCGACCGTCGAGGTCAGCATCCCGGCGACAAGTCCCGTCGCGACGACGATCAGGTGCTCGGCGCCGGTCACGGCTGCTCGGTGCGCGGGTCGGCCATGCGACCAGCGTATTGACAGCTGGTCAGTGAGCTGTCGGCTACGCCACTGAGCCCACGTGGGCTGTCTCACCACCTCGGTCCGAAGACCCCGACCGATGCGAGCCAGCTCGCTGCCGTTGATGTATAACTACCAACGTGGTAATTTTACCGGCATGGTAGAAACGATGCCACGTCGCCAGCGGAAGAAGGAACGGACCCGGGAGCTGATCCGGGACACCGCCCTGGAGTTGTTCGCCACCCAGGGCTACCGGGAGACCACGATCAGCGCGATCGCCGACCGCTGCGACGTCGCCGTCCGGACCGTCACCCTGCACTTCCCCGCCAAGGAGGACCTGCTTTTCGCCGACGACCCGTTCAGCGTCGAGTCGCTGACCGAGTGGCTGACGGCGAAACCGGCCGGCACGTCGACGCTCGACGCGGTCCGGGACTGGATGGCGGCGACGATGCGGGAGCTCGACGCGACCGGCGCCTCGGCCGAGGTCTGGCGCCGCCGGTCCCTGCGGTCCCAGCTGATCGTGGCCGACGAGGACCTGCGCGGCCGGGCCCGCGCGGCGTACTACCGGTACGAGCAGGCGGTCGCCGCCGGTGTCGCCGCCGACCTCGGCCTGCCCGCCGACGCGCTCGCTCCCCGACTGACCGGGATCACCGTGATCACCGGCCTGCGCGAGCTCTACGAATCGGCTGAAGCCCGACCGTCCGGACGCCGAGGCGCTCAGGCGGTCGACCCCGAGCAACTGCTGGTCCTGGTCGACCGGGTGCTCGACTACGCGCGCGCCGGCCTGGCGCGCCTCACCAACTGAAGGAGTCACCCCTCATGAGCAAGACCTGGTTCATCACCGGCACGTCCTCCGGCTTCGGCCGGCTGATGACCGAGAAGTTGCTCGCTCGCGGCGACACGGTCGTCGCCACCGTGCGGCGGACCGGCGCCCTCGACGACTTGCAGGCGCAGTACGCGGACCGGCTGGACGTGGTCGAGCTGGACGTCACCGACAGCGCCGCCGTACGCCGGGTCGTCGATGCCGCGTTCACCGCGCACGAGCGGATCGACGTCGTGGTCAGCAACGCGGGCTACGGCCTGTTCGGCGCGGCCGAGGAACTGACCGACGAGCAGATTCGGCAGCAGATCGACACCAACCTGATCGGCTCGATGCAGCTGATCCGCGCAGCGCTGCCGCACCTGCGGACCCAGGGCGGCGGGCGGATCGTGCAGGTCTCGTCCGAGGGCGGCCAGTACGCGTACCCGGGCTTCAGCGCCTACCACGCCACCAAGTGGGGCATCGAGGGCTTCGTCGAGGCCGTCGCCCAGGAGGTCGCCGGGTTCGGCATCGAGTTCACCCTCGCCGAGCCGGGACCGGCCCAGACGGAGTTCGGGCCGGGGCTGACCACCGGGAGCCCGCTCGAGGTGTACGAGCCGACGCCGGCCGGACAGGTCCGCCGGGCGATGAGCGACGGCTCGTTCGAGCTGAGCGGCGATCCGGTGAAGTTCGTGCAGGCGATGATCGACACCGCCGACCAGCAGCCGGCGCCGCGCCGTCTCACCCTCGGCAGCAGCGCGTACCAGAACGTCCGCAGCGCCCTGCAGTCCCGCCTGGACGAACTGGACCGCCAGAAAGACCTCGCCTACGCCACCGACCTCGACGCCTGACCCTCGACCAGCGCGCCGTCCCCAGCCCCGCGCCTCCTCCCACGCCCGGCGCTCTCGGCACGCCCGGCGCCCTCCCCACGTTCTCGGCCGGGGGACGACCCGCCGGAGGACGCCCGGGGCAGGGACGCGCGGGGCGGGGGTCAGTCTTCGGGGTGGGAGCGGGCGTAGCGGACGCCGGCGGCGAAGCGGGTGCGGACGTTCAGGGCGTCGAGCAGGCGGGCCACCTCGTAGCGGACCGACCGGACGCTGAGTCCGATGCGCTCGGCGATCTGGTCGTCCGTGCAGCCCTCGCCGAGCAGTTCGGCGATCACCTGCTGGCGGCTGGTCAGGTCGGCGTCGGCTTCGCGCAGTTCGCTGGCCCGGACGGCGGTCTCGCGCACCGCGCGCAGGTACTGGCCGGCCGCGTTCACCGCCTCCCGCCCGCTCATCAGCATCAGACTGCGCCGGCCCTCGACCACCGGCCCTTCGACCACGACCCGCTCGCCGTCGAGCAGCTTCAGCTGGATCGGGCCGCAGGCCAGGTAGTACGGCAGGTCCTCGGCCGCGATCAGGAAGTCGGTCATCGTGTCCGACCCGGCGTCGGTGTCGAAGAAGCTGGTCATCCGGGTCCCGCGCTCGACCAGGACCTGGTTCAGCTTGTGGCTGGGGGCGAATCCCTCGACCGTCTGGCACTGGGTCGAGGTCACCGTGACCAGTTCGCCGGCGTTCCAGCACAGGTCGTGCAGCCAGTGGCGCATCCCGAGGTGGTCGGAGCCGAACACCTCCACCTCGGCGTCCACCGGGTGCCCGGCCGCCCATTCGTCGCAGCACCGGGCTCGCACGACCTGCAGGCGCAGGGACGCGTCCCAGACCTGCTGCCGACTCGGAAAATGAACCAGTACGCGCGAACGTGCCATCCCCACCCCCGTGGCGAACCATCCACCGACGCCGGAAATCCTGTCACGCTCCCGGTCCACCTGCTCCTCGCGGAGTGTCGCACTCCGGTCGCAGGCGGTCAACGGATCAGCCGCCGGACAGCTCCAGCGCCGGGAGACTGTTCTCGATCTGCTCCCGGGTCGGCTCCAGCCACGGCGGCAGCTTCAGCGAACGCCCCAGCTCCAGCAACGGCTCGTCGACGGTGAACCCCGGCTGGTCCGTCGCGATCTCCAGCAGCACGCCCCCCGGCTCACGGAAGTAGATCGAGGTGAAGTACTGCCGGTCGAGGATCTCGGTCACCTTCGCACCGGCCTCGATCAACTGCAGGCGCCACTGGGCCTGCGTCTCCTGGTCGGGCGCGCGGAACGCGACATGGTGCACGGTTCCGCCGGCCTGCCGCCCCTTCTCCCCCGCGCCCGCGACCAGGTCCACCAGCGTTCCGGGCTCGTCACCGGCCATCGCGAAGCGGGCGCGGTCACCGCTCTCGGCGTCCAGGCTCATCCCCAGGTCCGCGAACAAGTCCGCCGTCGGACCGAGATCCGCCTCGGTCATCGTGATCGCGTGCAGCCCCCGGACCGCATGCTCGGCCGGAACTCCTGAGGCGCCGTCCCACCCCGACCGGGAGTCGCCGTCGGCCGCCACCAGCTCGATCACCAGCCCGTCGGGATCCCTGAAGGCCAGCACTTCCTCGTCAGTACGCCGTACGGGCGGGTCCGCGTCGACCTGGTGGTCGGCGAGGCGGCGCTGCCACCAGCCGAGGCTCTCCGGCGGGATGCCGAACGCGGTCGCTGTGGTCAGACCGCTGCCCTGCCGACCGGCCGGCACCTCCGGCCAGGGAAAGAACGTGAGCAGCGTCGACGGCCGGCCCGACTCGTCGCCGTAGTACAGGTGGTAGGTGTCGGGGCGGTCGAAGTTGACGGTGCGCTTGACCAGCCGCAGGCCGAGCACCGTCGTGTAGAAGTCGACGTTGCGCTGCGGATCCGTCGCCACCGCGGTGACGTGGTGCAGCCCGTGCGGCGAGATCGGGTTCATACCACCCAGCATCCCTCACCGGTACTTCTCGCGCAGGTACTGCTCGAAGGTCCGCTGCCCGTACGCCGGACCGGGCACCAGGTTCGGCCCGGCGTCGTACGCCGCGGACAGCTTGCCCGGCGGCCGCACGATCAGCCCTGGCCGCCGACTCCTGGTCGCTTGCTTCCAGGCGGCGTGCAGCTCCCGCATCGAGTGCTGCGCCGGCCCGCCGATGTCGTCCGCCCGCCCCTGCGGCGCGCCGACCGCCAGCTCCACGAGCCGGGTGACGACCTCCTCGACGGCGATCGGCTGGAACCGCCAGCGCGGACCCAGCACGACCGGCAAGAACTTCTGCACGCTGAAGAGCTGGTCGATCAGCGAGTGGAACTGCGTGGTCCGCTGGATGGTCACCGGTACGCCGGAAGCCAGCGCGAGCTGCTCGATCGTGGCGCGATCCCGGTAGAAGCCGAGCGGGATCCGGTCGCACCCCACGATCGAGATGAGCACGACGTGACCGACACCGGCCCGCTTCGCCGCAGCGGTCAGATTGCCGATCAGCCGCAGGTCCCGCTTGTTGTTGCCTGCGGCAAGATGCAGCACCGTGCCGCAGCTCTTCAAGGCCTCGTCCACGCCCTGTCCGGTCAGCAGGTCGGCGGCGACGGCTCCGGGCCCGCCCCGGCGACTCAGGCCGAGCACGTCGGCGCCCCTCGCCCGCAACGCCGCCGCAGCCGGGCGCCCGACCTGCCCACTGGACCCGGTCACCAAGAATTCCGCCATCACGTTCCTTTCGTCGGCCTAGGCATCAAGTACCACGCCGGGCCCACGCCAGCCCAGCGGTTCACCACGGCAGCACCAGTTGCCTGACATTGATTAGTCGGCTAAGTTTTTGGTTAGTCGGCTAATGAAGGGAAGTGGCATGGACCTCGGACTTGGTGCAGCGAAGGTGCTGGTGACGGGAGCGTCCTCGGGAATCGGGCGAGAGGCCGCGCTCGGGTTCGCACGGGAGGGGGCGCGGGTGGTGATCACGTACCAGTCGCGCAAGGAGGCGGCCGAGGCGGTGCTGGCCGAGATCGCGGCGGCCGGCAGCGAGGCGTACGCCGTACCGCTGGATCTTCGCGAAGCCGGGTCCGTGCGGGACGCGGTCGCGACGGCGGTCGAGTGGCTGGGTGGACTCGATGTGCTGGTCGGCAACGCGGTCCACTGGGGAGCGGCCGACTTCCACGACCGGCCCACCCGGATCGAGGACGCCAAGGCCGAGCAGTGGCTGCCGGTGCTGCGGGCCAACCTCGAAGGCAACTTCCACCTGGTCCAGCAGGCGGCGCCGTCACTGCGCGAGTCGCGGCAGGGACGGGTGGTGCTGGTTTCGACCGACCTGGTGGAGCGAGGACTCGCCGGCTCCTGGGCGTACGGCGCGGCGAAGGCGGGCCTGCACGGCCTCGTTGCCGGCCTGCAGCACGACCTCGGCGCGGACGGCGTCCTGGTCAACGTGGTGATGCCCGGAATCACCGTGGAGAACGGCAGCCACCGCGTCATCCCGCAGGCCGCGCTCGAGCACCTCGGCCAGCAGTTCACGGCCCGCCGCCTGCCCGAAGCGGCCGACGTGGCCGCCGCGATCATGTTTCTCTGCTCCGCGCGCACCACGGCGACCCAGGGCGAGATTCTCCGGGTCAACGGCGGCAGCCCACTCGTCGCCTGACTCCGCGCCCGCAGCCGTGAATCCCCCCGGTGAGCACGTCGGGCTTGTACCGTGGAGGCAGGCGAGAGGAGCTCCCCGATGGCGCGGGCGTTGATCGTGGTGGACGTGCAGAACGACTTCTGCGAGGGCGGCAGCCTGGCCGTCGCGGGCGGCGCGGACGTCGCCTTCCGGATCGGGCAGCTGCTGCACGAGTGGCACGAGGCCGAGCCACGCGACCGGCAGTACGGGTACGTCGTCGCCACCCGCGACCACCACATCGACCCGGGCGACCACTTCTCCGACCAGCCCGACTTCGTGAACTCCTGGCCCCGGCACTGCGTGGCCGGCACCGACGGCGTCGGCTTCCACCCGAACCTGGATCCCCAGCCGTTCGACGCGATCTTCGACAAGGGCGAGTACGCCGCGGCGTACTCGGGCTTCGAGGGCAAGTCGCAGGACGGCGAGGCACTGGCCGGCTGGTTGCGGGACAAGGGCGTCACCGAGGTCGACGTGTGCGGCATCGCCACCGACTACTGCGTGCGCGCCACCGCGCTGGACGCCCACCGCGAGGGCTTCACCACCACGGTGCTGACCGGTCTCACCGCCGGGGTGGCCCCGGCCAGCACCGAGCAGGCCCTCGTCGAGCTCCGCACCGCCGGCGTCACCCTCGTCTGACCGAGCCCGCGCCAGTCACGCGGTGACGAGCACCGGCGCGCCGTTGGCGGTCAGCGACCAGTCGGTGCCGGCGAACACCGCCGGGTCGACCGAACCCGTCGTGGTGACGTAGTCGATCATCAGCTGGCGGATCTCCACCTGACGGTTGTAGAGCACCGGCGCCTTGGCGATGTGCGGGAAGTTGCCACTGCCCGACTGCCGGTAGTTGTTGACGGCAACAACAAACTGCTGCTCCGGGGTGACCGGTGCGCCGCCGTAGCTGAGGTCGGCGATCCGGGAACCGACCGGCTTGGCGATGTCGATCGTGTAGCTGAGCGGCTCGGTCAGTCCGCCGAGGATGTCGTAGTTGTAGTCCGGCGTACCGTTCGGCGCGGTCGGGGTCGGCGCGTTCGTCACCTGGTCGGACCGGAACGGGCCGGTCCCGCTGACCTGCCGGAAGTACCGCGCGCTGAACTCCAGGTACTCCTGCACCTGGGCGCCGGTCAGCTGCACCGCGACCAGTGTGTTGTCGAAGACGTACAGCCCCGCCACGTCCCGCACGGACACCTCGCCGGCCGGGATCGCCGCCGCCCGGTTGAACGGCGCCGCGATCGCGAGCACCGGCAGCGCGGCCTCCGGCGTACCGGCGAGCGCCTTGGCGACCGCGTCGGCCTGGACGAAGTTGACGAAGTCCAGCGCGGCGGTGTCCTGCCAGGGCGCGGTCGCCGCGGACATCGCGGTGGAGCAGGTGCCGATCTTGGAGTTCACGTAGCTGACCACCTGGTCGTGGTCCTTCCGCAGCAGCCGGACGACCGTCGGATCGGCCTCGACCGTGTTCGCGTTGAGCACTTGGCTGTGCCGGCCGACGACCTTCCAGCGACCGTGCTCCTGCCGCAGATCCAGGTCGATCCGGGCAAGCCGCATGCCCCATTTCAGCGGCTCGACCAGCACCACCTGCTCGCCGGTCTGCTGGTTGGTGACGAACCGCTCGGGCACTTCCTGGTGCGCGTGCCCGACCAGGACCGCGTCGATGCCGGGCACCTGCTCGGCCATCAGCCCGGACGCGTTCTCCGGCACCGGCAAGGCGTCGCCGTACGACGAGGAGAGCTCGATCCCGGAGTGGGCGGACACGATGACCACGTCGGCGCCGGCCCGGCGGACCCGCGGCACCCACACCTTCGCGAGCTCGACGATGCCGCCGAACCTCACCTTGTTCTGCACCGTCGCCTTGTCCCAGATCGCGATGCCCGGGTTGGTCAGGCCGAGGATGCCGACGGTGACCGGCCGGCCGGCGCCCGGCACGTGCACCCGCTTCAGCATGTACGGCGGAAAGACCGGCAGCCCAGTGGTCCAGGCCTGTGCGTTCGCGCCGAGCAGCGGGAAGTCCAGCTGGCGCTGGAACGTGCGCAGGACGTCGAGGCCGTAGTTGAACTCGTGGTTGCCCAGCGCCGCCGCGTCGTAGCCGATCTCGTTCATCGCCGCGGCCATCGGGTGCAGGTGACCGTCGGTGATCGGGTCGATCTTCGCGAAGTAATAGGCCAGCGGTGTGCCCTGGATGGTGTCCCCGGCGTCCAGCAGCAGCGGCGCCGGCGTACGCCGCTCGGCCGCGATCCGGGCCCGGACCGCCTTGACCAGGGTGGAGATCTTGGCCAGGCCGATGTCGTTGTGCGCGGAGTCGTCGTACTCGGTGTTCTTGAAGTAGTCCCAGTTGAAGACGTTGCCGTGCAGGTCGGTCGTGCCGAGCACGCTCAGCCGGACCGTCCGGTCATCGTTGTCCGTCATCTCTCCGCTGCACGCTTCGTCGGATGGTCAGCGCAGGACTTCGGCCGTGCCGCCGGAGAAGTGTTTGAGCGCCTGGTCGATGACGTGCACCGGCTGGTCGAGCGCACTCACCGCGAACATGCCGATCGGTCGCAGCAGCGGATGCGGCTTCACCAGCGACCGCACCGCCGGCTGGTCCAGGCCCCGCACTCCCGCCGTGGTCGCACCGACACCCCGCTGCAGCCGCAGCTCCAGCACGTACTGACCGAAGATCTTCACCTGCTCGAACCCCCGCACCGTCGCCCACGGCAGCAGCACCGGGTACGACGCCCCCTCCGGGGCCAGCTCCAGCCCCTTCGGCGACATCCGGATCGCGAC